>CALVHH010000006.1 GCA_944327465.1 uncultured Clostridia bacterium | reverse complement strand
GCGGATTCATTCCGCCGAAAAGCGCGACCCAATTTGCGCATACCTGCGCCTGAGCAGGTGAATGCGGCGCAATTTATTGAATGTAGGGCGCTTAAGATTGCGCCGCAGAGGGCAGCGCCCTCAACTAACGGCAAGTCGCAGCCGCCCAAGGCAAGACATGCGTTGCTAAATATTTAACGTGCGCAAGGCGGATTCATTCCGCCGAAAAGCGCGACCCAATTTGCGCATACCTGCGCCTGAGCAGGTGAATGCGGCGCAATTTATTGAATGTAGGGCGCTTAAGATTGCGCCGCAGAGGGCAGCGCCCTCAACTAACGGCAAGTCGCAGCCGCCCAAGGCAAGACTTGCGTTAATATACACGAGGAGTAATTATGAATTTCATCAGTACACGCGGCGGCGAAAAGGTCGGCGGCGCAAAGGCAATAGTTCAGGGGCTTTCGTCCAACGGCGGACTGTTCGTGCCCGAAAAGTTTCCCGTCGTAGACGCTGCGGAGCTTGAAGAGATGCTCTCCATGAGCTATGCCGAGCGTGCCGCAAAGATAATACACAAATACCTTGACGAATACGATTACGACGGACTTTTAAAGGCGTGCGAGGCGGCGTATTCCCGCTTCGAAGGCGATCCCGCGCCCCTTGTAAAGATAGATGACGGCGTGTATATTTTAGAGCTCTTCCACGGTCCCACCTGTGCGTTCAAGGACATGGCGCTCACGCTTCTGCCCTATCTTTTAAAGGAGGGCTGCCGCATCATGGGCATAAAGGAGGATATCCTCATCCTCGTTGCAACTTCGGGCGATACCGGCAAGGCGGCGCTCGAAGGCTTCAGGGATGCCGAAGGCGTCAAGATAATGGTATTCTATCCCAACGACGGCGTTTCAAAGATGCAGAAGCTGCAGATGTGCACGCAGGACGGCTCCAACGTCAATGTCGTCGCCGTCAAGGGCAACTTCGATGACTGCCAGACGGCGGTAAAGGGCATATTCAATTCGGCTGAGTGTGCCGCCGAACTCAAAAAGAGGGGCTATCTGCTGTCCTCGGCAAATTCCATAAACTTCGGAAGGCTCGTGCCCCAGGTGGTGTACTATTTTTCGGCATATCTCGACCTCGTCTCCTCGGGGCAGATAGAGCAGGGCACGCAGATAGATTTCAGCGTTCCCACGGGCAACTTCGGCAATATCCTTGCCGCGTACTATGCAAAGCTCATGGGTCTGCCCGTAAGGCGGCTGCACTGCGCTTCCAACATGAACAACATCCTCACCGATTTCCTTGCCAAGGGCGAATACGATACCCGCCGCGAATTCTATAAAACGACTTCGCCTTCTATGGATATACTCATCTCCTCCAACCTCGAAAGGCTGCTTTTCGAAGTTTCGGGCAGGGACGCCGCGCTCACCGCGCAGCGCATGCAGGCTTTAAAGACCGATAAGGTGTACAGAATAACCCCCGAAGAGCAGGCAAGGATAGCGCAGACGTTCGACGGCGGCTGGGCGGACGAGGACGAGGTGGTGGAGACGGTGTACGACGTGTTCTGCGATACGGGTTACACCATGGATACCCACACCGGCTGCGCAATGAAAGTGGCGGTGGACTGGTTCGAAAAGAACAAAAAGGACACCACCGATATGATAGTCGTATCCACCGCGAACCCCTACAAATTTCCCCAGGACGTGCTGTATGCCGTAACGGGCAACGACGTGAGGGACAGCTTCAAGGGCATAAAGCGGTTGCACGCCGCCACGGCGATGAAGGTCCCGCCCTCGCTCGCCGCGCTCAAGGACAAGCCCGTCAGGTTCGATAAAACGGTCACCGCCGATAAAATGTTCGATGAGGTCTTATCCTTCGTATCCGCAAAATGACGCATGTATGCGCCCGCCCCGGACGGGGCGGGGGGGGCGCAAATTCTTGCGCTAATTTTAAAATAGATATTGCAATGCGGTGAAGGTTGTGCTATACTGTAATAGCAGAAAAAATTTCAGGAGGCAGAAGAGTAATGACAACTCAACAAAAGCTCGAACTCATAAAAAAGACCAAAGTAGTACCCGTAGTGGTATTCAACAGCATCGATGAAGTTCTTCCCAAAATGGAAGCGCTCGTCAAGGGCGGCCTTCCCTGTGCAGAAATAACCTTCCGCACCGCGTGCGCCGCCGAAGCGATCGCTCTTGCGGTAAAGAACTATCCCGAAGCCTTCATCGGCGCGGGCACCGTGATCAACCGCAACCAGTGCGAACAGGCGATAGTCGCCGGCGCACAGTTCATAGTTTCGCCCGGCTTCTCGCCCGAAGTGGCAGACTGCTGCGCAGAACACGACATGCTCTATCTCCCCGGCATCGTCACCCCTACCGAGGCGATGGCTGCAATAGCAAAGGGGCTCACCACACTCAAGTTCTTCCCCGCTTCCAACTACGGCGGGCTCAAGACCATAAAGGCAATATGCGCCGCGTTCCCCTACCTGCAGATAATGCCCACCGGCGGCATCTCTGCCGAAAACATCCTCGAATATCTCGCATACGACAAGATAATCGCCTGCGGCGGCAGCTGGATGATGAAGGGCACCCCCGCCGATATCGAAAAGGCGGCAAGGGAAGCCGTAGAGCTGGTAAACGGCAAGTAAATTGAGTCATAAAAAACATGGCGGGGCGCGGCGAAAGCCGCGCCCCTCGATTTTGCCGCGCAATACAGCAAAATGTGCAAAAAATCACACCAAATAGATAATTGAGTATTGACATTTGCCCCGTGCGTATGTTACAATTTTGTAGAAAGTAAAATATTATATATCAGGCATTTTTTTGCGATATCCGATAGTTTTAATCGGTTAAGCAGCGCTTATTTTTATTATATGCGCACCGCCATGAAAGATGTGCGCGGGCGGCGCTTCAAGGACGGCAGAGACTTTTTATGATAAACCGAAATGCGCTCTTCAGCGACGAAACAACCGAGTATAAGCAGCCCTACGCCCCGAAGCCGGGCGACAACGTAACGCTAAGATTCAGAACACTCAAAAACGACGCGCTCAAAGTGTACGTGTGCATAGGTGCGCGCCGCTACGAAATGCATAAGGCGCGTGCCGAGAGCACGGACACATTCGATTATTATTACTTCGACTTCATCTGCGTCGGCACCAACGAAATCAGCTATTACTTTCAGATATCCGATGACGACGACATGGTGTTCTATAACCGCATAGGTCCCGTCACCAACAACCAGGACGAGTATAACTTTTCGTTCATCCCGGGGTTCGACGTGCCCGACTGGGCAAAGGGCAGGGTGTTCTATCAGATATACACCGACAGGTTCTTCAACGGCAACCCCCAAAACGACGTCACCGACAACGAATATTACTATACGGGCGGGCACGTCAAAAAGGTTTGGGACTGGAACGCGCCCATCGCCGCGCTCGATGTGGGCAACTTTTACGGCGGCGATCTGCAGGGCGTGGAGCAGAAGATTGACTACCTCGCCTCGCTGGGCGTCGAGGGCATATATTTCAACCCGCTCTTCGTTTCGCCCTCCAACCACAAGTACGACACGCAGGACTACGACTATATCGACCCCCATCTCGCCGTCATAAAGGAGGACTGCGAGTATGCCATGGAGCACTGGGAAACGCACAACGGCTTTGCGGCGCGGTATATCACCCGCGTCACTTCGGCGGAAAATTTGCAGGCGAGCAACGAATACTTCGCCTCGCTCGTCGCAAAACTGCACAAAAAGGGCATAAAAGTAATTTTAGACGGCGTATTCAATCACTGCGGCTCATTCAACAAGTGGATGGACAGGGAGGGCATATATCTCGACAAGCCCGGTTACGAAAAGGGCGCCTATCAGTCGGCGCGCAGCCCCTACCGCAAGTATTTCCACTTCGCCAAAGGCGGGGCGCATTCCAAGTACGAAGGCTGGTGGGACGTTGAAACGCTGCCCAAGCTCAACTACGAAAAGAGCCCCGAGCTGTGCGAAGCCGTGCTCTCCGTGGGCGAAAAGTGGGTGTCCGCACCCTACAACGCCGATGGCTGGCGGCTTGACGTGGCTGCCGACCTCGGTCACAGCGCTCAGTTCAATCACAAGTTCTGGCAGGCGTTCACGGGCAGGGTCAAGAAAGCCAACTCACAGTCCTTTATTTTTGCCGAGCACTACGGCGACCCTTCGGCGTGGCTCAACGGCAAGGAGTGGGATTCTGTAATGAACTACGACGCCTTCATGGAGCCCGTAACGTGGTTCCTTACGGGCATGGAAAAGCATTCGGAATACTTCGACGCGGGCAAGTACAACAACGGCGCGGCGTTCTTTAATGACATGAACAAGAACATGGCGCGGCTGCCCCGTCCCTCGCTCGACAGCGCCATAAATCAGCTCTCCAACCACGACCATTCGCGCTTTTTAACGCGCACCAACCGCACGCCGGGCACGCTGGCGCAGAACGGACCCGAAGCGGCGCTGCACAACGTGGACCCCAGAGTCATGAAGCTGGGTCTGCTCATTCAGATGACCTGGCCAGGCAGCCCCACGCTCTATTACGGCGACGAGGCGGGACAGGTGGGCTGGACCGATCCCGACTGCCGCAGGACGTATCCCTGGGGGTCGGAAAATACCGACATTCTCGAAGTTCACCGCTCGGCTATCGCCATGCGCAAGAGGGTGCACTGTTTAAGGCTGGGCTCCATCAAGGCGCTGGACTCGGGCAACGGCTACATCGCCTACGCCCGCTTCGACGACCAGGACGTGGCAATAGTCGTCGTCAACAACAACGACAAGGAAATTACCCTTTCGCTGCCCGTCTGGGAGGCGGGCGTCACGTGGACGGATACAGTCGGTCTCTACTTCAGCGTCGGCTACGACGACTATCCGCCCGAACACATGATAGAAGTAAAGTTCGGCAGAATGACCGTCACCCTGCCGCCCAAGAGCGGCTGCGTCTACGGCAAATCGGTGATCTGACATTGCATTAAACGGCGCATATATGCCGTTCAATTATAATAAACCGCTACGGCGGATAAGGGGGCTTAGGCTTAATGGAAAACAAATTCTTCGGCGAGCTGGACAGATATCTCTTCCATCACGGCACGCACTACAAACTGTATGAAAAGATGGGCGCGCACATCCGCGAGATAGACGGCGTGCGCGGCGTACACTTCGTGCTCTGGGCGCCTTCGGCGCGGGCGGTATGCGTCGTTTCGGACGGCAACGGCTGGACGCCATGGCGCGACATCATGGAAAAGGTCGATGACTGCATATGGGAACTCTTTGTGCCCGGCATGTGCGAGGGCGTAAAGTACAAATTCCTCATCGTCCGCGCCGACGGCAGCGAAGTGCAGAAGATAGACCCCTATGAATTCGGCAGCGAACTGCGCCCCGCAAACGCATCGGTGGTCACCAACCTCGATACTTACGAGTGGGGCGACGGCGAATATCTCGCCGCAAAGAAGGGCGAAAACTACCTTGAAAAGCCCATGGCGGTGTACGAAGTGCACCTTGGCAGCTGGAAAAAGGACCTTGAAAAGTGGGATGCGGACAAGTTCCTCGACTACCGCCGCCTCGCCCACGAGCTCGCCGAATACATGGAATACATGGGCTACACTCACATCGAAGTGATGGGCATATGCGAATATCCCTTCGACCCCTCGTGGGGCTATCAGGTGACGGGCTACTACTGCCCCACCGCCCGCTACGGCAGCCCTCAGGACTTCATGTACTTCGTCGACTACATGCACAGGCACGGCTTCGGCGTCATCCTCGACTGGGTGCCCGCGCACTTCCCCAAGGACGACTTCGGTCTCGCCAACTTCGACGGCACTCCGCTTTATGAATACGGCGATCCGCTGCGTGCGGAATATCCCGAGTGGGGCACCAAGGCGTTCGATTTGGGCAAGCCCGAAGTTTCGAATTTCCTCATCGCCTCGGCGTTCTTCTGGGTAGAAAAATATCACATCGACGCGCTGCGCTGCGACGCCGTTGCGGCAATGCTCTACAACTCCTTCGGCAGGAGCGAATGGCGCCCCAACAGGGACGGCGGCAACCTCAACTACGAGAGCATCGAGTTCTTCAAACACCTCAACTCCATGCTCCGCAGCCGCACCGACGCGTTCATCATCGCCGAGGACAGCTCGATAATCGAAGGCGTCACCGCGCCCGTAGCCAAGGGCGGTCTGGGCTTCGGTCTCAAATGGAACATGGGCTGGATGAACGATACCCTGCGCTATGTCAAAAAAGACCCCGTGTATCGCAAGTACCATCACTGGCTGATGACGCACACGTTCGAATATATCTTCCTTGAGCACTATATCCTCGTGCTTTCGCACGACGAGGTGGTATACGGCAAGGGCAGCATGTGGCGCAAGATGCCCGGCGACGCCATGTCCAAATTCGGCTCGCTCAAATGCTACTACACGATGATGATGGGTCACCCCGGCAAAAAACTGCTCTTCATGGGTCAGGATTTTGCCCAGGAAAACGAGTGGAACTACAATGCCTCGCTCGACTGGCACCTCTGCAACGAGCCCGGTCACAGGGACGTTATGGACTGCTGGCGCGCACTGTTAAAGCTCTACCGCGAGCGCCCCGTGCTGCACGATGACACAGGCACGTCCTCGTTCGAATGGATCGAGAGCGGCGACATCAACCGTTCAATATTCTCGTTCATACGCCGCAACCCCTGGAACTATAACGACGCATTGATCTTTGTCGTCAACATGACCCCCGTCGACTACTACGATTTCGGCGTCGGCGCCCCCGTAGACGGCAAGTACAAGCGCGTGTTCTCCACCTATCCCGACGGCAGCGAATTTATAATCGACGCAAAGGAAGAGCTGTGCAACGGCAGACCGTATAAGCTCAGCTTCGACCTCCGCCCCTTCGAGGCGATAGTGTTCGAAGTTCCCTATCACGCCAGCACCGAAGAGGAGAAGAAGGAGGAACAGCGCGTAAAGTCCCGCGCAAAGCGCGAACACAAGCTGGTAAAGACCACCGTGCACGCGCCCGCCGTGGATATCCCCGCCGAACTCCTGCCCGAAGAGCAGGCTGCCAAAGAGAATGCAAAAAAATCCACATCCCGCAAGTCAAAGACCAAAAAGCAGGATGCAGTCAAGCAGTAAACGCGCGTGAAGGAGGCGGGATTAATTGCGCAGGGCGCTCCGTCGACCGAGCAATACTGTCAGATTTCTCCATGCGTTCGGCGTGCCGCCTCACTTAGTCGAAATGACAGGGGGCGGGCAAGCCGGCCGTGCATCCACTTGGTCGAAATGACGGGTTAAAAAACATAAAAAAGGCGTTGGATGGCACATATGTGCCATCCAACGCCTTAACTTTTCGCCGTTTTACTTTAAAAGGTCGGCGAGCGTTTTGGAATTCAAAAAGTTCATTATAACGTCGTCAAGCTCCCTCCACAGCGGCAGCGACAGGCACTTGTCGGCGTTTTCGCACGGTTTTTCGCCGGTCAGGCAGGAGACGGGCGCCAGCGAGCCCTCTGCCGCGGTAATTATCTCGGCAACGGTGCAATCTTCGGGGCGCCTTGCAAGGCGGTAACCGCCGCTCTTGCCCCGCGCCGAAATTATCAGCCCGTGCTGCGCAAGCTGCGACACGGTCGATTCAAGGTATTTCTGCGATTCGCGCACGCGCTCGGCAATGTCGGCGAGCGGCACGGGGCTGCCGTCGCAGTGCTGCGCCAAATCGAGCATGACTTTCAAGGCATTCCTGCCCTTGGTGGTTATCATCATAATCGTTCACCTTTAATTGTTTCCGCTTGGGCGTTCCTTTCCCCTTTTGTCATTTCGCCGTTTCTCTCCTTTTGTTATTTCGCCGTTTCTATCATTTTGTCATTTCGACCGAAGCGGAGAAATCCGGCACGCAGTGCCGACAAAAGGCGGCGCTCCGATGCAAAAATGCTGTCCGCGCACCGAGGCTGCGGGAGTGATACTGCCCGTTCGCTGCGCTCCGATGCAAAAATGCTGTCCGCGAACCGAGGCTACGGGAGTGATACTGCCCGTTCGCTGCGCCTCAATGCAAAAATGCTGTCCGCGCACCGAGGTCGCGGGAGTGATACTGCCCGTTCGCGGCGCCCCGATGCAAAAATGCTGTCCGCGAACCGAGGCTGCGGGAGTGATACTGTCCGTTCGCGGAGAATGGCGGCGGGGACACCCCGCTGCTCAGCCGCCGTATTCCATCATTTTTTCAATGCACTTTACGGCAGCGAGGCGGGTATCTTCGTCCATGACCATCTCTTCGCCGCCTTTGCCGCTGAGGCACGCCAGAACGTCGACGAGCGTGGTCGAGCGCATGTTGTTGCACACAAGGTCCTTCGAAAGCGCGTAGAACGTCTTTTCGGGGTGGGCGAACTGCAGGTGCTGGACTATCGAATTTTCGGTGCCTATTATAAATTCTTTGGCTCCGCTCTTCGCCGCAAAATCCATTATGCCCGTCGTCGAACCGACATAGTCGGCGTGCTTTGTCACTTCGGGGCGGCACTCGGGGTGCACAAGGAGCAGCGCTTCGGGGTGCGCCGACTTTGCCGCAGCCACATCCTTTTCGCTGATTTTGGCGTGCGTGGGGCAGCCGCCCGAAAGCAGTTTAAAGTTCTTTTCGGGCACATGCTCTTTAACGTATGTGCCCAGGTTTATATCGGGTATGAATAAAATGTCCTTTTGGGGCATTGCGCGGCATATATTGACCGCCGAAGAGCTCGTCACGCACACGTCGGCTATCGTTTTGAGCTCGGCGGTGGTGTTTACGTAAGCCACCACGGCATAGCCCGGGTACTGCTCCTTGACCTGTTGTATGAGCTGCCTGTCCATCTGCTCTGCCATGGGGCATCCCGCTTCGGGGTTGGCAAGCAGCACGCGCTTTTCGGGGTTGAGCATCTTTACCATCTCTGCCATGAATCGCACACCGCACATTATTACGTTTTTATTGTCCGTCTTTGTCGCCTTGACGGCAAGCGCATAGCTGTCGCCCACAAAATCGGCGACTTCGCAAATGTCCTCTGTCATGTAGCTGTGCGCAAGTATGCAAGTGTCCGTTTCGGCTTTCAGCCGGCATATCTTCTTTTGAACTTGTTCTATCGTCATATCTTATATAAATTCCTATGTTTATTGTGGGAATTATACCACACATTTTGCCTGCGGTCAACGCTATAAAAGCGCAATTTTCAGGTAATTAAAGGCATTTGGTACATGGCGCGGCGCCCGCAGCGTGCCGCTGCGGGCGCCGCGCCATGCATACGCCTTCAAATTATAACTTTGCCCTGAATAAAACTTTCAAATATGCCCTCGCAGTCGGCGCGGGCGCAGAACGCCGCCATCAGCCCCTCGGGCGGGGCGATCGACGCGGAGTAGGAGGAATAATAGCTCTGCAGCGCCGCCCTGAACTGCCCGTCGCCTAAGGCCTCGCGCAGGGCTTCGAACATTATCAGCGCCTTGTTGTAGGCGATGTTTGCGTATTCGTAGTCGCCCGCAAAATCGCACAGCGCCCTGTCCATGCCCGTGTCGGCGTCGTCAAACAGCTGGCTGTACACCGAAAAATACGCCCTGTACGCCCGCGTCGCCGTGGATATCAGTCCCGCACGGGTAAAGCCGTATTCGGGGTGGGATTCAAAGAACATCAGCGCGGAGTACTCCGCCAGCCCTTCGTCCTGCCAGGCGTGCATGTATTGGTCGCTGCCCACGGCGGCGTACCACCACTGGTGCGCAACCTCGTGCACGGCGGTATACACGGCGTCGCCGCAGTCTGCGGAAATCATAGCAAGCGCGGGGTACTCCATGCCGCTCTGCGCAAGCCCCGTCTGCACTATCGAAAACTCGGGGTAGGGGTACCGCCCGAACGTCTCTTCAAAGTATGCAAGGCTTTCGGCGGCTATGTCCGCCAGCGATCTGCCGCTTTCGTTCAGGCAGTAGCACTTTATCCTGACGTCGCCCGCCTGCCGCGTGACCACTTCGAACTGCCGCGAGAGCACGGCGGCAAAGTCGCGTGCGCCGCTTAGCTCGAATTTGTAGGTGGCATTGCCGTCCGCACGGTTTACCGCCGTCTGTTCGCCGCTCGCCGCCACCAAAAATTCCTCGGGCACGGTCAGCTCTACCTCGTAGTCGGCTGTCTGCGAAACAAACGGGTCGCCGGTGGGGCAGTAGGCGTACTCCAGCCAACCGCTCCCGCCGTAGGCGCACAGCACGGGGTAAAAATTGCCAAGGTTGACCGCGCCCTCAGCCACGCCCGTGCGGGCGTTGACGTTTGCCAGCTTCAGCACGAACGCTATGCTTACGGTCAGCCGCTGCTCAGGGTATATCGGCTCGGCGGGCGTTATGCACAAAATGTTCATGTCGTCGCCGCCCGTCTGCGCTTCGCCGCCCGTAACGGCGGTTATCTCCATGCCGCCGTAGCTTTCGCCGCCGTAATAGGCGTCCGCCTTTGCGGCTTCGGATACGGGCGAAGACGCGGCGCCCTCGCGGAACGCGTTGCCCCACAGGTTGAATTTCAGGCAGTCCAGCGCGTTGCCCGTGTCGTTGTAAAAGTCGGTTTCCACCCTGCCTTCAAGGGTGTTTCCCCCGTCATATGCCGCGGTTATGCGGTATTTGGTGCCCTCGCTCTCCTGCGGGGCGCAGCCGTAAAAAGGTGTGCCCGCCGCGCATATCGCCGCGGCGCATATAATGGCAGTTGCTCTCTTCATATATTTAGGCTATGCCGCACGCCCGCCGCTTAGAACACCGCCCGCGCTCTGCGCGGGCGGTAACATTTCCCGCCCCGCCGCAATACTATGATAAGTATGAAGATATGCGTCATTCCCCGCCGTCCCGCGGGCGGGCACTACGTTCTGCCGCAGTGCGACTTAGCGCTGCTCGGCTTCGGCTGCATCGGCGACGTCTGTTTCGATACCGAACTTTCGGGCGCCAGCGACAAGCTGGGCGAATTTGCCCGCCTGACAAAGCAGCGCGCTGCAGCGGCGGTGTGCGGCTGCCGCACGGACAGCCGCGGCTTAAAGCGCAAATCCGCCGCCGTTGCCGAAGGCGGCAGGCTTGTGGGAATAACCGACATGCTGCACGTCGTCGACGGCGAAGAGTACAAGAGCGGCGCATATCTGGGACTGTACCGCCTGGGCGGGTACAAGGTAGGGCTGTGCATAGATAACGATATTCGCTATCCCGAAGACATCAGGAGCCTTTCGCTCTGCGGCTGCAATCTCGTGGCGTGCCTTTCCGAACAGCCCGACGAAATGCTCCCCCTGCTCATCCGCGCCTATGCCTATCTGTACGGCGTGCCCGTGGTCATGTGCGCGGGCGGCTGCGCGTATTTTGCCGACATCGCGGGCAAAATAGTCTGTTCGCCCGCGCCCGAGACGGTGTTTTCGGCGCAGCCGAAGAACAGCTACCGCATAGTCAGCACGCGTGAGCGCGGCAAATTTTCGGACAGAGTGGCGGATTACTGAGATGCGGCGGGGCTGACGCCCCGCCGCATCTGCAATTTTTTTTGCAAAAACTTATGCCGCGGCTTGAAATTTTAAAATGTATGCGCTATAATGAATATGGAAAATTATCAGGCATAACAAGAGGTCACAATACAATGTACAGCATGACGGGGTTCGGCAGGGGCGAGTATAAGGAGGGCGGCATAGAGCTTGTCGCCGAAGTAAAGACGGTCAACAACCGCTATCTCGACATCTCTGTCAAATGCCCCAAAATTTTTCTCGGCTACGAGGATACCATACGCGGCATAGTCCGTTCGCGGCTGACCCGCGGTCACGCCGACGTGTTCATAAGCTTTACCGACAAGCGTCCCAAGCAGAGGACGCTGTATATCGACGAGGGTGCAGCCGGGGCGTACGTCGAAGCCGCAGAGCGGCTCTCGTCGCTCTTTCCCAAGCTCTTAAACGACTTCACCGTGACGGCGCTCATGCGCCAGCCCGACGTAGTAAGGGCGGAAGAGACTGCCGGCGCCGACGAAGAGCTGATAGCTGCGCTGCGCGGCGCGCTCGAAAGCGCACTCGACAAGCTCAACGTCATGCGCGCCACCGAGGGCGAAAAGCTTGCAAGGGACATGCTCGCCCGCGTCGACGCGATAGAGCGCAGCGTCGCCGCCATAACCGAACGCGCCCCGCTTGTCGCCGAAGAATACAAAAACCGTCTCGCCGAAAAGGTGCAAAGCTATCTTGAAAACGTCCCCGTCGACGAGGGCAGGCTGCTCACCGAAGTGGCTGTGTTCACCGACAAAGCCAATATCGACGAGGAGCTCACCCGCCTCGGTTCGCACATATCGCAGTTCCGCGCCATCTGCGCGGACGAGCTCGTGGGCAGAAAGCTCGATTTCCTCATCCAGGAATTCAACAGAGAGACAAATACCATATGTTCAAAGTCCAACGACCTGCAGATAACCAAGCTCGGTCTGGGCATGAAAAACGATATCGAAAAGATAAGGGAGCAAGTGCAGAATGTCGAATAATGCCAAGGGAATACTTATAGTAATATCCGGACCTTCGGGCGTCGGCAAGGGCACCGTGGTGGATATGCTGCTGAACAGGCTCAATAGCGCGGTGCTTTCGGTATCGTGCACCACCCGCGCCCCCCGCGAGGGCGAAAAGGACGGAAAGAGCTACTTTTTCATCTCAAAGGACAGCTTTTTGAAGATGATCGACGAGGGCGGCTTTTTGGAATATTCCAACCACTTCGAAAACTACTACGGTACGCCCCGCTTTTTCGTCGAGCAGAAGCTTGCCGAAGGCAAGGACGTCATTTTGGAAATAGACGTCGACGGCGCCGGGCACATCCGCGAAGAATATCCCCAAGCTCTGCTTTTAATGATAACTCCGCCCAGCCGCGAAGAGCTGGTGCGCCGCCTCAAGCTGCGCGGCACCGAGGACGAGGTGCTTATAGAACAGCGCCTTGCCCGCGCCGACTACGAACTTTCGCACAGCAAGTTCTACGACTACACCGTCATCAACGACGACCTTGAACAAACCGTCGAAAATATAATAAAGATAATTGAAAATAGGAGAAGAGCAAAAAAATGATAAACGTACCTCCCGTAGATTCCTTAATATACAAGCTCGATGAAAACGGCGAGCGCGTGTCGCGCTATGCACTGTGCGTAGTAGTGGCAAAGCGCGCCCGTCAGCTCATAGAACAGAACAGCGTAAACAACGCACGCGAAAACCCCCATCACTTAAAGGAGATAGCCCTCGCCTGCGAGGAGATAGAAGAGGGCAAAATAAAGGCAGTAAAGGACTGACATCTCCGTCATCGATGAAAACCGCGCAAAATCGCCCCGCCCGGGCGATTTTGTCAACTTTCGGCACCGAACATAAAAATTACGTCACATGTATTGCAGGGTAATAGTAGACATAGCCCACAGCCAGGTGGATAAGATATTCGAATATTCCTGCGCCGACGGCGTGGAAGTGGGCAGCAGGGTAAATGTCCCCTTCGGCGGAAGGGTGGTGGAAGGGTTTGTGATCGGTTTGAGCGCAACGCCCTCCTTTGACGTATCCAAAATAAAGCCCGTGGCGCAGGTCTACGATGAACAGCCCGCGCTCGTGCCCGAATGTTTCAGGCTGATGGAACATATCTCCCGCCGCTACCGCGTGCCGCGGGCGGTGGCGCTCAGGCTGTTTTTGCCCTCCGAAATGCGCCTGGGCAGGGTAAATGAGGTGTACACAAAGTATATCCGCATTGACGACCCGAATATAATCCTGGGCAAAGCCGCCAAAAAGCAGATCGCCGCCCTGGCAGAGCTCACTTCGGGCGACTGCGAATATTCGCAGTTCTGCCAAAAATACGGCCGCTCGGCGGTGGGTGCGCTCATCGAAAAGGGCGGCGCACAGGTCTACAAGGTGCGGCGCAGCCGCACTCCGCTGCCCGGCGAAGAGGAGGACAGCGAGCCCGTAGAGCTCTCGCCCGCACAGAGCGCGGCGCTCAGGCACATAGAAGATTCCCCCGCCACCGTCGAACTCATCCACGGCGTCACGGGCAGCGGCAAGACGGAAATTTATCTCAGCTACATCGCCGAAGTTTTAAAGCGCGGCAGAACGGCAATATTTCTCGTGCCCGAAATTTCGCTCACGCCCCAGATGCTCCGTCAGCTCCGCAAGCGCTTCAAGGGCAGCGCCGCCATAATGCACAGCGGGCTGTCGGCGGGCGAACGCTTCGACGAATGGTGGCGGCTGCGCTCGGGCGAGGCAAAGATAGCAATAGGCGCCCGCTCGGCAATATTTGCGCCCCTCGAAAACATCGGCGCTATAATAATAGACGAAGAGCACGACCCTTCGTACTGTTCGGAGACGGCGCCCAGGTATTCCACCATAGATATAGCCAAGCTCCGCGCGCAATACAACGGCTGCAAACTCATACTCGGTTCCGCCACGCCCGCCGTCGAAGATTACCTCAGCGCTACGCAGGGCAAATACGGGCTGGTGGAGCTGCCCGACAGAATAAACAAAAAGCCCCTGCCCGAAATGATAATCGCCGATATGCGCAGGGAGGTGCGCCGCGGCAACAATTCCCCCTTTTCTTCGGCGCTCAGGGAAGAGCTCGCCTCCACGCTCGCGGCGGGCAACCAGGCGATAATATTTCTGAACCGCCGCGGCTATGCAAAGACGGTCATCTGCCAGGATTGCGGTTACGTGGCAAAGTGCGACAACTGCGACGTTTCGCTCGTCTACCATTCGGATGAAAACTGCTTAAAGTGCCACTACTGCGGCGCCAAATACCGCATGCCTCCCGCCTGCCCCGAGTGCGGCGGCAGGCACCTGCGCTACGGCGGCACGGGCACGCAGCGCGTGGTGGCGGATTTAAAGGAGCTCTTTCCCGTTGCGCGCATACTGCGCATGGACAACGACACCGTCACCGGCAAGGACGGGCACTATAAGATACTCTCCGCGTTCGGCAATCACGAAGCCGACATCCTCGTCGGCACGCAGATGATAGCCAAGGGTCACGACTTCCCCGCGGTCACGCTTGTCGGCATTCTCGATGCCGACATGAGCCTTCACTTTTCCGACTACCGCAGCGGCGAGCGCACCTTTCAGCTCATAACGCAGGTCGCCGGCAGAAGCGGCAGGGCGGATGAAAAGGGCAGGGTGGTTTTGCAGACCTATTCTCCCGAAAATTACATTCTGCGCTATGCCGTCAACTACGACTACAAGGGCTTTTTCGAAAACGAAATACGCGTGCGCAAAGCCACGTCGTTCCCGCCATATGCGCTCATCTGCCGCGTCATGGTCACCGCCGAAAGGGACGAAAGCGCGTTAGAGGTGTTAAAGTCGGTGTACTTTGCCATAGACGGGCTGCGGCGCTCCTGCCCCGATGAGTTCATATTCTTCAATAAAATGCACTCGCCCATCAAAAAGCTGCAGGGCAGGGTGCGCTATCAGGTGCTCATGCGCCTGCGTTCGGACAGGCTGCTGCCCGATATATACGACATAGCCGTCAGCTCGTCTACGTCGGCGGCGCTGGCGTATGTCGAAGAAAATCCCGCAAACCTCAGCTGAAGCAGCCAAACAGCGGGCATGTGCTATAAAAATTTTTTACTCCGCAAGAGGATAAGATATGGTAAAATATGTAGTTCAGATAGGCGACGAAGTGCTCAGGCAAAAGTGCGCCGAAGTAAAAAAATTCGACTCCGACCTGGGTCGGCTCATGGATGATTTAAGGCAGACCGTCCGCGCCGAAAACGGCGCGGGTCTGGCGGCGCCGCAGATAGGCGTGCCCCTCCGCGCCGTCGTCGTCGACGTCGAAGAGGGCGTGTTCGAAATGGTAAACCCCGTAATATTATCTAAAAAGGGCGAACAGACGGGCGCCGAAGGCTGTCTTTCGGTAAAGGGCAAGCAGGGCACCGTCACCCGTCCCTACAGGGTAAAAGCGGAGTACCGCGACCGCACCGGGCGCAAACATAAACTCACGGCAGAAGGCTTTTTTGCCCGCGCGGTCTGCCACGAGCTCGACCATCTGGACGGCATAATATACACCGATATCGCTTCGGAAGTATACGACCTGCCCGAAGAGGACAAGCAGTAAACGGGCTTGCGCAGGGCGCTTAGTCGGCCGTGCGCCCGTTCTACCGCAACGATAAGGCTTTTTTACTTCACATCAAGGTGACGAAAATGAAAATAGTATTTGCAGGTTCGCCCGAATATTCGCTGCCCACGCTCAGGTCGCTGTGCGCCTGCGGCGAAGTGGTGGGCGTGCTCACCCAGCCCGATAAGCCCGTCGGCAGAAAGAAAATACTCACCCCCACGCCCGTCAAGCAGTATGCCGCCGAGCACGGCATACCCGTTCTCGACTTGCCAAAAATACGCGACCATGTCGATGAAGTGCGCGCCCTCGGCGGCGAAGTGATGTTCACCTGCGCATACGGGCAGATACTTTCAAAGGACATTCTCGCGCTGTTCCCCAATGGGGTATGGAACCTTCACGCCTCGCTGCTGCCCAAATTCAGGGGCGCCAGCCCCATCCAGGCGGCAATACTTGCCGGCGAACGCTATACGGGCGTCACCGTTATGCGCACCGAAGAGGCGCTCGACAGCGGCGACATGCTGCTCGTAAAGCGGTGCGAGGTCGGGCAAAAGACGTGCGGCGAGCTCTCCGAAGAGCTTTCGCGCCTCTCCGCCGAAGCCGCCGAAGAGGCGCTCGGCTACATCGCGGCGGGACACCCGCAGGTGCTCATGCAGGACGAAGCCGCCGCCACATACTGCAAAAAGATATCCAAAGCCGATGCAAGGCTCAATTTCGCCGACGCCGATCCCGCCGTGCGACTCATAAACGCCATGAGCCCTTCGCCCCTCGCATACTGCATGATAGGCGGCGTGCAGCTCAATATTCACAAAGCCGAGCTCGTTGATTCGCCCTGCGGCGGCGAACCGGGCGAAGTCGTGCGCGCCGACAGGGGCGGCATAGTCGTGAGCTGCGGCAGCGGCGCGTTCAAAATAATTTCCGCACAGTTTGCGGGCGGCAAAAAACTCAGCGCCTGCGACCTCGTCAACGGCAGAAAAATCAAGGCGGGCGACAGGCTTGAATAATCCGTTCGTCGACCCCTATATAGTGCTCAACAAGGTATATTCGGGGGGCAAATACTTAAAACAGTCCATTGCCGAAAGCGATATCGAGCCCGCAAACAAAAACCGCACCGTGGCGATATGCTACGGCGTCGTCGAGCGGGACATATATCTCAACCATATAATTTCGTCAAACGCGCAAAAGAGCCCCAAGTCCGCCGTGCGGCTGATATTAAAGATAGCGCTCTACGCCCTCGAATTTTTAAAGTGGCACGGCTACGCCGTCGTCGACAACGCCGTGGAGCTGACCAAAAAGCTGGGCAAGTCGGGCGCGGCGGGGTTCGTAAACGCCTTTCTCCGCTCGTACAAGCTGCCCGAACTTCCCGAACAGGCAGACGAGCGGCTGTCGGTGAGCGCCTCGGTGCCGCTGTGGCTGGCAAAAAAGGTGCGCCGCAGCTATAGGGGTCAGGCCGAAGCCATCCTCACTTCGCCGTCGCTCGGGCTGTGCGTGCGCTTCGAGCGCAACGCCCGATCCTATCTGTGTGAGGGCGGAGGGCACTCCGCGCCCGTCGCCACGCCCTTCAAAGACGTGTACATCTTCAAAAATTTTGTGCGCGACGAAGGTTTTTTTGCGGGCGACTATACCTTTCAGTCGATAGGCTCCGTCGCCATTTGCCACGCCATATGCGGCGGCGAAAGGCTTTTGGATATGTGCGCCGCGCCCGGCGGCAAGAGCGTGCTGCTTTCAAAAAAGTTTACGTCCGTCACCGCCTGCGAGCTTCACCCGCACAGGGCGGAGCTTATAAAGGCGTACTGTGCCCGCATGGGCGCCGCCAACGTGACGGCGGTCTGCGCCGACGGCACGATTTTCAACGGTCTGTACGAGGGCGCGTTCGACGCCGTCCTCGTCGACGCCCCCTGCTCGGGCACGGGCGTAATAAACGAAAATCCCGATATAAAACTCAACCGCAGGGAGGAGGATATCCCCTCGCTCATGGCAACGCAGTCGGCGCTCCTGGATAACGCGGCAAGGTACGTAAAGGCGGGCGGCAGGCTGTACTATTCAACCTGCTCTGTCCTGCCCGAAGAGAACGACACCGCCGCACACAACTTTTTAGCCGCACACAAAAATTTTGCTCTGTTGCCAATGGACAGCCCGCTCGCGCACATGAACACCCGCTACGGAATGCAGTTTTTGCCGCACATATCCATGGGCGCCGGCTTCTTTTTGACCGCATTCGAAAGGGAGGGGTAGATGAATTGCGCTTTGCGCTCCGTCGACCGGGCATTTCGGTTAGATTTCTCGGCTGCGCTCGAAATGACAGGGGTGTGCAAGGCGACCCGAGCGCCGCGGTTTGACCAAAATTGCGGGGCGCACACTTCGACCGGGTATACGCCTTATGATTTCCCCTTTTGCAATTTTAAACTGTTTATAAACGATGAAAGCAATAATTCAGGATCTAAGCTATGAAGAGATAAAGCGGCTGACCGCCGACTGCGGCCAGCCCGCTTTCCGTGCAAAGCAGCTCTATGAAGGCATAACGCAGGGCAAGGACATATCGCAGATATCCACGCTGCCCGCGCCGTTCAAACAGCGCCTGCTCGCCGATTTCGAGGACTGTGCGCTGAGCATACTCAAGGAGTTTACGGGCGCAGACGGCACAAAAAAATTTCTGTTCGCCCTCGCCGACGGCAACGTCATAGAGGGCGTTCTTATGAGCTACAAATACGGCAACACGCAGTGCGTATCCACGCAGGTCGGCTGCCGCATGGGCTGCAAGTTCTGTGCCAGCACGCTGGGAGGGCTTGTGCGCAACCTGACTTCGGGCGAAATACTTTCGCAGATATTAAAGGTCAACGCCCGCCTCGGCGGCGACAGGCAAAAGCGCGCCGTAACCAACGTCGTGCTCATGGGCAGCGGCGAACCGTTCGATAACTATTCGAACGTGGTGTCATTTTTAAAGAACGTCACCTCGCCCGAAGGTCTCAATATTTCAGCCCGCAATATATCCCTTTCAACCTGCGGGCTCGCCGACAAAATGCACGACTTTGCCGATGAGGGCATACCGCTCAACCTGACGGTATCGCTGCACGCCACCAACGATGAAGAGCGCGCCCGCACCATGCCCGTGGCAAATAAGTGGAAGATATCTAAGATACTTGCAGAGTGCGACAACTACTTTGCAAAGACGGGCAGGCGGTACATATTCGAATATTCGCTCATCGAGGGCGAAAACAGCGACGCCCGCCATGCCGAAGAGCTGGTGGCTCTTTTAAAGGGCAGACCCTGCCACGTAAACCTGATAAGGCTCAACGAGGTAAAGGAGCGCACCCTGCGGGCGGCGGAAAACAAGAGCGCCTATCGCTTTTTAGGGCTGCTGCAAAAGGGCGGGCTGTCTGCCACGCTGCGCAGGCAGATAGGTTCGGATATCGGCGGCGCCTGCGGTCAGCTCAGAGCGAGCTATCTCGGCGGCGATAACGATAAAACGCATTAAAATAAGGTGTATATTCCAATGCGGCGGCGCGGACGTTGAACGTCCGCGCCGCCGCACTTTTTTGCGCCGTTGGTGATAAAAAAAGTACAGTTCGTGGGGCGCTCGTTGACTGCCCTTCGGGCAGGGAGTACAATATGCTCGGAATGGTATAGAATAGAGGAGGGAGAAATGAAACGCAGAACATGCATAGCCGCCGCAACGTGCGCCGCCCTGGCGGGCGCGATAATTGCGTCGGCAGTCGTCATAGTCGCGGGCAGGCGTGCCGACGACGCCGCCATCGACGAGATAGATTCCGCCTTCGGGCGGATAGAGCAAAGCCTGAATTCGGGCGGCGCCGACGGCGTGTTTATGGTCGAGCTGACCGAAGAGTTCGTCTACAGAGAGGGTATCGGCTTGGGCGGCGGCACGAACGAATACGTGTTCAGATATTTTGCCGATGAAAACGGCCCCGTCATATACATGCATAACGACGACGACAGGGACGTATACGTCATCGACGGCATGTGCTACGACGTATCTCGCGGCATTTCCGCCATCTATCCGGTGGAGCAAATGTCTTCTATCTACCGCATAAGCGCCCTCGAAAAAGTGTGCAGCATGAGCTATTACTCGGTCATCTTTGCGGTCAACTGTGAGCAGGGCAGGCTGAGCGTCAGCCTGTCGGATCAACTGTGCAATTACGATTTGGGCGGCTATGCCGCGCCCGAAGCGCAGACTTACATATACTCCGTCGATGATTTTTCGCTCTGTCAAAAGGTCGTCGGCGAAACCGAACGGGAGAGCGTAGGCGAACACTATTATCCCCAATATTATCCCGCGCTCGGCATGCTCGACCAACTGTTCACACAATACGGCGAACTGGACGGGTACGAAGTGCTCTTCAATACCACGGACGACGAATGCAGCATAGCGCTCTACGACGGCGGCAGCAAAGAGTACGTGTGCGTATTTCCCGTCCAAAGATACAACGGAAATCCTGCCCTTTTAACGATTACGGCAGGTCGGATACGGCTTTCGTAAAATTGCCGGGCGGCAGTACGGCGTTCTTCATCGCGGGTGAGCTCATCGTCGTCGATACGGACGCGCTGCCCGCATGGCAAAAGCTTGCGCGGTCTGAGCAGAAGTGAGCGGCAGGTTTGCCGCGGGGAGGGACAAATGAATGCGACATTCAGGCGCAAATTAATACTTTCGGCGGCGTTCGCGCTGAGTTTCGCCGCTCTTGCGGCGGGCGCGGCGGCGCTCGCTTCGTGCACACCCGGCGATAGCGGCGTCGGGCAGTTATACGATGAAATGACCGAAATGCTCGATCTCGACGTGCAGGGCAACCTGTCCGCCGAACTCAACGTCTACACCGATATCAACCTCGACGGCTCGCTGCCCGACGCCGTCAACGGCGAGTACGATGCGGGCGACAGCTTATACGATATGTCGGTGTATCTCACCGAAGGCGAAGGGGGGCGTATGTTTACCGTCACCGCCGGCACTGCCGAGCGGCGCAGCGCCGCGTACGCGCTCAACGGCAGGCTGTACGTCTGTCCCCGCGGCTACGAAATAGGCGGCGTCTACGGCTATGACGACCTGCCCGTCGACGACATATTCGGCATCGTCGGGCTGCCCGAAGGCGGCTTGGGCGAAATTGCGGGCGGCGGGCTGGCGGAAAACATAGTCGATATCAAAAAGGAAATAAAAGGCAGCGCTACAAGCTACCTGTGCACGCTCGATACTTCGCTGTTCGGCGATGCTTTCGGCTCCGCCGCCGAAGAACAGGGCATTGAAATATCGCAAAAGGAGGCGGCGCTGCTCGTCGCTTCGCGGGGCGAAGGGACATATAAAATACGCCTGGTGCTCTCATTTGCAGGGAATATGAGCATGTACGGTCAGGTCGGCTTCGGCATAGTTTCGGATGTCGACATACTGTCCGGCGAGGACGCCTCTACGAGCTATTCCCAAAGAATACTCGCCGCCGATAAGCTGCTCTCGTCCGACATAGAGCGGCAAAAGCGCGTGGATGCAGGGTGGTACATGCCCTCGCATGAGGACGCCGCCCGTTTTGACGACGCCGACGGCGCGGTCAAATACTACGACCTGACAAAGAGCGACGAATATGGCTACGACATGTATATATCCTGGCGGATATACCCCGATAGCAATATAGTGGCGGGGTTTGCCGAAAACGAGGTGTATGTATACGACCTCTGCACGTTCAGGGAGCTGAGCTGCATTACGTTCGAGCGCCCCGTGTGCGGCGTTCAGATGTGCCGCGGCGAGCTCGCCGTGGCGCTGGGCGCCGACTGCTACTACTATAAAGACCTCGCCGCCGAGCTGGGCTTCGACAGCGTCACCGTCGCCTTTTACGACATCGCAGACTTCAATCTTACCCATACCGTCGATATCTCGGGCACGGGCGTGGCTGCGCCTGTATTCTTCGGCATCAAGGACGACAGGGCGGTATTCAGCGGTGGCAGCGGCTACTGCGCCGCCTCGCTCAAGGACGGCAGCTATACCTATAACGACGATTTATACAGGCTTGCAGACGTCGAATACGCCATAGATGAATCGTCGGGCACCGTATATGTCACGGACATGTACTTCGGCGAAGTGGCAATCGATGTTGAAACGGGCGCCTGGCGCAGGGAGGCGACTCCCGACTTTTCGGCGCAGCCCCTGCTCACCCCTTCGGTCGAAGGCTGCGGCTACGTAGAATGTTTTCTCGACCTCGGCGGCGACTATGTGTGCGTGGCTGTCCGCGACGGCACTTCGATGTTCGGGCTGTACCATGCCGAAGATAACTCCATAACTCCCATGGTGAGGCGATATCCGGGCTTTCACGGCGCGTGCGTGTGCGCCGACGGCAAAGCCGTATTCCGGGACGACGAGAGCGCCGTCAGCATAGATGTCTCCGCCTTTGAATAGCGCGATCTGCCCCGCACGGAAAATTCCGCCGCACCCTGTACAGCCGCCTGAAAATGTGGTATAATGCAGAAAAAAGGGGGCAACACAATGCAAAGACCTTATATAGTATGCCATATAATGACCTCGGCGGACGGCCGCGCCCGCGTCCCCGCGGGCGCGGCGGCGTGGGATTACCGCGCCGCGCTCGAAGAACTCTCCGTGCACACTCTGCTCGGCGACGGAACAATGTCGAATCGACTGCTGCCCGGCGCGTTTCAGGCCAAAACGCGCACGGCGCTGGGGTATGAAAGTTTTAAAAAGATGATGCAATCTCCCGCCTACGACATAGTCGTGGACGAGCGCGGCGGACTGTTTAAGGACGCCGCGGAGGGCGGCAAGCCCTGCCTTGTGATAACGGCGCAGTCCGCCGCCCGCGAATACCTCGCCTTTTTGCAGAGCCGCGGCATATCGTGGATAGCCTCCGGCGAGGACGGCGTCGACTTTTCCCGCGCCGCAGAGATACTCCGCTGCCGCTTCGGCGTCGAGCGCATGGCGGTTACGGGAGGCGGGGCGGTAAACGCCGCGTTCCTGCGCGCAGGGCTCATCGATGAGCTCAGCATACTCGTTCAGCCCGCAATCGGCGGCAGCGGCGAAGTTTTGCCGCCCTTCGCAGGCACAGCGCAGGACTGCCCGGCAGTTACGCTCGCGCTTGCCGGGGTAAAGACCTTTGCAAGCGGCACGGTCTGGCTGAGGTACAAATTGAAATAAATAATTCAAGGAACATATATCGATGAAAAAGAGGGTGGTCAATCCCTATCTGCCGTCGTACGAATACGTCCCCGACGGCGAACCCCATGTCTTTGACGGCAGGCTGTACATATTCGGCAGCCACGACAGGTTCGGCAGCAAAAGCTTCTGCGCAAACGACTACACCTGCTGGTCGGCGCCCTGCGACGACCTTTCCGACTGGCGGTGCGAAGGCATAATTTACCGCCGCTCGCAGGACACCGAGCCGAGGGCGTGCTTTCGGTGTCCTGCTCGCCCGATTTAAAGGACGCGGTAAAAATTCGGCTGTCCGTCCGCGGGGAGGCGGCTTTAAACTGCCTGCTGCCCTTCGAGGGCAAGCAGCCGCTCTACTTCGGCTACGAAGGTAAGGGCGCTTTGGATATTTTCACATTAAACTTCGGCGGCGCACGCTCTTAGCGCCGCGGCGGCACCGCCTTCGGGCGGCAGCATACAGGGCGGGCACGCGCCGCAACGCGGCGCGTGCCCGCCCTTTTTCATGCCGCTAAATGAGCGCAAAATTATTTAAAAAATTTTCAAATCGGCTATTGACAGCTCTTAAATGCTGTTGTACAATAGTCGTAAGGGGTATAACTACTAATGGAAAATTTTGAGTTTCTCACCAATCTCGGCTTTTCGGTCAACGAAGCCAAGGTATATGTAACGCTGTTAAGGCACAGGGTGCTCAACGGTTACGAAATAGCCAAGCTTTCGGGCGTCGCCCGTTCGCTCGTCTACGACGTAATAAACCGTCTCGTTGCAAAGGGCGCGGTCATCAAAATAGACGGCGAGCCCAATTTTTACAAGCCCGTGGAATACTCCGCGCTGCTCGACAGGCTGCGCGAGGACAGCGTACGCAACATAGACGCCGCCCGCGAAGCGCTCGCCGGCATAGTTTCGCAGCCCGCCGAAGACGACTACGTGGTGAACATCGTCGGCGTCGAAAAGTGCATAGCCCGCGCAAAGGAGATGATATCCTGCGCCAATGCCGAAATTTCGCTTTCGGCGTGGCGCGGAGCGGTCGAGGTGCTGCGCGGCGACCTCGCCGCCGCCATAGAGCGCGGCGTTAAGGTGTACATATTCACGTTCGAAGACATAGCATTGCCGGGCGCCACGATATTTTCATACAGGATATCCGATGTTCAAACGCTCTTTCCGTACCGCAGGACGACGCTGATAACCGACGGCGGCGAATGTCTCGTCGGCGAACAGGACGGCGGGCACGGCGTGTTCATAAACACGCGCAACCACGCCATAGTTTCGCTAGCCACCGACGAGATGGTGCTCAACATATTCTGGCAAAAGTTCATTGAAAGCGAAGGTCTGCTCCCCGCAGAAACTACGGGCGCCCGATTCATGTCGGTCATCGCACGGCTCGCGGGGCGGCTGAATATAAACGAAAACATGACCAAAAACTTCATGGTCTACAACTTCCAAAGGGGGAAAGAAAACGATGAAAAGGGATGCGGAAAAACTTAAGGCGCGTGAATTGCGCGAGCTTGCGCGGCGAGAAAAGCAGCTGGACGCAAGGTCGAACAAGTACTATCTCGTCTATCTGTTTATGATACTCGCGCTCATATACATCACCGATGAGATAGCTTCGACGATCTCCATACAGTTCCAGACCAACATAGTCACCGAATTTTTCGTGCAGAACATGGGCATGGAATACGGCGAAGGTCTTTCGCTGTTCTCGGGGCTGGGCTTCATCACCTATCCCGTGACGCTGCTGATAGTGCTCTATCGCCCGCTCGCCGACAGGTTCGGCAGAAAGCCCTTCCTGATAGTCAACACGCTCACCATGGCGCTCGGGCTGTTCATAGTGTATCTGTCGTCGAACATATACGTATATATGATAGGTTCAACGCTGATGGGCTTCATGGTCTCGCACGATATGCAGTGCGTGTACATACTCGAATGCTCAAGCGAAAAGACGCGCGCCCGCAACTATGCCATGGTCAAGGCGGTCGCCATTCTCG
This sequence comes from uncultured Clostridia bacterium, assembly GCA_944327465.1. Lineage (GTDB taxonomy): Bacteria > Bacillota > Clostridia > Christensenellales > Borkfalkiaceae > Coproplasma. The sequence goes on along the minus strand of CALVHH010000006.1, from coordinate 68,374 downwards.
GCACGCTGCTCGTGCCGCTGCTGCGCGAAACGCTCATGAAAAACGTCAGCGAAAGGTGGCACCTCGTCTATCTCGTGCCTGCGATCATCGGCTTTTCCATGTCGCTGTTCGCGCTGCTGTTCGCCAGGGAGACGAACGCATTCCTCATAAAGAGGATAGCATATTTAAAGACTCCCCTCGAAGAGCGCGAGCGCCAGAGCAAGGAGGAGCGCGAGGCAAACTCGCAGGGCAACATAATAAACGCCGTCAAGTTTGCGTTCAAGCACCGCCAGCTGCGCTTTCTCATCGTCGCCTGCTGCTTCTTCTATCTCGCGTCGCTGGCGACTTCGACCTACAGCACGGTAATGAGCCAGTCCGCGGGCATGAGCGAAGCCGATATAACCGCCGCGCTCTACCTGTATCCCGTCGGCAACGCGCTGTTCACGTTCATAGCGGGCATGGTTTCGGACAAATTCGGCAGAAAAAAGACGATAATAGCCATGTCGTGCTCGGCAATAGCCTGCTATTCGCTGTTTATAGCTTCGGGCATGCTGTCGTGGACGCCCTATCTCACGGGCTTTGCCATAGGCGGGTTCATGGGCAGCTACTGGGGCGCGGGCGACACCATAGGCGGCATTATGTTTTCGGAATCGGCGCCTACCAACCTGCGCTCTTCGGTCACGGTCGTCAACACTCTGCTCAACGGCATAATGGGCGGGCTCGCCACGATAATAACTATGGTGCTGCTGCCCGTCATCCCACAGTCGATGTTCGGCTATATGTACCTCGGGCTGACCGTGCCCGGTCTCGTCGTTGCAATATTCGTAATGTATAAATTCGTCGGCGAAACGCGCGGGCTCGACCTCAAAAAGGTGACGGGCACCGAGTGGGACAAGCCCTCGAAAAAGACAAAAAGCGAGGAAGAAAACTGATATGCTCGAAAATTTTATTGTAACTCCCGGCGAAAAGCCGCTCGATAAGCTCAAGCCCGACTGCGGGTTCGCGTCCATATTCAAAAGCGTGGGCGTCATAGGCGATTCGCTGGCTTCGGGCGAATTTGAAAGCCGCGACGACGGCGGCAACACCTGTTACCACGACATGTACGAATACTCCTGGCCCTCGGTGCTCGCCCGCATCACGGGCTCGCGTTATCAAAACTATTCCCGCGGCGGCATGACCGCGCGCGAATACGTGCAGTCCTGGGCGGACGCCAACGGCTTCTGGCAGCCGCAGCAGTGCTATATAATAGCCCTCGGCAACAACGACAGTTTTGTGTTCAATCATCCGCTGGGCTCGCCCGCCGACATATCCGTAGGCAGCCCCCGATCCAACGCCGATACCTTCTTCGGCAACATGGGCAGGATAATCGAAAAATACAGGCAGCTCTCGCCCCGCTCGGTCATCTTTCTCGTCAGCCCGCAGCTGCGAGGTGAGCCCTGCGACGCCGTCATCCGCTCCATATCCTGCGGCCTCGGCGAGCTTTGCAAAATGTACGGCGGCATGTATCTCATAGATATGACAACGTACGGACCCGTCTACGACCAAAAGATGCGCGCCTACTTTGCGCTCGGCTTCCACCCCAACGCCATGGGCTATCACGCCTACGCGCTTATGATAGGCAACTATATCGACTACATCATCCGCAGCAATCCTGCGCTGTTTGCCGAAGTGCCCTTTATCGGCACCGACCTGAAATATAACAAATGACCGCTTGCGTCGGGGGCGCGGACTTTGAGTCCGCGCCCCCGACGCATTGAGTATTAAAATTTGTGAATTTTATGCCAAAGTGCCTTGCAGGTATTGAATAATCGCGTCGGCGGTGGTATAATCAAATAAAATATATGCCCGGTCGGCAAGTACCTCTTTCAAAGGAGAAAGTCAAGCTATGGAAAACATTCCGCACATCAAAGCGGGCATAGTCGCCGTCAGCCGCGACTGCTTCCCGCAGAGCCTTTCCGAAAACCGAAGGGCGGCGCTCGTAGCCGCATACGAAAAAAAGTACGGCGCGGGCGACGTCTACGAATGTCCCGTCTGCATAGTCGAAAGCGAGGCGCAGGCGATGCAGGCGCTCGATGACGTAGTCGCAGCCGGCTGCAACGCGCTCTGCGTATATCTCGGCAACTTCGGTCCCGAAATTTCCGAAACGCTGCTCGCGCAGAAGTGGCAGGAGCGCACGGGATATCCCGTCATGTTCGTTGCCGCGGCGGAAGAGGACGCGGGCGTGCTCAAGGACGACCGCGGCGACGCATTCTGCGGCATGCTCAACGCGAGCTATAACTTAAAGCTGCGCGGCGTCAAGGCGTACATACCCGAATATCCCGCAGGCACCGCCGAAGAGTGCGCTTCAATGATACACGAATTCATTCCCGTCGCCCGTGCGCTGGTGGGGCTTAAAGATTTAAAAATAATCTCCTTCGGTCCCCGTCCGCAGAACTTCATGGCGTGCAACGCGCCCATAAAGCAGCTCTATGACATGGGCGTCGAGATAGAGGAAAATTCCGAGCTCGATCTGTACGAAAGCTTTTTGAAGCACGAAGGCGACGAGCGCATCCCCGAAGTCGTCGCCGACATGGCAAGCGAGCTGGGCGAAGGCAACGCCATCCCCGGCATACTGCCCGCGCTCGCCCAATACGAGCTGACCCTTCTCGACTGGGTCAACGGTCACAGGGGCAGCAAAAAATATGTGGCTATAGCAGGCAAATGCTGGCCCGCCTTTCAGACCATGTTCGGCTTCGTGCCTTGCTACGTCAACTCCCGCCTGACGGGCAGAGGCATACCCGTAAGCTGCGAGGTCGATATCTACGGCGCCCTTTCGGAATATATAGGCGCTTGCGTTTCGGGCGGCGCGGTCACCCTTCTGGATATAAACAACACCGTGCCCGCCGATATATACGGCGGCGACATAGCCGGCAGATACCCGTATAAGCCCACCGATGTGTTCATGGGCTTCCACTGCGGCAATACCTGCTCGCAAAAGCTGTGTCATCCCCAAATGCGCAATCAGAAGATAATGGCGCGCTCCCTGCCGGAAGAGGTGACTTTCGGCACGCTTGAAGGCGACATAGCGGCTGGGGACATCACTTTCTACCGCCTGCAGTCTACGGCAGATAATCACCTGTACGCATATGTTGCGCAGGGCGAAGTGCTGCCCGTGCCCACCCGTTCGTTCGGCTCAATAGGCGTGTTTGCGATAGAGGAGATGGGCAGGTTTTACAGGCATGTACTTATCGAAAACGGCTTCCCCCACCACGGCGCGGTCGCCTTCGGGCACTACGGCAAGGCGCTGTTCGAAGTGTTCAAGTATATCGGCGCCGAAAAGATAGGATATAATCAAAAAGAAAGATACGCTACGGAGAATCCATTTGCATGAATAAGTATATAGGCGTCGACCTCGGCACGAGCGGACTCAAGCTGCTGCTCGTCGCCGCAGACGGCAGCATCCTCGATCAGACCGCGCTTACATATCCCGTAAGCTATCCACGCGACGGCTGGAGCGAACAGAACCCCGAAGACTGGTTCGCGGCACTCATGCGCGGGTTTGAACAGCTCGGCGCCCGCGACGTGGCGGGCATATCCTTCGGCGGGCAGATGCACGGCCTTGTCGCGCTCGACGCCGCGGGCGAAGTCGTCCGCCCCTGCATACTGTGGAACGACGGCAGGACTGAGCGCGAGACCGAGTATCTGAATACCCTGCCGGTCGCGGAGTATACGGGCAACATGGCGTTCGCCGGCTTCACCGCGTCCAAGCTCCTGTGGCTGAGAAAAAACGAAGAGCAGAACTTTGCAAGGACGGCAAAGATAATGCTGCCCAAGGACTACCTTGCCTATAAGCTCACGGGGAAGTTTGCCACCGACTATTCCGATGCTTCGGGCACGCTGCTTTTGGATGTGAAAAACAGGCGCTGGAGCAGTGAAATGTGCGATATCTGCGGCATATCCGCAGGTCAATTGCCTCAGCTTTTTGAAAGTTACCAACCCGTCAGTTTCGTAAAGCGCGAAATTTGCGAAAGGTTCGGCTGGGGAAAAGTGGTGGTGGCTGCGGGCGCGGGCGACAACGCCGCAGCGGCGGTGGGCACGGGCTGCGTCAATGCGGGCGACTGCAACGTCTCGCTCGGCACTTCGGGCACGGTGTTCATCGCAAGCGACAAGTTCGTTCAGCCCTCCAACAATGCGCTGCATTCGTTCGCGCACGCCAACGGCAGATATCACCTGATGGGCTGCATACTTTCTGCCGCTTCGGCGAACAAGTGGTGGATTGAGGACATACTCGGCGCGGGCTACGATTTGCCCGGCGCAGAGGCGCTGCTCGGCAGCAACCCCGTAATGTTCGCGCCCTATCTCACGGGCGAAAGGTGCCCGCACAACGACGTCGGAGTGCGCGGCGCATTCGTAGGGCTGTCGCCGCAGACCACGCGGCTGCACATGTCGCTCGCCGTTTTGGAGGGCGTGGCGTTCGCGCTCAGGAACTGTCTCGAGCTTGCTCGCTCGTGCGGCATAGCGGTGCGCGCCTCTTCGGTGTGCGGCGGCGGGGCGCGGTCGGCGCTCTGGCAAAAGATAATAGCCAACGTGCTCAACGTGGAGCTCAGCACTCTTAAGACCGAGCAGGGCCCCGCCTACGGCGCCGCAATGCTTGCAATGGTCGCCTGCGGCGAATATGCCGACGTGGCTTCGGCGGCGGCTGCCATCGTCAGCAAGCGCCCTTCGGTCGCGCCCGAAAAGGGGCTTGCGGCGGCGTACAATGAAAGGTATAAAAAATCCCGTGCGCTCTATCCCGCCCTCAAAAAGTGGCAGGCTGAATGACGGCGTCTTTGAACGCATGAACGGTGCGCCCGCCGCGGAAAACTTTCCGCGGCGGGCGCCTGTATATGAAAATTAAATAAAATCAGCAAAAAAGCATTGTCAAGACCGGTCAAGTATGTTATAATTTAAAAAATAGATATTATTTTAAAATAGGGGAATGCGGTCATATCCGCGCTTCCTCGCCGCGGAGGAGTTATGCAACCAAAATACAAACGCGTTCTTTTAAAACTTTCGGGTGAGGCGCTGGCGGGTCCCGCCGGACACGGTCTGGACGAAGAGGTCATCTCCCGCGTCGTCAGCCAGATAGTAGATATCCGCAACATGGGCGTGGAAGTGGCGCTCGTCATCGGCGGCGGCAACTTCTGGCGCGGCCGGCAGGGTAAAAACATGGACAGAACCACGGCGGACCACATGGGCATGCTCGCCACGGTAATGAACTCCCTCGCCATGATGGACGCCCTCGAACAGCGCGGCGTGCCCACCCGCGTGCAGACTGCGCTTATAATGACTTCGGTCGCCGAACCTTACATTTTAAGAAAGGCTCTGCACCACTTTGAAAAGGGCAGGGTGGTAATAATGGCGTGCGGCACGGGCAACCCCTACTGCTCCACCGATACCGCCGCGGCGCAGCGCGCCTGCGAAATACAGGCAGACGTACTTATGCTCGCAAAGAATATCGACGCCATCTACGACAGCGACCCTAAACTCAACCCCGCCGCAAAGAGGTATGAACATATAAACTATATGGACATAATAAAGAACGGCATAAAGGCGATGGATACCACCGCCGCGACCATGTGCATGGAAAACAATATCCCCGCGGTCGCCTTCGGCCTGGACGAGGAGAACTCCATAGTCCGCGCCGTCTGCGGCGAAAAGCTGGGCACTTTGATAGACAATAATTGAGAGGTATAAAACAATGTTAGAAAACGACCAGGCAGAGGAAATAATCCTCACGCTCGACGACAGGCTTTCCAAGACGATATCGGTGCTCGAAGAGGACCTTTCCGCCATCCGTGCGGGCAGGGCGAACCCTCACATCCTCGATAAGGTCATGGTCGACTACTACGGCGCCATGACCCCCGTTTCGCAGACGTCGAACATCTCCGTGCAGGAGGGCAGGTGTCTTGTCATTTCGCCGTGGGATATGTCCCTTTTAAAGGGCATCGAAAAGGCGATCCAGACTTCCAACATCGGCATCAATCCCACCAACGACGGCAAGGTCATCCGTCTCGTCTTTCCCGAACTCACCGAAGAGCGCAGAAAGGACTTGTGCAAGCAGATAAAGCGCATGGGCGAGGACGCCAAGGTCGCGCAGCGCAACATCCGCCGCGACGCAATGGACGGGCTCAAAAAAATCAAGAACGAAAAGACTCTTTCCGAAGACGAAGTCGCAGCCTATGAAAAGGACGTCGAAAAGATGGTCTCCGATTCCATAGCAAAGATAGATGCCGTTGTGGCAGCCAAGGATAAGGAGATAATGACGGTCTGATGATCCGGCATTCCCGCCCGCGCTTTTTGCCGTTTGCGCGGCATGAATTGCCGCGGGTTGCACCCGCTCCATTGTGGCGAGGGGCATCATTATTTGCCGACGAAGCCATACTGTTAGATTTCTCCGTGCGTTCGCTTGGCTCATTTAGCCGAAATGACAGGACGGGTATGTCGACTCCTCTACGAGCCCGCCTTTAACAAAGGACGAGCAAGGTATTTTCCAAACGGCACGCATGCGCTGTTTGGAAAACAATGTTTCGGCGTTTTGTTGTTTTAAATAGATGAAAGAAGAAATACAAAACATTCCCCGCCACGTGGCAGTCATAATGGACGGCAACGGCAGGTGGGCAAAGCGCAGGTTCATGCCGCGCACGTTCGGACACCGCGCAGGCATGAACGCCATGATAGCCATGGCGCGCAAGGCAAAGGCGATGGGCATAGAATACCTTACGGTATATGCCCTTTCCACCGAAAATTTTGCCCGCCCCGCCGAAGAGCTCGAAGGTCTGTTCGACCTCATCCGCAGGTATTTCACCAAGAACGTCAGGGACTTGTATGCCGAAGGCGCCGCCGTAAAGGTGATAGGCGACATTTCGGCGCTGCCCGACGACGTGCAGAAGCTCGTTTGTGAAGGCGTTGCAAATTCGCCCGCAGATGCAAAATTTTTCGTCATACTCGCCTTGAATTACGGTGCGCGTTCCGAAATTGTCCGCGCTGCAAATGCGGCAATATCCCGCGGCGAACGTGTGGACGAGGACGCGTTTGCGGCACTTTTGGATACGCACGGCGTGCCCTGTCCCGACCTGATAATCAGGACGGGCGGCGAGGTGCGCCTTTCAAACTTTTTGTTGTGGCAGGCGGCGTATGCCGAGCTGTATTTTTGCGACGTGCTCTTTCCCGACTTCGACGAAACCGAATTCGAAAAGGCTATAGCCGAATATTCCCGCAGGAACAGAAGGTTCGGCAGGGTATAATCTGGGGCTTGACAAATTAGGATATAATAAACCTTACTTTCTGCCGTGCGCATGCGCACAATGGGGGTAACAATGCAACAACAAAGCAACATGCAGGCTCCGCCCAAGGAGAACATGAAGGCGCGCACCGTCACCGCGGTCGGCTATGTGGCGGTACTCATAGCGCTCGTGGCGCTCAAGGCGTGCGTCCCTTCGGGCTTCGGCGCCATCGGCTTCGACGTGCTCTTTTGGGCGATATCGGTGACGGGCGCATACGAACTGATGCGCGCCATGAAGTGCATATCCCGCACGCAGTGGTGGTGCACGATGATGTCGTGCGCGCTCATCATTCCCACCTTTGTAATAACAAAAATGATACTCGAAGCCCGCGGCGACCCGCAGGCGTGGCTGCCCGCACTGCTCGTTCTCATGTCGGTGTGCAGCCTGGGCGCAATGGTCACCGCCGCGCTCCTGGTGTTCGACTTCGACAACAGCGACCTAAAAAGCACCGCCTGCTCGCTGTTCTGCATACTGTACTGCGGCGTGCTCGGCAGCGTCAGCGCGAACATAAACCACATGGACACCAACTCGCTGCTCGGCGTAACGCTGATGTTCTGCATAACCATCGCCGTCGATACGTTCGCCCTCATCTTCGGCAAGCTTTTGGGCAGGTTCATTCCCCTAAAACTCGCCCCGCACACCAGCCCCAATAAGACGGTCGTGGGCTTTTTCGGCGGCATAGTCGGTGGCATCCTCGCGGCGGTAGTGGTGTGGGCTTTGGGCTGCTGGCTCGAAGTTTTCCGCCTTGAATATTACGGCAGCTACCACCCGCTCGTGGTGCTCATGCTCATTTCGGTGCCCACTTCGGTGCTCGCGCAGATAGGCGACCTGTTCGAAAGCGCCATAAAGCGCGGCTGCGGCATAAAGGATATGGGCAAGCTTTTGCCCGGTCACGGCGGCGTGCTCGACAGGTTCGATTCCATGCTCTTCGCCTCGGTTGCAATAGTCGTCTGCTTCATAATAATCCGCTGAAATTTCCCCCGCGCTCTGCGCGGGGAATTGTTTATGATTGCCTTTCTCCTTTTGTCCTTTCGGCAAAACATTCCTCTTTTGTCATTTCGACCAAGCGAGACTGTAAGTCGAGCGCGTGGAGAAATCTCGGAGCGTCAGCGACGGACAAAATGGGGGGGGAGTAATCCTTCTACGAGCCCCCTTTAGCAAAGGACGAGCACGGAGTTCTCTAAACAGCGGTTATCCGCTGTTTAGCTGTGCGAGGTGAGCGAGCGCGAAAGAGAGCGCGAGCGGTGACCGAAAACGGCGCAGCCCTTACGCCGTTTGAGAAGGAATTAAAGGGGGGATTTGCCCTTAAGGGATAAGGTAAGATTATCTGAAAGCAGCAATTCTAAAACTCCGACCGCGTATCGGTGGGGGCAAACCCCTCAGCCTCGCTGCGCTCGGCAGCTCCCTTTGCTAAAGGGAGCCTGAGCGGCGGGAATAAAAAGGGTAAAACAGGTATAATATATAATGAGTGTTATAAAAAAGATAGCCCTTGTGGGCTGCACGGGTTCAATAGGCAGGCAGACGCTCGCCGTGGCAGGAAGGCACCCTGAAAAGTTCGCCGTTTGCTGCCTGGTGGCGCACAGTTCGGCTGCCGAGCTGACGGCAGCCGCCAACAGATTCATGCCCGCATATGCCGCGCTCACTTCGGGCGGCGCCGTAGCCGGGCTCAACCCGGGCATAAAGTTCCTTTCGGGCAGCCGCGCTGGGCTCAGGGCGGTGGAAGAGAGCGGCGCCGACATAGTGGTGGTGGCGTGCGGCGGCTTCGCCGGGCTGGAATATTCGCTGCTCGCCCTCAGGATGGGCGCCCGCCTGGCGCTTGCCAACAAGGAGACGCTCGTCTGCGGCGGCGACATAGTCATGCCCCTCGGCGGCGAAATAGTGCCCATCGACAGCGAGCATTCGGCAATCTGGCAGTGCCTCGGTTTCCGCCGCGACGCAAAGTTCAAAAATATAATAATAACCGCCAGCGGCGGTCCCTTCAGGGATAAAAAGTTTGAAGAGCTCGAAGGCGTCACGCCCGAGCAGGCGCTTGCTCACCCCACGTGGAGAATGGGCGCAAAAATAACCATTGACAGCGCCACGCTGCTCAACAAGGGCTACGAGGTGATTGAAGCCCACCACCTGTACGGTGCGGGATATGGCTCGATCAAGACGGTCATCCAGCCGCAGAGCATAGTGCATTCCATGGTCGAGTTCGAAGACGGGGCAGTGCTCGCCCAGCTCTCCGAGCCCACAATGGAGCTGCCCATTCAGCTCGCGCTGACCTATCCCGAAAGGTACGACTGCGCTCTGCGCCCGCTCGACTGGTCAAGGGCGTTTTCGCTCGAATTTTTGCCCCTCGTCCGCAAAAATTATCCACTGTACGACCTGGCTCTCACCTGCGGCGAGGCGGGCGGCGTGCTGCCTGCGGCGCTCAACGCCGCAAGCGAGGAGGCGGTGCACGCCTTTTTAAATAAACAGATAACCTTCTGCGATATTTTCCGCGTCGTCGACACCGTCGTCGGGCGCACCGTCAACGAGCGGGCAACAAGTTTCGAACAGCTCGCCGGGGTGGACGCCGCTTGCAGGCATATCGCGCAGAGCGTCATCAAAAAGAGGTAAAATGTCACTCAACGCGCTTTTAAGCGGCGGCGTCTTAAATACGGTATGGTCCGTGCTGCTGGCTATACTAATCCTGCTTGCAATGATAACCGTGCACGAGTTCGGTCACTACGTTGCGGGCAGGGCGCTGGGCTTTGGTATAAACGAATTTTCAATAGGCTTCGGACCGGCAATATTCAAACGCGCCGGCAAAAAGCACGGCACGCTGTTTGCCGTACGCGCCTTTCCGCTCGGCGGCTACTGCGCGTTCGAAGGCGAAGACGACGAGGGCGAAGGTCCGCGGGCGTTCAACAGGCAGCACCCGCTCAAGCGCATAATAGTGCTCGTCTCGGGTGCGCTGTTCAACTACATTCTGGCGCTCGTCGTAATACTCATATCCGTATTCGCCTTCGGGCTCATGTCCTACCGCATAGGCTCGGCGGCGCCCGATGAGGATATCCCCGCCGCATACAGTCTTCAGGCGGGCGACGTGCTGCTCTCCGTCGAGGGTAGGGATATCTACCTCGCTTCTGACCTCGTCCGTGCGCTCAACGGCAGGCGCGGGGGCGAGATGGTGCAGGCAGAGGTGCTGCGCGGTGGCGAACGCGTGACCGCGCAGATAGAGCTGCGCGCCGACTGCGACTTTGAAAATTCCGCCGATATCTCCCTCGCGTTCCTCGCCCTCGGCGTCGGCACTTACGAAACTCATACGGGCGCCTACTACGACCTCTCCGCCGTGGGCTGCAAGTTCGGCTTTTGGGAGAGCATAGACCGCTCCTTCATGTATTCGTTCAAAATTGCCGGCACGATATTCACCGTTCTGGGCGAACTTCTGACGGGCGATCTAAGTCTGGACGCGGTGGGCGGACCCGTCACCACCATAAAGCTGACAAGCGAAATGGCGGCGCAGGGCGTGCGCAGTTTTTTGGAGATCGCGGCATATATAGGGGTCAACCTCGCCGTCTTCAATCTGCTGCCCATTCCCGCGCTCGACGGCAGCAAGGTCATATTCTGCCTCATCGAGTGGATATTCAAAAAGCCCGTCCCTCGCAAGGCGGAGGCGGTCATCCACGCCGTCGGCTTCCTTGCCATACTCGCCTTCGCCATAGTCGTCGATATACTTCAGTTCGTTTAGCGCTGCAAAACGCAGAGCGGCGCGGAAGACCTTGCGTCTTCCGCGCCGCTGTTTTTTTAATGCGATGTTTACTGCTGCTGTGCCGCGGCGGGTTTTGCCTTGACGCGGCTGTCGAGCGAATACCTTTCGACCTGATGCGAAAAGTTCTTGGAGGAGAGGAGTATGACGCCGACTACTATTACGATTATCACTTCGGGAATGACGTACATGCACTGGTAAATCAGGCTGTACAGATAGGGATTGCTCAGCGCCGCAATGCCGTAATCTTCGGCATATCCCGCGCCGAACGAGCCGAAAGCGAACGCGCCCGAAAAGAAGTGCGAAACAAACCTTAAAACGCCGCCGATGAGTGCGCCCAGCGTAAACTGCAGCCGCATGTTGCCCGCAAAGAGCTTGAGCCCCCTTATGCAGCCCGTCAGACCTATCGCGGCGAACGCCACGGTGTAGTCGAGCATGAACTGCGCGGGGTGCAGCAGCCAGGAATCCTGCACTGCCTGCAATACGCCGAGCACCAACCCGGCTATTACGCCCTTGCGGCAGCCGAACATGTACGAATAGAGCATTACGGGCAGCATCGAAGCAAAGGTTATGCTGCCGCCCATGGGCATTCTGAAAAACCTTACGTACGACAGCGCAAACGACATTGCAACGCACATCGCCGCAAACGACATCGAGCGTGCGTCGAAGGGCTTGGAATCCCTGTCGCATGCGAGCGCCGTCACGGCTATTATCGCCACGAGCGCCAGGCAGGCTGCGTACAGTCCCACGCTGTTCACGTCGTCGGGCGAAACCCAGTTCCATTCGGGCGCGTCGCCGCTCTCGTAGTATACGACCATGCACACCAGCGCGGCGATCAGCGCGGCGGCCAGCGCACAGCCAAAGGCGATCCTCATCGGCTTTACGGGTTTAACGGCTATTGCAAGCGCGCCCACCACGCACACTATGACCAGCGCAAGCAGCGGGTAAAAAGTTATTGCCACCAGCTCGTCTTCAATAAACGAGCACGTAACAAAAGTCGCTATGCACGCCGCGGCAAACACCAGCGCAACTATCAGCGCCGCCACGTTTACCTTGTGCTGATACTCCTTTTTTACGGCAAGCTTGCAGACTATGAATGCTATGGCAAGCGCTATCGTCAGCCACAGTATGACCGTTCTGCAGGCAGAAGTGGTGTCCTCGAAGTTGGCAAAGTAGTTTATAACGTCCGCCCATATCGAGGTCGCCATGAGGGAAGAAAACATAAAACCTCCTTTTACCGCCGCGAATTGAAAAGTGCGCCCGGCGTAATGCGGGCGCACTCAAAGTTCTACTCTTATGTACTATCGCTCAACCATTACGTTGCCGATTCAAAGGGTATGATCTCAGCCCAGGCTGTCTGCGCAGGGCACCCCCGACGGTAAATTTAATTTTGATAGACAAATTATATTTCATTTGTGCCCCAAAGTCAATTGAAATTGCGCGGCAATTGTTATATAATGTGTTAACAGATGAATAAAACCGAGGAGGTGTACCCCATGCCCTATAATTTTTACGCGTTTATGGACAGAATGAAGTATATAAAGAGATGGTCGCTCATGCGCTCCGTAAGGGAGGAGAACATAATGGAGCACTCCCAGCAGGTGGCGATGCTCGCGCACGCCCTCGCCGTAATAACCAACAGACTGTACGGCGGCAGCGTCGACGAAAACAAGTGCGTGCTCTACGCCGTCTATCACGAGTGTTCCGAGGTGATGACGGGCGATCTGCCCACGCCCATAAAATATTTCAACAGCTCCATAAAGGGCGCCTACAAGGACATCGAAGAGCGCGCCTGCAAAAAGCTGCTCGCCATGCTGCCCGAAGAGCTCGCCCAAGGTCTTTCGCCCTGCGTGCTCGCCGATACCGACAGCCCCGAATACAAAATATTGAAAGCCGCCGACAGGCTCGCCGCATATATAAAGTGTCTCGAAGAGCACCGCTGCGGCAACACCGAGTTCGAAAAAGCCAAAAAGAGCATAGAAGACGACCTGCACTCGCGCAATCTTCCCGCGGTGGAGTACTTCATGCAGAACTTCATCCCGTCCTTTCTGCTCACGCTCGACGAGCTCGAGAGCATAGACTGATTTATCGCCCGTAAATACGTTCCGTTCAACGGCGTGGCGCCGAAGCAACTGCTTCGGCGCCACGCCGCTTTTTTGTTGCGGGCGGCGCGTTTTGCCGCCCGCCGCACGCGAACTGCGTCGCGTCCCGTCGCACGGGCGGCAAAACGCGTATTTGGTGCCAAAAAAAATGCAGTTCGTGCTTTAAATATTTTTTTAGCGGATAAATTGTGCGCATTAAATCATTTATGTTGAATAGGTGCGCGCATAGTGGTAGCATACTGCTGAAAAGTCACAGAATGTGAACGTGACTTACAAAAAAATAATTTTTTGGAGGGCAAAATGCAAAAACTTAAAAAAGGTAAAGTGAAGCTCACTTCCCTAGCTGCGGTAGCCCTTGCCATGGTAATGGGCACGGGGCTCGTTGCCGGCACGGCGTTTGTTTCGGCAGACGACTCGGCAAGCACCACCACAAGCAGTCTGACTAAGTATTACACAGACTACAACAGCATGGAAGATGCCAAAAAGGCAGCCGAAGATCTCAACAGGCAGATAGTCGGCGAGGGCGCTTCACTGCTCAAGAACAAGGACGAAGCTCTTCCCATGAAAGGCAGCGAGTGGGTCAGCGTGTTCGGCGTCAAGGCAGACAATCTTGTCGGCGCATCGGACAGCGCGGGCGCATGGAGCAGCGACAGCGGCGGCAGCGACGAAACGATTGCAGACTCGCTCACTCATGCGGGCTTCAAGGTAAACCCCACGCTCAAGGCTTTCTATCAGCAGGATTCTTCCGGGATCGGCGCCGAAGTCACCGACTTCCCCGGCACGGTAGACAGCTCGACAAAGCTCTATAACGACGCGGCGTTCATCGTACTTTCCCGCGAAGGCGGCGAAGGCAGCGACGCTTCGCGCGTTACCAAGCAGACCGTCGATGAAGACGACGACCACGTGGCTCTCTACACGGATAAGGATGGCAAAACGTACAAGCACTACCTCATGCTGACCGATGAAGAAGAGGCGCTCATCGAATACGTGACCGCCCGCTTCAACAAGGTCATCGTCATCACCAACACCTCCAACCCCATGGAGCTCGGCGACCTTGAGAACAACGACAAGATAAGCGCCATACTCCACATCGGCCGTCCCGGCGTAGGCGGACTTGCCGGCATGACGGACATCCTCACCGGTCTCAGCCCCTCGGGCAGCCTTGTAGACGAATGGATGACCGACTTCACCACCGATCCCACCTGGTACAACTTCGGTTCCAACAACCAGACGGGCGACAAGACCGTCGGAAACGGCGCGGGCTCCAACTCCTACATGCGCGAAAACGGCGTTGTAGTCGGCAGCTCGGAAGACAGAAATGCCGACGGCTCCAACACCTACACCTCGTATGATACCGAAGGTTATCACGGCGTGGACTACGAAGAGGGCATCTACCTCGGCTATAAGTACTACGAAACGGTATACACCGAAATAGTAAACGGCAACCTTACATACAACAAGGATACCGACACTCTCACCGAAAACGCAACTTCGGCAGGTCAGAGCCAGGCTTCGCTCGACGCCGCAGAAGCATGGTGGGAAAAGAACGTGCTGTATCCCTACGGCTACAGCCTCAACTACACCACGTTCTCATTCAACGCAGGCGGCATCTACACCGACGAATCGTGCAAGACGGCTCTTGCAAGCACCGGACTTGCAGATCTGTTCTCTTCTTCCGTCGGCAAGGAAGCTCAGGTAGACAAGGTATACGTACCCGTCACCGTCAAGAACACCGGCAACGTAGCCGGCAAAAAGACGGTACAGGCATACGTATCCGCGCCTTACTACAAGGGCGAAGTCGAAAAGGCAGCCGTAACGCTTTGCGGCTTCGGCAAGACGGATATCCTTCAGCCCGGCGAAGAGCAGACCATAGTAATAGCCATAAACGTACAGGATATGGCTTCGTGGGACTACAATGACGCCAACAAAAACGACAACAAGGGCTGCTACGAAATGGATGCGGGCGAATACACCATAAGGCTTATGGAAGATTCACACTACGACTACAAGACCAATGTGGCAGACACCACCGATACCTACGACGAAGTCACCTTCTCGCTCGATAAGGACGCCATCTTGAGGCTGGACGACTATTCGGGCAACGAACTTGAAAACCTGTTCTCCGAAGAGAACGGCGTCGCAGACGAAACCACCCAGCTCGGCGACCACGACTACAACAACATCCGCGTTGCCGAAATGATGGCAGACGAAGAGAGCGGCATGACCATAATTTCGCGTGCGAACATGGTCACCACCTTCCCCGAAGCTCCCACCAAGGCAGACCTCACCTTCAAGAACGCCGTTCTCGACAACATCGGCTACTGGGATAACTTCCGCGTAACGCCCACTCCCGAAGTAAGCAATTCGGACGGTCTCGAAGTTCCCGGCACGGATATATACGAATTCGGTCCTTCGTACGACAAGGAGAGCGACCCCTGGTACAAGAGCGCATCGGATATCCCTTCGAACTGGACTCAGGCGACGGGCGTATACGATGAAGACCACAAGGTACAGAACAACCGTACCGAGACCAAGAACCCCATGTGGGTATCGCTGGCAGAAGAATCGCCCATCAAGTTCAAGGATATGGCGGGCGTCGACTACGACGATCCCAAGTGGGATACCTTCATGAACCAGCTCACCTATGACGAACTTTGCTCGCTCATAGAGTTCGCAGGTTACTCCACCGCAGATATCGCCTCCGTAGGCAAGCTCAAGACCGAAGACTCCGACGGTCCCAACAACTGGGATAGCTCGCACTGCTGGGCATCTGCCGACATAATAGGCGCAACCATGAACACCGAACTTGCCAACAAGCAGGGTACCATAATGGGCAACCTCGGTCTCATCCTCGGCAGGAACGGCTGGTATGCACCCGGCGCCGACATTCATCGTTCGCCTTTCTCCGGACGTAACAACGAATATTACGGTCAGGACGGCTTCGCAAACGGCACGATAGCAGCTTCCGTCATTCAGGGCGTCCAGTCCAAGGGCATCATCTGCTACGTCAAGCACTGCTTCATGAACGACCAGGAAACCAACCGCGGCAACCTGTTCACGTGGTGCGATGAGCAGGCAATGCGCGAAAACTATGCACGTTCCTTCCAGATAGCTCTTCAGGAAGGCGGCAGCAAGGCAGCCATGGTCGGCTACGGCAGACTCGGCGGCTGGTCCAACACCAACAACTACAACATGAACACCGAACTCTATCAGAATCAGTGGGGTACCGAAGCTTACTTCGTAACCGACGGCTACATCGGTTGGAAGACCCGTACCGATCCCGATATGATGGTTCGTGCAGGTAACGTAGTAGAACTTTACACCACACCTTTCGTTGAATACCTCTCCGGCGAATGGGATGCCGAAAAGAAGATGGTCGTTCTCAATACCAAGAACGAAGACGGCGAAGCCATCACCGTTGAAAGCCCCACACAGTGGTACTGCGTGCGTACGGCTGCCAAGAACATGCTCTATCAGCTTGCAAGCACCAGCGCACAGGAAAACGGCTACAGCGAAGTCAATCCCACCGGCGGCGCCCTCACCGCAGGCACCCAGCAGGTAGAATACACGGGCAGCGCCTCCGTAGAATCCATCCTCAGCAAGGGCTCTACCGTAACTTCGTACGAAGTGACCGAAGGTTCGCTTCCCGCAGGTCTCACCCTCAACGCCACCACCGGTGCAATAACGGGTACTCCCACCGCGGCAGGCACATACTCCTTCACCGTTGAATCGATAATCGACGGCTGGGTAGTAAAGACAGCCAAGTACACGCTCACCGTCAACGCGGCTATAACCATCAATAAGGACAGCGACCCTCTTGATAAGCTCGTAGTGGGCGAAGAGTTCATGGCTCAGCTCGAATCCACCGAATTCACCACCGAAAACTACGACACCGTTGAATACGGTCTGGCACCCGGTTCCACCCTTCCCGACGGCGTAACGCTCAGCAAGGACGGCCTCATCGAAGGTACTCCCACCACGGCGGGCACCTACACGGTAACCATCCGTCTCACTGCAACGCAGGGCGGCGGTGACGACGGCAACAAGGGCTCCAAGGGTTCCAAGATGATATCCACCCGCGGCATGGGCGGCAACAAGGGCGGCAGCACAACTACCACCACCACGGTCGACTATGTTGTCACCTTCGTTATCACCGGCGGCAGCAGCGAAACTCCCGAAACTCCCGATTACATCACCTCCGACGAAGTTCAGGATATGATCGATCAGGCGATCAAGGACGCTATAGCAGACCTCGACAAGGACGATGGCGGCGATACTGCTCCCGTCGAAGAAGAGGGCAGCGGCTGCAACGGCAGCGCCGTATCCACCGCAATAGCTGCGGGCGCAGGCCTTGCAATAGCTGCGGCGGCGGCAGTGGTGTTCTATAACCGCAAAAAGAAGGACAACTAAGCCTTTCCCCCCTAATTTATTCAGGTCCCCCCCCTGAATAAGCAATAGTCAGGCAAACGATATGCCGAAGCAATTCGGCATATCGTTACCGCCTGAATTTTTATATGGTAACATACGCGCCTGACTTAAAAACTGCTCTTAAAGGGCATTGATCATGCAAACAAATGCCGCACGGCATAATGACATATAAAAAATTTGTAAACTTTTCAAGGAGAAACTTTCATGAAAAAATTTCCCGTAATAATGGCAACCACGCTCTGCTCTGCGCTGTTCATAACCTCGCTCGCAGCCTGCGCTACCTCGGATGATACTCAAAAGGACCCCGACGTCACCTACTACACCGTGTCGTTCGAAAGCAACGGCGGCAGCGCCGTTCAATCGCAGGAAGTGGCAGAAGGCGACTATGCCACCCGCCCCGAAGACCCCACAAAGGACGGTTCGGTATTCGGCAACTGGTTCGCCGACGAAGCGCTCGAAACTCCCTATGAATTCGAAACTACGGCAGTCACCGCCGATACTACGCTGTATGCAAGCTGGGTAAACGCAAGCGACGCGCTCACCGCCACGTTCTATTGGAACTACGACGGCGCTCCCGACGGCGGCGTGTTCTACACCGCCCACTTCGAATCGGGCAAGAGGATAGGCTCGGTCGAAAGCCCCGTGCGCGAAGGCTACGCGTTCGGCGGCTGGTTCGATGAAAACGGCGAAGAATACAGCGCCATGAAGAAGTACGATGCCAGCGTCGAATTCTACGCCAAGTGGCAGGCTTCCTACACCTTCGAAGCCGAAGACACACAGATAACCGGGCTTACGGACGACTACGCTCTCGGCCTTGCACAGGAAAACGGCGACAAGACGGGCTATAACTTCTCGGGTTCGGCAAACGGCAAAAACCTCGTCAAGGAAGATTCCCGCGCAAGCAACGGGCACTATATAAGCGGTCTGTTCTACAGGGGCGCATACCTTGAATTTATAATCACTGCCGACAAGGCAGATGACAACGCGTCGCTCACCCTCGTGCTCGGCTGCGAATACGGCGACATCTCGCTCACGGCTGCAAAATATCAGGTCAGCATAAACGGCGTGCCCATGGCTTACACTGCAAAGATAGAGCTGGGCGACGGCTCTGAAGGCGGCGAAACTACGCCCGGTCTGCGCGGCGGCTTAAAGGAAATAAAGCTGGGCGGCATCTCCCTCAAGGAGGGCGAAAACAAAATACGCCTCACCGTAAACAACAGCGACCTGCCCGTAGGCGAAGCAGGTACGGTAGACGCGGCTTCCCCCGCAGTCGACTGCATAAAGATCAATTCCGACGCCGTGCTCGAAATGACAATATTCGAAGGCAACTACTGATAGCCTTCCACGGGGTGAAATATGAATATCATCGTTAAATTTTTCAAGACGAGGGGGGTGGGGTACTACCTCACCATCCCCGGTCTTGTACTGGGCATAGTAGCTCTTATAATGTATAATCAGACGGGCGTAACGTCGTTCAGCCCCGCGCTCAACCAAAACGCAATAATCTGCCTTTCGGTGGGCATATCGCTGTGCGCCCTCTCGCTCGTGGCAGACTTCAAGGAAATAAAGTACATTGCCGCCATAATATTTTTATATTCGTTCATGTGGTACCTCTATTCGCAGGTCACCTACATAACCAACGTGTTCGTCGCCATCGACGGCAACACGTTCACGGCAGACTTTATTGTAACTTTCGTCAGCTTCATTCTCGCCTTCGTGGTAACGCTGCTTGCCGGCATACTTACAAGGTGGCACCCTTTAAGCAAGGCAAAACCTGCCGGCGAGGAGGTATAACGCAATGGCAAAACTGTTTAAAAGAAAACTTTGGGAAGGCCTTGCAGTGGGCATGGGTTCGCTGCTTGCCGTGCTTTCGGGCGGCTACTCCATAGCCATGAGCCAGTATCAGGCGCTCAACTTCAACCTCGACATCGATACTTCTACGATAGAACGCTCCACCGACCCCGAATATCAGTACTATGAGAGCACCTACTTCGACGGCGACTACGAAAAGCTCAACGATAACTATCTGTTCACGGGCGACTACGACGAGCTCCAAAGCGATTTCCTCGCCCTCGGCGAAGAGATCGAAAGCGAGGGCATAGTGCTCTTAAAGAACCAAAACGACGCCCTGCCCATAGCCAAGGGCAGCAAGGTCAGCACCTTTCTGACCGGTTCGGTCACGTTCAACTATGCAACTTCGGGCTCTTCGGCAGCCGATACCGAAGGCTACAAAAACTTCAAATCCGCCCTCGAAGAAGCCGGGCTCGAAGTCAACGGTCAGCTCTGGGACTTCTACGACCAGCAGGTCAACGTGCTGGGCATGGGCAGGTACAAGCAGGGCACGCTGTACATGACCAACGAGGTGCCCTATGACCAGATAAACTGCGCCGATACCTTTGCCGAATACAACACGGCGATAGTAAACATCGCCCGCAACAGCGGCGAGGGCGCCGATATCAACTCTTCGCGTTCGGACACCGCCGACGGCAGCTATCTTTCCCTCTCCGAAGCCGAACTTTCGGTGCTCAGGGGACTGACCGAACTCAAAAAGAGCGGCACCGTGAGCAAGATAATAGTGCTGCTCAACTCCTCGGCGACCATTCAGCTCGACTTCCTCGAAGCCGACGACATCGATGTGGATGCCTGCCTGTGGATAGGCAACGTGGGCAAGAGCGGTATTTCGGCTGTGGGCAAGGTGCTCACGGGCGAATATATCCCCAGCGGCAAGCTTTCCGATACCTATCTTTTGGATAACTTCTCGTCGCCTGCAATGCAGCAGCAGACTTACAACGACTTCAACAACTTCATGCGCAGGTACGAAGGCTACGAAAGGCTCCAGGATCCTTCGCAGCAGTACTTCGGCGTGTATACCGAAGGCATATATGTGGGCTATCGCTACTACGAAACGCGCTACACCGACTACGTGACGGGCCGCGCCAACGTCGGCGATTACGACTACGCTTCGGACGTCGCCTATTCCTTCGGCTACGGTCTCAGCTATACCGACTTCGAATATGAAAGCTTCGACGTGGCTTACGACGCCGAAAGCGACGAATACACCGTATCCGTCACCGTAAAGAACGTCGGCGACAGCTACACCGGCAAGGAAGTGGTCGAAGTATACATCCAGAAGCCCTACACGCAGTACGATATTGACAACGGCGTCGAAAAAGCCGCCGTCGAACTCGCGGGCTATGCCAAGACGCAGCCCCTCGCCCCCGGCGAAGTCAGCGACAAGATAGATATAGTAATAAGCGCAAGCCAGCTCAAGAGCTACGATGCAAACAACGCCAAGACATACATAATCGATGAAGGCGACTACTACTTCACGGTAGCCAACGGCGCGCACGAGGCAGCCAACAACATCCTCGCGGCGCAGGGCTATTCGCCCGCAAGCACGGGCAACCGCATGGACGCCGAAGGCGACAAGGACCTCGTAAAGAGCTTTGCAAGGTCGTTCGACAACACCACCTATTCGGTCTCCGAATACAACTCCGAAGTCGAAGTCACCAACAGGCTCGATTCTGCCGACCTCAACAAGTACGAAGGCAGCACCACGACTGTCACCTACGTTTCGCGCAACGACTGGTCGGGCACTATGCCCTCGGCGGCAATAAAAGTTCAGCTCACCGATGAGCTCTACAACGACTTGCAGAGCAACCGCCCGATAGCCGAAGACCCCGATGCCGAAATGCCTACATACGGCGCAGACAACGGCCTCACCATAGCGGCGCTGCGCGGGCTCGATTACGACGACGAAAAATGGGAACAGCTCCTCGACCAGATGACTTACGAAGAGCAGTCCAACCTCGTCACCAGCGGTCTCTATTCCACGGTGCTCGTCAGCTCGGTCGCAAAACCCGATACGGGCGAATACGACGGCCCCACCGGCGTCGTCGGTTCGGACGGCGGGCTGTCCTTCCCCAGCGAAGGCATATGGGCTTCCTCGTATAACGACGAGCTCATCTACAAAGTCGGCCTCATGCTCGGCGAGGATGCAAGGGCAAACGGCTTCACGGGCATGTATGCCAACGCCGCAAACATCCACCGCACTCCTTTCGGCGGCAGGTCGCACGAATACTTCTCCGAAGACCCCTATCTTTCGGGCATGGCAAGCATTGCCGAAATCAACGGCATGCAGTCCGTGGGCGTAATTGCTCACGTAAAGCACATCGCCTTCAACGACCAGGAAGACCAGCGCGCCGGCGGCGCGGTATGGCTCAACGAGCAGTCCGCAAGGGAAGTTTACCTTCTTCCCTTCGAGTACGCGCTCTCCTCGGCAGAGGGCATGGGCAATGCCCACGGCGTAATGTCGGCAATGAACCGCGTGGGCGCCATATGGGTAGGCGCCAGCGACAACCTCCTCAACAACATCATGCGCGATGAGTGGGCGTTCGACGGCTACTGCATAACCGACATGGCGGCGTCCAACACGGCGTTCATCATGACCTATCAGGACGGTATCCCCAACGGCACCGACCTGTACATGGGCAGCGGTTCCGAAAGCGCGCTCAGCTCGCTCAAGAGCAACGTCACGTTCGCCTGCGCCCTCAGGGAAGCTTCGCACCACATACTCTATGCCATAGCCAACTACAGCGCGGCAATGAACGGCATGACGCCCACTACGCCCGTCGGCAGTGCAGACTGGTGGTGGAGGACGGCGCTCATAGCGGCAATATCCGTAGTCGCGGTAATAACTGCGGGCAGTGCGGCAATGTACGTCGTCAGCGTCATCAAGGAGAACAAAGCCAAAAAGAACAACGAGTAGTCATTATATCTCTCCATTTGCTTAGGCAGCCCGTCCGCTCCTGCGGACGGGCTGCCGTTCATATTAAAAAAATACCCGTTGATATTTAGCGATTGCAAAAACCGTTGCACAATGATATAATTAAGGCGTAAACAAGGGGATATCCCCTTGTTCTTTGCCGCAGGCAAAGAACAAAATATCTTGATTGCCTGATGTTTGTTTACAAGGGGAAATACAATGGACGGATTATTTACTTACTTCACGTTCGTCTTCGATTGGGTGAACGCGCTGCAGCTTCTTGCTGTATCTGTTTCCATAGTGCTCGTGCTCGGCGAGCTGGGCACAACAAAGCGCAAGCTTCTGCGCAGCGGCATAGAAGTCGTTGCCGTCTTTGCCGTGGAAACGATACTCAACTGGCTGCTCTTTTATTTATCGCACTATCTATCTTTTTTAGCGGGCATAAATTTCCCGCTCGCCCACTTTTTTACGGTCGTCATCTATGTGATTTTCTTCAGCAAGTACAGGCTCAAGAGCCGCCTTGTCATGGGCGCAACCGTGTTTGTAACGGCTATAATAATGGCTGAATTTTCAAAGCAGCTCTTCAACAGCTTCGGCGTCCGCCCCAATCTCGACTCGCTGCTGTACGGCATCTTCGGCGACGTGCTCATCGTCGCCTTTGCGGTGCTCATGCGCTTGCGCTCCATCCGCCGCTTCGAAGATATCCCCGCAACTTCGGTGCTGGGCATTCTGGTAGTTTCGTTTTGCTCGACGGTGCTCGACGTAAAGATAATATTGAACAGCATAAACGACGGCATGCGCCCCGATACGGGCGCGTGCTACATGCTGGCTTACATATACATAATCACCGTGGCTGTGTACATAATCACCTATTACTACTGCACCGAACACAACGAAAAGGTGGTGCTCGCCGTCGATAAAAAGCTGATGGAAGCGGATATGAAGATGCTCTCCGTCTCCGAACAGCTCGATGAGGAGATGCGCGAACTCAGGCACGACATAAAGAACCAGTATCTCGTCATGGACGTCATGCTCAAGGAGGGCAGGTACGACGACATGGCAGAGTACTTCAAGAACATGAAAAAGGAATTTACCGGCTTTCCGCACTTCACCGACTGCGGCAACGCGGCGATAAATTCGATAATGAACCTCGAAACGCTCAAAGCCGCCTCCAACCATATCCAGATAATCAGCAAAATCGACGTGCCCGCCGAGCTGCCCGTCACGGTCAACGACCTCTGCCGCGTGCTCGTCAACCTGCTCGATAACGCCATGGAGGCGGTCGTCAAGACCGAAGGCGACCGCATTGTCGACCTCAGCATCAGCGTGCGCGGCAACTATCTCGTCATCTGCGTCGTCAACGTCATCTCCAAGGACGTCGACAGGGGCAGGCTCAAAATGCTCATAACCACCAAGGACGACGCCCGTCGCCATGGCTACGGGCACAGGATAATAAAAAGGATAGTCGAAAAATATAACGGATATGTCAATTATTCCATCGAAGGCGACGAATTTATCGCCGAAGTAATGCTCGATATGCAAAAGGAACAGAACAATGGAAAAAATTAATTTTGCAGTCTGCGATGACGACGAAATAGTCTGCGACGCCGTGTTTTCCAGGGTAAGCAACATATTCCGCCGCTGCGGAATAGAAGTTTCGGGCGCAAAGTATCTCTCTCCCGTAAAACTCTATCAGCACATAACAAATCCCGGCGAGGGGGAAAGGCGCATAAATTACGACCTTATCTGCCTCGATATCGACATGCCCAAGCTCAGCGGCATTGATTTGGGCAAGGCAATAAAGGAAAACAGCCCCGAAACGGACATAATATTCGTATCCAATCGCGAGGACAGGGTGTTCGAAACCTTCTCCGTCCGCCCCTTCGGCTTCATCCGCAAGAACAACTTCTTTGCCGACCTCGTCGATACGCTGCGCAACTATATCGTCACCAAAAACGACACCAACAACTACCTCGCCGTAAAGACCAACAACAACTCGGTCACCCGCAAGCTCAAGGTCACCGAAATAGTCTACATCGAAAGCTTAAGGGACCACCAGTTCATATACATGGCGGACGGCGAGGAGATAGATATCCGCATGACCATGGACGAGCTCGAAGAAAAGCTGTGCGGCTACGACATAGTGCGCACGCACAAGGGCTACCTTGTCAACTACAAGTACATGGCGCGCATAGACGCCAAGGGCATAACGCTGACCGACGGCAAGGTGGTGGGCGTCAGCCGCAACAAAATACAGGACATAAAGGCACAGTATTTAAAGTATCTGCGCAAGACGGGCGCGGTGCTGTTCACAAACTGATATGAACAAAAGTAAACGCATTAGAACAATTATTCTGAGCGTGCTCACGGTATTCGTCTGCTGCATAACGCCCTTTCTGACCATATTTTTGACGGGCGTGCTCCTGCCCGCGCAGTATACCGAAACGTGGTACGGCGCGTTCGCGCCCATGTATGAAAAGCTCACTTCGGCGCAGGGCAAAAAGATAATAATCGTCGGCAACTCCAATATCCCCTTCGGCGTGGACAGCGCCCTCGCCGAAGAGCTGCTCAGGGCGGGCGGGCTCGACTACACCGTGTGCAACTTCGGGCTGTACGGCTCGCTCGGCACAAAGATGATGGCAGAGCTCGCCCTCTCCGAGGTCGATGAGGGCGACATAGTCGTACTAATTCCCGAAACTGCCGCCCAGCCCATGTCGACGTACTTCTCCGCGCAGGAGGCGTGGTACGCGCTCGACGGCGACATGTCGGCGTTCTTTGCCTTCGGCGGCGACGAGCAGGGTGCGCTCGCCGGCGCGTATGCGGGGTATGTGTCCGAAAAACTCAAGTATGCCGACAGCGGTCAGCCCGCGCAGGGCAGCGGCGTGTATGCTTCGGCTTCGTTCGATGCCAACTGCGATTTAAAAAATTATTCCCGCCCGCAGAACGCCATGCCCGAAGGCTACGACGCAAACAACCCCGTCGCGTTCGAAAGTTCGCTCGTCTCGGCTTCGTTCGTTTCGTACGTCAACGACTATGCCGGGCGCGTGGCGCACAGGGGCGGGCAGGCGTGGTATTCGTTCTGCCCCGTCAACGAGCTCGCCGTTCAGGGCGACGCGCAGGCGTTCTATGCCCTGCTTGCCGACAGTCTCGATATCCCCGTCATCAGCGACGTCGGCGACTATATCATGGAAAAGGAGTGGTTTTACGACAGTAACTTCCACCTCAATTCGTCGGGCATGACGGTGCGCACCGTTCAGCTCGTCAACGACGTAAAAAATCAGCTCGGCAACACCACCAAGACGGAGTGCGAACTGCCCAACAAACCCGCCATCCCCCAGGAGGGAGTGGAGGGCGAAGGCGACAACAGCTGTGCGCAGTACTTCACCTACGAACTGAACGACGGCTACTATACCGTGACCGGACTTACCGAAGAGGGCAAGTCGCAGACCGAGCTCGTGCTGCCCTATCAGGTGGACGGCATATATATCGACGCCTTCAACGCCGACGTGTTTGCCGGCAACACCGTGATAGAGAGCATAACCATTCAGGACAACATCTCCGTCCTTTCGGACGGCAGTTTCGATGGCTGTACGTCGCTCAGGGAGATATACCTCGCCCACGACGACCCCGCCGACATATCGGTGGGCTACGGCCTGTTCAACGGCACTTCGGCGTGGTGCAACGTATACGTTCCCGAAAGCGCCGTCAGCCTGTTCACCAACAACTACTTCTGGGGTCGCTATGCCGAAAGACTTCGTTCCTATTAAATTGCGTAAATTATTGTTCTGCCTGCCCGCCGCGGCGGTCATGTTCGCCTGCGGCTGCGCGCCGCAGGCTCAGACAGCCCGCACCGTAGCCGTAAGCATTGCCGACAGCCTGTTCTTTACGCCCTCGGTGGCGGCGGCGCGGGTGGAGGCGGGCAGCGACTTCACCGTCACGCTCGACATGCTGCACGGCTATGCCTTCGTCGGCTGCGACTACGGCGACTATACCGCCGAAGAGCTGCCCGGCGGCGACGTGCGCCTCACCCTCCGCTCCGTGACCGCGCCCGTAAGGGTGGTGGTCACTTCCGAAGAAGTGTACAGGGAGAGCCAACACACCGTCACGCAGTGTTCCGTAGTGTACGACTACAACGGCGGCGTGTACAACGGCGCTTCGCGCCATAATGAAAGCTACACGCTCACCGAGCATCTCCGCCCCAACACCTGGACAGCCCGCGGGCTGCAGCGCGAAGGCTACACCCTTCTCGGCTGGAACACCGCCGCCGACGGCAGCGGCAAGCACATAGGTCTGGGCAGCCGCGTCACGGTGGAGGACGGCGGCGAAGTCACTCTGTACGCCGAATGGGTGCAGTGGCTGCCCGAAGGCGACCTTTTGTACGACGTCATGCCCGAAGGCACCGTCACGCTGACGGGCTACAGGGGGAGCGGCGACGGCGACATGTTCGTGCTCCCCGCATATATAGACGGCAACGCGGTCACCCGCGTGGCGGCATCGTTCACCACCAACATACCCTGCGGCAGCATAAGCTCGCCCGTGCTCGTCCTTCCCGATACCCTCGTCACGGTCGAAAACGGCGCGTTCGGGCATTCGGCGTTCAGGGAGCTCTATTTCTTCGACAACCTCAAAAGCATAAACGAAAGCGCCTTCGGCTACAATATAGTCACCTACCACGTCAACGCCGCCGAACCGCCCGCATTCCAGGCGGTCAACAACAGCAGCTACTATGCCGACCTCGTCGACAGGGTGATAGTCAACAAGGATAAGCCCAAGATAGTGCTGTTTGCCGGCTGTTCGTTCGCTTACGGCGTCAACAGCAACATGGTGGATAACTCCTTCGACGGCAGATATGTGGTGTGCAACCTGGGCTGCAACGGCGATATCAACGGCGCGTTCCAGATGGAGATATTGCTCGAATACCTCGGCGAAGGCGACGTGCTGGTCCACTCGCCCGAAGAGATGAGCGCTCCCCAGCTCATGTCGTCGTTCTACCTTGACGGCAGAATGTTTATAATGGTCGAAGGCAACTACGACCTCATCTCTCTCGTCGACTTTTCGCAAAACGACCTCTTCTTCAGGGCGTACAATCACTTCAGGGTGGTGCGCGAAAACGAGGACGAGTGCACCTATGCCGACGGCAGAACGGAGAGCTTCAACGAGTACGGCGACTTCGTATATCCCCGCCCGTACGACGAGAGCGGCGAAGTCGAGCGCGACGTCAGCTACAGCGACGACATGTACAACTTCGCGCCCGAAATGCTCACCGAGGAGGGCATAGCAAAGCTCGCCGGCTACTATGCCGCCGCCGAGGCGAAGGGCGCAAAGGTGTGCATAACCTACGCCCCCGTCAACTCGAGCGCGCAGACGGGCGTCGACGTGTACGAAGCCGGCAGGCAGTTCGATGAAAAGTTCAAAAGCCTGCTCGCGCCCTACGGTTATACGGTCATATCCGACTACCGCGATTATATATACCCGGGCAGATATTTTTACGATTCCGACTATCACCTGAACGATTACGGCGCCATAGTGCGCAGCGTCGGATTGATCGAAGATTTGCGCGCCGCAGGCGTGTAGAGGAGGCGACGACATCATGAGTGAAAGCGTAATATTCAATTCCCCGCTGCTTATAGTCGGCTTTGCCGCGGCTCTCGCGCTCTGCCTGTTCGCAATAGTAAAAAAGACGGGTTTCGCCGTCACGCTGCTTTCTGCGGTCATGTTCGTGGCTCTCTCCACATACGCCCTGCTGCTGGGCGCCTCGCTCGAAGAGGTGGGGCTGGCAGCCATAGTCTTCTTTTCCGTCAACGCCTTTGCCGCGTGGCGGGGGAGGGGCAATAAATGAACTTCAACTCGCTCGCCTTTTTAATATTCCTGCCCGCAGTAGTGCTGCTGTACTGGCTGCTGCCCCACAAATTCCGCTGGGTGCTGCTGCTCGCGGCTTCGTACTTCTTCTACATGAGCTGGAACGCCTGGCTCATCGTGCTCATAATGACGACAACTGTCACGGCATACGTCACGTCCATACTCATTTCGCGCACCCAAAAGACGGCGCTGCGCAGGCTGTGGCTCGCCGTGGCGCTCGTCATCTGCCTGGGGCTGCTCATATTCTTCAAATACATCAACTTCATGTTGGAGAGCGCCGTCGGCGTCATCAGGCTGTTCGATCCCGCCTTCGACGACATATTCCTCAACGTCATACTGCCCGTCGGTATAAGCTTTTACACTTTCCAGACGCTCTCGTACGTCGTCGACGTATACAGGGGCGACTTCCCCGCCGAAAAGCACTTCGGCTACTTCGCGCTGTACGTCGTCTACTTTCCCCAGCTCGTGGCGGGACCCATCGAAAAACCCGGCACGCTGCTGCCCCAGCTCAGGAGCGAACACAAACTCAGCGAGGACGACTTCCTGGCGGGCGGCAAGTGGCTGCTTTCGGGCTTCTTCCGCAAGTGCGTCATAGCCGACTTCTGCGGCATGTTCGTGGACAAGGTGTATGCCGACCTCGGCTCGGCAAACGCTTTGGCGATCTTTGTGGCGAGCGCGCTCTTCCTCGTCCAGATATACAACGACTTCGCCGGCTATTCCGAAATAGCCCTCGGTTCGGCTCGGCTGATGGGCGTAAAGCTTTCAAAAAATTTCGATAGACCCCTCGCCTCGACGTCGTTCACGCAGTTCTTCCGCCGCTGGCACATAACGCTCTATCAGTGGTTCACGCAGTACGTCTACATCCCCCTCGGCGGCAACCGCAAGGGCAGGGCAAGAAAGCTTTTGAACACGATGATAGTGTTTGCGCTCTGCGGTCTGTGGCACGGCGCCAACTGGACTTTCGTCATATGGGGTCTGACGGCGGGCGTATTCATCTGCATAGAGACGCTCATCAAAAAACCCTGTCTGACGCTGCTCAAAGAGCTGGGTATAGATCCCCGCGGCGAGGTATTCATGTTGGTAAGAAGGTGCGTGGTGCTGCTGCTCTTCGTGCTCTGCTGCGTGCCGTTCAGGGCGCAGAACGTCTCCGAAGTCGGGCTGGCGTTTTCGCGCATGTTCGGCGTGTGGAGCCTTGACGCCGCATACTTCGACGCCGCCTTCGAAAGCCTTGGCATGTCGCCGCTGCAGCTCGTCATGCTCATAACGTGCATAGCCGCCATGGGCATAATCTACCGCCTTACGCTCGAAAAGCCGCCCGAAGGTCTGCCGCTCGGCGAGGCGGAAGCGCGGGTAGGCTATTCCGTAAACATGTCGGTATATATCTACGGCATTCTCGCCGTGGCTTTCTGCTGGCTGTCGCTGCTGTCCAATTCGGATGTCAGCATGTTCGCTTACTTTCAGTTTTAAAGGATATATCTTATGCAACCGAGTACCCGTACCATATACGAATACTTCAAAGACTTTGCCGGATCCCGCCCCGAATGTACTTTTATATTCGATGAGCGCGAGCGCTACACGGCAGAGCAGGCGTTCAAAGTCATCTGCTCCGCCGCGGCGCACCTCGCCGCGGCGGGCGTCGGGCGGGGCGTGCCCGTGGCTGTGCGCACCGAGCGCACCGTGCACACCGTGCTCTCGTTCTTTGCGCTGCAGTTTGTAGGCGCCCGCGCCGTGCTCTTCGACCCCCGCGACGGCATAACGGGCTTCGATTTCATAGTCGAAGGCGGCACGCTGTCGGCGCACGGCGAAAGCATATGCCTTCTCAGTCCTTCGCACGGCGCCTTCCTGCCCGTCGCCGAAAGTTTTACGCCCACCATGAGCATCTTCACCAGCGGCTCTACGGGCGTGCCCAAGCGCGTAGACCTCAGCCAGTACAACTTCATCAACAACTCGCTGGATACACAGTACATAGGCGGATATATCCCCGAAGACATCAACATCGACATCGTTCCCATCCATCACGTGTTCGGGCTGGCGCTCATCTTCACGGCGGTGGTGCTCCGTCACGGCATATACGTGCCCCAAAGCGTCACGCCCGACTGCATTATCGACGGCATCATCCGCCACGGCGTCACCCGCCTCAACGGCGTGCCCAGCCTGTATCTCGCCATGGCCGAGCACGAGCGCGCCCCGCAGATAACTTCGCTGCGCTGCGGGCTCATAGGCGGCGCGCCCTGCACCGCCGAACAGTTTTCGTTCATCGAAAGCCGCACGGGCATAACGCTCATACCCGTCTACGGCATGAGCGAGTGCATAGGCATATCCTGCGCCGACGTCAACGACCCCGCCGAAAAGCGGCGCGCCACGGTGGGCAGGGTATATTCCATGAACGAGGTCTCGATAGCCCCCGACGGCGAAATACTCGTCAAAAGTCCCGCCATGGCGGCGGGCGCCGCCGAAGAGGACGGCTGGCTGCACACTGGCGATCTGGGCGTCATCGACGCTCAAGGTTTCTTGTCTGTGTGCGGCAGAAAAAAGGACATAATTATCCGCAACGGCAACAACCTTTCAAGCGTGGCTATAGAGCGCAAGGTGCTTTCGCTACCCCGCGTGCGCGACGTCTGCGTCGTCGGGCTGCCCGACCGCAGGGAGGGCGAAGTGCCCGCCGCGCTCATCGTTTTGAAGGAGGGCGATGACGGAGCGGGGCTGCAAGATGCTCTCGCCGGCGTGCTCTTGAAAAACGAGCTGCCCGCCCGCGTCATTTTCGCCCCGTCGGTGCCTCTCACGTCCTCGTGCAAGCCCGATAAACAGGCGGTCCGCGCAATGTTCTGTAATTAGCGCGGGGATATGCGATACCGATCATAAAATGACAGACCCGAAAAAATTTTTTCGGGTCTATTTTTTGCGAATGAAATTTTTTATGGTATACGCCGTCAGGTGCGCGGCGCACAGCGCCGCTGCCGCCGCGGTCAGCACCCAGAACGCCGCGTCGTGCGGGCTGCCGCTGCCCAGGTCGGATATTATCAGCCCGCCCGCGTCGTACAGCGCGTGCAGCGCTATCGCCGGCAGTATGCTGCCCGTCCTTACCGCGGTAAAGGCGTACATTATGCCCGTAAGAAAGGTGTATCCCGCCTGCAGCGCCGTCTGCGCAACACCCGCGCCCGCCAGCAGGTTGAAGAGGTGAAAGAGCCCGAACGCCGCCGAAGATATCAGTATGGCTGCCAGCGGCGTGCGGCAGCGCCCCGCGGTCAGCTGTTCGCACAGTTCCAGCACCAGCCCGCGGAAGAGCAGTTCTTCGCACGCGGCTATGGCAAGGCACTTCAAAAGGAACAGCCATATCAGGTCCGCCCGCTCTATGACCGCTCCGCCCGCAATGAGGGCGGACAGCGGAAAGTTGACCGCCGCAACGGCAAGGCAGGGCAGGCACCATTTCAGCTTTGCGGCGGCGTCGCCCTTCACTTGTCTGAGCCTCGCCGTGCAGCCGCCCAGCCGCGCCAGCGCAAAAGCGCACGCCGCCGTGGCGGCGCACACGGCGGCGTCCTTCCACAGCGCGTTGCACGCTTTGTCGGCGCTGAACGTCACCGGCACGCAATATATGGCTGTCAGCGCGGCGGCGCCCGCGACAAGCAGGGTTATGAGCGCCGCCGTTTTAATACTTTTGTTCATCGTCTGTCCTCCCCTCAATTATATCTTAACCGCCCGCTCGCTGTCAAGGCGGGGCGCACAAATTGCCTTGCGTCTGCCCCTCCGAGCAAAAAGATGTAAAATTTTTATTATGTATTGCACGTTGTGCAATTTATGCCGCTAAATGAACAGATTGTGCGACAACTCTGTAAATTTATATAAATTAATGTTACAATCATACATGAAGAACGACAGGGGGAGATACTTTGTTGAAGCATGCAGAGAAAATATGTAAACTTACCCGCCGCCAGAAGGCAGACCTGCTCACGGGCAGGGATTTCTGGACGACTCACGGCATTGAGGAGATAGGGCTTCCTCAGGCATGGCTTGCCGATGGTCCAAGCGGCGTCCGCAAACAGGTTGCCGCAAGCGACCACCTCGGGCTCAATCCCAGCCTTGCCGCCACCTGCCTGCCCTCGTCGGCAAGCATATGCAACAGCTGGAATCCCGAGCTCATCGAAGGCATGGGCAGGCTGCTCGGCGAAGAGGCTGCCGCCCAGGGCGTCAACATGCTGCTCGGTCCCGGCATAAACATCAAGCGCAATCCGCTGTGCGGCAGAAACTTCGAATACTATTCCGAAGACCCCTACCTCGCCGGCAAAATGAGCGCCGCATACATCCGCGGCATACAGTCCAACGGCATATATGCCTGCGTAAAGCACTTTGCCGCCAACAATCAGGAACTGCGCCGCATGGTCTCGGACAGCGTCGTCGATGAACGCGCCCTGCGCGAAATATACCTCACCGCGTTCGAAATAGCGGTAAAGGAGGGGGGCGCCAAGGCGGTCATGTCCTCCTACAACAGGATAAACGGCGTCTTTGCCGACCAGAACAGGCACTTGCTTTCGGACATACTGCGCGGCGAATGGGGCTTTGAAGGCGTCGTCGTATCCGACTGGGCGGGCACCAACGACAAGGTGGAATCGGTAAAGGCGGGCAGCGACCTCGAAATGCCCTCCTGCCGCTACGGCGCGGACGACGTGTATGCCGCGCTCGAAGACGGCACGCTGGACGAATCGCTCGTCGACGAATGCCTCGACAGACTTATAGAATTTGCAATAACCACCGACGCCGCCGTAAAGAGGGCGGTAAAGGAATACGATATATCCGCCCACCACGCCGCGGCGCGCAAGTGCGCCGAAGAGAGCATAGTGCTCTTAAAGAACGACGGCGTCCTGCCCCTCGGCAGCCAAAAGGTGTGCTTTATAGGCGACTTTGCCGATAAGCCCCGCTTCCAGGGCGCGGGCTCTTCGATAGTCAATCCCTCCATAAAGGAGAGCTTTCTCACCGAAGTCGGCAATCACAACATAAATTACATAGGCTACGCCCCCGGCTACAAGCGCTACGGCGGGGAGAGCAAGTCCCTCGCCAAAAAGGCGCTCGACCTCGCAGCCCGCGCCGACACAGTAGTGTTCTTCGCCGGGCTGGACGAAGTCACCGAAGCCGAAGGCCTCGACAGGCGCAACATGAAGCTGCCCCAAAACCAGCTTGAGTTCTTCAAGAGCCTCTGTTCTCTCGGCAAAAAGGTAGTGGTGCTGCTCTTCTGCGGCGCGCCGGTAGAGCCGGGCACGCTCAACGGCGCCGACGCGCTCGTGCACGCCTATCTCGGCGGTCAGGCGGGCGTATCGGCAATGCTCAACGTGCTCACGGGCGCCGTCAATCCTTCGGGCAAGCTGTCCGAAAGTTACCCCGCAAGCTACGGCTCCTGCCCTTCGGCAAGCCACTTCCCCGGGCGGCAGATGACGGTGGAATACCGCGAAAGCATCTTCGTGGGCTACCGCTATTACGCCACCGCGGGCGTCGGCGTCGATTATCCCTTCGGCTACGGCCTCAGTTATACCACGTTCGAATATTCCGACATCTCCGCCGACGGAGACGGAGTGGAGTTCACATTAACAAATACGGGCTCCTTCGACGGCGCCGAAGTCTGCCAGCTGTACATATCCAAACCGCAGAGCGCCATATTCCGCCCCGCCATCGAGCTCAAGGGCTTCAAAAAGGTATTTTTAAAGGCGGGCGAAAGCGCAAAGGTGCGCATACCCTTTGATGAATACTCCTTCCGCTCCTTCAACCCCAAGGCGGGCAAGTGGCAGACGGAGGAGGGCGAATATATCCTCTCCGTCGGGTCGTCGTCGGCAGATATCCGCTTAAAATGCACCGTCGGGCGCACGGGCGATATGACCGACTTCGGCTACGACAGGCGCATGCTGCCCGACTATTTCAGCGGCAACGCCGCCGATATAGACGGCACCCAGTACATCGCGCTGCTCGGGCACAGACCGCCCAAGTCGGGCTATGACTTCTACAAAAAGAACAGAATGGTCATAGGCGAAAACAGCACCGTGGCAGATTTAAGGTATTCAAAGCGCTGGGTGGGCAGGGCGTTTTCGGGCGCCATACGCCTGGCAATATGGTTCATGTACTCCACGGGCAACCGCATGCAGGCAAACACGCTCGTGCAGGGCATGCTGCATCAGCCGGTGCGCGGGCTCGCCAAGTACGGCGGTCTTTCGCGCAGGCAGATGCAGGCGCTGATAATGATGTTCAACGGCCACCTCTTCAAGGGCATAGGCACGTTCCTGACAAAACAAAAGAAAGGGGGAAAGGATAAATGAGTTCCAAAAACAGCATATTTTGCAATCCGCTGTTGTCCACTAAGGTAAAGTCGGCAAACGTAAAGCCGGTGGAATCGCTCCTCGGCTACCTTGTGGGACCGTTCTGCGCAATGCTCGCAAACGGCATATTCACGATATATCTCACCAACTATTTCCGCAATATACTGTTTGCCGAAGAGCTTGCCTCGGGTTCGGCGCTCGCGGGTACGGTGGAAGGTTTCCTCACCATATTCCCCATACTCTCGGCAATACTCATAATCATAGGCAACCTCGTCGCCGGGCAGGTGGTCGAACGGACGAACACCAAAGCGGGCAAGGCGCGGCCGTGGATACTGCTTTCGGCGCTGCTTCTGGCGGTGTCGAGCGTGCTCATCTTCATACAGCCCTCCGACGACGCCACGTTTAAAATGGTCTGGATAGCAATAGCTTACAACCTGTACTATGCGGTGGCGTTCCCCCTCTACAACACGGCAAACTCCACGCTCACGCCCCTCTCCACCCGCAACGGCAAGCAGCGCAGCGTGCTTGCGTCCTTCGTCAACATGTCGCTGCTCGGCGCGTCGGGCGCGGGTTCCATGGTGTTCCCCTTCCTTCTGGGGCTGCTCATCAACGACGAAATGTCGCTGGGCGAGCAAAAGACCTACTGGCTCATACTGTTCGCAATAGTGGCGGTGGTCACCTTTGCGGGTACGGTAATGCAGTACTACTTCACCCGCGAGCGCGTCACCGAAGAGCGTGCGGCAATGTCCGCCGCCGTTACCGAAAAGCAGTCGCTCTCTTCAAAGGAGCAGGCAAAGGCGGTAATGAGCGAAAAGTTCTTCTGGGTCATCATAATATTCTATCTTCTGTACCAGCTCAGCGGCGGCGTAAAGAACACGTCGATGAACTCCTATGCCCAGATACTCGTCACCGACGCGCTGGATAAGGACTCCATAACCGGCGTACTTGGCATAGTCGGCGCCATACCCATGGCTGCCGCGGTGTTCTTCGTCGCACCGCTGTGCAATAAATTCGGCAAGCAGCTCATAACCATCATCGGCATGGCGATAGGCGCCGTCGGCGGCGTCATAGCCGGCATCTGGTACGACAACATGGTCGTCGCCGCCGTGGGCATCGCACTCAAGTGCCTCGGCTCGGCTCCCGCGGGATACATGATACTCGCCATGATAGCCGACTGCATCGACCACATCGAAGCCAAGACGGGCAAGCGCTGCGACAGCCTTATAATGTCGATATACAGCTCCATAATGATAGCTTCAATGCCCGTCGGACAGGGCATAACCAACGCACTGGTCGGCAGCGGCGAAACGGGCACGGTAATAGCGTACATATGGATCGAGACGGTCTGCTACGCCGTCGGCGCCATAGTGCTCGTGTTCTTTACCGTTGAAAGATATCTCGAAGGCGACCGCAGGATAATACTTGACAGGCAAAAGGCGCAGGCGGAAGCCGCAGGCGTCGAGTGGATACCTCCCGAAGAGCGGCTGCGCCGCGAAGAGGAGGAGGCGGACCGCCTCGCCGAAGAGGCGCGCCTCGCCGAACTCAAGGCAAGGTGCCAAAAGAAGGGGCTCAACTTCGAAGAGGAGGAAGCCGCATATCAGGCAAAGCTTGCCGCCAAGCAAAACAAGAAAAAATAGCCTTTTTCATTACCTCCATTTGCTTTCCCGTTTCCCGCCGCGGCGTGCCCGCAACGGGGAACGGGGGCAGACGGCTGTTTTCATTACATTCTCCTTCTGTGCCTGTCGCGCCGATAGCGCGGCAGGACACCGCCAAAGAGTGCGGCGAGGCGGTAAATAAAGTTTTCCGCCCCGCCGCTTTAACTATATATATCAATTTTTCGCGCTGACTGTTTTTTAGGGGAAATACATATGAAGTACATAACATTTGCCGTGCCCTGCTACAACTCGCAGGACTATTTAAGCAAATGCGTCGCCAGCCTTATAGCGGGCGGCGACGACGTTGAAATTATAATCGTCGACGACGGCAGCACGGATAACACCGCCGCCATCGCCGATGGCTGGGCGGAGCGCTATCCCTCCGCGGTAAAGGTCATCCACAAGCCCAACGGCGGGCACGGCTCGGGCATAATGGCGGGGCTGGGCGCCGCCACGGGGCTGTACTATAAAGTCGTCGATTCGGATGACTGGCTCGACGGCGAAGCGTACGCCTCGCTGCTTTCGGTCATAAAGGACAACTGCTCCCGCGGGGAGGAGGTGGACTTGTACATAACCAACTTCGTCTACGAGCACGTAAACGACGGCACCAGGTACATATCCGGCTACGCAAAGAACTTTCCGCAAAACAGGGTGTTCGGCTGGGACGAAATAAAGCCTTTAAAGCTGTGGAAGATGCTGCTCATGCACTCGCTGGTGTACAACACGCAAAAGCTGCGTCAATGCGGCATATCCCTGCCCGAACATACCTTTTACGAAGACAACCTCTTCGCGTACGCGCCCCTCGCGCACATGCAGAAGCTGTACTATCTGAATGTCGACATGTACCGCTACTACATAGGCAGAAGCGACCAGACCGTGACCATAGACAACCTTGTTTCGCACTACACCGACCAGATAACGGTCATGCGGCGCATGCTTGCGGCATATTCGGGCGAGCAGCTCTCTTCCATGTGCCGTCCCCAGCGCAGGCAGATGTATCACACGCTGCACGCCGTAATGTGCAACACATACTTTTTCACGACCGCCAAGGACAGTCCGCAGCGCCGCCGCGACTTTGCGGAAATGTTTGCCGAACTCAAATCGCGCGACGGGGCGCTGTACAGGCGTATAAAGCGCATGCCGCTGCTGTTCATGGTCGACAGGCTGCCCTGGAAGCTCAAGGGCAAAGTCACCACCGCAAGCTACAAATTTTTGTGCCGCCACGTCAAGCTCGGTCAGCTTTAAAAATTCAAATCGCACACACGGGCAATTTGCCTTGATATTTCTCCATTTTTTCATGTAGGGTCGGGCGCGGCGTCATGCCGCGCCCGACCTGCGCCTTCATAAAATGCTTTGTCAAAATTTGTCTTGACAGGCATTTCGATGCTTGCATAATTTTTGCGCATGTGTTAAAATACCGTTAACATACACATCGGAGCAAGCAAAAAGTGTCATCCATCGGCGAAAAAATACGAAAGCTGCGCAGAATGCGCGATATCTCGCAGGAAGAGCTCGGTCAGGCGATCGGCGTCACCAGGCAGACCATCTCCAAGTGGGAAGCCGACGCCATGCGCCCCAACGTCGACAACATTCAGTCGCTGTGCAACTTTTTTGAAGTTGAGCTCAGCTATTTCATCGATGAAGGAGCCGTCAAAGATTCCGCCGCCCCGTCGCCTTACGAAAGTTTTGCGCAGATCCTCGCCCTCCGCAACAGCCTCATGCTGGGCAGGGCGGTGCTCTTTGCCGTGCTGTTTGCGCTGTCGGCATGCGGGTGCGTCGCCGCCGCAATGACCGTTTACCCCGTCAGGATAAACCAAAACATGCTGTGGCACGCCACGGACATGATGTTCGGCACGGAGCACGTAATAATATTTGCGGTTTTTTCGGCGCTGTTTGCCGTCCTTGCCGCGGTGCACTTCGTGCGCTATGCCGCCGGCAGGTCGGCTCTTAGCGACATCGTCTTCTGAACTTGTAAACCCGCCGCGGTCGGCACTCAAAGACCGCCGCGGGGCAATGTGCTCATCGCAAATGTCGGAGAAAACGCAAGTGGAAACATTGGGTGATAAAATACGCCGCCTTCGCAGCGAGCGCAAGGTCTCGCAGGGCGAGCTCGCCGAAGGCATAGGCGTCAGCCGCCAGACGGTATCAAAGTGGGAAAGCGACGTCACGCGCCCCAATATGGAGAGCATCCGCTCGCTGTGCGGCTATTTTTCGGTGGATGTAAGCATATTTATCGATGAAGTCCCGCAGGAGTGCTCTCCCGCGGCGCAGTTTCGGCAAAAAGAGCGCGCTCTGCTGCTGTCTACGCGCAAAAGCCATCTGTTCGGCAGGGCGTTGACGTTTGCCGTGCTGTTTATGCTGTCGGCATTCGGGTGTTTTGTCTGCGGCGCGGCAGTACTGCCGTACTGCTTTAAGGATGACATAATATATTACGGCAACAACTACGGTCTTAGCTTTTGGCACTTTACGGCGTTTGCCGTGCTTGCGGTGCTGTTTGCCGTCCTTGCTGCCGTGCACTTTGTGCGCTATTCCAAGGTAAAAATAATGTTAACGGAGATAAAAGAAGATGAAGACTAAAAGTAAGCTCCTCTGCGCCGCACTGGCGGCGCTGTGCATGATTTTTGCGATCGCGCTCATGCCCGTGGCAGCCGCGCGTGCGGATGACCGCCCCGCCGGGGCAGAGTATTCGCGGTCGGCAGTCAGCGCCGATGAACGCGGAATATTGACGATAATGAATATCTCGCTCACCAGCGGCAGCGGCAGCGTCACGGTTACGGCAACAAACCAGCTGACCATCTTTCCCGCCACGGTGCTGGTGAGGGTAGAGCTGTACCGTTCGCAGGAGTACTGCCCGGACTACAGGGACATGCGGTGCGTTTCCACAAAAAGCATCGGCGACCTCGACATGGGCAACAGCATAAGCGCAAGCTATTCCACTTCGGGCGAGCAGATGTATTGGATGGGGCGTGTAATGTATACCGTGGACGGCGGTGCCGCTCAGGAACTGTTCACTCCGGTATACATTCTCGACGGCGACGGCAACGTATTGGGTCAGGTTGCCTGAAATATCGCTATCTTATAAATTTTTGGGTTAAACCGCCCGCGGCGCTTTTAAAGCGCCGCGGGCGGTTTTTTGCGTTCGTTGGTGTATATATGCGGGTCAACCGTGCAGCCTTGTCCGTATTTTTGCGTAAGTGCGGCGCTTAACCGCCATTTTGGGCGGCGGGCGCAAACCTTTTTGTTCCTCCGCAGAAATTTATGTTTTTTGTTGCTAATTAAAAATTTTTTAAAAAAATTTGCACAAAACGCTTGCTTTTTGAAAATTGCGTGCTATACTTAAACTCGTTAAGTACTTAATTTGTTGAGCAAATCAGGGACGAAACAAATCCAATAAATTAAAAGGTTTTTGCAAGGGGCGCGCCCCTTTACTGCTGCCTGCGGCAGCAGTAAAAAAATTTATATGCGTAAATATTTTGTAAAAGAGCGCACGCGCAGCGTCGCGGCGCAAATAAATAATCCGGAGGAAAAAAATGAAAGCACAAAAATGGTTGCTCGCTCTGCTGACGGTAATACTGTCGCTGACGTGCATCGGACTTGTTGCCTGCACCCCGGACGATGAAGGCGAGGGGGAGGGGACTTCCTACACCGTCACATACGTCGACATCACTGCAGACAACGCACAGCTCAAGACCGAAGAGGTCGCCGCGGGCGAGACCGCTACCGAGTGGACGCCCGAAAAGGAAGGCTATGTATTTGCCGGCTGGTACGCAACGCCCTCAATGAGTCATGAATACGACTTTTCAAAGGCGATAACGGCAGATACCACAATCTACGGCTACTTCACCGAAGACACCTTTGAAGAAGACACCCGTACATTCTACATTCTCGGCAGCAGTTCCGACCCCAACTCGATACTTTACGGCACCAACTATAAATTAGTCGATGAGGAAAAGCAGGTGCTCACCAAGGCGGACAAGTCGGGAGTCAACGAATACTCCATAACGCTCGACATGTACGTCGGCGACGCCTTCCAGATAGCGCTCAACAGCGACTTCGAAAACCAGCGCGGCTACGGCTACATGGATTCGGACGCTGCAGAAGGCTACTTCGAAAACAAGGGCAACTTCCTTGAAAACAACACGCTCAAGTCGGATATACAGGTAGTGCAGGCGGGCAACTACACGCTGACGCTCACCACCCATCCCTGGAGCGACCAGTACGAAACCGACCACGAATACTACACCGAAGAAAACAAGGAAAACTACAACTACAACGTCACCGACACGCTCACCTTCGTGCGCAACGGCGACCCCGTAGTCGCTCCCGACTCTGCGCCCATCGATATCCACATCAAGGGCAGCTACATAACCGGCTGGGAGCACATAACCACCGATGAATACACAATGGTGTATGACGAGGACAAAGATGTATATACATACTCGCACGAGATAGTTGCGGGCGATTCGTTCATGTTCTACAACTTCGTCACCGAGGTGGGCGAAGACGGCGAACAGCACATAACTCTCGGCGGCATAAACATCAACACGGGCTGCGTTGACGCCGAACATTCGGATATCGAATATCTCGACATGAGGCAGGGCAACATAACGGTAAACACCAGCGGCACATATTCCTTTGTGTATGACCGCAACACAAATAAGGTAGTCGTCACCTACGATGAAGCTTTTACCGGCGGATACATTCCCGGCGATACGTGGTATATCTCGGGCAGCGGCATAACCGAACCTTTGAAGAGCTCGCAGTTCGGCCACAACCTCACCGACAAGCAGAAGTTCACAAAAGTAGATGAATACACCTACACCATGACCGTAGACCTTGCCCGCGGCGATATGTTCCAGATAGTTGAAAACAACTGGTATGCCGGGGCGCACGGCTTCCATGATATAGTCGACCCCGTAAAGGGCGAAGTGGAGTACTTCTCGCTGCAGGCCGACAACGTCCGCGTGGAATATTCGGGCAACTATACTCTCACACTTAACCTCGATAAGACCGCGCCCATAGGCGACACCATAACCTGGGAGCGCAACGGCGACATCGTTCAGGAACTTCCCATAGCTTTCGACGTGTTCATGAAGAGCTCTGCAGGCGGTTGGGTGCCGGGCGAACGCCTTTCAACCGTTGAAGGCGTGGTGACGCTCAGCGTAATGCTCTCCGTCGATGAACAGTTCTGCTTCATCTATTATGAACCCGGCGTGCCCGATGACGAAATAGGCAGCCAAGGCAACCCCGGTCAGTTGATAACGGAGAGTGCAAAAGGCACCGAAGGTCAGTACAACGACAACTTCGGCGTATTCGTAAACGACTTTGTCTGCAACAAGGCAGGCTATTACACCATCACCATCGACTTCAACAGCGGTTCGCCCGTAGTGGAGTTTGTAAATTACCTTGAAAAACTGCCCGAATTCGAAGCCGTAGTAAAAGGCACCGCATACGACGGCACGTGGGTCGATTCTGACAGGGTGGCGTCATCGGAAGGCATTGTAGAAATGACTATAACCTTCCAGAACGAAGGTGAGTTTGGCTTTACCCTCTACGGTGAAAGCTACGGTCAGTACGGCTTGTATGTCGGCAACCAGTACATAAGCACCGAAGGCGACGCCAACGACCTGTTCGAAGCCCAGGCAGGCGGCAACAACATCATCTGCACCGCGCCCGGCACATACAGGGTAGTCATAGATATGACTTCCGGCACGCCCGTTCTCAACTTCTACACCGCGGACTGATCTTTGATCTGTCCGGCTCATCCCCTCCGCGCCCGTTTTCGCTCGAAAACGGGCGCCTTTTTTTGCGCCGCGAAAGGGCGGCAGGTCTGAAAATTTGTAACATTTTCCTCCGTCGGCGGCGGGGGCGGCGCACCGCCCCCGCCGCCGACGCCGCGCCCCGCCATTAGGCAAAAAAATTGACCGTCCCAAAAAATTTTTTTGGCGCTTTTGTGGCTGTTTTTCATTAAATGTGAGCTTCAAAACTACTTAACCGTCTAACCTTATTATATAATAAGCTTAAATCGTAATTTTAAACAACAGCATATTGGCGGCATATTGGATAGTTTTAACAATAAATAAAGTACTTTAAAACACTTGACATTTAAAAAATATGTGCTATCATACTATCAAAAAATGTGAAAAAATTTCATATCGGAGGAAAGTGATGGATACACGCAAGCGCGGCATTTTAATGCCCGTGTCCTCTCTGCCGTCGGCGGAGGGCATAGGCACCCTCGGCGCGGGGGCATTTTCGTTTATCGACTTTTTAAAGAGCAGCGGCATGACCGTCTGGCAGGTTTTGCCCCTCAACCCCACCAACTACGGCGACAGCCCCTATCAGTCGTGCTGCGCCAATGCGCTCAACTACTACTTTATCGACGTTGAGCTGTTGAGGGAGGAGGGACTGCTCACCGGCGAAGAAATTCAAGCCGCCGACCTCTGCCCCGATGCCGGGCGCGTAGATTACGGCGTGCAGTTCACGCGCAAGGTCGCGCTCTTAAGAAAGGCTTTCGCCCGCTTCGACAGGAGCGAGCCCTCGTTCACGGCGCTGGTCGAAAGCGGCAAGTACTCCGATTTCGCCCTCTTCATGTCGCTCAAGGGCAAGTTCGGTCACCGCGCCTGGGAGGAGTGGGAAGAACCCTACCGCACCTACAGCGACGACGCGGCGCAAAAGTACGCCGCCGAAAATGCCGACGACATACTTTTCTGGCAGTTTACACAGCATATCTTCATAAAGCAGTGGCAGGCGTTAAAGGCTTACGCCGCGAGCAGCGGCATAGAGATCATGGGCGACATTCCCCTCTATCTCGCCTACGACAGCGTTGAAATGTGGAAGTACGGCGACAAGCTCTTCCAGGTGGACGCCCGCCGCCGCCCCGAATGCGTTGCAGGCGTTCCGCCCGACGCGTTCACCGATGAAGGTCAGCTCTGGGGCAACCCCCTGTACGACTGGGAAAAGATGAAGGGCGACGGCTACAAGTGGTGGAGCGACAGGATAGACGACTGCCTCAACTTTTTCGACATACTGCGCATAGACCACTTCCGCGGCTTCGACCGCTACTACGCTGTGCCCTACGGCAGCCCCGACGCCCGCAAGGGCGAGTGGAGGGACGGACCCAAGGAGGAGCTGTTCAAGGACAAGCTCGATTACAAGATAGTCGCCGAAGACCTCGGCGTCATCGACGACGGAGTAAGGCGGCTGATGAAAAACGTCGGCTACCCCGGCATGAAGATACTTGAATTCGCCTTCGACGGCACGCCCGATAACGAGCACAAGCCTTCGAACTTTACCAGCAACTGCGTGTGCTACACGGGCACGCACGACAACATGCCCCTCACGCAGTACATTGCCGACTTAAAGGAAAAGGAGCTCGAAGTTTTCAAAACCGACCTCGCCGAAGAGTGCAAAAAGGCGGGTGTGAGGTGCGATATGTCGTCGTGCGCGGCAATGTGCCTTACGATAATCAGGCTGGCGTTCGCTTCGTGCGCGGATACCGTAATAATCCCCATCTGGGACATCCTGTGCCTCGGCGGCGACGCCCGCATAAATCTGCCCGCCACGGTCAGCTCGCTCAACTGGAGCCGCCGCTTTACCGCCGAAGACGTCGGCGCGTTCACGGCTTCGCTCATACGCAGCCTCGCCTTCAAC
Organism: uncultured Clostridia bacterium; assembly: GCA_944327465.1. Classification (GTDB taxonomy): domain Bacteria; phylum Bacillota; class Clostridia; order Christensenellales; family Borkfalkiaceae; genus Coproplasma. The sequence goes on along the minus strand of CALVHH010000006.1, from coordinate 24,600 downwards.
GGCTGAGCGAGTGCAGCTTAGTCCATTCTGTCAGGTCGATGCGGCTTGATGAAATTCCCCTCGTCGCCGTGCGTGCTCCATACGCACGGCGGCAATCGGGAGTATATTGTTAAAAATGTAGCGATTTTGTGAAATTACGTGTTTAAAATTTTCACAATCGACCGAATTTATCATTTTTTGCAAATTTTTAAAAAACAATTGACTTTCGGGGCAATCGCCTTTACAATGTATAGTGTGCTTAAACAGTTAAGTAATTTTGACATTAACAAGTTATGCATGGGCGCAGCAAAACAATCGCCGCACGCTCAAAAACGCGCGGCGGGGTAATATAAAAAAATTTTATCGGAGGATAAAAGATGAGCAAAAAACTTTTGGCAGTTCTCGCCCTTGGCGCAGTTGCATCAATGGCAGTAGGCTTTGCCGCATGCACCCCTTCGGAGAATGAGCCCTCCGGCGGAGACAAGGTCACCGTATCCTTTATCGACGGCACGGATAAGACCACCGTTCTCAAAACCGTTGAGGTTGAAAAGGGAAGCACGGTAGAAGAGTACGTTCCCGAAAAGGACGGCTACGAATTCGTAGACTGGTTCGGTACCCCCAGCATGAACCACGAATACGATTTCTCTGCCCCCATAAACAACAACGTATCCATCTTCGCCGGCTTTACAAAGTATGTCGAAGACGACCGCGTATTCTATGTCGTTGGCTCGGGCACCAGCGAACTGCTCTTTACCTCGGCTTGGGGCGATGTAATAACCGACGCCCACAAGCTCACCAAGGCAGAAGGCAAGAACGAGTACTCCATAACCATGGATCTCAAGGCAGGCGACGAGTTCCAGTTTGCGCTCAACTCTGCATGGGAAAACAAGCGCGGCTTCGGTTACCTCGATACCCTTGAACTCGCAGACGGTACCGCCGTCTTCAGCGGTCAGGGCAGCCCTTACGACGATTCTACAAAGGGTCAGAACATAAAGGTCGAGTACTCGGGCAACTATACGCTCACCCTCTATACCTATCCCAATGAGGACTACTATAACACCAGCGCTCCTTCATATACGGAAGATCAGAAGGAAGTCTACAACCTCGGCTTGTTCGATAAGATAACCTGGGTGCGCAACGGCGACGTGTTAAACGATTCCGTCACCATAACCGACTACTACATCAAGGGTGCAGATATAACCGGCTGGTCGGATATGTACAACCTTCACACCCAGATGCTCAACAACGGCAGCAACTACACCATGTCCATCTACCTCAACGAAGGTGAAGAGTTCATGTTCACCTCCCGCATTACAAAGATAGAGGACGGCGAAACTTCGATTTCCGTTGGCTCTACCTATATCAATTCAAACAACATTGCCGAAGGCGATGCTTCGTGGGACTATGTAGATAAGGCTGCCGGCACAAATTTAATAGCCAAGGCTGCCGGCACTTACACATTCACCTACGACGGCACCAACCTTAAAGTTGCGTTCGACGCGGACGAAAAGCCCGCCGCTCAGGACTACTATCTCGACGGCGACTTCCTTGACGGCGCAAACAAGTACGGCGCATTCATCGACGACCCCGATAGCTACAAACTTGTTGAAACCGAGGCTGGTTCGGGCGTTTATAAGCTCTCCGGCGTTGAGTTCAAGGAAGGACAGCTCGTGCTCATAAGGGCTTATGCCGCAGGCGCCACCGCAAGCTGGGACGCCACCCATACCGACTATCAGTTCACCTATCTCGCAAAGAACGATAACTGCGAAGCCGAAAGCGAATCGAGCGCCAACATCAGGGTGCTTGTCGCCGGAACTTACGATATCACGTTCGACAGCTACTCGCAGATGATCACCATTCTTCCTCACGTAGAGGCAGAAGAGGGCGACGTTTACGATATCTACATCAAGGGTTCTTCCGTAAACGGCTGGAATCATAACTTCGATGCTAAGTACAAGATGACCCTCTCCGAAGACAAGACCACCTATGAAATGACTATCGAGTTGACGGCAAATGACAGCTTTGGTCTTGAAAGGTTTGCAAAAGGCGCCACTGCCGGTCTTGGCGATTTCATTAACTCGACCTGGCTGGGTACCGAAGGTGATGCAAACAGCATAGTTACCCCTGCAACTGCGGGCAATTTCACCTGCACCACGGCGGGAACTTACAGAATAGTTTACACCATAGCTACCGAAAAGGTAGATTTCTACAAGGCGTAAAACTCAATAACAAAATATCCCCCTGCGGCGTCGCCGCGGGGGATAAAACGTAAAGACATCGCCGCCGCCCAAAGCGGCGGCGGCGATAAAATTTTTTTTTAGATATCAGACCTTTATGTAGTGCTCTTCGTCGGCGATATTCAGTCTGTCAATTGCCTTGTTCATGCACTCGATAGTTATCTTGGCGCGCTCGTCCAGGTGGTCGCGGTAAAAGAACAGCTTCATGCCCATTCCCGCAAATATGTCGTAAAGGGTAGGCTGCGTAACGACGACGTTTTTTAAAAGCTCAAAGCAGTCGCGTATATCCTGCGAAGTGCTAACGAATTTCACCTGTCTGAATGCGGCAATTATCTCGTTTTTAAGCCCGTCGTTTCTGGGCTCTATGCAGCAGTACACAAAGTCCTGCCCGCCGAAGTACCTTTCGGCATGAGAGTTGACCTTTTTGTAGTCCAGCGTTATCTGGTAGAACACCGGGTCGTTTATAAGGCAGTCGACGGCGATGACGGGAATAAAGTTTTCGCGGCTGAGCGTGTAGAACTCCTCGTCGGACATATCGTAGCATATGCACGCGCTGGCAGGTATCTTTTCCGCAGACTTGTTCAGCGAGTACTGCAGCGAATAATTCTGTTCGCCGCGCACCTCGTCGAGGGCATGCAAAAAGTAGAGTATCTCGTTTTCGGCGAGAGGCGAAGCCTGAGCGGAAGAGCGCACTACCAACGAAGGTCTCTGGGTGGTATTAAGCCCCACGGCATGGGGGTTGGGAACGTAGTTTAAAAAGTTTATCGCGTGGAAAACTCTCTTCTTCGTAGCTTCGGAAATGTGCTGGTCTTCCCTGCCGTTTACCACGTACGAAACGGTGGCAACCGAAACGCCCGCCATCTTGGCGACGTCGCGGTTTGTGGCTCTCTTTTTTACGGGCTGAGCATTGTCATTGGTCTTAGTTCTCATACCAAATAATATATCAAATTTTTTGTGACTTTGTCAAATGTTGAAGGGGGATAGTTTGTGAATTACAGGGCGATTTTGCACATTCAGGACAGCCAGTACTGCTACGCGTCCGATTTAAAGACGATAGAACTCATGCTGCGCGTCAGCAGCGAGGACGAGTTCGACGAAATATCCGTAATATACGGAAAAAAATATGATTTTTACCTTGTCCGCCGGAGTACTCTTATGTCGAAGACTTACACCGACGGCGTCTATGATTATTACACCGTGACCATCCGTCCCGAAGACGTAAGGTTCGTATACGTCTTCAGGCTTATATATAAGGGCGAAGAATACTTCTTCTACGAAGACGGCATAGCAAAGAGCTACGACTATTCTCTCGCCTACTACAACTGTTTTCAGCTGCCCTATGTAAACAAGGCAGATGTCCCCGCGGCTGTGCCGTGGTTCAAAAACGCCGTCTTTTATCAGGTATTCGTCGACAGGTTCAACCGCGGCAACTTTGCAAAGGACGACAGCTACATCAACCTGAAGTGGGGCGCCGTGCCCTCTTCAAAGAGTTTTGCCGGCGGCGACATAGACGGCATAACCCAAAAACTCGATTATTTAAAGGGGCTTGGCATCAGCGCCCTCTATCTCACCCCCGTATTCAAGTCGGCTTCCAATCACAAGTACGACATTTCGGACTATTACGAGATCGACCCCCAGTTCGGCGACAAGGCGTCGCTCAAACGGCTTGTAACCGAAGCCCACTGCCGCGGCATGAAGGTGGTGCTCGACGCCGTGTTCAATCATTGCAGCGAAGAGCTCGAACAGTTCAAAGACGTCAAAAAGCGCGGCAAGCTTTCGCCCTACTTCGACTGGTTCATAATCCGCGGCGACAGGATCGAAAAAGGCAACTACGAGTACTTCGGCGTGTGCGAATACATGCCCAAGCTCAACACCTCCAATAAGCAGGTCAGGCAGTTTTTGATAGATATCGGGCTGTACTGGATAAAGGAGTGCGATATAGACGGCTGGAGGCTGGACGTCTCCGACGAGGTCTCGCACGATTTCTGGCGCCACTTCCGCGAGGCGATAAAGTCGTACAAGCCCGAAGCCGTCATCTTCGGCGAAAACTGGCACGATTCCTATCCCTTCCTGCGCGGCGACCAGTTCGACGGCGTAATGAATTATGCCGTCACCAAGGCGTGCACCGACTATTTCCTCAACGGCACGCTCGATTCTTCGGGTATGGCGCACAGGCTGACGGCGCTCTATCTGCGCAACACAAAGCAGGCGAACGCCATGATGCTCAATCTCGTCGACAATCACGATACGCACAGGTTCTACACGCTCGCCAGCAAAGACGCCGATAAGCTCATCTGCGCGCTTGCGCTCATATTCATGCACACCGGCGCACCCTGCGTCTACTACGGCACCGAAGTGCCCATGGAGGGCGGCTACGATCCCGACTGCCGCCGCACCATGGACTGGAGCGTGGAGCAGACGCCCACATATCTTTCGTCGGTAATACGCAGGCTGGCTCGCATACGCGAACAGTCGCCCGAAATACGCGAAGGCTCCATAGCCTTTTCAAGCAGCGACGGCATGCTCGTGGTCGAACGCCGCGGCAAAAACACGCTGCGCCTTACAATAAACAATTCAAAAGAGGGAAAAACGCCCGTTCGCTTCGGCAAGGAGGTGCTTTCGCACAACTTTGCCGGCGGTAAATTTGATGGGATGGGCTTTTTAATAGAAATCAAGGAGGAAAATTAATGGGTAAAAACATCAGTGCCATCGTTGCTCATGCGGCGGTCATCCTGGCGATAATCATCACGCTGGGACTCGTCGGCGCCTTTATGTCGGGCGCGGACGCGGGCGCGGGCTCGGAAAAGTTTACCGGAGAACTTGAACAGGGTGCAGTGCTCAAAGTGCTTGAAAACGACACGGCAAAGCGCCAGGGTTACTTCGATGAGCTGCTCGCCGCCTTCAACGAAGAGTACGCGCAGTACGGCATCAGCGCCGTGGACGCAAACCTCAGCGAATCGACCGACCTCGAGCAGGACGGCCCCTACGGCTACGGTCCCGACGTGCTCTATCAGGAGAACGACAAGCTCATGCGCTACGTCGACGGCAGACACATCCTTCCCCTGCCCGTAAACGATATCGAGTGCTTCGACGAAGTTTCCGAAACGGCGTGGAAGGCATTCCTTGCCGATGACGGCAGCGGTTCGCAGGGAGTATTTGCAGTCCCCGTCAACGTACAGGGTCCCCTGCTTTACTACCGCAAGGACTTGCTCCCCGAAAACTGGCAGCAGGAGTGGGATGACGACGGCGACGGTATCTGCGACATTCTGCAGTACTGGACGGATATGTACAGGTTCTCGCTTGAGCGCAGGGAGGAGAGCGGCGGCAAACAGTTCGGCTACATGCGCTCCTTCCTCGAGCCCTACTTCTCGCTGGGCTACCTTTACAGCTACGGCGGCTACACCTTCGGCAAAGACAACACCGACCCTTCCGACATAGGTCACAGCGCCGGCGAAGCCGAAAAGGGCGCTTACATAATCAAGCAGCTCGCAGGCGCCATGGATGAAAGGTGCATAGACGACTCGGTAACGACGGGCGCATACAGCGCCATAGCATCGGGCGAATTCTTTGCCACCATAACCACCCCCGACGTCTACACCATGTTCGTCGACGAAATGAAGGCGGCAGGCTACGACGATGAGTTCATCGCGGAAAATCTCGTTGCGGCAGACATTCCCATGCTGCCCGCAAGCGGCGACCTCACCGATGAAAGCCAGGGCTTCATTCCCTGCAAAATGATGGGCGGCGTAAACGGCTATGCTATAAGCTCTTACACCAACTACCCCAACGCCGCGCTCGCGTTCGTCAACTTCGCCACCAGCTACGAGATGATAAGCCTGCGCAACGAAATGCTCGGCATCTCTCCTGCAAGGCAGGACGTCGCCGAAGAAGTACAGGGCTCTTCGGCAATAATCAGCAACAACCTCGCCGAAGGCAACATCGTAGTCATGCCTTCCATCAAGGAAAATGCGCAGATATGGACGCCCTTGCAGACGCTCTTCCAGGACCTTGCCCGCGACGCATACAGAAGGCCCGGCGAGATCAAGTACGACACTCTTGAAAAGCTCAAGCAAGCGCTCGTCGACGTCGACAAGCAAATCTACGATGCGATATTCACGCTCGCGTGACACAAGGGGGATAAATAATGAGTAACAATGTATCGGTAAATGTAAAGGAAAAGAAGGCAAATCCCTTTGTAAGTCTGGGCAACAAAATTGCTTCGTTCTTCAAAAATCTGCCTTCCACGTTAAATAAAAAGCTCGCCGGCGCCAAGGAGATAGTAACTCAGGGCAACGGCAAAGTGTGCGCTTCCATGTGCATAATGGGCCTCGGCCAGTTAATGTACAAACAGTGGGCAAAGGGCATAATCTATCTGCTCTGCCAGGTGGCGTTCCTTGCGTACTTCGTGCTTAAAGGCGCTTCAGACTTCATAGGTTTCTTCACGCTGGGCACCACCGAATCCAACGCATGGGTGGGCATAGAAGGCGACAACTCGGTAATCATGATGCTTATGGGTCTGCTGTCCATAGTAGCCATCATATTCTACATCGTCATCTACATAGCCAACATAAAGGACTGCTACTCCATACAGTGCTCGGTAGACACCTTAAAGGAGCCCAAGCCCTTCAAAAAGGAAGTGGGTGCGCTTCTGAACCAAAAGTTCTACAAGACGGCTCTCGCCCTTCCCATCGTGGGCGTGTGCGTGTTCAGCATCCTTCCCATCGTATTCATGATAATCATCGCCTTCACCAACTACGGCGGCGATATAGTTCCTCCCAAGCTTATAGACTGGGTAGGGCTTGACAACTTCGCCAGGATACTCACCCTCGGCCAGTTCGCTCCCACGTTCTTCAAGATATTCGGCTGGAATATCCTGTGGGCGGTGCTCTCCACGGCTATAAACTACTTCGCGGGTCTCGCTCTTGCGCTTCTTCTCAACAAAAAGATAGTCAAGGGCAAGACGCTGTGGCGTATGTTCCCCATCCTCGCGTATGCGGTGCCCGGCTTCATCACCCTGCTGGCGTTCAAGTACATGTTCTCGTACGGCGGTCCCATCAACCAGATGATAACCGAAGCGGGCGGCACGGCGATAGGCTTTTTGGATATCGATGCGGGCTGGACGGCAAAGCTGATCGGTCTGTTTGCCAACGCATGGCTCAATATACCCAGCAGCATGCTGCTTGCCACCGGCATACTTTCCAACATGAACACCGACCTTTACGAGGCGGCAAGGGTGGACGGCGCAAGCCCCTTCAAACAGTTTGTAAAGATAACTCTTCCCTACGTTCTGTTTGCCACCATGCCCGTGCTCATTTCGCAGTTCATATCCAACTTCAACAACTTTGGTATATTCTACTTCCTGCGCGGCGCCATGTATATGGATGGTTATTTCCTCGCATCGGATTCCGACCTTCTCATCAACTGGCTGTACAACATGTCGATAAACAATAACTACTATTCTATCGGCGCGGCGATAAGCATTATAATCTTCATAATAACTTCGGTTATCTCCCTTTCGGTATATGTGCTTTCGCCCTCGTATAAATCGGAGGAGACATATCAATGAAAAAGAAGAAGTTATTCAAGCCGCAAAAGCTGTTCAACATTGCAATCACATACCTCATCATACTTGCGGTATGCTTCGTATTCCTGTTTCCCATCCTGTGGCTGGTGCTGGCGTCGTTCTCAAAGACGGGCTCCATATACTCGTTCAAGGGCTTCTTCCCCACCGAGTACAGCTTCGACAGTTTTGTCAGGCTGTTCACCGATACGCAGATGTATAACTACCCCAAGTGGTTTGCAAACACTCTGTTTATCTCCATCATGAGCGCCTTCATAGGCACGGCACTCACCATTCTCACCGCCTACTGCATGTCGCGTTTCCGCTTCAAGTCCAGGAAGGCGATGATGAAGACGACTCTCGTCCTCGGCATGTTCCCCTCGTTCATGACCATGACCGCCGTATACCTGATGATGACTCAGTTCAATCTCATCAATCAGCAGTGGGGTCTCATTCTCATCTACTCTGCGGGCGCACCGATGGGCTATCTCACCCAGAAGGGCTTCTTCGACACCATACCTTCGTCGATAGACGAAGCTGCAAGGATAGACGGAGCTTCCAACTTCAAGATATTCTTAAAGATAACCCTTCCCCTGGCGGCACCCATGATAGTCTACACGCTGCTTTCGTCCTTCGTATGGCCGTGGAGCGACTTCATTCTGCCCCAGTTACTGCTCAAGAACAAGGATTTGTGGACGGTAGCAGTAGGTCTTATGACGCTGCCGACCGACGAATTCTCCCGCTTCGCCGCGGGCGCGGTATTCATCGCGGTTCCCATAGTAATTTTCTACTTCGCACTGTCCAAGTTCCTCATCAGCGGACTTTCGGCGGGCGCCGTTAAACAATGAGATAAGGAGAGCATATCGCAATGGCAAATTTAAGTTTAAAGCATATATATAAAGTTTATCCCAACGGCACGAAGGCGGTAAACGACTTCAACATGCAGATAGACGACAAGGAATTCATCGTCTTCGTCGGTCCCTCGGGCTGCGGTAAATCTACCATGCTGCGCATGGTGGCGGGTCTCGAAGAGATATCCGCCGGCGAGCTCAGAATAGGCGACGTGGTCGTCAACGACATGGAACCCAAGGACAGGGATATAGCCATGGTTTTCCAGAACTACGCGCTCTATCCCCACATGACCATCTATGAAAACATAGCCTTCGGTCTGCAGATGCGCCAGGTCCCCCAGAAGGATGAAAACGGCAACGTCATACTCGATAAAAAGGGCCGTCCCAAGATGGGCAAGATGCCCAAGGCGGAAATCGACGAGCGAGTAAAGGCGGCAGCCGAAATTCTGGGCATAACCGACTATCTGCAAAAGAAACCCAAGGAGATGTCCGGCGGTCAGCGCCAGCGTGTCGCCCTCGGCCGCGCAATCGTGCGCGAACCCAAGGTCATGCTTCTCGATGAACCTCTGTCCAACCTCGATGCAAAGCTGAGGACGCAGATGAGAAGCGAGATAGTCAAGCTGCATGAAAGACTCCAAACTACATTTATCTACGTCACCCACGACCAGGTCGAAGCAATGACCATGGGTACCAGGATAGTCGTAATGAAGCTGGGCGTCATTCAGCAGATAGACACCCCCAAGAACCTCTATCAGATGCCCGCCAACAAGTTCGTTGCAGGCTTCATAGGCACCCCTCAGATGAACTTCTTCGAAGGCACGTTAAAGAAGATCGGCGACAAGGTCGAAATAAGGCTCAACGGCTCGCAGTCGGTCATCACTATCCCCTACGAAATAGTCATCAAGGCAATGCCCCAGTATCTCGACGGCAACACCAAGGTGTGCATAGGTCTGCGTTCGGAGGACGTATCCATCGACCCCGACGTGGTAAAGGAGAGCAACACCACAATAAAGGTCAAGATATCCCACACTGAAGAGCTGGGCACCGAAACGCTCGTATACGGCGACATCAACATGGACGGCGACGGCTTCGGCGACGATTCCACCCGCATAGTCTTAAAGGCTGCAGGCTTCAAGAACTTCTCTTCGGGCGACGTAGTGGATGCTGCCCTGAACATGGCAAACGTCCATCTGTTCGATATCAAGACCGAAAAGAGCATCATCCCCCGCGTTCCCGAATATACATATCAGGACTGCACTGTCCAGAAGGGCGTTCTGTCCTTTGCGGGCACACAGATAAAGCTTCCCCCTGCAATGCCCTGCCCCGACGGCAACTACGAACTGCACATTCCCGTAGACGCGATCTCTCTCGGCGGAAACATTTCTGCCGAAGTCGTCAGCCAGGAAGTCGTCAACAAGCAGACTCTTGCAAGGCTCGTCGTCGGCAACAGCACGCTCTTCGCGCTGCTCGATGCCCCCGTCGAAGGCAAAAAGGTAAACCTTCACATCGACATCAAAAAGCTCTCCATCTGCAAGGACGGCAATGTTGTGGTCAAACCCATGCCCCTCATCAACTCGCTCGAAGGCACGTTCGCAATGGATAAGGTCAAGGGCACGGTGGAAGTCGACGGCAAGGTAAAGAGCAGGATGGTGCCCAAGTACTCCATAGTCATACTCGGTCAAAAGTTCGAAGCTCCCGCCGACGTGGCTGTAAAGATGTTCTCGGCATTCACGGGCAGAAAGGTATTCAACACCTCCTTCCGTTACGAGCTCTCGCCCTACGACTTCACCATCGGCGAAGGCGGCATCACCGCTTCGGTCAGGTGGATGATAAACTACGGCGACGAAAAGTTCATCGAGTGCGAAGTCGCGGGTCAGACCTTCTACGTCAAGGCAGATAAGGACTATTCCGGCAGCGTAACGCTCATGCCCGACTTCACAAAGGTCGGCGTCACCGAAATCGGCAGAGAAATCAAGATAGTATAAATCATAGCGGCTTACTGCATTGCAGCAAGTTCTCCATATTTCTCCCTCCTATATGTATCCCGCCGTGCGTCAGCACGGCGGGATACGCACGTCATATAATATTGCACCCGCCGATGCGGCTACATATAAAGAGGGTATCGGCCGCGCCATACAGCCAAATTTCCCCATGCGCCGCGGCGCATGGGGAAATTTAACAGAGCTTTCGGCAGAGTACTGCCGCCTTATTTTGTATACTTCGAATTGACCCTCATTGCGTTCAGAATGGCTATGACCGCCACGCCCACGTCGCCGAAGACCGCCAGCCACATATCGGCAATGCCCATTGCCGAAAGGATGAGTATGGCAACCTTTACAGCGATGGAAAATATTATGTTCTCCATAACTATCGTCATGGTCTTTTTTGCAATGCGTTTGGCAAGCGCTATGCCTTTGAGGTCGTCCTTCATCAGCACTATGTCGCTCGCCTCTATGGCGGCGTCGCTGCCCGCGCCGCCCATTGCAATGCCTATGTCCGAGCGCATCAGCACGGGCGCGTCGTTTATTCCGTCGCCCACAAAGCACAGCACGTCGTCACTGCCCTTGGCTGAAAGCAGCTTTTCAACCTCTTCAACTTTGTTCTGGGGAAGAAGGGAAGCCTTGTAGCCCGTAACGCCGATATCGTTTGCCACGCTTGCGGCAATCTTTTGGTTGTCGCCCGTCAGCATTATCGTCTTGCAGCCCATATTATTGAGCTCGCTTATCACCTGTTTTGTTTCGGGCTTTATTTCGTCGGCGATAAGAATGGCGCCCGCATATGTGTCATTCTTTGCCACATACGCCACGGTGCCCACGCCTTCGGGTGTCGAATACTCAATGCCGTTTGCCGCCATAAGCTTTTCGTTGCCGCAGTAAATCTTATCTTCGCCTTTTTGCGCTATCACGCCCTGACCAGCAACGTTGGTAAGAGTATAGCCGTCTTCGGTATCTTTACCATAGCGCGCAACTATCGAGCGCGCGATGGGGTGGTTGCTATCCTTCTCGGCGATTGTCGCAAGGCGCAAAATTTCGTCCGCTCTCTCTTCGGGCACTATCTTTGCCACGGCAAAGTTGCCCTTTGTCAGCGTGCCCGTCTTGTCGAACACGAATATGTCGGCGCCGGCAAATTTTTCAAGATAGTTTGAACCCTTTATGAGTATGCCGTACCGCGAAGCCGCGCCTATGCCCGCAAAGAAGGAGAGGGGTATGGAGATGACCAGCGCACACGGGCAGGAAACTACCAGAAAGCTGAGTGCGCGGTACACCCAGGTCGACCAGTCGCCAAATATCAGCCCGGGCACCACCGCCAGCAGCAGCGCCACCGCGCAGACTATGGGGGTGTAGTATTTTGCAAACTTGGTAATAAAGTTTTCCGCCTTGGACTTCTGCGAGGAAGCGTTTTCCACCAGCTCGAGTATCTTTGATACGGTCGAGTCGTAAAATTCCTTGCTTACCTTTACTTCGAGCTGGGAGGTAAGGTTTACGCAGCCGCTTATTACTTCGCCGCCGGCTTCCACGTCGCGGGGCAAACTTTCGCCCGTCAGCGCCTTGGTGTCGAGCGTGGATATACCTTTCGTTATAACGCCGTCAAGGGGAACCTTTTCGCCGGGATTTATCAAAATGGTGTCGCCGATCTTTACTTCGGAAGGGTCAACTTTTTCCGTTGTGCCGTCGGCGCGCACAATGTTGGCATAGTCGGGGCGTATGTCCATCAGCGCCGAAATGGATTTGCGCGACCTGCCGGTGGCGTAGCTCTGGAACCATTCGCCCACCTGGTAGAAGAGGAGCACGGCGCAGGCTTCGTCAAAGCCCTCGATCTCCTGTCCCGTAACTCCGCGGTAAATGGCGAGGGCGAAAGCGCCCAAAGTCGCCACGCACATCAAAAAGTTTTCGTCGAACACCTGCCCGTGCGCAATGTTGCGCACCGCCCGCCACAATACGTCGTAGCCTATCAGCAAGTATACGGCAAGGTACAGGCAAAAGGGGAATACCCACGCCGCGCCGCCCGTAAACACGCTGCCCAGCGCTATTACCTTGTCGGTTATGAATATCGCCGCAAACAGCGCAAGCGCAATTGCTATCCTTATTAAATTTTTCCGCTCTTTTCTGCTCAGCTTATATTTCATCTCTTTCACCCGGCGCACGCACCGCCCGACCTCAGCGCAGTATTCTGCAGTCGGGCTCTACCTTCCTGCATGTCTTGACCACTTTTTCCATTATCTCTTCAAACTTGTCGTCGTCGGCTTCTATTATCATCTTCTGAGCCATAAAGCTGACGGTCGCCGACTGTACGCCGTCGATTTTAGCAATCGCCCGCTCCATCTTTGCGGCGCAGTTGGCGCAGTCCAAATCTTCAAGTTTAAATGTCTTTTTCATGTTTGTTTTCCTCCGTCGGAATTGTTTTTATTATTTTTTTCCCGCAGCGCGGGCATGATTGCTTGTAGAACATTTGAGTTATTGAGTAATTGTTCAACTGTTTTCGCATAAAAAACAGGGCTCTGCCCTGCCTTAATATCTGCGGCAATTGCCGACTCAGTGCTCGTTTACGTGCGCCAGCCCGCACTCCATTATCTTGGTTACGTGGTCGTCGTCCAGCGAATACTTTACTTCCTTGCCCTCTTTTGTGCCCTTCACAAGTTTGGCGCCCCTTAAAACGCGCAGCTGGTGGCTGACCGCCGAAACGGTCATGCCCAAAGCTTCGGCAATCTCGCACACGTACATGTCGCGCACCTGCAGACAGCTCAGTATCTTCGCCCTCGTGGGGTCGCCGAACATCTTGAACAGGTTTGCCAGCTCGTAAAGTTTGTCCTCGTCGGGCAGCATGTCTGCAATGCTTGCCTTTTTTGTCTCTTCCTGCATGCCGCACCTCCATAATATTTGAATGTTTCTTCAAATGTTCAAATAAAGTATATCACCGCCCGCCGTCCTTGTCAACACTTTTAATAAAAAAGTTTTAAAAATTTTTCGCGGCGGAGGGGGAGGCGGGGTAAAATTTTTAAAGTAAATCAAATAGCCCCGTTATAAGTTGCCAGCCGTGCGCGGCGGTGATATAATTTGTGCGTATGAAAAAAGTTTTGTCTGCCGCGGTGCAGTTTGTAAAGGGCGAGGCAGTGCTGTGCATATGCGTGCTGCTTGCCGCAATATCCATGATATTCGTGCCGCCTTCGGCGGCGTACGCCGAATACATCGACCGGGACACGCTGGCGCTGCTGTTCGCGCTGATGGCGGTAATGAAAGGTTTTCAGCACGCGGGGCTGTTCGCCTACCTTGCCAACAAGCTGCTTAGGCGCGCCGATACCTCAAAAAAGCTCATGGCGGTGCTTGTCTTTTTGCCGTTCTTTCTCAGCATGGCGGTCACCAACGACGTGGCGCTCATAACGTTCGTGCCGTTTGCCATAATAGTTCTGCGCACCGCGGGGTTCGAAAAGCTCGTAATGCCCACAATAGTGCTGCAGACGCTCGCAGCAAACATGGGCAGCACGCTCACGCCCATCGGCAACCCGCAAAACCTGTATCTGTACGGTCAGTCGGGCATGTCGTTCGGCGAGCTCGTGCTCATAATGCTGCCATACGTCGCGCTCTCGGGCATTGCTCTGGCGGCAATCATCGCCTGCTTCAAGAGCTCGCCCGTCGGCGAAGTGCAGGTGCAGGGCGCGCTCGGCGGCGCGTTTTCGCTCGTCTGGCCTTCGGTGTTCTTTATCGTCAGCCTGCTGGGGCTGTTCGAAGTCGTGCCGGTGATCGCCATCGCCATCGTCGTTGCGGTATTTCTGGCTATATTCGACAGGCACTCGCTCGCGGGGGTCGATTATTCGCTGTTGGGCACGTTCGTCGCGCTCTTCATATTCATAGGCAATATGGGCAACATTCCCGTCTTCCGCGGCTTTTTGTCCTCGGTCATAGCCGGCAACGAAGAGCTAGTCGCGGTTCTCGCCAGCCAGGTGATAAGCAACGTGCCCGCGGCGCTCCTGCTTTCGGGCTTTTCGTCGCAGTGGCAGGCGCTCATCGTCGGCTGCAATCTGGGCGGGCTGGGCACGCTCATCGCGTCCATGGCAAGCCTCATCTCCTACAAGGCGCTCGCCAAGCAGTATCCCGCGCTCAGGCTCAGGTATCTCGCGCTGTTCACGGTGTACAATGCGGCGTTTCTGGCGGTGCTCGCTGGCTTGAGTTTTGTGCTTTCGCTCATCTGATATATAGCCCCGCGGCAAAAAATTTGCCGCGGGGCTTGACTGTAATGGATATATATAGTATTATATTGAAAAAGGGGAGGGACATCCGTTTTGCCGTATACTTTTACTCAAGCCATGGATTTTTATAAGAGTGGCGACTACGTTCATGCCGCATCGGCTTTCCGCAACTCGCTCGAGCTCGGCGACGAGCGCTGCGCCTACGGGCTGGCGCTCTGCATGCACTTTGGCAGCGGGCTGACTTTTTCAGACGTCTCCAGCGCAAAACAGCTCATCGACGGCTATCTCTGCCGCATACGTGAATATGCCGAAAACGGCGACGGCGAGGCGTGCCTCATCATGGGGCTGTACTATTCCAACGGTATATTTGCCCTGCCGGATATCCCTGCCGCGCAGAGCTGGCTGCGCCGCGGCGCAGCGGCGGGCGACGGCGAATGTGCCGCGCTTTTGAAAGAACTTTGATTTTTAACGGCGAACGACCGCCCGCGCATTGCAATGCGCGGGCGACCGCAGTTTTTGCGGCGTGCCGCCGCTCATTTCTTTTTTCTGTCGCAGTGCGAAGAGCACCCCGAACAGCTTCCGCCGCAGCAGCTTTTGCCGCTCAGCCTTCTGCGCACTATCGCAACGACTGCGGCTATTGCGCACACGCCTATCGCCGCGCCTATCGCCGCGGTGGCGGCGGCGCCTTCGCCCATCGTGAACAGCCTGCCGAGCTGATATACTATAAGCGTCACCAGCCATGCTACGGCGAGCTGGAATGCCGCCGAGCCGATAGTGAACTTTATGCTGCCCGACTCCTTGCGTATCGTGGCTATCGCCGCGGCGCAGGGTATGTACAGCAGGCAGAACACCATAAGGCACACTGCGTTTAAGGGACCGAACCCTATGCCCGCCAGCTCTTCGGCGAATGCCGCCATGCCCTCTGCCGAGCTCGCGTTTACTATGCCGAACAGCACGGCGCAGCTTGAAACTACTACTTCCTTTGCAGAGATGCCGGCTATCAGCGCCACGGCTATCTGCCAGAATCCAAGTCCTACGGGTATGAACACGGGCGCAATGAACTTGCCTACGTATGCGGCAAAGCTGTTGCCCATGTCCTCCACGAACCCGCCGGGTCCGAAGTACAGCAGCGCCCATATTATTATGGTGGCTATAAATATCGTCGTGCCCGCCTTTACAAGGTAGTCCTTGACCTTCTCCCACACGTATATGCCTACGGTGTGCGCGTCGGGCAGCTTGTATTCGGGCAGCTCTATCAAAAGATAGTTGGCTTCCTTCTTTTTGCGGTCTATCAGGTGCATGACGGCGCACACGGCAATTGCCACAAGTATGCCGAGCAGATACATCGAAAACGCCGCAAGCATGGCAAACTGCGCAAAGAACATCTCGGCAAACAGTATGTATATGGTCAGCCTGGCGTTGCAGCTCATAAATGGGGTGACCAGCATTACCTTAAAGCGGTCGCGCCTGCTCTCCAGCGCACGCGAAGCCATTATCGCGGGCACCGTGCATCCGAAGCCCAGCAGCATGGGTATGAACGCCCTGCCCGAAAGCCCCAGCCTGCTCATTATGCCCTCCATTACGTAAGCTACCCTCGCCATGTATCCGCTGTCCTCCAAAAAGGCGAGCGCAAGGAAGAGTATGAATATGTTGGGCAAAAATGTTATTATCGTGCCTACGCCGCTTATAATGCCGTCGATTATCAGCGAAATAACAATTTCGTTTGCCGATATGCTCTCCAGCCAGCCGCCCAGACTGTCCGAAAGCCAGCCTATCCCCAGCTCGAACAGCGCCTTTATCGCGTCGCCCACAAAGAAGGTGAGGAAGAATACTACCGCCATTATGCCCAAAAATACGGGTATGCCCCATACCTTGTGCGTGAATACCGAGTCGAGTTTTTCGGTGAACGCCTCGCTGGAATCCTTTCTCAACAGCACTTCGTCGACTATCTCGTCGATAAAGTCGTATTTTTCGTTTATTATGCGCGATTCGTAGTTTTTATCCAGCACGTCGGGCAGGTCTACGGGATATTTTTGCGTTATCTCCTTGTCGCCCTCCAAAAGCTTTATGGCGCACCAGCGCTTGTTGACGGCGTCGGGGCGGGTCCTTTCCAACTCGCACATTATGCGGTCTATCTTGTCCTCTATCTCGTCGGAATACACCATTGCATACTCCGAGTGATGGTCGTGTACGTGCCGGCTCTCCCGCTTGTGGTCGTGTATCAGCCTGTCTGGCGCGGCGGCGTCCTTGTGGTGTATGGCGGCGTGCAGCAGCGAATCCAGCCCCATGCGCTTGCGCGCCGAAACGGGTATGACGGGTATGCCCAGCATCTCGGGCAGGCGGTGCAAATCTATCTCCATGCCGCGCTTGCGCACTATGTCCATCATGTTCAGCGCAAGAATGACGGGCTTGCCCAGCTCCAAGAGCTGCAGCGTCAGGTACAGGCTGCGCTCCAGGGCGGAAGCGTCCGCCACGTTTATCACCACGTCGACTTCGTCGCTGAGTATAAAATTGCGCGAAACGGTCTCCTCCATCGTGTACGAAGTCAGGCTGTATGTGCCCGGCAGATCGACGAGGTGTATCTTCTGGTTGTGGTCCTTGATGGCGCCTTCGACCTTTTCAACTGTTACGCCCGGCCAGTTTGCCACCTTTAAGTTGGCGCCCGTATATGCGTTGAACAGCGTAGTCTTGCCGCAGTTGGGGTTGCCTATAAACCCTATCGTCAGTTCATTGCCCGCATTCATTGTCTGCCCTCACTTCAATGTTCTGCGTAATATTCTTCCCCAGCGCAAAGCGCGTGCCGCGCAGCTTTATTATGAGTATTCCGCCGCCCTTGCAGTTCAAAACGCTTATGCGGGCGCTGTCCGTCATGCCCAGCGCCTCAAGCCGGCGCTGCATTTCAAAGGGCAGGTCTATCGCCTGAACGATATACTCGCCGCCCTTGACCGCCTCATTAAGTTTCATATAAACACTCCCGCGCAGTTTATTAACCTGCGCTAATTTATTATATTTTATAATATCATACGCTGCGGGTCAAGAAAATAGGGGGTGCGGACCAAAATTTTTCGCCCGCTCCCCCGCGCCGTTTTTTTGTTTATCTGCGGAGTTGAATGCGGCGGGGACGGCTTTCAGCCGTCCCCGCCGCATTCCCGTCATTCAAAGTGCAGTTTATCCACGGGGTAATACTTTGCCAGCCCGCCCGAAGAAGTTTCGCGGTAGCTGTTCAAAAGGTCGCGCCCGGTGTTGTACATCGTCTTTACTATCAGGTCAAAACTGATCTTTCTGCTGTCCGCAAGAAAGTTTGCCAGCGAAAGCGCGTTTATCGCCCTCATCGCTGCGACGGCGTTGCGCTCGATGCAGGGTATCTGCACCAGGCCTGCAATGGGGTCGCAGGTCAGCCCCAGGTGGTGCTCCATCGCCACTTCCGCCGCGTACTCTATCTGTTCCAGCCCCATTCCGAACAGTTCGCCCAGCGCAGCCGCCGCCATCGAGCAGGCAGAACCTATCTCTGCCTGGCAGCCGCACTCGGCGCCCGATATCGAAGCGTTTGTCTTTATTATGTTGCCGATCAGTCCGCCGGTGGCAAGCGCGTGCACTATCTGCTCGTCGCTGAACCCGCGCGATTGCTGCATATACTTCAAAACGCTGGGCACAACGCCGCAGCTGCCGCAGGTGGGCGCGGTGACTATTATCCCGCCCGCCGCGTTCTGTTCGCTTACGGCAAACGCGTACGAGCACACCAGCCTGTTCTCTCTCGTCTGTGCGCTCTCGTCTATGTGCCGCTGGTTGTACAGCTTTTGCGCCCTGCGCTGGGTGCCCAAACAGCCGGGCAGCACGCCCGATGTAGTCAGCCCGTCGTGGATGGCGCTCTGCATGCTCGTCCATATGTCCTGCAGATAGCCGAGTATGCCCTCGCCTTCGCACTGCACAACGTACTGCCACAGCCTTATGTTGCGGTTTTGGCAGTATGCCGAAATGTCGTCGTAAGTGCTCAGCGCATATACGGCGTTGTCTATGCCCGTGTTGGCGTCGGGCTCGCCCTCTATCTTTATTGTGCCGCCGCCCACGCTGTAAAAGCGCGTCAGGGCGATGCGTTCGCCCTCTTTCATCGCCGCAATGTCCAGCGTGTTCGGGTGCACGGGGCAGGGCGTTTCAAAGTCGAACGCCACCTCGCACTCCGTGGGCGCAAACGTCTTTTTGAGTACGTCATCGGTGTTGTGCCCCTTGCCCGTCGAAGCCAGCGACCCGTACAGCGTCACCACGAACTTATCGGCGTCCTTATAGCGGCTCTTCATTAAATTCGCCGCCCTCTCGGGGCCCATCGTGTGCGAACTCGAAGGTCCGCGTCCTGTTTTATAGAGCTCTCTGAGCGATTGCATACTCTCCCTCGCAAATTTATTCGGCTATATTATACTTCGCCGCCGTCAGCTTGTCAATGCGGTGCGTTTCATGGCACAAACATTTCGGCAAGCATGGCGTTTATCGTCTCCTTGTTCAAAGGAGCGCCCGTATCCACGCTTGTCTCGCAGTCGTCCAGCACTATCTCTTCTATCATCCTGCCGCCGCCGTCCAGCAGCACGGGTATGTCGAAGCCCTCTTCCAGCACGCCCTCTATCTCAACTTCGTGCACCCAGGGCTGTTCCAGGTCGTAGACATACGTCATGCTCTTTACGTTCTTCAAAAAGAATTCAAGGTTCGCCTCGTATTCATAGCGGAACTTTTCGGGCAGCAGGTCGGGCTCCTCGTTGGCGTCGTCGGCTATCGTCGTTCCGCCCGCCGTAAACTCGTGGTAATAAAAATCCGCCCAGCCGAACGCCGTCTGGATCGCCTCGTGCAAATCAAAAAATCCGCAGTCGGCGGGTATGGCCAGCGTCCGCCATATATCGGTGTCCTTCAGCCTGACCTTGAGCACATAATTTTTCATGTTCAGTCCTCCGCACGGCGCCTTGCCGTGTGTGCGAATATACACTATATATAATATAATGCAAACGCGGCAAAATGTCAATGCGGGGCGGGCACATATAATTTTGCATGTTTGCCCGCTATGCCGTTGAAAAGGGGGCGGTGGTGTGTTATAATATCGGTATGAAATTTTTCCATCTATCCGACCTGCACCTCGGCAAGCGGGTCAACGAATTTTCCATGCTCGAAGACCAGCAATACATCCTCGGCAAAATTTGCCAAATGGCGGCAGAGCGCCGCCCCGCCGCGGTGGTCATAGCCGGCGACGTCTACGATAGACCCGTGCCCCCCGTCGAGGCGGTAAAGCTGTTCGACGGCTTTTTGTGTTCGCTCACCGGCATGGGCATAAAAGTGCTCGTCGCGGGCGGCAATCACGACTCGTCCGACCGCCTGTCCTTTGCCGCCCGCCTCATGGAGGGCAGCGGCGTGTACATAGCCCCCTCGTACGGCGGCGAAATGACAAAAGTCCCCATAGCCGATGAATACGGCACGGTCAACTTTTATCTGCTGCCCTTCATAAAGCCGGCAGTGGTTTCGCACTGCTTCCCCGAAGAGCAGATATCCGGCTACACCCGTGCGGTGGAGGTCGCCATAGCCCGCGCGGGCATCGACTTCGGCGCCCGCAACGTGCTCGTCGCCCACCAGTTCGTTACGGGCGCTTCGCGCTGCGAAAGCGAGGAGCTCTCCGTCGGCGGCACGGACAACGTCGACGCCGACGTGTTCAAGGATTTCAACTATGTGGCGCTCGGCCACATCCACGGACCGCAGAACGTGGCAAAAAACGCCCGCTACTGCGGCACGCCGCTCAAATATTCCTTTTCCGAAGCCTCTCACAAAAAGAGCGTCACCGAAGTCACGCTGGACGCCTCGGGTCAGGCTTTCTTCGATGTGCTGCCCCTAATTCCCCGCCGCGACTGGAAGGTGTTGAAGGGCGAATATCTTCAGGTCACTTCTGCACAGTCGCTGAAAAATCTTTCACAGGACGACTATTACAAGGTCATTCTCACCGACGAGGAGGACATCCCCGAAGGCATGGCTAAGCTGCGCTTCTTCTTTCCCAACATAATGGCGATGGAGTACGACAACGCCCGCACCCGCGCCGCCGTGGATGCGGGCGAGGCGGGCGACGTCCGCGGCAAGTCGCCATTGGAGCTCTTCAAAGAGCTATACTTCAGGCAGAACGGCAGACAGATGACCGAGCGCACAGAAGCTATATTAACGCAAATAATGGACGGCATAGGGGGTGAAGGGCAATGAGACCGCTGCAATTGAAGATGTCGGCGTTCGGACCGTACGCGGGCGAAGTATGCATAGACATGACAAAGCTGGGCGAGCGCGGGCTGTACCTCATCACGGGCGATACGGGCGCGGGCAAGACCACCATATTCGACGCCATAACCTTTGCGCTGTACGGCGAGCCGAGCGGCGCGATGCGCGAAGTGGGCGAGCTGCGCTCGCAGTACGCTTCGCCCGAAACTCCCACACAGGTCACTCTCGTCTTTTCAAACGGCGGCAGGGAGTACACGATCAGGCGCAACCCCGCATATATGCGCCCTTCAAAGCGGGGCGAAGGCTTTACCGAGCGCAAGGCGGAAGCAGAGCTGACGCTGCCCGACGGCAGCGTCATGGTCCGCCGCGCCGACGTGGATAAAAAGATATGCGAAATACTCGGCGTCAACCGCGGGCAGTTCATGCAGATAGCCATGATAGCCCAGGGCGATTTTTTGCGCCTTCTCAATGCCGGCACCGAGGAGCGGCAAAAGATATTCCGCGACATATTCGGCACGGCGCGGTTCAAGGCGCTGCAGGACGAGCTTCGCGCTCTGGCAAATGCCGCCCTCGCCGACTGCCGCGCCGTGCGCGAACGACTTGCCGACAGAGTGGCTGCGGTGGAGTGCCCACCGGGGTGCGATGCGGAGGGCGCGTATGCCGATATACTTGCCGCCGTATCCCCAAACGGCTGCACCGGCGAAGCCGCCGCGGCGGCGCTCAGGGCGGCAGACGGCATGATATCCGCCGATGAAGTCGCCCTTGCCGCGCTCAACGAACGGTTCGCCGCGCTTGAAAAATTAAAGAGAGCAGCCGATGCCGACGTCGCCGAATGGACCCGCCTGCAAAAATTGCACGGCGACCTCGCCGCCGCCCGTGAGCAGCTGGCGGCAGCCGCCGCACATGCCGAAAGGGCAGATGCCGCCGCAAAGGAGCTGGCTGCCCGCGCCGAAGAAAACGCCGCCGAGCTCATAGTCGTCGCGCAGTACGGCGAGCTCGAGCCGCGGTATGCCGACCTCGACGGCGCCCGCGCCGCGCTCTCGGCTGCAGCCAAAGTGCGTTCGGGGCTCGAAGGATCGTCTGCCGCCGCCGCGGCGGAAGCGGCGGGGCTCGAAGAAAAATTGAGGCAACTGCGCACTGCGCACGCCTCGCTCGAAGGGGCAAAGGCAGAGCTCGTCGCCGCGCAGTCGGCGCTCGCCGCGGCGCAGGAGCGTTCAAAGGCGATTGACGACCTTTCGCGCCGCTTCGGCGAAG
Source organism: uncultured Clostridia bacterium (assembly GCA_944327465.1). Taxonomy (GTDB): domain Bacteria; phylum Bacillota; class Clostridia; order Christensenellales; family Borkfalkiaceae; genus Coproplasma. The sequence goes on along the minus strand of CALVHH010000006.1, from coordinate 2,304 downwards.
GGCAAGAACTCGACTCGTCGCTCGTGCGCGAGCAGGCGGCGTTCAACGAGCTGCGATCGGCGCTGAACGCGGCGGGGGCAAAGTATGCCGCCGCCTACGACGCGTTTTTAAAAAATCAGGCGGGCGTGCTCGCCGCCACTCTCGAACAGGGCGTGCCCTGCCCCGTCTGCGGCTCGCTTTCGCACCCTTCGCCCGCGCATATTTCGGGGGAAACGGTCACGCAGCAGCGCGTGGACGAGCTCAAATCTGACTATGAAAAGCTGCGCGGCGACTGCGAAGCCGCCGCCCGCGCCGCCGCTCAGACCCGCACCCGCCTCGAATCCGTGCGCGAAGAGCTCGCCCGAGCTTCGCTCGCCGCAGGCGTTGAGCCTTCGACGCTTGCCGACAGCCTGCCCGCGCTCGCTGCGGGGTGCGCGGAGGGCGTTAAAAGGGCAAATGAACTAATTGAAGTGTGCAGGGCAAACGTGCGCAGGCGCGAAGAGCTCGAAGGCGAAATATCCGCCGCCGAAAGCGCGCTGCAGCGCGCCGCCGTGGAGCGCGGCAGTTTGAGCGACAGGCTCGCCGCCGCCCTTGCGGAAGAAAAATCGTGCGAGTCGAGGTGCGCTTCGCTCGCCGAAGGGCTGCCGTTCGCCACCTCGCAGGAGATGCACGCCGCCGCGGAAAAGCTCAGGGCAAAGACCGATGAATACGCCGCCGCCGTAAAGTCCGCCGAGCGCGAGCGCGGCGAGCGCGCCATCGCCGCGGCAGAGGCTGAAGGCAGGGTGAAAAATCTTTCGTCGCTCCTTGCGGACAGCCGCGCCGTAGACGGCGCGGCAGCCGCCGAAGCTTCGGCGGCTGCGGAAAGGGAGCTTGCCGAACTGCGCACGCGCATGGACGAGGTGCGCTCGCGCATACTCATAAATACCCGTGCCCGCGGCGACGTCGACCGCGGCATACAAGAGCTTGCGGGGGCAGAAGAAAACTATGCCGTCGTGCGCGATCTTTCAAACACCGCCAACGGCGCGGTGCCCGGCAGGGAAAAAATTATGCTTGAAACTTACGTGCAGACCTTCTACTTCGATCGCATAATCGCCAAGGCGAATTTACGCCTTTTAAAGATGAGCGGCGGGCAGTACGAGCTCGTCCGCGCAGCCTCCGCGGGCGATTTGCGCAGCCGGAGCGGGCTGGAGCTGCACGTCTTCGACCGCTACAGCGGCGCCGAGCGCAGCGTCAAGTCGCTTTCGGGCGGCGAATCGTTCAAGGCTTCGCTCTCCCTCGCGCTCGGGCTTTCGGACGTCGTCCAGGCAGAAGCGGGCGGAATAAAGCTGGACACCATGTTCGTAGACGAAGGCTTCGGCTCGCTCGACGAAAACTCCCTCGAGCAAGCCATTCAGACGCTGCTGTCGCTCGCCGAAGGCGACAGGCTTGTGGGCATCATCTCGCACGTCGCCGAGCTCAAGGAGCGCATCGACAGGCAGATAGTCGTCACCAAGACGCGCACGGCCGGCAGTACGGTGCGCATACGCACATGACCGCCGCATGCATAAAATTGTTATCGACATTTTACACGGCGCATTGTGCGCAAAATTGTCGATAACCCGCCTTAAAATGCCCCGAAAAGTTTATAACTTTGGGGTTATGCACAAAAAGTTATGCACATCGGGCGCTGTTGACAGTATAAAAAATGTATGTTTTTCAAAAAGTTATCAACAATTAATTCAGAATCATGCAAATTCTTCAATGATTTTACTTATTTTGCGCTGCATATGCGTTGGGGATGAATAAAGTTATCAACAATTGCATAAAACTTGTGCGCAAAAAGTTTAATGGCGCGCGCGGGTGAAAAAATTTCTGCCGAGCGGGTGCGTTCAAAGCTTTGCCTTTTGAATGAATATATGATAGAATATATAAAAATATGTTTATAATTAACATGTTTTAACAGCAAAGGAGCGAGAAGTAATGAAAAGGAAAATTTTTGTCTGTCTGCTTGCGGTGCTCACGGCGTGCGTCGTGTCGCTTTCGGCATGCGCTTCGGGCTGCAACAGCTGCTCGGGCTGCGCCGGGGGCAATGAGTCCGGTCAGACCACGGACACTTCCGGCGGTCAGACGGGCGTCGGCGACGGCACCAAGCCCGGCGGAGGGGAAGGTCAGACCCCCGTCAAACCCGAACCCGAGCCCGAGCCAGAACCCGAACCCGAGCCCGAGCCCGAACCCGAGCCCGAACCCGAGCCCGAACCCGAGCCCGAACCCGAGCCCGAACCCGAGCCCGAACCCGAACCCGAGCCCGAACCCGAGCCCGAACCCGAGCCCGAGCCCGAACCCGAA
>CALVHH010000005.1 GCA_944327465.1 uncultured Clostridia bacterium | reverse complement strand
CCTTCTCCCTCGCCAAACTCGACATCAACTACGATATGACTGTCAGGCTTTTTTTTGGAAAGCAGTACCAGTGTCTCTACATTAGTCGTTTTCCGCTATATATCCAAATTGTCGCACAGATGTCGATAGTTCAAATCCTGTTTTCCTGAAAATTAACGAAAAAGCAGCCCTAAAATATTATCTTTACTTCACTTTTCATAAATACTCGTTTTTGCCGCATAAATAGCAAAAAACCATGAAAAACGTACTGTTTTTCATGGTTTTTTTGTCTTGCAGCCTTTTCGTCTGCAATCATGGAGCTACTGACCAGATTCGAACTGGTGACCTATTGCCACCCCAAAAAATCTGCGATTTTTCGGGGACCCCGGTGTATTAATCAACTGCAAGGGCTGTTCTTATCTCACCATATTACCAAAACGCCGTGACGGGCACAAGTCCCGTCACGGCGTTTTGGAGCTACTGACCAGATTCGAACTGGTGACCTGCTGATTACGAATCAGCTGCTCTACCTGCTGAGCCACAGTAGCATTGATTTAAATTGCAAAAGCATTTATTATTATATCAGAAATTCAGATAATTGCAAGCAATTTTGATACATAAAATTGATTATTATTTGCCGCAAGACGTCTATACTACTTCCTCGACGCTAAGAAAATACCATTATGTCTGACACAGTACGTCATAAAAGAGTAATTTACGATATGCCGCATTAAATATCGGCGCAATGCACCTTGCCGTATACAAATTAAGCACTTTACGTTTGACAGACGGTACATTTAAATGTATAATATTTTGTATATTTATAAATTTTGAAGGTAAAATTATGTTGACATTGGATAAAATTTATCATGCACGCTATGTTCTGCATGATGCAATAAGACAAACAGACATGATATACTCCCCCGTCTTCTCGCAGGAAAGCGGCTGCGAAGTATATTTGAAGACTGAAAATTTGCAAGTGACGGGCTCGTTCAAGGTGCGCGGCGCGTATTATAAAATTTCGCAGCTCAACGAGCAGGACAAGTCTCGCGGGGTTATTGCATGCTCGGCAGGCAATCATGCGCAGGGAGTTGCCCTCGCTTCTAAAAAATTCGGCATCAAATCTATAATCTGCATGCCCGACGGCGCGCCCATTTCAAAAGTTGAGGCGACAAAGAGCTACGGAGCGGAAATAGTGCTCGTGCCCGGCGTATATGACGATGCGCACAAGCGTGCCGAACGACTCAAAGTGGAAAAGGGCTACACCTTCATTCATCCATTTGACGACGAAGACGTCATTGCGGGACAGGGCACGATAGGTCTTGAAATTATAGATCAACTGAAGGACGTCGACGCCATAATAATGCCCGTCGGCGGCGGCGGACTGGCTGCAGGCGTGGCTTTTGCAGTTAAATCGCTCAACCCGAGAGTAAAGATATACGGAGTGCAGTCCGACGGCGCACCCTCCATGCTGAAATCTTTGGAGCACAATAAAATCGAGTGTCTGCCTTCGATAGCCACAATAGCCGACGGCATCGCTGTTAAAGAACCCGGTCCTCTCACATTCAAGCTCTGCGCTAAATATCTCGACGGAATAGTTTCAGTCAGCGACGACCAGATATCCGCCGCAATACTCGCGCTTATCGAAAAACAGAAGATGATAGCCGAGGGGGCGGGCGCTGTAGGGCTTGCCGCAATCATGTTTGACAAAATACCCGATATAAAGGGCAAAAAAGTCTGTTGCCTGATATCCGGCGGCAATATCGACGTGACAATTCTTTCACGCGTAATCAACCGCGGCCTGCTGATGGGCGGTCGCCAGTGCTCGCTTACACTTGAGCTCGCCGATAAACCCGGTCAGCTTGTTGCAGTGTCCACCATCATAGCAAAGTGCGGCGGCAACGTCACCGGCGTACTGCACGAAAGAACAAACGAGGGCTCTGCAATAACAGGCTGCTATCTTAAACTGCAGATAGAGACGCGCAACGCAGATCATATAAAAGAGATAAAACAAAAACTCGCCGAAAGCGGATTCAAAGTACTTTAAAAGAGGTAAAAATTTATGCGCACCGTTTCAACCGACAGGGCGCCTGCGGCAATAGGCCCCTACTCACAGGCAAAAATTTGCGGAAATTTTGTATTTACTTCAGGACAGATACCCGCCGACCCAAAGACAGGAGCAATAGCCGAAAGAGATATAACGGGTCAGACCAGGCAGGTATGCGAAAATATCAAAGGTCTGCTCGAGGCGGCAGGCACTTCGATCGACAAAGTAGTTAAAACGACGTGCTTCCTTGCCGATATCGCCGATTTCACTGATTTCAACGACGTGTATAAGGATTATTTCACCTCTTCCCCCGCCAGAAGCTGCGTTGCAGTAAAGGACATACCGAAGGGTTGCCTTGTAGAAATCGAGGTCATAGCAGAACTTTAATTTGCTCAACATACCGCATTTTTGTTGACTAATCAACAATTATCGTCTATACTCTAAAGTATTCAAATTTTAAGAGGTTATCATGAAAACTGCCATCGTGACAGACAGCAACAGCGGAATCACGCAATCTCTTGCAAAAGAGTTGGGTATTTACGTTGTTCCAATGCCCGTTCTTATTGACGGCGAGCAATTTTTTGAAGATATTTCACTCAGCCAGAATCAATTTTATGACAAATTGAAATCCGACGCACAGGTATCCACATCTCAGCCGAGCGCGTTTGACGTGGGCGAACTTTGGAACAAACTTTTAAAGGACTACGATAAAATTATCCACATCCCCATGTCGTCGGGACTTTCGGAGACGTGCCGCACGCTTTCACACCTCGCCGAAAGCGAATATGCGGGCAAGGTATACGTAATAGATAATCAAAGAATATCAATAACAATGCGCCAGAGCGTAGACGACGCGCTCAACATGCTCAAAGACGGTAAAACCGCCGAAGAGATACGCGATTGGCTTACCGAAACGAAGATGCAGTCGAGCATCTATATAATGGTAGACACGCTTAAATATCTTAAAAAGGGCGGAAGACTGACCCCCGCCGTGGCGGCGATAGGCACGCTTTTGAAGATAAAGCCCGTTTTACAGATACAGGGTGAAAAGCTTGACCAATATGCAAAAGTAAGAAAACTTGCAGACGCAAAAACGACCATGATAAATGCCGTTAAACACGACATGGATACGCGTTTCAAAGAGCTTCGCAATGCCGGGAAGATGACGCTTGCCATAGCACATACCCAAAACGACGAGGAGGCAAAAATTTTCTGCGACGAAATAAAGGCAGCTTTCCCCGACGTGGAATTCACATATATCGACCCGCTTTCGTTAAGCGTTTCCTGCCATATCGGTCCCGGAGCACTTGCAATAGGCGCAACGGTCAAATACTGAAAGCTTATCCTGCTATTGACATTTGTCGATGCCGTGTTGTATAATAAATATGCGATATGGCACCATCGTGCCCGCGACAGGAGAACATATGAAAATAAAAATAGTTACAGACAGCAACTGCGGTTATACGGTCGATGAAGCCGACGCCCTCGGGATAGAGATACAGCCCACCCCCATTCTCATCGATGGCGAACAATATTTTCAAGAAGAGGGACTGACCCAGGACAAATTTTACGAATATCTTAAATCGGACAGCGTAAAGGTATCCACTTCCCAGCCCAACCCCTACGATGTTGCCGAAAGGTGGCGGCGCATTTTAAAGGAATATGACCAGATACTATATATGCCGCTTTCGAGCGGATTATCCGAAACCGCGCTCGTAATAAAGCACATGGCGGAGACCGAGCAGGAATTTATAGGAAAGGTCTATGCCCTCGACAACCACAGAGTGTCCATCACGCAGAAACAGGCGGTTGTGGATGCCCTGAACATGATAAAGGACGGCAAGAACGCAAAGCAAATTTACGACCTGCTGACCGAGACGGCGCACACTTCCTCCATCTATATAGCTGTAAATACCTTAAAATACTTAAAAAAGGGCGGAAGGCTGACCCCTGCCGCCGCGGCTATAGGCACGCTTTTGAAAATTAAGCCCGTTTTACAGATTCAAGGCGAAAGACTGGACAAATATGCACAGGTGCGCAAGATGAGCGATGCCAGGGCAACCATAATTTCGGCTATCAAAAACGACCTTGAAACACGCTTCAAAGACGAGCGGCAAGCGGGAAAAATGACCGTTTGCATTGCACACACTCAGTGCCTCGAGGAAGCTCTTTCGTTTAAAGACGAAATCATTGCGGCTTTCCCCGACGTGGAATTTACATTCGTCGACCCTCTTTCACTGAGCGTTGCCGTCCACATCGGTCCGGGCGCGCTCGCCGCCGCGTGTGTTATAAAATATTAACAATTTTAAAATACCCAAGGGTACGGTGCAACAAGTGCGCCGTACCCTTTTAATACAAAGGAGATACCCTTCTTTTAACTATAAACAGAGAATTGTATATCATTCCCACGACAAGGCTGTTTATCATAAGGTAACACCACAGCAAAAAAACTATTATCGCCGCGGCGGCGCCGTAAAGTTTTGAAGGGTCGGCATATTTTGTATATAGCGTGAACCCCGAAGCAAACACCAGCCACAAAAGCACTGTGAGCAAGCTACCGCTCAGCACGCCGCATAAATCCGTCTTTACGGGACAAGCGAAAAGATTGAGCATCAGCGCAGCAAAAAGAGCTATACAGACGGTCACGATAAGTCTGATGCATTCCGCCGCCCTGTCCGGCAATACCGAATGTATAAAATTCCTTCCGACAATCAAAAATGCGACGCCGACGGCGACGATAATTATAGTTATCAGCACAGACGCGACCGATGCCACGCGCAGCCTGAATCCCCCTCTTTTTCTTTCGCAATCATAAATAATCTCCCCGCTCCGTCTGAGATGATAGAAAAAATTTGCAGATGAATAGAGCGAAGTGACCAGCAATACAATGCCGGCGCCCGAAGCTGCCTCCTGCGCCGCCTTATTGAGATAGCTGATGAACGGCTCTATTGCGTCAAACATGGTTCCCGATACAAAGTTGCCTATATCTATTCTGCCAACGATAAGCGCCATCCATAAAAGCGTGGGCGCAATACTCATCAGCAAAAAATATACAAGCGTCCCCGCGATAGTAGAATACCTTTTATCTGAAAAGTGCCTGTAAAGCGCTATCAATTTCTTCATACTATTAGTTTTGACAACACTTATCGCTATATACGCATACGCGGGGCGCGGCATTCAGCCGCGCCCCGCTTTTACGGCGGTCAGCCTGCATCAGCAGTAACAACTTTTGTTATCGACCACACACCAAACGCAACCCGAGCTTTGGCAGGATTGCATATCGGACAGACCGTACTGACGCATATAGTACATATCGCCGCACTGAAGACAGTGCGCCGAGCAAGGACCGGCAGCGTAATGACATCTGCAGCCGACAGAGTTGTTTGCAGAAAGTATATTCAAAATGCCGCAGAATGAACAGCCACTGCCTGCATTCCCGCGACGGCAGTTGCCTGAGCAACAGCCACAGTTACAGCAATTACACATATGGAAATTCTTCCTTGGTAAATGTATTCCGGCTCAAAGTTTACCCCCTGAACCTATGATACATTATATGCATGCGCACCGAGCGATGACAATTTTTTGTGCGATAAATTAAATTTTTACAGCAAAGAGGACAGGCTGTTGCCTGTCCTCTTTGTCTTATCTCGTTAGATTATTCGCCAAAATATCTCTTTAAAAGACCTGCAAAACCTGCACCGTGACGGGCTTCATCCTTTGCCATCTCGTGAACGGTATCATGAACGGCATCGAGATTGAGCTGCTTAGCCCTCTTGGCGATGGCAAGCTTGCCTTCGCATGCGCCTGCTTCGGCAGCGGCACGCATTTCAAGATTCTTTTTAGTAGAAGGCGTAACAACTTCGCCGAGAAGTTCTGCAAACTTAGCTGCGTGCTCGGCTTCCTCGTAAGCATAGCGCTTGAAAGCTTCGGCAACTTCGGGATAGCCCTCCCTTTCTGCCACTCTGGACATTGCAAGGTACATTCCGACTTCGGTGCATTCACCGGTGAAGTGAGCGTGCAGCCCGTCCATTATCTCTTTGTCGTCGCACACACCGTCACCCACTACATGTTCGCAGGCATACTTGGTCTTCTCCTCAACGGGGACAAAAGTTTTCGCCTTGCAAACGGGGCAAACTTCTACATCATCGGCAACAATTTCACCGCATACGGTACATCTTTTCATAATAAAGCACTCCTTTAATTTTAATTGTGAATACATTATATCATATTTAAGATTAAATATCAATAGTATGAAGGCAACTTTTTGTGAAATCGACGAAAAAATATTTTCATTGTCCGCACACCAAACTTAAAAGCTGCGCATATGTAGACACAAACATTTTTGCTCCCGCGGCGGCGAGCTGAGCCTGGGTACGGAAGCCCCACAAAACGCTAGCGCAATCAATACCCGCATTTGCCGCTGTGACGACATCGGTTTCACCGTCCCCGACAAACAGACACTGCTCCGCGCCAACGCCCATCTGCTCTATCAGATATTGTACTGCACCAGGGTCGGGTTTAAGGGCAAATCTGCCCGTCTGACCCATTATAAAATCAAAGGAAAACGGCGACAGCAGCTGTGCGCAGACATTTTGGGCAGCATCGTCGGGCTTGTTCGTAAGAATTGCCGTTTTGACCCCGTTCGCCTTTATGGCTTTTAAAAATTCGACCTCGCCGTCATACAACCGCGTGTGCTTGTTATCACATGCGGCAAACTTGACCTTATAATAATTATACAATTCCTCGGTCCGTTCAAACCCGCCGGGAACAGCCCGTTCAACGAGTTTTCTTGCACCGTTGCCCACATATTCTATAGTCTTTTGAAGCGATATTGCAGGACAGCCGAACGCAGATAGTGCGTCGTTAAGTACTATGCAAATGTCGCGTGAAGTATCAAGCAATGTGCCGTCGAGGTCAAAAATTACTGCTCTATACATAATTTACATCTTATCGGGCACACCTATACCCAGCAGTCCCAGTGCATTTTCGAGCGTGCGGAGAACGCACTTAGTAAGCAATATCCTGAAATTCTTTACGCCCGACTGTGCCGTCAGTATCTTACAATCAAAGTAGAACTTATTGAATTTCTGTGCGAGGTCGACAGCGTAGCGCGCAACATAGCTGGGCTCGTACTTTTCAGCCGCATCGAGCACGACGTCGGGGAATGCAGCCAAAGCTTTTACCACTTCGAACTCCTCTTCAACGGGTTCAATGCTGTCCGGCAGGCAGGCTTCATAGCCGGCAGACTTTTCTATGACAGACATAGCTCTTGCGCAGGTATACTGAACATAGACGCTCGTCTCCCCTTCGAACGAGAGCACTTTGTCATAAGAGAAGGTTATGTCCTTGATTTTATTGTTATAGAGCGCACCGAAAATAACCGCGCCTATGCCGACCTTTTCGGCTATCTCGTCCTTATTTTCAAGGGCGGGATTCTTTTCGTTTATGACGGCGTATGCCTTCTCCACGCATTTTGCTATTACGTCCTCAAGCCAAACGACCTTTCCCTTGCGCGTGGACATAGCGCCGTCTTCAAGCGAGACCATGCCGTAGGCGACGTGGACGAGGTCTTTTGCCCATTCCTTGCCCATCAATTCAAGCACCTTGAAAAACTGCCTGAAATGGAGATTTTGCTGGTACGCCACAACATAGAGGCATTTATAAAAATCATAAGTTTTTTTGCGATAAATGGCGGCGGCGATATCCCGCGTGGCATACAACGAAGCGCCGTCGGAGCGGAGTATAAGGCAGGGCGGCATGCCGTAAGGTTCAAGGTCGACAATCTGTGCGCCGTTGCTCTCCTTCAACAACCCCTTTTGTTTTAACTCCTCTATAACGGGAGCCATTTTATCGGTATAAAAACGCTCGCCTGCATAGCTGTCGAAGTGTACGTTCAAGCGTTCATAAATCTTTTTCACGTACTCCAAAGTCAGCGATTTGAACCACTCAAACAGTTCGTTTGCCTCTCTGTCGCCGCTCTCTATGAGCCTGAAGTACTCCCTCGCCTCCCTTTCCATTTGTTCGTCCGCCTCGTTGTTGAAGCGAACGTAGAGGTCGTTAATTGCGTGGATGCCTCCGTTTTGGACTTCATCCCTGTTGCCCCAGTGCTTATAAGCGCTTATCAGTTTGCCGAACTGCGTTCCGTAGTCGCCGAGATGATTTATACCCACCGCATTGTAGCCGAGAAATTTGAAAATTTTGTACAGCGAGCTGCCTATAACGGTAGTGGAAAGATGCCCGATGTGAAATGGCTTGGCAATATTTACAGAAGAATAGTCGATGCAGACAGTCTTGCCCGCACCGACGGACGACCCGCCGTAATTCTGCCATTCTTCGAAAATTTTTTGAATAACTTCGCGGGAAAGCCCGTCCTTGTTTATACGAAAATTGACATAGCCGTTAACGGCTGCCACTTCGCTGATTACATCGTCGGGAATGATATCTGCAGCCAGCGCTTCGGCTATAGCAACGGGGCTCTTGCGCAGCACCTTTGCGAACTTGAAGCAGGGCAGCGCATAATCGCCCATCTGTGAATTGGGCGGCAGCGTTATCGACGAAGCTATCTCGTCGCTCCCGACGCCCGCAACATTGATTTTATCGGCAATATACTTTTTATAATCCATTTTGAACACCTGTATTTTTTATATCAGCATTTTAGCATAATTTAATTATAATGGCAAATTAAAGATTGCTAAAACAAAATTTTTGTAATATAATTGTATAGACATAAATATTTTAAAGGAAGTTTGGAGAACACATTATGAAATTAGGCGTCGTTGGTCTGCCCAACGTAGGCAAATCGACTCTTTTCAATGCCATAACCCATGCCGGCGCCGAAGCGGCAAACTACCCCTTCTGCACGATAGAGCCAAACGTAGGCGTTGTGGCAGTTCCCGATGAAAGGCTGGATAAGCTTGCCGCCCTTTACGACAGTAAAAAAATAACTCCCGCCATTGTGGAATTTGTTGACATAGCAGGACTTGTAAAGGGCGCTTCGCACGGCGAAGGGCTCGGCAACAAATTTCTGTCGCACATACGCGAATGTGATGCGATAGTGCATGTGGTGCGCTGCTTTGAAAATTCAAATATAACGCACGTAAGCAACAGGATAGACCCCATAGACGACATAAACACAATAACGCTTGAACTTATCCTCGCAGACATCGAGGCAGTAAACAAGCGCCGGGACAGAATACGCAACAGTGCGCGAGGCGGCTCGAACAAGGAGGCGGCAACAGAATTTGCCATGCTCGAACGGCTGGAAAAGTTCCTTGCCACCGAAAAACCCGCAAGACTTTTTGAATGTTCCGAAGCCGAAAAGCCATTTTTGGACAACCTGTTCTTACTGACGGCAAAACCCGTCATATACGCGGCAAATATTTCGGAATTCGACATGGGCAAGCGCGACGACGAAATACCGCTCGTGCTCAAGGTAAAAGAGCTCGCCGAAAGGGAACACAGCGAAGTGCTGGTCATCTGCGCAAAGACCGAAGAAGAACTCGCTCAAATGCCTCCCGAAGAGAGCTCAATGTTTTTGGAAGAGCTCGGATTAAAGGAGAGCGGTCTGAACGCGCTGATAAGAAAGAGCTATCACCTTTTGGGCCTCATATCTTTCCTGACGGCGGGCGAAAAGGAGACGAGAGCGTGGACAATAAAGGCGGGCACAAAGGCTCCGCAGGCGGCGGGCGCCATTCACAGCGACTTTGAGCGGGGATTCATACGCGCAGAAGTTGTCGATTGGCAGACTCTTTTAGAATGCGGCGGTCTTGTAGGCGCACGCGAAAAGGGCAAAGTCCGTTCGGAAGGCAAGGATTATGTTGTAAAAGACGGCGACGTCATACTCTTCCGCTTCAATGTTTGATAACAATAAAGCCATGGAGCCACGGTCATACCGACCGTGGCTGCTACACGTTTAAGTTATCAATTTAAAGCCATTCAGCCGCGCAGCTTTATTTTTGCGCGTTCGTGTACATACAGCACAAGCACAGCCGCAAATGTTGCCAAGGCAATAATGAAATTGGCGTAGAACCAATAGTCCGTTTCGTAATGCCCCGGGCTGAACCAATCGCGGCGCCAGCGCCGCTCGAACACGCAGGGAAATATGAACTCGAAATGCTGCGAACAGCCGGGAGGACCGTTGAAGAAAAAGAGCGGAAATATTATAAACAGCGAAGCAAGCCATGAAGCGAGCAATACCCCGAGAACGACGAAGTTGTACCACCTTAAGCTCTTTCGGCATACAACCGCATAAAGCACGGCGATTACTATCCACCCCGCACAGACGACGAGCATTTCGGCTTCGTAGAAATAAATATTCCTTGCAAGCAGCGATGCCAGCATTTCTCCGACAGAAATGACAAGTGCAAGTACGCCCATTCCGAACGAAAAGGCATACCTGTTACCCGGCTTGACCATGCCCTTTACAATTTCTTCCACGTTGGCAACGGCAGCTTCGTAAGCTTCGTAGGGGGCGACGCCCTTTTCTACCTGCATATTGTATTCGTCGCAGCAGGCATTTGCAAGCTCATTTTTTATGGCAGAACCGCTGACGCCGTAGCTCTTCATGGTGTCGCTTATATATTTTTCAATTTTATCGCGCATGTTCTTCACCTCCTCCTATCAGATTCTTTAAAGTATTCAAAGACTGCAAGTAGCTCTGCACGTTTTCAAGATAGAACTCCCTGCCGTAGTCCGTGAGCGAATAATACCTGCGATCGGCGCCGTTTTTACCGACTGCCGAATAGCTCACTATCTTCCCTTCGGCAAGCATCTTCTTCATAATCATCAACAGCGAAGGGTTTGTTATCTGAATTTCACCGCCGCCGCTTTCGGTTATTCTTTTTACAAGACTATATATATAGTCATCTCCTCCCGCCAGCAGGGCACAGACTATCATTTCGGTATAACCCTTTATAAACTCGCTTGACTTCACATCTCATCACCTCCTGAATATTTAGAATAACTTTATTTAGTTTAACTTCATATATAATATAACATACAGTTAATCACATGTCAATAGCCGAAGAGAAAATTTTTTAAAAATTATTACTCTGCTTAACATCCCTCACGCCGCGGCATATTATGTCCGATAAAAAAACTAACCGCGACGCCACATAAGCGGCGCCGCGGTCAGTTTTATGAAGCAAGCGGGTAAGATTTAAAACGATTTGAATATTTACTCTTCCTCGTCCTCTTCGGGGAGGTCTACGTTATGATAGACGTTCTGAACGTCGTCAAGCTCTTCAAGCTTATCTATCATCTTGACGAAGGTAGCCACCTTGTCTTCGGGGAGAGTAATAGTGTTTTGGGGCACCATTTTGACTTCGGCTTCAAGGAAGGTGACGCCCTTATCTTCAAAGTACTTGCGCACGGAAGAGAAAGCTTCGGGGGTGGTGTAAACTTCGTACACATCCTCTTCGGAGGAGAAATCCTCGGCTTCGGCTTCCAGGCAGTATTCCATCATAGTATCTTCATCGAGCGAGACAGTCTTTTCTATGACTATCACACCCTTATTGTCAAACTGATAGCTCACGCAGCCGGGCTTACCCATCTGCCCGCCGCACTTTGACATGGTGGACGAAATATCGCCGGAGGTACGGTTTACGTTGTCTGTGAGTGTCTTTATTATGACCGCAGAACCTGCAACGCCGTAACCTTCATAGGTGAGCTCCTTGTAGTCCTTGCCCGAAAGTTCGCCTGCGGCGCGGGCAATGGAGCGCTTTATATTGTCGTTGGGCATATTTGCCGCCTTAGCTTTGGCTATTACGTCGGCAAGTTTAGAGTTTGTCTCGGGATTGGGGTTGCCCTTTGCAGCAACTGCAAGCTCCCTTCCTATCTTTGTGAACACAGCGCCGCGGGCGGCGTCGGTCTTGCTCTTTTTAGCGGCTATATTATGCCATTTGGAATGACCTGACATTATTGAACCTCTTTTACATTATTTTTCAGCGCGTACATGGCTATTGCCGCCGAAACTGCTGCATTCAAACTTTCGCAGCTGTCGCGCATGGGTATGCTGACCGTATATGAACTTCTTTTGAACAGCTCCGGACTTATGCCGCCGCCTTCGTTGCCGATACAGAGGCAAAACTTTTCGGGCGGGGCGAACGCAAACACGTTTTCGCCCGACATATCGGCAGTGATGAGCGGTATGCCGTCGAGAGCAGCAAGCGCCTCGCCGAGAGTGCAGCGCATGGCATTTATAAAAAATATACCGCTCATGCTTGCGCGGACCGCCTTTGGCGAATAAGCATCGGCACAGTCGACAAGGTAAATATCCTCGTAGCCGGCGGCATTCGCTGTGCGGATTATCGTGCCGACGTTGCCTGGGTCCTGCAGCCTGTCTAAAAGCAGACATGCACCCCTTGGAGGCACTGCCGCGTTTTCAGGCAGTTTTACCAAAGCGATTACGCCCTGGGGCGTTTTTTCGGCAGAAATGCTCTTAAATACGCTCTCCTCAACGACAACCGCGCCCTTGAACTCTTCTTCAAGCCGCGGAGTGCAGACGATTTCTGCTATTTTTCCGCCCGAAGCAATGCACTCGCGCACAGGCTTTATGCCTTCGACGAGATATTCGCCGTACTGCTGCCTGAACTTTTTATCGGCAAGAGAGGCTATCTTTTTTACGAGCGGATTGGAGCGCGACGTTATTATCATATACGATTTAAAGTTAAAGGTTAAAGGGTAGCTGCCAAAAAATGCCAACTACCCGTTAAAGACAATTAAACTGCTGCCTTTGCCTTTTCGGCAAGTGCGGCGAATGCAGCGGCGTCGTTGACGGCGATATCTGCCAGAACCTTGCGGTTGAGGTTGATGCCGGCTGCCTTGAGCCCGTGCATAAACTTGGAATAGGAAAGTCCGTTTATTCTTGCAGCGGCGTTGATACGAGCTATCCAGAGAGAACGCATGTCGCGCTTCCTGAGCTTTCTGCCGATGTAAGCATAGTTCAAGGACTTCATTACGGCTTCTCTTGCAATCCTGTAGGACTTGGATTTGTTGCCGAAATAGCCTTTTGCAAGGCGCATTATCTTTCTGCGCTTTTTAAGCGCGTTTACAGACCTTTTGATACGCATTGTCTTTATCCTCCTTTATGCCTTGTAGGGAATCATACTCTTGACGGTAGATTCCTGCGTAGTAGAAACGAGAGTGTTCTGACGCAAATTTCTCTTTCTCTTTCTGTTCTTTGTTTCCGCTTTATGGTTCTTGCCGCCATGGGGTCTCTTGACCTTACCGGTCGAAGTGAGCCAGAAACGCTTTTTGGAACCGCTGTGCGACTTCTGCTTGGGCATATATTTATCCTCCTGAAAATTTTACAAAATTGAAATGAGCGATAAAACCGCTTATAAACTTAATTTTTTGCCGGCGAAAGCATCATTGTTATGAACCTGCCTTCAGCCGTGGGCTTTTTGTCCTGCACTGCCTTGCCGTTCAAACCGGCAAAGAAATCTTCCATTACTTTTACGCCCTGATAGGAGCGCGCATTTTCGCGACCCTTCATGCGGATGGATACCTTTACTTTGTTGCCCTGCTCCAAAAACTTCAGGCACTGCTTTGTTTTTACCGCGATATCGCCGACGTCTATCGTCATGGAAAGACGAATCTCCTTGAGTTCGACTATCGTCTGATTTCTGCGGTTTTCCTTGTCCTTTTTTGCCTGCTCGTACTTGAACTTGGAGTAGTCCATTATCTTGCACACGGGCGGCACGGCGTTGGGAGATATCTTGACAAGGTCGAGGTCGGCTTCTTCCGCAAGCCTGAGAGCCTGAACTGCAGGCATTACGCCCACCATGTTGCCCTGGGCGTCTATGAGCCTGACCTCCCTGTCC
Organism: uncultured Clostridia bacterium; assembly: GCA_944327465.1. Lineage (GTDB taxonomy): Bacteria > Bacillota > Clostridia > Christensenellales > Borkfalkiaceae > Coproplasma. Next base: position 90,569 of record CALVHH010000005.1, on the reverse strand, counting down.
CTTATCATCTGATTGACCTGATAAAAATCTTTTCTTTCCATATTCCTCATATCGGCAAAAAAATAATCGGGATAAGCTGCAGCCTATCCCGAATAAATTCCCAAATTCCGCCTTAAAGGCAGTTGCGAATATATTTGCCGTTACGCCTACGGGTACGGCGAAAGGGAATGACCTTTGCTTACCCGTATATAATACAGCTATTTGAGTTGTTTGTCAACTTATTTTCGCTCAGAAAACAATTTTTTCAGCATCTTCTTTGACGACGAGGTCGGCAAACGCCTCCTTTGAAAGTATGAGCTTTTCTTCGACGCCGCGCTTGTTGACGTTTACGGTACCTTCTTCCGCCTCTTTATCGCCGACGACGATGACATAGGGCACTTTTTCAAGCTTTGCTTCGCGTATCTTGTAGCCTATCTTTTCGTTGCGGGTATCGAGCTCTGCGCGCACCCCGCGCTCCTTGAGCATGGCGCACACGCTTTCGGCGTAATCTTTCGTTCTGTCGGTTATCGACAGCACCTTGACCTGGACGGGCGCGAGCCATACGGGGAACTTGCCCGCGTAATGTTCGATAAGTATGCCTATGAACCTCTCTATCGAGCCGAAAATGGCGCGGTGAATCATTATGGGACGATGCTTGGCGCCGTCTTCGCCGGTGTATTCAAGCTCAAATCGCTGAGGCATCTGGAAATCGAGCTGAATAGTGCCGCACTGCCACGTTCTGCCTATGCTGTCCTGGAGATGGAAATCTATCTTGGGACCATAGAAAGCGCCGTCGCCTTCGTTTATCTCATATTCGAGTCCGAGCTCGTCAAGAGCCTTTCTGAGCGCATCGGTAGCCATATTCCACTCCTCTTCGGTACCCATGCTGTCCTCGGGGCGAGTGGATAGCTCTACTTTATACTTGAACCCGAACTGTTTGTATATCTTATTGGTGAGACGCACTACTCCCTTTATTTCGTCGGTTATCTGTTCGGGGAGCATAAAGATGTGGGCATCGTCCTGGGTGAAGCAGCGCACGCGGAAGAGACCGTGGAGCTGACCGCTCTTTTCATGGCGGTGAACGAGACCCATTTCGCCCATTCTTATGGGAAGATCCTTATAGCTGTGCAGCCAGAGCTTGTATACCAGCATTCCGCCGGGACAGTTCATCGGCTTTACCGCGCAGTCTTCGCCGTCTATCTTTGTGGTATACATGTTGTCTTTATAGTGTTCCCAGTGCCCGGAATTTTCCCAGAGGGTACGGGTGAGAATGATGGGCGTTTGAATTTCGACATACCCTTCCTTGCGGTGCAATTCGCGCCAGTAGTCGACAAGAATATTTTTGAGCACCATGCCGTTTGGAAGGAAGAACGGGAAGCCCTTGCCCTCGTTCATAAGAGCGAACAACTTGAGCTCCTTGCCGAGCTTTATGTGGTCGCGCTTTTTGGCTTCTTCAAGCATTTCGAAGTATGCCTGCATCTCGTCCTTTTTGGCAAACGCAACGCCGTAGATACGGGTGAGCATCTTGTTCTTTTCGTTTCCGCGCCAGTAAGCACCGGCGATAGACACGAGCTTGAACGCCTTGATCTTGCCCGTCGAAGGCAGATGGGGACCGCGGCAGAGGTCTGTGAACGAACCCTGCTTATAGAAGGAAATGACGCTGTCTTCGGGCAGGTCTTCAATGAGCTCGACCTTGTACTTCTCGCTGTATTCGGACATGAGTTTTATGGCCTCTTCGCGGGGAAGTTCAAAGCGCGTTATGGGTGAATTCGCCTTGATTATCTTTGCCATTTCGGCTTCTATCTTGGCGAAGTCGTCCTGGGTTATGGGCGTATTGAAATCGAAGTCGTAGTAGAAGCCGTTTTCAATGACGGGACCTATGGCGAGCTTACAGGTGGGGAATATGGTCTTGACTGCCTGGGCAAGCACGTGTGCGCAGGTATGGCGATAGACTTCCAGCCCCTCCTTATCTTTGAGCGTGACGATTTCGAGTTTGTCGCCCTCGCCGAGCGCGTGCGATAAATCGACGAGCACGCCGTTTACCTTTGCCGCAACGGCATTGCGGGCAAGACCTTCGGAAATTGCGGCGGCAGCCATGGCGCAGGTGGCGCCTTCGTTTACGACGAGTTCGTCGCCGTTTTTCAAAATTACTTTCATTTCTGTATCTCCCATAAGAATAAAAAAAAGCCCTTAAACTAATAAAGCTATCAGTTTAAGGACGCAAAATCGTGTTTGCGCGGTTCCACCTTAATTGTCGTAAAGACCGCTCTTTTGAATTGTTGCACAATAGATAAAAGGGTGGTTTCCCCTCTGCCCCAACATATGCGCACCTTACAGCCAAAGGGCTGCGCTCTCTGAAATACGCCGTGGCGGGTACTTGTCCCTCAACACTTTTACTGTACACAGATATATTATTACCTTTAAAGCATTTTGTCAATTATTTAACGGGCATTGCCTTTAAAAATATTTGCCAACGGCGGCACAGATAATGTATAATGATATGGAATATTTATAAGGAACGCAACTTTTATGGCATACACTGATTTTGGCAAGGTAGAAAAGAAATGGGCAGAATATTGGGAAAGCAACGGCACTTTCCACACAAATCTTCACGATTTTTCAAAGCCCAAATATTATATTTTGGATATGTTCCCCTACCCTTCGGGCGCGGGTCTGCACGTGGGACACCCCGAAGGCTATACCGCAACCGATATAATAGCCCGCATGAAGCGCATGCAGGGCTACAACGTGCTGCATCCGATAGGTTTTGACAGCTTCGGACTGCCTGCCGAACAGTACGCAATAAACACCGGGCACCATCCCGGCGGATTTACGCAGCAAAACATTGCAACTTTCACTTCCCAACTCAAGATGCTCGGGCTCTCATACGACTGGACGCAGACCATATCGACGTGCGACCCTTCGTATTACAGATGGACGCAGTGGATATTCAAACAGCTTGCCGAGGCAGGGCTGGCAAGATACGTCGACACGCCCGTCAACTGGTGCGAAGAACTCGGCACCGTGCTCGCCAACGACGAGATAGTTGACGGCAAGAGCGAACGCGGCGGCTTCCCCGTCGTGCGCAAAAACATGAAGCAGTGGGTCATAGACATTAACAAATACGCCGAGAGGCTGCTGGAAGGTCTGGACGAGCTGGACTGGCCAGAATCTTCAAAGGTGGCACAGCGCAACTGGATAGGAAAGTCCGTGGGCGCCAATGTAATATTTAAGATCGAAGGCAGCGACGAACAGTTCACCGTATTCACCACGCGCTGCGATACGCTGTTCGGCGCCACCTACTGCGTACTTGCGCCCGAGCACAAACTTGTGGATAAAATAACCACTCCCGACAGAAGGGAGCAGATTGAAGCATACAAAAAGGCGTGCGCGAGCAAATCGGACCTTGAACGCACCGAGTTGAACAAGGACAAGACGGGCGCGTTTACAGGCGCCTACGCCATAAATCCCGTAAACGGAAACAGGTTGCCCGTATGGATTTCGGACTATGTATTAACATCCTACGGTACGGGCGCAATAATGGCGGTTCCCGCACACGACACACGCGACTACGAGTTTGCAAAGAAATTTGAACTGCCCATAATTCAGGTACTCGAAGGCGGGGATATTTCAAAGGAAGCCTGGACGGGCGACGGTACACACATAAACTCGGGCTTTTTGAACGGACTGAACAAGCAGGACGCCATAGATAAGATGGTTGCTTGGCTGGAAGAGCACGGCTGCGGCAAAAAAGCCGTGACATACAAGCTGCGCGAATGGATATTTGCCCGCCAGAGATATTGGGGCGAACCGCTGCCCGTAGTTCACCTTGAGGACGGGGAAATAGTCTTCCTGGACGACGATGAGCTGCCGCTGGTACTGCCGGAAATGGATGATTACAAGGCGCACGGCGGCAACGCCCCCCTTGACAATGCAAAAGATTGGGTCAATGTGACCTATAAAGGCAAAAAGGGCAGGCGCGAGACCACCACCATGCCCGGCTCTGCCGGGTCGAGCTGGTACTTCCTCCGCTACTGCGACCCCCACAACGACAAAACTTTTGCCGACTACGAACTTTTAAAGCACTGGATGCCCGTGGACTTCTACTGCGGAGGCAAGGAACATCTGGTGGGACACTTGCTGTATTCGCGCTTCTGGAACAACTTTTTATTCGACAAGGGCTACGTCCCCTGCAAAGAACCGTTCAAAAAGCTCTTCCACCAGGGCATGATATTGGGCGAAGACGGCGAAAAAATGTCCAAAAGCAAGGGCAACGTAATAAACCCCAACGACGTGGTGCGCGATTACGGCGCAGACGTTTTGAGAATGTACGAAATGTTCATGGGACCCGTTGCAGACACAAAGCCGTGGAATACTGCAAACATAGAGGGCGTTAAAAAGTTTATCGACCGCATTCACAGGCTTTATTTCGAGAGCAACTCGATAGCCGACAAGCCCAACCCCGCGCTTGAAAAAATATATAACCAGACGGTCAAAAAAGTGAGCGAGGATTATATGTCGCTCAAAGTGAATACCGCCATCTCGCAGATGATGATATTCGTCAATGCCGTATACAAAGAAATAGGCGAAAACAATTCCTTCCCCCGCGAGTATGCCGAAGGGCTGTGCAAACTTTTAAATCCCGTCATTCCCTTCCTCACCGAGGAGATATGGAATGAAGTTTTGGGACACAGCGGCACAATGGCTTACGAAAAGTGGCCTGAATTTGATGAGAGCAAGTGCGGCGAGGATATGTTCGAATACGCCGTGCAGGTAAACAGCAAGATCAAAGCAAAGGTGATGCTGCCTTCGGACTGCGCAGCCGAAGAAGCGCGCAAAAAGGTGACCGAACTGCCTGAAATTTCCCCTCTGCTTGAAGGGAAAAACATAAAGAAATTCATATTCGTTCCAAAACGACTGATAAATATAATAGTTTGATGACGCATGAGAGGGCGCACACCTGCAGGTGTGCGCCCTCTCATACATATAAGTTATTTTACTTTTATTAAAGAACAATAAAACATCAGAGCACATATTCAAGCTGGACGTCGCAAGGTTCGTTCAAAACGTGAGCTTCATCGCATTGCTCAGTCAAAACACAGCCCATGCTTTTATAAAATGCCTGCGTTTCAACGGCGGAGTGCGCAGAGATGTACAGCTTTTTTGCGCCGAAACTGCGGGCGGCATCTGCGGTCAGGGCAAACAGCCGCGAACCGACGCCCTGTCTTCTGAAGTCTTCCGACACATAAAATTCGGCGAGGTCGGCGTACATATTGTCCCTGCCGAACAAATTGCCGTCAACTGCCGAAAACGCCTTCAACACATCCCCGTCAAATGCGGCTAAAACAAATCCGCCGCCGCACACAATACGTTTTAACTTTGCGATGAGTACGGTATAGTCGTTCTCCGTCCAGTCGTCGACGAACGGATGACTTTTGATGACCCACTTGCCTTGCTCGCGACGCACGCATTTATCGACGACCTGCCTGCGGATAAAGCCCGAAAAGAGTTCGGGCGTGAGCTCGCCGACGGCGATAAAGCGATAATTCATAATATTATGTCAGACAAAATACTCCGCAAAATATTCATTTTTTAAAAAACAATCGAGCGCCAACCTTCTGTCATCCAAGAGGTCATGCGGCAGAGCAGACTCATCGAACCAGCCGAGCGCAGAGCACTTGGACTCTTCGCATACGGATGGCGTACCCGAATACACTGTCAGGCAGAAATATGCATTGACGTAGGTGGCGCCGGGGTCACGCTTGTATATGAGTGTAAAAAAAGTAAAGTCGTCGGGTTTTGAAGATATGCCAAGCTCCTCCCGACACTCGCGAACGCAAGTCTCGCGAAGGCGCTCGCCCTCTTCCACATGACCCGAGCAGGCAAAGTCCCACTTTCCGTCGCCAAAGCCCGTATTGGATCTGCGCTGCAGCAACAGCTGCCGCTTGCCGCCGCACGTGCGCGTTATCATGACGACGACAGCCACGGGAACCTTAAAGCGCGACATCACACCCTGACTTCGCCCTTTAACCCGAGGCTTTGAGCGTTTGAAGCAAGAATGGGGTCTATCTCGTTTGAAATAAACTCCTCTACCTGAGCGGGAGCGCGACCTATGAATTTTTTTGCGTCGAGGATGTCTTCCAGGCTGTCGCGCACGGCGGCAAACATGTCGTCCTGCTTTATGAGGTCTATAAGGTTATTATCTAACCCCCTCTCCTTTACGTTCCTGCCCGCCTCCATTGAGAGCACGCGTATCCTTTCGTGAAGCTCCTGGCGATTGCCTCCCGCCTTAACGCACTCCATCATGATATTTTCGGTTGCCATGAATGGCAGTTCTGCGGCGATATGCTTGGCAATGACCTTGTCGTAAACGACGAGGTTTTCGCTGACGTTGAGATAGATATTGAGTATGCCGTCGAGCGCGAGGAACGCCTGAGCGTTGACTATGCGCCTGTTTGCGGAATCGTCCAGCGTGCGCTCGAACCACTGAGTCGAGGCGGTTATGGCGGAATTCATTGGAAGCGAAACGACAAAGCGGGCGAGCGAGCCCATCCTTTCGCTGCGCATGGGATTGCGCTTGTATGCCATTGCCGAAGAACCTATCTGGGATTTTTCAAACGGCTCCTCTATCTCCTTCATATTCTGAAGTATCCTTATGTCGTTTGAAAATTTATAGGCGCTCTGGGCAATCTGCGAGAGCACGCAAAGCACGTTGTAATCGAATTTTCTGGGATATGTCTGCCCTGTTACGCCGTATACCCTGTCGCAGCCCATCTTTTTTACCACGCGGCGCTCGAGCTCCCTGACCTTATCGCCGTCGCCGTTGAACAGCTCCATAAAGCTTGCCTGCGTGCCGGTAGTACCCTTTACGCCGCGCAGTTTGAAGCATTCTTCGAGATGAACGAGATTATCGTAATCCATCATCAAATCCTGCAGCCACAGCGTGGCGCGCTTGCCTACGGTAGTAAGCTGAGCTGGCTGAAGGTGGGTAAAGCCGAGCGTAGGCATGTCCTTATATTTGAGCGCAAAGCGCCTGAGCTTATCCATGACGTTTACAATCTTTACCTTTATTATCTTTATGGCGTCGCGCAGGATCATCAGCTCGGAATTGCAGTCGACAAAGCAGCTCGTGGCGCCGAGATGGATTATGGGCATGGCAGACTTAGCCTGCTCGCCGAACGCCTTTACGTGCGCCATTACGTCGTGGCGCACTTCGCGCTCGAATTTTTCGGCGACTTCGTAATTTATATCGTCGGCATACTTCTTCATTTCGGCTATCTGCCCGGGCGTAATATTGAGCCCGAGCTCCATTTCCGACTCGGCAAGGGCTATCCAGAGCTTTCTCCAAAGCTTAAAGCGCTTGTCATCGGAAAAGTTTTCAGCCATCTGCTTGCTTGCGTACCTTGTTATCAGGGGATTTACATAAACCGAATTATCTGTCATTGGTCACTCCAAAAATTATTATCTCAGAATTTTACAGGCAGGGGATAATCAACGCCGAAGGTTTCGACCTTCATGCACTTTATTACCTGAGGCTTTTTAGGTCTGTCGTTGAAATCCGTGGCAACGGAAGCTATTCTGTCCACGACGTCCATGCCGGCAATGACCCTGCCGAACGCAGCATACTGACCGTCGAGATAGGAAGCGTTGGCGTGCATTATAAAGAACTGCGACCCGGCGCTGTTCGGCGACATGGCTCGAGCCATTGAAATGACGCCGCGGGCATGCTTGATATCGTTGCTCTTGCAGCCGTTGAGCGAAAATTCACCCTTTATCGTATACCCGGGACCGCCCGTGCCGTTGCCGACGGGATCGCCGCCCTGGATCATGAAGCCGTTTATTATGCGGTGAAAGGTCAGCCCGTCGTAAAAGCCGGACGACGCGAGCGACAAAAAGTTATTCACGGTGTTAGGAGCTTTATCGGGATATAATTCCACAACTATATCGCCGCCGTCCTCCATGGTTATGGTAACATTGGGATTGGTCATTATTTTTTGCCCTCCTGTCGGTTATTTCAGCGTATCGAATTTTTCAACGAGAACATTTGCCTCCCTGAACAGTTGCATGGAAAAATCGTCGGGATAACCGTCCTTGTAGACAACGCGGGAAATACCCGAATTTATTATTATCTTGGCGCATATGACACAGGGCTGATGCGTACAGTAGAGCGTGCAGCCCTCCACGCTGCACCCCACTCTTGCCGCCTGGATTATGGCATTCTGTTCGGCATGGACGGCATAGCAGATCTCCTGCATCGTGCCGCTGGCGATATTCAGCTTCTGCCTGAGACACTCGCCCTTATCTACGCAGCTGCGTATGCCCTGCGGGGCGCCGTTATAGCCGGTGGCTATGACGCGCTTGTTTTTTACGATTATGGCGCCGACATGGCGGTTTTGCTTGTAACAGCTCGACCACGAACCTATAAGTTCTGCCATTTCCATAAAGCGTTTATCCCATTTATCCATTGAACTGCCCCCGTTTGCGCGTTATTACAATTAAATGATAGCATATCCTGCGACAAAATGCAATTTTAAATTAAATCTTTGAGGGCATAAATGTAATATTTTTTATTTTTGTGTGTTTGACCTGTTTTATCGGCGTTTATAAATAATCGTGAAAAATAATATAATTATTTTCGGAGGAAACAAGCTGATGAATATAAAGCCTTTGTTCGACAAAGTAGTTGTAGAAGGTCTTAAAGCCGAAGAAAAGACAAAGAGCGGTCTGTACCTTACAGCCGCATCGCAGGAAAAGCCCGCAACGTGCGTAGTTGTCGCAGTGGGTCCCGGCGGACTTGTTGACGGCAAGGAAGTAAAAATGCAGGTAAAAGTAGGCGACAAGGTACTGCTTTCCAAATACAGCGGCACCGAAGTCAAAGTTGACGGCAAGGAATACACCATCATCCGCCAGAGCGACATACTGGCAATAGTTGAATAATAAAGGAGATAATTATAATGGCTAAACAGATAAAATACGGCGACGACGCCAGAAAGGCGCTTGAAACGGGCGTAAACGTACTTGCAGACACCGTTAAAATCACACTCGGCCCTAAGGGCAGAAACGTAGTTCTAGATAAAAAGTTCGGCGCACCCCTTATAACCAACGACGGCGTGACCATAGCAAAGGAGATAGAACTTGAAAACCCCTTTGAAAATATGGGCGCACAGCTTGTAAAGGAAGTTTCCACAAAGACGAACGACGTTGCCGGCGACGGTACTACGACAGCCGTAGTACTTGCACAGGCTATCATACGCGAAGGTCTTAAGAACCTTGCCGCAGGCGCCAACCCCATAATACTTAAAAAGGGCATTTCCGCAGCGGTAGACACCGCAGTAGAAAAGATAAAGTCGATATCCAAACCCGTTGAAAACAAGCTCGCAATTTCGCAGGTCGCTTCTATTTCCGCAGGCGACGAGACGATAGGCAGCCTTATAGCCGACGCAATGGAAATCGTAGGCAAAGACGGCGTAATAACCGTTGAAGAGGGCAAGACGATGAACACCGAGCTGACCACCGTTGAGGGCATGCAGTTCGACAGAGGCTACGCTTCCGCCTATATGGTCACGAATACCGAAAAGATGGAAGCCGTTTTGGATAACCCCTACATTCTTATAACCGATAAAAAGATATCCACCCTTCAGGAAATCCTGCCCATAATAGAGCCCATAGCACAGCAGGGCGCAAGACTTTTGATAATAGCCGAAGACGTGGAAGGCGACGCTCTTGCATCGCTTATCGTCAACAAGCTCAAGGGCGTTCTTAACTGCGTAGCCGTAAAGGCACCCGGCTTCGGCGACAGAAGAAAGGCAATGCTCGAAGATATCGCCATTCTCACCGGCGGCACGGTCGTATCTTCCGACCTCGGATACGAGTTCAAGGACGTCACCCCCGATATGCTCGGCAGAGCTGCCCAGGTAAAAGTTGACAAGGAAAACACCACCATTATCAACGGTGCGGGCGCTTCCGACGCCATCAAGGCGAGGGTAAATTCCATAAAGGCACAGATAGCCGAGACAACTTCGGAATACGACAAGGAAAAGCTCCAGGAACGCCTTGCAAAGCTCGCAGGCGGCGTAGCCGTAATAAATGTAGGCGCTGCCACCGAGATAGAGATGAAGGAAAAGAAGCTCCGCATAGAGGACGCGCTGGCAGCTACCCGCGCCGCGGTTGAAGAGGGCATCGTGCCCGGCGGCGGCGTTGCACTGCTTTCGACCATACCCGAGCTCGCCAAGCTTGCCGAAAGCCTCTCAGGCGACGAAAAGACGGGCGCAAATATCGTGCTCAAAGCCGTTGAAGAACCCCTTCGCCAGATAGCAAAGAATGCCGGATTGGACGGTTCCGTAATCGTAAACAATATAATTACGGCAAACAAGCCCAACTACGGCTATGACGCCCTCAAGAACGAGTACACCGATATGGTTGCAAGCGGCATAATCGACCCCACAAAGGTTGCGCGTTCGGTACTTCAGAACGCAGCTTCGGTTGCATCGACGCTGCTCACCACCGAGAGTATCGTCACCGACATCCCCACCCCCCCCGCTCCCGCCGCACCCAACCCCGACATGGGCGGCATGTACTGATAAATTAAAAGTTATACACAAAGAGCGGTCTGCAAAACGCAGACCGCTCTTAAATTTTATAGTTCAGTTGTTTGCAATGAGTTCGGCGAGCGAAAGTTCGAAACCCGTCAGCACCTGGCTGTGCACATTGCCGCGCGAACGAAAATCGGAACATTCAAAAAATATCTCGCCTTCTTTTACCGGATACATATCGAAAAGCCGCAAAAAGCTCTCTCCCGTTTCAAAGACGAGCGTCCCCGCACCGGCTGCCCTGCCGTATTCATCGGCGGGAAAATGCTCCTTAAAGATATCTTCGCGGAAGACGAGATCACCAGAATAATTTCCGTCGCCGACGTCAATGTCGTAACTTGCGCTCACGGTTCCGCAAGATAATCGGATAAACTTATCATCGGACTGCGCATGCGTGATGTCGAGCGCGACATCGAGTGTGACAAAGACGTTGCCTTCAGACGGAACATAATGATAATCGCCAAAGGTCACCGCCGAAGTGCAGCCGACGGAAGAAAATTCAAAATAGTTGCCGTAGATATCCGAAGCCCGCTGCCCGAGAGCAAACATGACTGCCTCCTGAGCGTCATCCGACGGGCTGCCGTCTCCACTCTGCGGCGGAGCCAAAAAGTCGCTATTTGCCCCGTCCATACGGGAAGCAGCAGGACCGGTCAGAACGACGACGGGCACAATGACGAGACAGGCGAGCACTGCACATGCCGCCGCCGAGAGCACGCCTAAAAACTTACGCCTTGAACGGCGCACGGGCGCGGGACACGCGCTAGGTTCCACCTCGTTTTGCAAGACAGACTGTTTTTCACACATCTTTTTAAGGAGGTCGTCTTTGAACTGTTCGTCGAGCTTTAATTCATCGATATAACGCTTATATTCGCTCATATCAGTCATCCCCCTCGTCAAGATATTTTTTCAGCCGCGCGCGGGCACGGGAAAGGCGCTTATGTACGGCATTTTCGGCTATGTTCAGAAATGAAGCTATATCCTTTGCCTGATACCCTTCATAGTAGTGCAGATAAATTATCTGCCTGTCATCGGCAGATAGTTTTGAGAGAACGTCGTCGATTTCCCATGAAGACTTATCATAACTTTTTAACACAGACGTCTCCATGCTCTCAGTACGTCGGCGCGCATTATACTTTGCGGCGTTTATGCTCTTATTTATAGTCACCCTTATTATCCACGCCTTTAAGTGCTCGTCATCATTGAAGGAAAGCTGCCGAAACCTCTGCACGAGCGACAAAAATACCTCCTGCACGACATCTTCGGCATCCTGACGGTTGCGCAGATATTGATATGCGACCCTGAACACCGTATCGGCGTGACGGGCTATTATTTTTTCAAACTGTACGCCGGCAGGGATTCTTTCGTCATCCAATGCACCCTTCCTCCCCTGTACAAAATAACAACAATGCGGCAGAATGAAACCTGACCAAAAAACAGCCGCAAAACTATGATTTTTCAAAAGCTATTTCTTTAATTTTGAAAGTATCCTCATAAGAGCGTACTTGCCGTGCTCATACGTCAGACCGCCCTGAAAATAGGCGATGTACGGAGATTTTACGGGCCCGTCGGCAGACAGTTCTATAGACGCGCCCGAAACAAAAGTGCCTGCAGCCATGATTATGTCGTCATCGTACCCGGGCATGTCCCAGGGCTCGCAAGTGACATAGCTGTCAACGGGCGAGGCATACTGAACTTCGCGGATAAAATTTATCATGTCTTCGGCATTGCCGAACTCTATGCACCGCGTTATATCATGCGGGATTTTATCTATTGAGGGATAATTGATATAGCCAAGATCGGTCATGCCAATGCCTATAAGAAGCGAGCACTTCAGCGCCTGGGCAACCGTATGCGGCGCCATGAAGAGTCCCTGATAAAAATACCGATAGCCCTGCTCGAACGAACCGACTTCAAGCCCTATTGAGGGCGCAGTCAGCCTGCGCCCTATAATATCGATATATTTTTGCTTGCCGCAGATATAACCGCCCGTGGGAGCTATGCCGCCGCCGGGGTTTTTTATGAGCGACCCTGCAATTATATCCGCTCCTACATCTGTAGGTTCGCACTCCTCAACAAATTCACCGTAGCAATTATCCACAAAGATGCAGCCGCCGAAACCGCAGCCGCGCAAAACGTCGCAAACTGCGCCTATCTGCCCGCAGGACAGCGCGTCCCTGAGCTCATAGCCGCGCGAACGCTGTATATAGACGACTTTGACATTGCCGTTTTTGAGGGCAGATTTTACGGCGTCCACATCAAACCCGCCGTCCGCCGTCAGGGAGACGCATGAAAATTTTATGCCGTAGTCCTTGAGCGAACCTATGCCATCGCCCGAAATGACGGGGCGGATGGTATCGTAGGGCATGCCGCTTATACAGAGCAGCTCATCGCCCGGCATGAGCAGCCCGAATAGAGCCACGCTGAGAGTATGTGTGCCCGAAAGCAGATGGGGCGAGACAATGCCTGCTTCGGCACCGAACGAATCGGCATATATCTTGCCGAGGCAATCCCTGCCTTCGTCGCCGTAACCGTAACCCGTGGTGCCTGTAAAATGCCTTACGGCTATCCTGTTATTTCTGAAAGCTTCAATCACCTTACATTGATTTTTAAAGGCAATGCCGTCAATGAGCGCAAATTTGTCCTTGAGGCGCTCCTCACACTCATTTATATATTGTAAATAATCAGTCATTCAAAAGCTCCAAAATTTTTTCGGGCGACGCCTCGCGATAATCCAGCCAGACTATGCCCGGCAATTTTTTAAAAAAAGTCAACTGCCGTTTGGCGTAATGGCGGGTATTTTGCTTGATTTTATCACACATAGTACTCTGCGAATAGCCGCATCTGATGCCTTCAAGTATCTCTTTATAGCCGATCGCCTGCATACTTTGGCATTTTTCGTCTATCCCGACAGATAAAAGCGAGCGGACCTCATTGACCAATCCGCGTCCGAACATCTCCTCCACCCTGGCACCTATTCTGGAATACAGAACATCTCTGGGATAATCCACTGCGACGGCAAGGTAATTGAACATGCTCTTTTTGCCGTCAGAAAGTTCGGATTTGCGCCTTCCGCTCACTTCAAATATTTCAAGTGCGCGTATCACGCGCTTGGTATCGTTTTTGTGTATTGTTTGCGCAGAGCGTCCGTCTACCTGCTGCAGCAAGCCGTACAGATAGTCACATCCCTTTTCCTCGAGAATGGCGCGGTACTTATTGCGCACCTCTTCGTTGCCGGCGGCGCCTGCATAGGAATAATCGAAGAGCAGAGAGTTGATGTAAAAGCCTGTGCCGCCGCAGACCACGGGTATCTTTCCCCCGTCTGCAATGCTCCTGAGCATGGGCAGAGCCGCGGCGCGATAGTCGGACACCGAAAATGACGAATCGGGCGGAACGATATCTATCATATGGTGGACGACGCCGCCCCTCTCCGATTCGGTCGGCTTTGCCGTTCCTATATCGAGTCCGCGGTAGATGAGCTGAGAATCGGCGGATATGACCTGACTTGACAGCGCTTTTGCGCATGCAACCGCAAGCGCCGTCTTGCCCGTTGCCGTAGCACCGCATATGACGAGCAAGTTTTTCATCAGACTATCCTTTTGAACATCTTTTCTATCTGTTTTTTTGTGAGCTTCACGCAGACCGGTCTGCCGTGAGGACACTTGAGCCCGACGTCAGCCTTTATCAGCTCTATCAGGGTCTGCCTTTCGGCTTCGGTCAGCTGCATGCCGCCCTTGACGGCATGCTTGCATGCAGTCATGGCTATCTTGTCGCGCAGAATATCTTCTATCGCTATCTTCTTCAAACTTCCGATATCGGCGACGAGCTCATCGAAAAATGTTTTGAGATCGATATCCTTGAGGTCGGCGGGCACTTCGTTGACGCGGAAAGCTTTTACGCCGAACGGTTCGATATCAAAGCCCATAGAGCGTATGAGCATGAGATTATCGGAGATAAAGCAACTCTCTTCGGCATTGATATCGAGTATATACGGCACGAGCATGCCCTGTCGGGGAATGGATTTGCGGTTCTTCAACTTATCCATCAAGCCGTCGAACAGCAGCCTTTCATGCGCCGCGTGCTGGTCGATGAGATAAACATCGTCGCAGGTTTCATATATTAGATAGGTATTGAAGAGCTCGCCCTTATATTTCCAGCTTTCATAAATAATGCGCTGCTGTTCGGCTTTTTCGCGCTCTTTTTCCCTCACCCTTATGGCGAGCGGCTTCATACCGCCGCAGGCAATCATCTTATTCTCTTCGATAGGCGGGTACAACTTGTAGAGGGGAAGCGATTCTATCGACTTTGGCTCGACGGGCTCCCTTTCCATGCGCTCGAATACCGAATAATCCTTTTTTGGCTCGGCAGGCGCGGGGCGGGGCTCCGTCTTGCATATCTTGCCTTCCGGGGTAAATTTGGGGATATCTATGCCCTCAAAATTCTTATCGTATACCTTGCCGGGCTGGGTATAATCGCCGGCATATACGGCATTTTTAGATTTCTTTTCGGCAAATGTAGAAGCTATCTCGGGAACCACTTTGCTGTCCACGACAAAATCAGCAGCCTTTGCAGAACCATCCAGCACGGACGAGATGACTTTATAGACCGTGCCGAAGATGAGCTGATTATCCACAAAACGCACATCCGACTTGTTTGGATGCACATTGACATCGACCATCTCCGAAGGAACGTCTATAAAGAGCGTGTATACGGGATAGCTGCGCTTCATTGCATAGGGCGCATATGCCTGCGCTATGGCTGTTGAAATGACATTGTTCGATATGCATCTGCCGTTGAGATATACATTCTGATATGACTTATTAGGCTTGAAAAAATTCTGATTGCCGATAAAGCCATAAATTTTTATATCGTTTCTGTCGGCGCTTATTTTAAACGACTGGGGCAGATAATTTGCGCCGTACACCTGGGCTATGGCCTCTTCGAGCCCGCCTCCGTAAGACTGCTGGACAAGCTTATCATCGACAAAATATTTGAACGCGACGCGGGGATTGCCGAGGATATAGCGGGTGACGAAGGAGGTGATGTCCGCCTCCTCCTTTTTATCAGTCTTTAAAAATTTGCGCCTTACGGGCGTATTGAAAAAGATATCGCTCACCGTTATCTGCGTACCCTTATCTAAAGTGGCGGGCATGACTTTGCCTATATAGTCGCCGTCGCACTCCACTTTCCACGCATCGCAGCCTTCAACCACACTTATGAGCTCGACCTTGGCTATGACTGCGATAGTTGCGAGCGCTTCGCCGCGAAAACCGAGGGTATGGATATTTTCGATATCTTCGAGCGTGGATATCTTGCTGGTCGCATGCGAAAAGAACGCCGCACGCATGTCGTCCTTTTCAATCCCGCAGCCGTTATCGACTATCTTTATCATATCCTTGCCGCCGCGGCGGATGTGCACTTCTATTTCTGTTGCGCCCGCGTCGAGACTGTTTTCTATCATCTCTTTGACGGCAGAATACGGTCTGTCGATGACCTCGCCTGCGGCTATGCGATTGCATATGACTTCGGACAATATATTTATCTTAGCCATTTATTTCACCTTTTCCACCAAATCGCCGAGCACCATAAACGCCTGCATCGGCGACATGTTATTCATATCTATATCTTTTAATATTCTCTCGACTTCGCTTTCCTCTACGGCGGCGGGGAGAACTTCATCCTGCGGAGCGCGCAGCGCTATATCGCCGCTCTCCACACTCTTTAATATCGCCTTTGCCCTGTCGGTGACGCGGGCAGGCACGCCGGCAAGTGCAGCTACCTCGATGCCAAAGGAGCGGTTTGCGCCGCCGCGCATTATTTTGCGCAGAAAGACTATGCCGCCGCCCACTTCTTTTACGGCTATCTTGTAATTCTTTACTCCCTGAAGCTTGTTTTCGAGTTCGGTAAGCTCATGATAATGAGTGGCAAAAAGCGTCTTTGCGCCGATATTGCAGGTTATCTCTTCGACGACCGCCCACGCTATGGACAGCCCGTCGTACGTGGAAGTACCCCTTCCCACTTCGTCAAGAATTATAAGGCTGTTCTTTGTTGCATTGCGCAGTATGGACGCGACTTCTATCATCTCTACCATGAAAGTACTCTGGTCGGATATAAGATTGTCGCTTGCGCCGACTCTTGTAAATATGCGGTCGATGATGGGAATTTCAGCGCTCTTTGCCGGCACAAAACTGCCGATATGCGCCATGAGAGCTATTATAGCCGTCTGCCGCATATACGTGCTCTTGCCCGCCATGTTCGGTCCGGTTATTATCATGGTGCGGCTGTCGCCCTCATCCAAAAGCGTATCGTTGGAAATAAATTTTTCCTTGGATATCTTTTCGACAACGGGATGCCTGCCCTCCTTAATTATGAGACTGCCTTCGGCAGGCACTATTTCGGGACGGCAATATTTACCCGATTTTGCCACTTCGGCAAAGGAGGCGAGCACGTCGAGCTTTGCAACGGCACGGGCTATCTGCTTGAAAACGGATATGTTTTCGGAGAGCCTGCCAACGAGCTGTTCATAGATGGCGGCTTCGAGCTTAAGGCACATATCCTCGCTGTTCAGCACCTTGTCTTCAAGGACTTTTAGCTCTTCGGTGATATACCTTTCGGCATTGGCAAGAGTCTGTCTGCGCTGATACTCTGGCGGGACCTTGTCCTTGAACGATTTGCTGACTTCGATATAATAGCCGAATACGCGGTTGAAACCTATTTTCAGAGTGCGGATGCCCGTTCTGTCGCGCTCGCGCATCTCCATTGCGGATAGGATGTCCTTACTGTTCTTCTTGACCGAACGCAGCTCGTCAAGCTGCTTATCGAAACCTTCCTTTATGTACCCGCCGTCCTTTAAAGTAGCGGGCGGCTTTTCGCTTATCACGTTCAGAATGTGCTGAGCGAGCTGCGTTTCGTCGACAAGTTCTCGCGAGATATCGTTGAGCGCCGCGGATGAAAAACCCGAAAGCTGAAAGCGGAGATTGGGAATGGCGAGCAGCGAGCAGGCGAGCGTGAGGCAGTCTGCAGGCATGACGCTGCCGCAGGCTATTTTGCCCGTTATGCGCTCAATGTCCCTGACCTCGCTTAAAGTTTCGCCGATGCCCACCCTGACGACCGTCGATTCGAACAGTTCCTCCACCCCGTCAAGCCTATAATTTATAGCTTGGGCGCTGCCGAGGGGAGATAGCAGAATGTTTTGCAAAAGTCTGGCGCCCATGGCTGTCTTTGTCTTGTCGAGCAACCACAAAAGAGAGCCATACTTTTTGCCCTCGGACATATTTTTTACAATTTCAAGATTTCTTACGGCGGCGTTATCGAGCTGCATGCCTTGGCCGTCGGAGATATACTTTACGTCATCTATATTGGCAAGCGCGTGCTTTTGGGTCTCCTTGAGATATTCCAACAGCGCACCGCACGCACACACCGCAACGGAATGATTTGAGACTTCGAACGCCGAAAGGCTGCGTGCGCCCAGCTGCGAGAGCAGATTTTTTTCTGCCGCGGCATATCCGAACGTCCAGGACAGATAACTTGAAAAAGGCGGCAGCAGCCCGCGAGACACTTCGGGCAGCTGCTTGCTTGCAAAAAGCATGGCGTCGTTGCATATGACTTCGCTGACCGCCAGCCTGAGCATGAGCGACACCGCTTTTCCGGCACCGTCCTCGCCTTCGTACTGGGTGCAGCTGAGCTCGCCCGTGGTTATGTCCGCCCAGGCGACGGCACAGCCCGCATCCTCCAGACAAGCACAGCAGATATAGTTGTTGGTCTTTGCGTCGAGATAGTTCTCGTCGGTCATGGTGCCGGCGGTGACCACCTTTATGACGTCGCGCGCCACCATGCCCTTGGCCGACGCGGGATCTTCAAGCTGTTCGCATATCGCCACTTTGTACCCCGCAGACACCAGCTTTGCTATGTAGGCGTCCGCGGCATGATAGGGCACGCCGCACATTGGCGCTCGCTCTTCGAGCCCGCAGTCGCGCCCCGTCAAAGTGAGGTCGAGAACGCGTGAAGCCGTTTTGGCGTCATCGAAGAACATCTCGTAAAAATCACCGAGACGATAAAAAATTATACAATCCTTGTACCTCTCCTTTATGGAGAGATAGTGCTGCATCATAGGTGAAAGAGCCATTTTATACCACCGCACTGCCTGTAAGCGAAATGCCGTTTACCTGCTTGATTTGTATTTTTACAAACTTTCCTATCATGTTTTGAGAGCTTATGAAGTAGCCCATTCTGCCGTACTCATCCCTGCCCATGTACATGCCGCGCTTATCGTCGTAATCTTCGCAGAGTATTTCAATCGTCTTGCCGAGATAGGTTTCGGAGAGCGAACGCGTTTGACTGTTGACCAGCTCCACAAGCCGCATAATGCGCGCCTTTGAGACCTCTTCGGGCACCTGATCGGGCATTTCCGCCGCCTTGGTCCCCTGCCGCTTTGAATATACAAACGTAAACGCCGAAGCAAAATTTACTTTTTTGACGAGGTCGAGAGTAGCTTCGAAATCTTCGTCCGTTTCGCCCGGAAAGCCGACGATGAGGTCGGTAGTTATGGCGCAATCGGGTATGCGCGCCTTTAACTTTACAACTTTTTCAAGATATTGCCCCGATGTATACCGCCTGTTCATTGCGGCGAGTATGCTGTCGGAACCGCTCTGCACGGGAAGGTGCAGGCAGTGGCAGATTTTGGGATACTTAGCCATGACTTCGATGAGTTCATCGGAAAAATCCTTGGGATGCGAAGTCATGAAACGTATGCGGAACTTGCCTTCTATATTTGCTATCGTCTCCAAAAGCTGCGGGAAAGTCAGCTCACCGCGATAGGAATTGACGTTCTGACCGAGGAGAGTTATCTCTTTGTATCCTTCGGCAACGAGCGAGCGCACCTCGGCTATTATCCTTTCGGAACTTCTGCTGCGCTCTCTGCCGCGGACGTACGGCACAATGCAGTATGAGCAGAAATTATTGCAGCCGTAGGTGATATTGACCCAGGCATTGGGATAACTTGTCCTGAGCGGCACATCCTCTTCGCATATCGAGCCGTCATCTTCGGGAATAGAGATAACGGGCTCCTTGCTTGCAAGTTTTTTTAAAATGAGCGACTTCAAATCGTGAAGGTTGTGTGTGCCGAAGATTATATCGACGTAGGGAAATTTTTCGTGAATGTTTTCCGCCTTGTTCATCTGCTGTGGCAGACAGCCGCCCACGGCTACTATCATGTCCCTGCGGCGCTGTTTCAACTTTTTGAGCATGCCGATATTGCCGAAAGCGTGATTTTCGGCATTTTCCCTTATGCAACAGGTATTGAACACCACGATATCGGCTTCTTCCGGCGACGAACAGCTTTCATACCCCATTTCAGAGAGTATGCCCGCTATCTTTTCCGATTCGTGCACGTTCATCTGGCATCCGTATGTGATTATATGATAAAACTTTTTCATAAGCAGCAATATTCCTTAGCGGCGAAGCGCATGCAAAAACGGCGCGTTCGACCATAGACGACAAGACAATTATACAAGTTTTTGCGTTTTTTTTCAATTAAATTGCAACTATTTTATGTTTTTATACATACTAAATTTGATGAAAAAGAGCTTGAAAATAACACTTGCCGTACTGCTCTGCATAATGGCGGCAGCGCTTGCCGCCATTGCGGCATATTTTGCCGTCACAGCCGATGCAAAGCTTGACAGGGCAAAGCTTGTAAACTACGGTCAGAGCATAAATTTTTTTGACGACGCAGGCAACAAGATAGAGAGCGCGGCAGTTGAAAACAGCCGCGTATCAGTAAGCGCCGACGAGCTGGCGGCGCACACAAAAAACGCCTTCATTGCGTCGGAAGACAAGACATTTTACAGCCATCACGGGCTGAACTACGGGCGCATGGCGAAGGCGCTGATCAAAAATATTGCAAGTTTTTCGTTCAAAGAGGGCGCGTCGACCATAAGCCAGCAGCTTATAAAGAACACCCATCTTTCAAACGACAAGACGGTGAAGAGAAAACTCAAGGAAATACGCCTGACTAAACAGCTTGAAAGGGCATACACCAAAGACGAGATACTTGAAATGTACCTGAACACGATATATTTCGGGCACAGCTGCTACGGACTGCAGAGCGCGGCGCACTTCTACTTCGGCAAGAATGCCGAAGACCTTGACCTGAACGAGAGCGCAACGCTTGCAGGGCTCTTATCTTCGCCAAACAACTACTCGCCCTTCAAAGACACCGAAAAATGTAAAAAGCGCCGCGATATGGTGCTCAGACGCATGCTCGATTGCTCATTCATTACAGTCGAGCAATACAATGAGACATGCGCGGAGCGCATAGAGACGGCGGCGGACGGAACGACACGTTCCGGAAGCTATATAAAGGCCGCCTGCAACGAACTTGACGCACTCGGGCTGGACAGTTACAGAGACCTGTCGGGCTGCAGCGTACACACCTATATGGACGCCGCGGCGCAAAGGCAGGTCGACTCGACGGCATACGAACACGACTGCGCCATAATGATAACCAACGCAGAAAACGGCGTATCAGCCTACATGACTACAATAGACGGAGCGGCACGGCAACCGGGCTCCGCAATAAAGCCGCTGTTGGTATACGCCCCCGCCATCGAAGAAGGGCTTGTGCACACATTCACAAAGATAGACGACTGCCCGATAAACTACGGAGGATACGCTCCCGAAAATCACGACAAGAAATTTCATGGAGCAGTCACCGTTGCCGAAAGTCTGGCAAAAAGCTACAACATACCCGCCGTAAAAGTGTTGAACATGCTGACCGCCGAGCGGGCGGCGGAATATGCCGAAAAGCTGAATATCGACCTGGAGGACGGCGACAAAAACCTGTCGCTGGCGCTTGGAGGGATGAAATACGGCTGCAACATTAAAGTACTGTGCGACGCATACACCGTATTCAGACAGCAAGGGGCATACACTCCTTCGACCTTTATAAAATATATAACGGACAGAAACGGAAAAATCATCTACCGCTCGCCCCACGACAAAAAAAGAGTATTCGACCCCGGAACGTGCTCACTGATGAACGAAATGCTGACAGCTGCCGCAGAGACGGGCACGGCAAAAAAGCTAAGGCATTGCGCATACGACATTGCGGCAAAGACAGGCACGTGCGGAGACGAGAGCGGAAATACCGACGCCTACGCAATAGCGTACACATCGACGCATACGGTGTGCGTATGGCAGGGCGACGCAAACAATAAAAGAACAGACATTACGGGCGGCGGAACTTGCTGCGGCGCACTTAAAGACATTGCCGACATGCTTTACCGCGACAAAAAGCCCGATAAACTGCAGACCGGGCAGGGGACGAGCGAGATATATATAGACAGGCAGGACTACGAAGAGAGCGGAAAAATTATCCTTGCCGACGAAATCGCGCCGAAGTTGTGCAAGCTGCGCGTAAGCTGCCTTAAAGGCAGAGAGCCTGCCGAAAAGAGCAGCAAATTTTCATCACCGGTCATACGGCAACCAAAGCTTTCGACCGATGCTGACAGCGTCTGCATAGAATTATGTAAGACAAAGTACTACTCATATCTGATAAAGTGCGACAATGATATCGTCTACGACGGACCTTACAGGCAAAAAATAACGCATACACCCGGCAGCGGCAGCCATTTGTACAGCGTGACCCCCTACTACACACACGGCGATAAAAAATATTCGGGCAGATGTCTGACTCTCGGTCAGATAAATCTTTCCACCCGGACAAAGGAACTTTTGCCGCCCATTGCCCACCCCGATTGGTACAACAGATAATTTTTATGGCGGGCGGCGCAACTTGTTGCGCCGCCCGCCATGAGGTTTTTAAAGCGTATTAAAATTTTATGATCTCAAGCGTAGACAGCGCCTCGGCTACGAGCGCTTGGACATCGAGTTTCGCCTCTTCCGAAAGCACGTCCTCCATCTTGGGACGCGTAACGGGATGCTTGGGCAAAAACACCGTACAGCAGTCCTCGTAGGGAAGTATGGAAATATCGTATGTGCCTATATCCTTGCTCCTTTCGATTATCTCGTTTTTATCGAAACCGCACAAGGGACGCAGTACAGGCAGCCGTTCGATGACGGCGTTGGACGAAGTCATGCCCTCGATCGTCTGGCTGGCGACCTGCCCCAGACTTTCGCCGGTAATTATGCACTGAGCGCCGCAGCTTTCGGCGATTTTTTCGGCTATGCGCATCATGAACCGACGCAAGAGCGTGACCATGTACTCGCCGTTGCATTTTTTGTGTATCTCCTCCTGGATATGCGTGACTTTGATGACATGTAAATTCATTCCGCAGGCATATTCCGAAAGTATTTTGGCAAGGTCAATCACCTTTTCCTTAGCCTGCATATTCGTATACGGATAGCTGTGGAAATGCACGCAGTCCAGACTCATGCCGCGTTTGGCTATCATATGCCCCGCGACGGGGCTGTCGATGCCGCCGGAAATGAGCAACAATCCCTTGCCCGCACTGCCGACGGGCATGCCGCCCGCACCCTTTATAAAGCTGCCGAACACCAGCGAAGTTCCGTCCTCGCGCACGTCTATATTGACGACATGTTCGGGGGAATGCACGTCGACAGAAAGCGATTTTACGTCGTCGAGCAATCTGCCGCCTATAGCGGCGCTCAACTGCATGGAATTCATGGGAAAGCTCTTGTCTGCGCGATGAGTTTCAACTTTAAAAGTTCCGCAAAGGGGCGCCACCAGCCTTGCGGCGGCATAGATGTTATCGAAATCGCTCGACACTTTATATGCTACCGACAGCGTATGGATGCCGAACACTTTGCAGAGTTTTGAAAGTATTCTGTCGACGTCGTCTTCTTCAAATCCCTCAATGAGATACCGCCCGCTCTTTCGCCGCAGTTCATGCCTGATACCTTTAAGCGACCTTTCGATATTTACGGCAAACAGCCTTTCAAAATAGCCGCGGTTCTTTCCCTTAAGATAGAGTTCGCAATATCTTATAATGATAACCTTTTCCATAATCAGGACATCATCTCCCTTCTGTTTTTAACTACCGAATTCAATATGGCGGCAGCCTGCACGACATCGCTTTCGCAAGTTTCGCTGCCGAGCGACAGACGAAGTATGCCGTCGGCAACTTCTTCGCCGACGCCGCACGCCAATATGACGCGGGAATAGCGCTTTTTATTGTTGGAAGAGCACGCCGAACCCGTGCCAATAATGAGCCCGCGATCATCCGCTTCATGCAGAATAGTTTCGCCGCGCACTCCCTTTGCGCCCACCGTGAGTATATAAGGCGAGCCGTTTTCGGGAGAAATGCGAACGAACAGCTGCTTATCCAAAAGCGACCAAAGCTTATAGGACAATTCCTTTGCATTGCAGAAATTTTCCCTGAGCTTGCCGTAATGCTTGAGCGCGGCGAGTTCAAACATCTTTATCCCGAAGACGTTTTCAGTGCCGCTGCGCATGCCGTTTTCCTGACCTCCGCCAAAAATAAACGGCTTTAAGACGAGCTTTTTGCGCTTAAAGAGTGCGCCCGTGCCCTTCATTCCGCCTATTTTGTGTGACGAAGTACTATACAAATCGATATTTTCGCTCAATTTAAACGGTATTTTGCCAAAAGCCTGCACGCCGTCCGAATGAAAGAGCGTGCGAGGATTTTTAGCCTTTACCCTTTTTGCAATCGCGTTCACGTCGTTGACTGCTCCCGTTTCGTTATTTACGTGAATAACGGATACGAGCGAGGTCTTGTCGTCGACGAGGCGGATAAGTTCATCTTCATCCACCCCTCCGTCGCTGCGAAGGGGCGCTAACCTGACTTCGATGCCGAGCTGTTTGAGTTCGGCTGCGGCAGAGAATACGGCGGCGTGCTCGCCCATAGTGGTGACTACGTTGCCCCTTCTTCCGCCGCAAAACAGAGCATGGTTATCCGCCTCGGTGCCGCATGAAGTAAAAATAACTTCGTAATTATCGTCGGCTATGAGAGACAATATGTTTGCACGCGCCTGCTTGAGCATGATATGCAAATTATAACCTTCCGCGTAGAGCGCGGAAGGATTATAATAGTTCTGATATATAAATTGTTGAGCCTCTTCAAGACACCCCCTGTCCGGGCGTGTGGTAGCGGCGTTATCGAGATATATCATTATATTTCTATTATGCCTTTGAATGCCTTTTTGACGGGACCGTCGACTTCGACAGAACCGCTTTCATCTATCTTGACAAACAGATCGCCGCCCTTTACCTTTACGGTTATGAGCTCGCCGCGCGAACAATCGCCGCGCTCAATGGCGGCTATCGCCGCCGAAGCAGCCGCCGTGCCACACGACCAGGTTTCGCCGTTTACCTTGCCGTAGACGCGCATGCGCACCGTAACGCTGTTGACGACCCTGACGCATTCGACAAAGTCGACTTCACCATAGAGTTCGCCGTTCTCCTGCGAAAGTTCCTGGATGAGGTCTTCAAAATCGACGTCGTCAATCTTATCTAAGAAGATAACGAGATGCTGCTTGCCGATGAGCACTTTATGCGCCACGGCATCGCTGCCGCCGTACTTTTTGTACGTTTCAAGCGCGGGCATGGGGACATCGGTCATCTGCGAACGACCGATATTTATGCAGACGGAGCTCGCCTCGTTATTGAAACACGACACCGTGAGTTTGGCAACTTCGCCGCCGCTTTCAAGCGTTATCACGTTGCCGCCGCACATACCGCTGTCGTAGAGATATTTTGCGGCAATCCTCATTGCATTTGCCGCAAAGCCGGCATCGGAGCCGTCGCTGTTGAACACCCTGACGGCGGCATCCGCAACTTCGGACTTTTCAAGCAGGATTATACCGTCGCCGCCTATGGCATAGTGCCTGTCGGCAAAGTTTATCGCAAGCGATTCGGGACAGGTGATCCTGTTGTCCATATTGTTGAAGAAGATATAGTCGTTGCCGCAGGAGTGCATTTTGTTGAACTCGAGCTTGAGCTTTTCCTTCCTGAGGTGATTTATATCGACGAGCTCGGTGTTGAACTGATTGTACCTGCCCGCGATAACGTCGGCAAGCGCATTAGCCGTATCGAGCGAAGTGAGCACGGTTATGCCGAGAAGTATGGCATGGTGATGAAGCGAAATGTAGTTGGTTATCGACTCGATATCAGTCTTGCCGGTATATACGATATAGTCTATCTTGCCCTCGTCCATCAGCTTGAATATTTCATCGTTGGACGAAAGGCGTGCCACCTCGGTACAGTCGATGCCCAGACTTCTTATGACGTTCGCAGTACCCTTAGTGGCATAGAACGTCAGACCCAAGTCGGCAAATTTTTTGACTATATTGACTATTTCAAACTTATCCTGGTCGTTTATCGTGAAATAAATGCCCGAAGGATTGCGCTTGGTGGGGTGCTTCATGTTGAAGCCCGCAGAGACGAGCCCCTTGAAGAGCGCCTCTTCAATAGTCTTGCCTATGCCCAAAACTTCGCCGGTAGACTTCATTTCGGGACCGAGCTGAGAGTTGACGTCGTTGAGTTTTTCAAACGAGAACACAGGCACCTTGACGGCAACATAGGGCGAATTTTTATAGAGCCCCGTACCGTAACCGAGCCGCTTGAGCTTTGCGCCGACCATTATGCGCGTGGCGAGGTCGACCATGGGCACTCCCGTGACCTTTGAAATATAGGGAATGGTGCGCGACGCCCTGGGGTTTACCTCTATTACGTACAGCTCGTTATGATAGATGAGGTACTGTATATTTATCAGTCCCTTGGTCTTGAGCGACAGCGCAAGGTTTGTAGATATCTCCACCACCTTTTTAAGCATGGCATCGCTGAGGCTGTACGGGGGATATACGGCTATGGAGTCGCCGCTGTGCACGCCCGCCCTCTCGATATGCTGCATTATGCCGGGAATGAGCACGTCCACGCCGTCGGATATGGCATCGACTTCAAGCTCTGTACCCATGAGGTACTTGTCGCAGAGTACGGGATTTTCGATGTTCTGCGCAAGAATGACGTCCATGTACCTTTCGATATCGTTCTGAGTGAAGGCGATGGTCATATTCTGACCGCCGATGACGTACGATGGACGGAGCAATACGGGATAACCCAATGTTTCGGCAGCGTGAACCGCCTCTTCCTTGGTCATTACCGTAAGACCCTTGGGACGGGCAATATGGAACTGTTCCAAAAGCTCGTCAAACTTCTCCCTGTCCTCGGCGAGGTCGATGGACGAAGCGGGCGTACCGAGTATGCGCACTCCCTTTTTATCGAGATATCCGCACAGCTTTATAGCCGTCTGACCGCCGAACGTTACAACTACGCCGTAGGGCTTTTCGACATCGATGACGTTTTGAACGTCTTCGGGAGTGAGACTTTCAAAATACAGTCTGTCGGCGGTATCAAAGTCGGTAGATACCGTTTCGGGATTGTTGTTGATTATGATAACTTCGTAACCGAGCCGCTTGAGCGCCCATACGCAGTGTACGGAAGAATAGTCGAACTCTATGCCCTGACCTATCCTTATGGGACCAGAGCCTATTACGATTATTCTCTTCCTTTTGTTCTTGCGGCTCGCCGTGACGTAGGGCAGAGCTTCATCGTGCTCCTTTTCGTCATAAGTGGAGTAGAAATAGGGCGTCTGCGCCGCAAATTCCGCGCCGCAGGTATCGACCATTTTGAACGCGGCATCGACATGCCCGGGCAGGGGATTGCCCGAAATTTCGGCAAGCGCCTTATCGGGGTATCCCAACTTTTTTCCCTTCAAATAGTCGGCTTTGCTCAGTTTTCTGCCGGAAATTGCCGCCTCATAGTCGGAGAGATTTTTGAGCTTATTGAGGAACCACTCGTCTATCTTCGTTATCGAATAAATCTCGTTTATGTCGAATCCGCGCTTTATTGCCTGATAGACGACAAACAATCTTTCATCGGTGAGCTCGTGCAGCTTTTCGCGTATCTCGCCGTCGGACAGTTCCTCCATTTTGGGCATATTGAGGGTGTTCAAGGAAATTTCGGCGCCGCGCACAGCCTTCATTATAGCCATTTCAAAGCTTGTGCCTATCGCCATGACTTCGCCGGTAGCCTTCATGCGCGTGCCCAAAGTGCGCTTTGCATACAGAAATTTATCGAACGGCCACTTGGGAAGCTTGACTACTACGTAGTCCAGAGTGGGTTCGAAGCAGGCATAAGTTTTGCCCGTGACGTCGTTCTTTATTTCATCGAGGGTGTAGCCCAAAGCTATCTTTGCCGCCACCTTGGCTATGGGGTAGCCCGTAGCCTTTGAAGCGAGCGCCGACGAGCGCGACACCCTGGGGTTTACTTCTATTACGGAGTATTCGAACGAGTCGGGATTGAGTGCAAACTGACAGTTGCAGCCGCCTTCGATGCCGAGTTCGGTTATTATGTCGAGAGACGCCGTGCGCAGCATCTGATACTCTTTATCGGAGAGCGTTACCGCGGGCGCGATGACGATTGAGTCGCCTGTGTGTATACCTACGGGGTCAAAGTTTTCCATAGAGCAGACGGTGAGCACATTGCCTGCGCCGTCGCGCAGCACCTCGAACTCTATCTCCTTCCAGCCGCCGATATATCTTTCGATGAGTACCTGGGTAATGGGCGAGAGCATCAGACCGTTGTGAGCAATGAGCCTGAGCTCCTCTTCGTCGTGGGCGACGCCGCCGCCGGCACCGCCCAGCGTGTACGCGGGACGGACGATGACGGGATAGCCGCCTATTCTGTTTGCCACCTCCACGCACTCTTCGACGGTGTACGCGATGTCCGAAGGAACGACGGGCTGACCTATCTTGTTCATAGTCTCTTTGAACAGTTCCCTGTCCTCTGCCCTGTCTATCGAATCGACGTTTACGCCTATGAGCTTGACGCCGTACTCATCCAAAAAGCCCTCCTTGGCAAGTTTGCAGCCAAGGGTGAGACCCGTCTGTCCGCCGAGTGAGGCAAGCAGACTGTCCGGGCGCTCCTTTATGATTATTCTTTTGAGCGTTTCAACGGTGAGCGGCTCGAGATATATCTCATCGGCGAGCGCGCTGTCCGTCATTATCGTGGCGGGGTTGGAGTTACAGAGCACTACGTTGAGCCCCGCATCCTTCATGACGCGGCATGCCTGCGCTCCCGCATAGTCGAATTCGGCTGCCTGCCCTATGACTATGGGACCCGAACCTATAACAAGTACCTTTTTAATATCTTCTCTCTTAGGCATTATACTTTCCCTCCGTCATATTTTTTATGAATTTGTCGAAGAGGAACGAAGCATCCTGCGGTCCGCCGCATGCTTCGGGATGGAACTGAACGGTATAGGCGTTGAGCTGGGGATAATCGAAGCCTTCGCAGGTGTTGTCGTTGGCGTTGATGTAGCTGAGCTGACCCACGCCTTCGAGCCCGGAGGATATTACCTCGTAGCCATGGTTCTGGCTGGAGATATACACCCTGCCAGTGGCAAGGCACTTGACGGGCTGATTGGCTCCGCGGTGACCGTACTTCATCTTTTTGGTCTTGCCGCCCATGGCGAGCGCAAACAGCTGGTGCCCGAGGCATATGCCGAAGATGGGCAGCTTGCCGGCAAGTTTTTTAAGATTTTCTATTATCCCGACATTTTCGGCGGGGTCGCCGGGACCGTTGCACAACATGAGCCCGCGGGGCTGCAGCGCAAGAATTTCTTCGGCTGTGTAGCCTGCGGGCACTTTTATGCAGTAGCAGCCGCGCTTGACGAGTTCGCGCACGATGTTATCCTTGGCGCCGAAATCCCAAACTACTACTTTCAGACCGGAGGGGTCGCCGTAATATTCGACTTCTTTGCAAGTTACGCTCATAACGGCGTCGCTTATCACATAAGACTTGATTGCAGAAAAATCGGTGACGGGGCGGGAAGTTATAGCCGCATTCATGACGCCCGATTCCCTGACTATCTTTGTCAGTTCGCGAGTGTCTACGCCGTATACACCGACGATTCCGTTGTCCTTTAAATATTTATCGAGCTTTTCCTCGCACCTGAAATTAGAGGGCTCGTCGCACTTTTCCCTGACGATATACGCCGACACCCACGGCTTTTTACTCTCGAAATCGGGAGTTATGCCGTAGTTGCCTATGAGCGGGAAGGTTTGGGTGACTATCTGCCCGTAATAGCTGGGGTCGGTCAGCGTTTCTACGTAACCAGTCATACCCGTGGTAAAGACAAGCTCGCCGATGACGTCGCCGGATGCGCCGAAACGCGTACCGACAAATTGTTTACCGTTTTGCAGCGTTAAATAAACTTTGCCGTTTTCCATTTATAAATTCCTTGTATCGTATATTATTTACTACTGTTTTGCTGCGGCTCACTTTAAAAGTTTGACCATGACCGCTTTTTGTGCGTGCAGCCTGTTTTCTGCCTCGTCGAAGATTTCCTTTGCGTGCGCTTCGAATACTTCTTCGGTTATCTCCTCGCCGCGATGCGCAGGCAGGCAGTGCATGACCATAGCGTCGGGCTTGGCAAACTTCATACATTCGGCGTTGACCTGGTAACCCGAAAACGCCTGAGCCCTCTTCTGCCTTTCGCTCTCCTGACCCATGGACGCCCAAACGTCGGTGTAGACGACGTCGGCATCCTTTACCGCCTCTTCAACGCTTTCGGTGACAGTGAACTGCCCGTTTGCCTTTGCCCACTTCATTATTTCGGCATCGGGCTCATAGCCCTTGGGACAGGCTATGGCAAATGACATGCCCGTCTTGACGGCACCTACGGTGAGGCTGTTTGCCATATTGTTTCCGTCGCCGACGAAAGCCATCTTCAAACCCTTGAACGACCCCTTGTATTCGCGTATAGTCATCAAATCGGCAAGCACCTGGCAGGGGTGAGCATAGTCGGTAAGTCCGTTGATGACGGGGATGGAGCCGTATTTTGCAAGGTCTTCCACCTCTTTTTGCTCAAACGTCCTTATCATTATGCCGTCGAGGTAGCGCGAAAGCACCCTTGCGGTGTCCTGCACGGGCTCGCCGCGGCCTATCTGCAAATCGTTGCTTGAAAGGAAGAGTCCGTAGCCGCCCAGCTCATAGATGCCCACTTCGAACGAAACCCTCGTACGGGTGGAAGCCTTCTGAAATATGAGACCAAGTTTTTTGCCCTTTAAATAGTCCTTCTGAACGCCGTTTATCCTTTCAAATTTGAGTTGATCGGCGAGATTGAGTATGGATAATATGTCCTCGCGGGTAAGATCCTGCAATTTTAATAGATGTTTCATTTTTCTAATACCTCTTTCAATATTTTTATTGCCTGCTCCATTTCGGCTTTGGTTATATTAAGCGGAGGCAGCAGCCGCACCCTGTCATGCGCGGTGAGAACTATAAGCCCCTTTTCAAGGCAGGCGCTTGCCACATCGCGCGCGGGAGCGGAAGTTTTTAAACCTATCATCAGCCCGAGACCCGTAACCTCCTCGACGTTTTTTATACGTGACAGATGAGTTTTGAGGTATGCCCCCTTGCCCTGCACCTCCAAAAACAGTTCGTTGGTGAGACGTTCGACTATGCTGACCGCGCCCGCACAGGCGACGGGGTTGCCGCCGAACGTAGAGCCGTGGTCGCCGCTGCCGAATATACCGGCGCACTTACCGAACAGCAGACAGGCGCCTATCGGCAGTCCGCCGCCAAGACCCTTTGCCGTAGTAACTATATCGGGTCGGATGCCGGCATGCTCGTACGCGTACATCCTGCCCGTTCTGCCGTTGCCGCACTGCACCTCGTCGCAGATGAGCAGTATATCGCGCTCCTTGCAGAATTTTTCAAGCTCCTTCAAAAACTCCGCGTCAAGAACGTGCACGCCGCTTTCGCCCTGTATGCACTCTATCATGACCGCACAAGTCTTATCGGTATAGCAACTAAGGACGCCGTTCATGTCCGGCTCGGCATACCTGAAGCCTTCCAAAAACGGATAGAAATATTTATGGAACTCATCCTGCCCGGTGGCGGTGAGCGTCGCCATGGTTCTGCCGTGAAATGAATTTTTTAATGTTATTATCTCGTTTCTGCCGTACTTTGTATTGCCGTACTTTCTTGCCGCCTTTATTGCGCACTCGTTGGCTTCAGCCCCGCTGTTGGAGAAAAACACCTTATCCGCGCCCGTCTTTGTGCAGAGCAGCCTGGCAAGCTCTGTCTGGGGGAGCGAATAGTACAGATTTGAAGTATGCTGTATCATGCCGAGCTGGCGGATGACCGCCTGTTTCCACTCTTCGTCGCAGACGCCGAAAATGTTGACACCTATGCCCGTGGCGCAGTCTATATACTCTTTGCCGTCGGTATCGTACAGCCTGCTGCCCTCGCCGCGGACGAAAGCCACTTTGAAACGGGCGTATGTGGGCGCGATATACGCCCCGTCATCGTTAAAAATTTGCTGTTTATCCATATATAAAACCTGTTCAGAACAACCTGATAAGCTTGCAATTTAAAAGAAAGACTGATTTAAAAATATAAATCAGTCGCATCAAACGAACATTGTGCCGCTGCCTTCATCGGACAATAATTCTATTAAAATGGAATGGCTGACCCTTCCGTCTATAATAACGGCTTTTTTAACGCCGCGACGGATGGCATCTTTGCAGCACTCTATTTTGGGTATCATGCCGCCGGAGATTATGCCCTGCTTTACGAGAGCGGGGATATCGGATACATAAACTTTTTTAATAAGACTGTCGGGGTCGTCCTTGTCTTCAAGGAGCCCCCTGATATCTGTCATGAGAATGAGACTTTCGGCATTGAGCGCGCCGGCTATAGATGCGGCGGCAGTATCTGCATTTATGTTATAGATATTTCCCTCGTCGTCATAGCCTACGGTTGCAACGACGGGAACATAGCCGAGCCCGAGAAGGTCGACTATTATCTGAGTGTTCACCTGCTCTATCCTGCCGACAAACCCAAGCTCTTCATTCTGCTTGGAGCACTTCAACAAGTGCCCGTCCTGACCGCAGATGCCCACGGCCTTTCCGCCGTTGCGGCAGATGAGGTCGGTTAAAGTTTTATTGGTCTTTCCCGCAAGCACCATGCGCACCACTTCGGCAGTCTCGCCGTCGGTATAGCGCAGCCCGTTTATGAACCTGCTCTCCTTGCCCATCTGCTTTATTGTCTCAGAAATTTCGGGCCCGCCGCCGTGGACAAGCACGACCTTTATGCCGAGAGCATTCAAAACGACGAGATCGCGCATGACGGACGACTTGAGCTCGTCATCTATCATCGCGTTTCCGCCGTACTTTACGACAAGTATTTTGTTGAAGTACTTTTTGATATAGGGCATAGCCTCTATCAGAAAAGCTGCCTGTTCCTGTTTATTCATTGACAAAACCTGCAATTAAGTTCTGTAGTCCCCGTTAATTTTAACGTAATCATACGTCAAATCGCAGCCCCACGCCGCCGCCTTGTGCGAGCCGGACTTTAAATCGACGTATATGGTGACCTCGTCCTCCGAGAGCACTTTTTTGGCGAGCTCTTCGGAAAAATCGAGCCCGTAACCGTCCCGACACACCTTCACCTCGCCGCCGTGCGATATGAACGATACGTCTATCCTGTGCACGTCTACCGCCGCGCCCGAATAGCCTATGGCGCACAGCACTCTACCCCAATTGGCATCGGCGCCGAACATTGCCGCCTTGACGAGTGAAGATTTGATTATGCTTTTGCACACCGTTCTTGCCGAGGCAAGGCTCTTTGCGCCGACGACGCGGCATTCGATGAGCTTTGTGGCGCCCTCGCCGTCCTTTGCAAGCATTTTTGAAAGTTTTACGGTGCAGTAATTGAGCGCCTTACGGAATTTATTGAGCTCCGCGGAAGGGGCGACTATTTCGTCGTTGCCGGCAAGCCCGTTTGCAAGGATACAGCAGGTATCGTTTGTAGACTGGTCGCCATCGACCGAGACCATGTTGAACGAGCTCTTTACGTCGGAGGAAAGCGACTTTTGCAGCATCTGCGGCGAGATGGCTACATCGGAAGTCAGAAAGATGAGGTTGGTCGCCATATTGGGACAGACCATGCCTACTCCCTTTGCAATGCCGCCGATGCGGCACTTCTTTCCGCCCAGCTCAAATTCAACGGCAACCTGCTTGCTGACGGTATCCGTAGTCATTATCGCTTCGGCGGCGGCTAAGCTGTTGTCGCCCAGCCCCGAATACAGCTCATCGATGTGGGCAAGCATGGGCGAGATATCGAGCTTCT
Source organism: uncultured Clostridia bacterium (assembly GCA_944327465.1). GTDB lineage: Bacteria > Bacillota > Clostridia > Christensenellales > Borkfalkiaceae > Coproplasma. The sequence continues at coordinate 56,867 of CALVHH010000005.1, read as the reverse complement.
GACCTATGACGCCCGTAGACGCGACCGCAACGTCGGCTGAGGGTATGCCGCTGACCCGCTCGACCATTGCACACATCGCCTCGGCTACTTCGATGCCGTCGGAATTGCAGGTATTGGCGTTGCCGCTGTTGACGACTATCGCCCGGGCATGACCATCGGCGAGGTGAGCCTTGGTGACGACGACGGGCGCTCCCTTGACGAGATTGGACGTGTACACTCCTGCCGCCGCAGCCCTGACCGAACTGACTATCAGCGCAAAATCCTTTTTAATTTTATTCTTGCGTATGCCGCAGTGCACGCCGTTGGCGCTGAAGCCTGCGGGAGCACATACGCCGCCGGAAATTTCTTTTATTTGCATATGCTAAAATCCGATAAAAATCAACGCAGCCCGGCATCTTCGGGAAGCCCGAGCATGATGTTCATATTCTGCACGGCGGCGCCAGAGGCGCCCTTGCCGAGATTATCGAATACGCTGAAAAGCACCATTTGCTCGTCGTTGCCGGTGACGTATATTTCCAAATTGTTGCTGCCGACTATCTTGTTTGAGGCAAGAAAATCGGGAACGGCGCCGTCTTCGACGACTTTTATAAATGTATGTCCCGCATAGTACTGTGTAAAATACTTATGCAAATCGTTTAAATTGTACTTTTTTGATAAAAGAGACGCGTGGATAGGCACCGCAACAAACATGCCGGCATAATAATCGCAGATCACGGGCGAAAATATAGGCGCAGCCTTTAAACCGCACACGGCGACCATTTCGGGCAGGTGTTTGTGCCGCTGCCCCAGCGCATAGTGCCTGGGAGAATCGAGTTCCCTGTCCCTTTCGGGACTGAGATACTGCGCTATACCCTTTTTACCGGCACCGGAATAGCCGCTCAGCGCGTGGCAGACAAAGGGATATTCCGGCGAAGCTATGCCGCCCGCCACAAGCGGAGCCACAAGCGAAATAAATCCAGTGGCATAACATCCGGGGTTGGCTACGCGGTCGGCAGCGGCGATTTCGGCGCGCTTTTTTGCGGACAATTCGGCAAAGCCGTATACCCAGCCGGGCGAAGTGCGGTGCGCCGTTGATGCGTCGATCATGCGCGAACGCTCGTTTTCAACGAGGGACACCGCCTCGACGGCTGCCGCATCGGGAAGGCATAAAAAACTTATGTCGGCCCTATTGAGGCACTCCCTCCTCGCATCCCTGTCCTTGCGAAGTTCTTCGGGCAGAGTAATGAGATTTATATCGCTGCGGGCAGCCAGTCTGTCGTATATCTGCAGACCGGTTGTGCCCTCCTTTCCGTCGATAAAAATATTGTACATTTAAAATATCACTTGAGCTTTTTTTCGTCGAGCATCGCCTTGACCTTTATGGGCAGACCGAAGAGATTGATGAATCCCTGCGAATCCTTCTGGTCGTAGCAATGGTCTTCGCCGAATGTGGCAATATCTTCGCTGTAGAGGGAATTGGGCGAGGTGATACCCGCGTTCATGACGTTGCCCTTATAAATCTTGAGCCTGACGTCGCCGGTGACGCACTCCTGAGTCTTGTTTACGAAAGCGTCGAGCGCCTCCCTGAGGGGGGTGAACCAAAGACCGTCGTAGACGAGCTCGCCGTACTTTATAGCCACATGCTGTTTGAAATGCATGGTCTGCTTATCGAGGCAGATGGACTCGAGCAGCTCGTGAGCGGTATAGAGGATAGTGCCGCCAGGCGTTTCGTATACGCCGCGGGACTTCATGCCGACAAGTCTGTTTTCGACCATATCCACAAGCCCGACGCCGTTTTTACCGCCTATCTTGTTGAGCTTTTCTATGAGCTTTACCGCGCTTATCTTTTTGCCGTCTATAGCGGTGGGAATACCCTTTTCAAAGTGTATCGTGACGTACGAAGGCTTATTGGGCGCCTTCCAGGGGGACACGCCAAGTTCGCATATCTTGTCGTAGTCGGGTTCGTTTGCGGGGTCTTCGAGGTCGAGACCTTCGTGAGACAGATGCCAGAGGTTCTTGTCTTTGGAATAATTCGTCTCCCTGTTTATCTTCAGGGGGATGTTGTGAGCTTCGGCGTAGTCTATCTCCTCGTCGCGGCTCTTAAGGTCCCATATCCTCCAGGGAGCTATTATGGGCATTTCGGGAGCAAAAGCCTTGATGGCAAGTTCGAAACGCACCTGGTCGTTGCCCTTGCCTGTACAGCCATGGCAGATTGCGTCGGCACCCTCCTTTTTGGCTATCTCCACTATTCTCTTGGCTATGATGGGACGGGCAAAGGACGTGCCGAGAAGGTATTTATTCTCGTAGACGGCGCCCGCCTTCATTGTGGGATAGATATAATCTTCGATAAATTCCTTTTTGAGGTCTTCGATATAGAGCTTGGACGCGCCCGTCTTGAGCGCCTTTTCTTCCAGCCCGTCGAGTTCGGTTGTCTGCCCGACGTCGCCGGAGACAGCTATTACCTCGCAATTGTCGTAATTTTCTTTGAGCCAGGGTATGATTATCGATGTATCGAGACCGCCCGAATAGGCAAGCACAACTTTTTTAATTTTGTTTTCCATAATGTTTTTCCCGTATATTTTTTATTGTCCGGGCGTAAAAACCCCAAACCTGAACAATTATACAATATATAAATGAAGTTAGTCAAGCGAATTAACGAGCATAAATAAAACTTTTTACTGCCGATCATGAATAAAATTGCAGCAAACAACCGTAATATTTATAAATATTTAAATATTCAATTTATAATGAATAATTATGCATTTTTGGACGTACGATAGAGTCTTGCGACGAAGGCATACTTTTTCAGCTCGCGTTCAAGGGAGCGCCGCTGAGGACAGACGCTTGCAAGCAGCGCGCGAAAGGCGGGCGAGTGGTCGTGCACGACGGTGTGACAAAGTTCGTGCAGCATAACAAGACGCCTGAGCCTTTCCGGCAGCATTAAAAGTTTATAGTTGAAAGTTATGCAGCCGCGCCCGTCGCAGCAGCCCCATCTGCCGCTGTACGACCTGAAAGCCACCGAAGAGAAATGAAATCCCTTTTCGGCGGCAAGCACCGAAAAATCGGACAAGAAAGCTTCGCCGCATTTGCCGACAATCAGCCGCTTTAACGAGGCGAACGACTTTGCGCACACCCTGCCATCCGCTATCATATCGGCGCCGCCCAATGTCAGCACATATGCCTCGCCGCCGACGAGCACTTTTTTGTAGGCGACTATTTCAGAAAATTCCGCCATGACGGCGTCATTTTTGGACATGTTTGAAACTATCCAGCCGCGCTTCGCTTCAAGAAAGCGCTCTATCTCACTGCGCGGAGTACCGTAGGGGCAGCGCACGACCAGACTGTTGTCGTCGGCAATACCTACGCACAGCGAACGCCGTCGCGAATATTTTACCGTATAATCAAAGCCCGCCGAACACGACATGCATCTGAGCCCTCAGTTCGCCGCCAGACACGCAATCGACTACATAACTGCCGTCATCCGTTGCAAGTTTGTAAAATTCAAGTTTTTCACCGCACTTGCACTGCCTGATATACGAAATGCGGAAACTTTTTACCCATTTATCCCTGAGCTCGTCAAGCGAGAACGCGTCCATGAGAAGGTCGGCATACTTGGTGTTGTTGGCATGATTGTAGTGATCGCAATCGGAATAAGAAACTATCTTGCGGTATGCGCAACTGCCGCCCTCGGCGCGGGGAATTTTCCAACTATTGAACAGCGTGGAGCGATTTTCGTTGTACACGATATCTTTATCGCCGAATACCGCGCTTGAAGGCAGCATGGTAAATGCCGCGAGGTCGACAAGGCACCAGCGCGACGTGCCCACCCCCACCTTTTCATCGCCGACAAAAAGTTCGAAATCGCGCATTACTATAAGATGCTTTGGTTTGACCGGCCAGGTGTGCACGGTGAGCACTTCGTTGTACATGATTGGTCTGGTAAATTCAACGTACCAATTTGAAAGTATAAAGCCGATGTTTCTGGGTTGCAAATCATTGTAACCGAAACCGAGTTCGTCGGCGGAATGGCATGCGGATTCCTGCATTACGGCAAGAAAGGAAGCGGGACGAACGATATCGCGGAAATCGGCATCGGAGTAACGGAAAGCATAATCATGCGAATGACAATACATAGAACAAAACCTTGCTTCTTATTTACTTTATCATACCACTTTAATGAAATTATGTAAAATGAATTGAGCAAAAAATAATTTAATATGTGTGACATAGTACTTTTTATAGCGCTACACCATTGACATATTGTGTATTATGTGATATAATAATACAAAATACGGAGGAAAACGACATGGATGACGACAAAATACATAGCGGCGAACAGCCCTATGCCGCCGGCGGCGAACCTGCCGAAGAACAGTCGAAAAGCACGATAAGCGCTGACCTTATCCGCGGTCATATAAACACGATTATCCTGCGCACGCTGGACGAACGCGATAAATACGGCTACGAGATAATAAACGAAATCGAAGCCAAATCGCACGGGCAGTACACAATAAAACAGCCTACGCTCTACAGCGCCTTGAAGAGACTTGAGACGCAGGGCTACATAAAGGCTTACTGGAAAACGGACGAAGTTTCTTCGGGCGGTCGCAGAAAATACTTTACCCTTACCGAACTCGGCAGAGAATTTTCAGAAAAGAATCAGTCAGAATGGGAATATTCAAGGACGGTAATAGACAGTCTGATATCTGACCGCTCGTTCGATTTTTCGCAGCCCGCCCCCACCCCCGTCGACTTCAATATACTCAAAAAGTCAGTGACCCGCGTATATACGGGCAACGGCAAGAGCGAAAGCGAAAGCTATGAAGAGTCGCCCGCCGCAGACAGCCGGACTTATGACGCGCTGAATGACGCGACGCTCAGGGATGAATATTCGGGTCAGTCGGTTCACGATATCTACGTTGAAAAAGTGCCCGACAAGATAGTTGCCGAAGAGAAGAGCGAACACGACGAGGACGTGCAGCCCTCTGCCGCAGTTGAAGCGCAGCCCGCCGAGGAGACGCACGAACAAGTTCAGCCCGAGCCCGAGCAGTACGCCCCTCCCGTTGAGGAGTATCATCAGCCCGAGCCCGAGCAGTACGCCCCTCCCGTTGAGGAGTATCATCAGCCCGAACCCGAGCACTACGCCCCTCCCGTTGAGGAGTATCATCAGCCCGAGCCCGAGCACTACGCTCCCCCCGTTGAGGAGTATCATCAGCCCGAGCCCGAGCAGTACGCCCCTCCCGTTGAAGAGAGATATTCCGAAAACGCAGGTCAAATTGACGAAAAACAGAGCGAATACGAGCAGGCTATGGAGGATGAGCGCACCGAAGAGGAGCGCCGCCGCATGCACGAGAGCTTTTTAAGGCTCATGGATCAGACCGACGAAGCCGAAAAGGGCACCGTGCCCAACTTTGACAGCATAGATACCGAAAAGCTGATATACACCAACAAGCCTGAAACCGAGCGCGACTACAAAAAACTTGTAGATAACATCTACAACAAGACGCTTAAAAACGGCGAAAAGGATTATGGGTACCCCGACAGACAGGCAGGCTATGAAACTGCGCCCGCAGCACAGCCCGCTGCCGAAGTGAGAAAGCAGAGCATAGCCTCCCCCCGCCCCGCCGACCCCGTCTTTGAAAAAGCCAAAGCAGACGGCCTGAAGATAAACACGTCGTCGGGTTCGAGCGTGAGGGTAAAAGGAGCCAAGGGTACGACATACAACAAGGGCGGCACAATGTTTGCAAGCTCTATCGTTGTGGGACTTATAATGCTGTTGGAATTTATTGTATGCATATCGGTGATGGGCGTAATGAACGTGGATATAATGTACCCCATGACGATATTGATAATAGCCGTTACACAACTTGCAGTGTTCGGCTGTATATTTGCAGCAGGCTTCGGCAGGTCGGTAGTGAGACCAACCAAACATAAATATATAACGCTGTGCGTTATTTTAAATGTAATAGCGATACTCATCATCTGCCTTGTAAGCTTCCTTTTGGATATCAACTTTACTTCTGCTGCCGACGTTGCGGCAAAGCTGATAATACCCATAATAATTTCATTGAATATTTCGATATTCGGGGTAAGCTACTACTTCATCTGCAGATAATATAAAATTTATCATTACGGCCGCGAAAACGCTTTTGCGTTTTCGTGGCCGATTTTTTTGGCTGCTTTTAGCTTAACAAAAAATGTTGGAGCATGTTTTATACTCCAACATTTTTTATTCAAGCCAGTATATAAATATTTTGCGCTTTATGATTTGCATCACTTTGCGTACTCTACCGCACGCGATTCGCGGATGACGTTCACCTTTATCTGACCGGGATATTCAAGCTCGGCTTCTATCTTCTTTGCAATATCCTTTGCAAGGAACATTGCCTGGGCATCATCTATCTGTTCGGGTTTGACTATGACGCGCACCTCTCTGCCAGCCTGAATGGCGTAACTCTTATCGACGCCGTTGAAGCTTGAAGCAATGGATTCAAGCTTTTCAAGACGCTTGACGTAGTTTGTGCCCGTCTCTCTTCTGGCACCGGGGCGAGCGCCCGATATAGCGTCCGCCGCGGCAACGAGCACGGCTTCAACAGTTTTGGGTTCGCAGTCGCCGTGGTGAGCGGCAATGGCATTGACGACGTTGGCGTTTTCCTTGTACTTTTTAGCGAGGTCGGCGCCGAGCTGAACGTGCGTGCCCTCCTGCTCGTGGTCAACGGCCTTGCCTATATCGTGCAAAAGACCGGCACGCTTTGCAAGGTTGACATCGAGCCCGAGTTCGGACGCCATTAAACCTGCAAGCTGCGAAACTTCAATGGAATGTCTGTACACGTTCTGACCATAGCTCGTTCTGTACTTCAATCTGCCGATGAGCTTTATGAGCTCGGGGTGCAGACCGAAAATACCCACTTCGAACATGGCGCTTTCGCCTGCCGCCTTTATTTCCTGGTCGAGTTCCTTTTTGACCTTTTCTACAGTCTCTTCTATCCTTGCGGGATGTATTCTGCCATCGGATATCAATCTTTCGAGAGTGAGCCTTGCCACCTCTCTTCTGACGGGGTCGAACCCGGAGACGATGACAACTTCTGGCGTATCGTCGACTATGAGCTCTATGCCGGTGGCATTTTCGATGGCGCGGATGTTTCTGCCCTCTCTGCCTATTATTCGCGCCTTCATATCGTCGCTGGGCAGAGGCACGACAGATACGGTTATTTCGGACGCATGGTCGCTTGCGCATCTCTGGATGGCGAGCGAAATTATCTTTTTGGCTTCGGTAGTGGCCTCGTCCTTTGCCTGCTGTTCGATGTTGCGCACCTGGATTGCAACATCCCTGCGAGTTTCATCAAGGATCTCCTGGGTGAGGAGCTGTTTGGCTTCGTCCTTGGTGAGCTGAGCAACTTTTTCAAGCTCCTGCACCATTAAATCGTGCTGGTGACTGACCTTTTCCTGCGTGCGCTTGATTTCCTGCTCTTTATTCTGCAGGTCCTTGCGCTGCTTTTCAAGTTCGTCGTTCTTTTTCAAGAGGGAATCTTCGCGCTTGTCGAGGTTGTCCTCCTTGGACTGAAGGCGCTGTTCGAGTTTGTTGAGCTCGTTCTTCTTTTCGCGGGATTCTCTTTCAAATTCGTTGCGTAATTTTAATTCCTGTTCCTTTGCTTCAAGTATAGCTTCCTTTTTTAAAGCTTTGCACTCTACGGCGGCGTCATCGACCATCTTTTTGGCGCGTTCTTCCACCGTACCCAATTTTTTATCGGTCACCTTTTTATAGATGAGCCAGCCTAATAAGCCTCCTACTGCGAGAAAGACGACTGCCGCGGCACATATAAGCCCGATAGCCAGCCCGGACTCCATAGGAGCAAGAAACAGGGTGCTTAAGAGATTGTTGAGCATTTAAGCCTCCTGATTGAATGAAATTAAATATATAATAAATCTCAAAAAAAGACCTTTCTATATCCATACTCCATTATATACCAATAAGCAATAAAAGTCAATTTATTTGTGAAAATACCTTGATATATGCCGCCATTTTTTTGAAAAATAACAACATATTCTATCACAAACAGAACGCACAATACCGAAGCAAGGGCATTTGAGCATACTATGCGTGACATATTATTATACAAAACGGCAAAAGTAAGACGCACGGCAGACGAAAAAGCAAATCTTCGTATGTCGTGCGAAATTTTTAATCATCGAGCATATCCAGCCAGAGCGACGCGCATGCATCGGAAGGCATGCGCCAGTCGCCGCGGGGCGACAGCGACACCGACCCCACCTTTACGCCGTCGGGAACGCACGAGCGCTTGAACTGCTGCGAGAAAAATCTGCGGTAAAAATTTTTCAGCCATTTATCGATGACGTCTTCATCGAACAGGTCTTCGAACGCCCTGCACGCAAGATAGCGCACCTTGTCGGGTGTAAAGCCGCAGCGCACTACATAATACAAAAAGAAGTCGTGCAGAATGTACGGACCGACGAGGTCTTCCGTCTTTTGGGCAATGTTGCCGCTCTTGTCGGGCGGAAGAAGCTCGGGACTGATTTCGGTATTCAGGATATCTTCAAGCACGCGGCAAATATCTCCTCCCGCCCTCTTCGCTTCGTAAGCCACGAGGTGCTTTACAAGCGTCTTCGGAACGGAGCAGTTGACGCCGTACATGGACATGTGGTCGCCGTTATAGGTAGCCCAGCCGAGCGCGAGCTCGCTCAGATCGCCCGTGCCGATCACAAGCCCTCCCGTTTCGTTTGCGATATCCATCAAAATGAGCGTGCGCATGCGCGCCTGGGCGTTTTCATACGTGACGTCGGTGACGTTGCTGTCGTGACCTATGTCCTTGAAGTGAGTGAGCACGCTTTCGGTTATATCCACAGTCTTTGAAGTGGCGCCTATGCAATCTATCAGCTTTAAAGCGTTGCCGAAAGTTTTGCCCGTAGTGCCGAATCCGGGCATTGTGACGGCTATTATGTCTGACATAGGTCTTTTGAGCTGTCTGAAAGCACGGGCAGTCACGAGCAGCGCAAGCGCAGAATCGAGACCGCCGGAAACGCCTATAACCGCAGTTCGGGCCTTGGTGTGCTCCAACCTCTTCTTCAGCCCTGCCGACTGTATGGAAAGTATCAGCTCGGTGCGTTCGCGCAGCCTGCCGTCGTCGGCGGGAATGAACGGCGTTTTTGAAAATTTGCGGGTGACTTCGCCGCCTTCGGCGAGAGAAAAAGTTATAAATTTATATGCGGCGGCATTTGCACGTTCAAAAAACGTACCTGCCAGGCGCGTGCGCTCGTTTGATAATTTTTCAATATCGATATCGGCAGCTATAGTACAATTTTCGAATAAATTGCTCTCTGCGACGAGTTTGCCGCATTCGCATATTATATCGTGCCCGGCGAAAGCCATGTCGGTAGTGCTCTCACCCTCTCCCGCGTCGGCATAGACATATGCGCATACGAGCTTTGACGACTGCATGCGCACAAGCGAGCGGCGGTATTCAGCCTTGCCGGCAGTTTCATCGCTGCACGAAAGATTTACTATTATCGTCGCGCCCGCCTTTGCATGACGGACAGACGGGCTATCGGGCACCCAAAGGTCTTCACAAATTTCCGCCGCCACACAAACGCGGCTGTCTTCGGCGGTGCGGAATATGATATCCGTACCGAAATCGACCGTCTCGCCGCACAGCTTGACCGTGCCGTTGACGGACGGAGCCGAAGTGAAGTGGCGGCGCTCGTAAAATTCGCCGTAATTGGGAAGATTGGTCTTGGGCACGACGCCGAGTATTTTTCCGTCGCTGACGGCAACGGCGCAGTTGTAGAGCCTGTCGCCATTCTTTACGGGAGCGCCGACGAATATGAGCGCACGGTTGCCAGCCGTGGCGCGGCAGATGTCGCCCAACGCGCTTTCGACGCTTTCGATGAGCGCCGACTGATTGAAGAGGTCGCCGCAGGTATAGCCGCTGAGGGACAGCTCGGGAAAGACTATGACCTGCGCGCCCCGCGAAGCGGCGATGCACCCGATTATTGAATTTTTATTGAACTGCACGTCCGCCACGCGTATTTCGGGAGTGGCGGCGCACACCTTAACAAAACCGTACATCAATCCTTTGCTCTGTTTGCAACAGCTTCCTTATGAGCCTGTCTTATGCGGGAATCGAGTTCAGCCATGACCTCGGGATGCTCTTTGAGATAATCCCTCATCTTCTCCCTGCCGTTGGCGACCTTGTTGTCGTTGTAGCTGAACCACGCGCCGCTCTTTGTCAAAAAGCCGTATTCAAGTCCCAAATCGATGAGACACCCCTCCTGCGAGATGCCGTGGCCGTAAATTATATCGAATTCCGCCACTTTGAATGGAGGCGCGACCTTGTTTTTGACCACCTTGCACTTTGCCCTGTTGCCGATTATTTCGCCGTCGTTTTTTAAGGCATCAGCCTTGCGGATATCCAGCCTGATCGTAGCAAAATATTTGAGCGCCTTGCCGCCGGGGGTAGTTTCGGGATTGCCGAACATTATGCCTACTTTTTCCCTGAGCTGATTTATGAATATGACGCACGTCTTGGAGCGGTTGGTTATTGCAGTGAGCTTGCGGAGCGCCTGCGACATGAGTCTGGGCAGTGCGCCGACGTGAGCATCGCCCATGTCGCCTTCGATTTCCGCCTTAGGCGTGAGCGCGGCGACAGAGTCGATTATGATGACGTCGACAGCGCTGGAACGGACGAGCGATTCGCAGATATCTAAAGCCTGCTCGCCCGTATCCGGCTGCGAGACGTATAATTCATCTGTGTTGACGCCGAGAGCCTTTGCGTAAGCAGCATCGAGCGCATGCTCGGCATCGATGAATGCCGCCACGCCACCCGCCTTTTGCGCTTCGGCGATTATGTGGAGAGCGACGGTAGTTTTACCCGAAGATTCGGGACCGTATATCTCCATTATCCTGCCGCGGGGCACGCCGCCCACGCCGAGGGCGAGGTCCAATGACAGACAGCCGGTGGGGATGACGTCTATTTCGCTGTTGACGTTGACGTCGCCGAGCTTCATGATAGCGCCTTTGCCGAACTGCTTTTCTATCATTGCAATGGTAGAATTTAGAGCTTTTTGCTTTTCTTCGTTCATAGTTTGACTCCTAAGTTATTTTGCAGCCTGATAGGCAAGAAAGAGCGCGTCGTTTATCGCCGTCTTTGTTATGCTCTCCCTGTCGCCGGTATAATTGAACTTGAATACCTTTATGCCCGTTCCACGCGTGCCTATGCCTATGTACGCCAATCCCACGGGCTTATCCGTGCCGTCGGACGCAGGACCTGCGATGCCCGTTGTGGAGATGGCAACTTCGCAGTTGAAAGTATTCAGCAGCCCTTCGCACATCTCGTAAGCCGTCTTTTCGGATACCGCGCCGAACTGTTTGAGCGTCTGCTCGGAAACTTTCAGGCGCATGCGCTTCGCCTCGTTGGAATATGCGCATATGCCCTCGTACAGCACTTCGGACATGCCGGGCACAGAGACGAGGCGGGCAGTGATACCGCCCCCCGTAAACGATTCCGCAACCGAAAGTTTTACGCGGCGCAGCCTTAAAAGCTCGTACAGACACTCTTCGAGCGAGCTGTCGTCGAGCGTATACACGTATTCGCTGAGCTCGGAGGCGAGGATGCGCTGTATGTTGTCGGCAGTCATTTTAGGCGTCTTACTGGAATAAGAGATTTCTATAGTCTGGTCGCCGTGGTCGTCGTAAACGGCAAACGTGGTGTCGCCGCCGTCTTCGCGCGCCTTGCTTATACTGTCGTAGATGAGTTCAGAGGGCGCAGACACGCACTTTACATAGAACTTATCATAGCGGATGCCGTATTTTTCGTCGAGAAAATGCACGCACTCCGCGGCAAAATTGATGTCGTCGTCGAAATCGCCGAGACAGACCGACTGCTCGCCGCACGTAAGAAAGTTGCCTTCGAACTGTTCACCGTATATCTTGGCGAGAAAATCGGCTATCATATCGCGCTGCTCGCCGTAACAGAGCACAATGGCGTTGTCGAAGGAGGTCTTGCACTCCTTGAGCTGTTCGGCGATGCCCTTTGAGCTGTCGAACCCTACCACTGCGGTCTTATCGAAGTAATAACAAGCTTCCGAAAAGACGCGCATGAAGTCGCCGAAATGCACATAGTCGGCATTGAGTTTTTTGTTTCTGATCAATACTAAACAATTATTCATGACACACTACACTTTAAGCACTTGTACATTTTTTATTATATAGTTGACGCCGGAGAGCACCGTAAGGAGCGCCGAGAGGGCAAACATGACGAGGGCAACGTAGTTGACAACTTCTGCCGCCACGCTTTCGGCAATCAGTTCGTACAGCCCGCCGAACACGAGCAGCAGCACAACGGAAATATCCTGCGTGACCGTCTTCAACTTGCCTATCTTATCGGCGGCAATGACAATGCCCGAATCTGCCGCAACCATGCGGAAGCCGCTGACGATGAGTTCGCGGGCGAAGATGACCGCGACACAGCAGCCGCCCGCAATTATCGCCCAGTCGCCCAGATAGGCGGTGAAAAAACCGGGCACGGTGACAAGCACGATGAGCGCCGAAGAGACGAGCACCTTATCGGCAATGGGGTCCAGAAATTTGCCGAGATTTGTGACGAGCCCGTATTTACGGGCGATTTTGCCATCGAGCATGTCCGTAAACGAAGCGAGGGCAAACACCGCAAGCGCCACAAAATAGTGCCCTGAAAATTCAAGGTAGAAAAACAAGATAAACACGGGGATCATGACCACCCGCGCAATAGTCAGCTTGTTGGGAAGGTTCATAACTCCCCCGCCCGCAGCTATTTTATATGCACGGCTGTTTTTATCCACCGTATTATGTCTGTCATAGTTATCCGACATCGGGTTCCTCCGTATAATCAAAAGTATGACCGAACAAATCATACTCGTCGCTGCCATCTATATGCACGGCATAGTACTCTCCCTGCACGGCATCTGCGCTGAAAAAGTACACCTTCCCATCGATATCGGGTGCCTGGAAGTACGCCCTGCCCACAAAACAGCCGCGTTCATAATCTATGCCGTCGCACAACACCTGCAGAGTGCCGCCGACATAGCTGAGAAGGCGATTTTCAGATATTTTGCTCTGTATGGCATACATCTGCTTTACACGCCTGTTTTTTACGGCTTTGGGCACCTGCCCCTTCAGCCTGAACGCGCCCGTATCGGGCTCTCGCGAGTATGCGAAAAATCCGCAGTTGAACAGCTCCGCCCGACGAATGAAATCGCCCAATGCAGCGCTCTCCTCCTCGGTTTCGGATGGGAAGCCGCATATGAAGGTGGATCGAATGGCTATGCCCGGTATCTGCCTTTTGAGCTCGGCTATCAAATCGATATAGCTCTGCCCGGAGCCCTTGCGGTTCATGAGTTTCAAGATTCTGTCCTCGCTGTGCTGCAGAGGGATATCGATGTACTTTACTATTTTGTCGTTGTCGCGGATCTCCGAGATGAGAGCTTCGTCGATGACGTCGGGATAGCAATACAAGAGGCGCACGGAGCCTATATTTTCAAGCGCGGTCAGCTTGCGAAGCAATTCGACGAGCATGCGGCTGCCGTAGATATCCTCGCCGTAGCGCGTTATATCCTGAGCTACGATTATGAGTTCCGACAAATCGCCGAGCGATGAAGCTTCGCTTACGAGCTGCTCCATGGGATAACTTGTATATCTGCCGCGTATTTTGGGTATCAGGCAATAGGTACAGCAGTTGTTGCAGCCGTCGGCAATTTTTAAATACGCATAATGGCAGGGCGTAGTGAGTACCCTTTCCGTGGCGGCGGAGCAATTGCCGCACCCCACGCCGTTCACCCTGCCGCTTTCGTATGAGGCGGCAAGCTGTTCAAAAAATTTATCGTAGTCGTTTATGCCGAGAAAGACGTCGGCTTCGGTAAGCAGTGGAAAAACTTCGGCAATGTATTTTTGGGGCAGGCAGCCCGTTACGACAAGCTTTTCAAGCTTTCCCGTGCGCTTGTATTCGGCGCACTCCAAAACCGTGTCGATAGCCTCCTCCCTTGCGGAGTTGAGAAACGCACATGTATTGACAATCACCACCTGCGCCTCGGAGACGTCGTTGCAGACGGTGCCGCCGCCGGCGCGTATGACGGCGAGCAATTTTTCGCTGTCGACCCTGTTTTTATCGCAGCCGAGAGATATCACTCCGTACTTTTTGCAGGAAAGGTCAATCATCGACTTCTCCGTAAGTGCGCGTGAATTCCTCCATGGAGAGCAACACTTTTCTCGGTTTTGAGCCTTCGGACTGGGTGATATAGTTCATGTTCTCCATCCAGTCGATTATTTTGCACGCCTTGACGTAGCCGATGGGGAAGCGCCTCTGCAGCATGGATACCGACGCCTGGTTGCTGGTGACGCAGAATTTGAGCGCCTGGATAAACTTGTCGTCTATCTTTACGTCGCCTTCGCCGTCGTCCGAGGCGGTATCGCCGCCTTCGGGCTCTTCCACGGTATTTATAAAGTCGGAGACGCTCTGGTCGAAGTAGCTTTCGTTATTCTTCTTGACGAAGTCGGTGACAGCCTGCACTTCGGGCGAGTCTATAAAGCAGCCCTGTATACGCGTGAGGTCGGGATTGGTGGCGAGGCGCAGATACATATCGCCCGCGCCGAGCAATTTTTCGGCGCCGCCGGTATCGAATATCGTGCGCGAATCGTCGAATGAGTTTACTTTGAAACCTATCCTCGTGGGAAGGTTGGATTTTATGAGACCGGTTATACAGTCGACAGAGGGACGCTGTGTGGCGAGAATGAGGTGTATGCCTGCCGCACGCGACTTCTGCACGAGCCTGATGATGCGCGTTTCGACGTCCTTTTTATTCTGGAGCATGAGGTCGCCGAACTCATCCAAAATTATGACTATCTTGGGCAGCTTCTCTTCGTCGGCTGGCAGATGCGAGTTGTACTCGTTCAGATTCTTGACGAGCGTGCCCGACTGCGTCATCTCCTTGAACAACGTGTAGCGGCGCTCCATCTCCTTTATTGCCCAGTTGAGCGCCTTTATTGCCTTGTCGACATCGGAAATTATTTCGTTGACGATGAGATGGGGCAGATTTTCGTAGGAGATGAACTCGGACTGCTTGGGGTCGACGAGTATAAAGCGCAGCTCGTCGGGACCATACTTGTACAACAGGCTTATTATGAGCGAGCTGAGACAGATACTCTTACCGGAGCCGGTAGTACCTGCCACGAGCAGGTGGGGCATCTTGGTTATATCGGGGCAGTTTGGCTTGCCTTCGACATTTTTACCCAGCGCAAACGTGAGCGAATTGGGCTTGCAATTGATGAACTCGTTGCTCTTCAAAATACTCTTGAGCCCGACGACGGCGCGGTCGCCGTTGGGAACTTCTATCGATATAGCACCTTTTTTGTAGTTAAGGTATGTGGTGACGTTCTCCTTCATCAGCGCCATAGCTATCGCTTCGCGGTAGCGCATGGCGTTTTTGATATTTATTCTGTCCTCAATGATGACGTCGTAGCGCGTGATCGCCGGTCCGACGATGACGTCGGAAATGTGCGCGCCGATATGGAAGTTATCGAGCGTTTCGATTATGAGCTTCTTGTTTTCCTCGATCTCGGCGACATTTGCATTGTTGTTTTCGGGATAGTCTGCAAGGAGGTCGAGCGAGGGGCGCACATACTTCTTCCAGACGTGTTTGGGCTTTTCGGGAGCGGGTTCGGCGCTCTGTACAGGGTGCACGACGGTGCTCCGGGGCGCCCTTGCGGGGCGCTCTGCCGCAGAGTTCTTGATATCGGGCACTTCGGGCAAATCGTTGCGCCTTGAAGCTCCGCCGGACGCGCCGTCAGAGCGCAGACTGCGGTCGCCGAGGTCGGGGATGTCGTCGGTGAGGTAATCGTCGTCATCGCCGTCGAATAGCGTTTCGCGCCCGATCTCCTCCCTGAGCGAGGGCAACTCGGAGCTGCGGCAGCTTTCGTCCGTCTGACGGCTGCGGGCGATATCGGGCAGGTCGGAAGCGTCATCGCGGCTGAGCTCGCCCGAAATATCGTTCGGCTCATCTTCGGAAGCGCCGCGGCGGTCGGTTCCCCTCATCAGCACGTCATCGTCGAGCGAGGGCGAACGCAGAACATCGTCCTGCCTGAGCACGTCAAACGCAGCCCTGCCGCCGTCCTGCACGTCGCCATCTGCCGACGGCTGCGAAGGCGTCCTGCGTTCGGGCACAGCCATGTCGCCCCTGTCGCGGGATTGGGACGGGAGAACGGGAATATCGGACAAGTCGTCCGCGGGCCGGTCTGCAGAATTGTCGGAAAACCCGACGGTAAAGCCGTCGCGCCTAGTCGAGCGTGAAAAATCTTCGAAGGACTCGTCCTCCGCAGGCGCGCTGTGCACGGGGGAAGACATGTCGTCATCGGTGTAGTAAGGTTCGGCGTCGTCATAGACGTCGGGATAATCGCCGCCCCGCACGTCGGCGATGTCGCCGTAATAGCTGTCGGAGGCGTCGTAATCTTCTGACGGGATATCATCAAGACTCTCTGCCGGCTTATCGCCGTAGATATACGAGGGCGTGGAAGGTCCCTGCTCGCGCCCCTCCACTTCTTCGGAATAGCTGTCGGTATAGCTCTGCGGATATTCGGGCTGAGGCGAAGGCTGCTGCGGCGCAGGCTGAGAAGCGGGCTGCGAGGCGGACTGCATGGGCACAGCGCTTGCCGAAGAGACAATACCCGAAGATACGCCCGAAGGAGACGCCGCGGACGAAGCGCCCGAGGAAGAGCTGCCCGAACCGTCGCCGCCCGTGCGGACGGGATGGTTGAAGTAAGAATCTTCGTCAAAAATCATGTTGCGGCGGTAGCTTTCGGCCGCAAATTCGCCCTTTTCAAAGATTATCTTTCTGCCGAGCTTGTCGTTTGAAAACCTGTCATCCTCGTCCTGCGACGAGCCGTGGTTGCGGAAGACCCTGTCGAACACCGAAGCATAGGTCTGCGGACGCTGCTCGGGCTGAGGGTCATACTGCGGCTGAGGAATGTACTGTTCCTGAACTGCAGGCTGCGGCTGAGGGATATACATGTCCCCGGCAGGGGGAACGGGATGAAAATTGTTGACTATCTGCTGACCGTTGTCGACGGTGTATACATTATCGGGCATTTCGGGCGTCTGCGCCTGCTGCTGCAAAACGGGGGCGGGCGCCGAACGGGGCTCGCGGGCGGGCTTTATCTTCTTTTCGCCGCCGCGGGCGAGAATAATGTCGCCGCGCACAGACATAGCCGTGAGATAGAGGCAGGCTGCGGAGAGCACGGAAAAGATTATGTATGCACCCACGAAAGTAGTTCCGCGTGCAATGGGATAGACGGCGAGACCGGAGAGCGCCCCGCCGAACGTGTAGCCCGAATAGCCGGCTTCGGCAGCGGAATAGCACTGAGCGATATAGCCGCCGAAGCTGTTCATTGCAAAATTGCGCGTGGTGACTGCCTGAAAGAGCATGAACACTACCGCGAGCGTAAGCGCGAGTGCTGCCGTCGTGCGCAGTCTTATTTTGGGCTTTATGCCGAATACCAGCCACAGTCCGAACGTCACGAACGCCGCGATCACAAGATAACAGCCGTAGCCGAAAGTGCCGTACATAAATGTACATACCGCCTGACCGAGGTCAGAAAACACCCGGTTGTACGTGGCGACGATGACGAGCAGAAGCGCGCTGAAAAGCAGCAACGTCATGCCGAAAGTTTCGCGCGTGAAAATATATGATTGCTTTTTATTATCGTTTTTCTTCACGAAATACACCCCGTTTAATGGCACCCTTGAAGCCGCATGAGGCTGCCGTTGCGACAAGCCTTGCAGATCTGCCGTTCAAGCCGGAAGGGTACATATTATGCTAATTTATATTATATCATCTGCACCGTAAAAAAACAACAAAATGGCGGCAGTATATTGCAATTTTGCCCTATCTATTTATAAATTGTAAAAACGCAAAAGTGCGTGCGCGGCAACATGCCGCGCACGCACTTTTGCGTATGCCGTAAGAAATCAGAGCTTGGTCTTACCCTCTTCCGCCTTTATTATGTCGTCGTCATCGTTCCACGAATACATTGCCCTTATCTCCCTGCCGACTTCTTCGAGGCGGTGGGAAGCTTCGAGGTTGCGCTTGGCGATGAAGTGAGCTCTGCCATTGTTGTTTTCGGCTATCCACTTTGAAGCGAACGTGCCGTCCTGAATCTCTTCGAGAATCTTTTTCATCTCCTTTTTGGTCTCATCGGTGATGAGACGCTTGCCCGTCTCGTAGTCGCCGAATTCGGCAGTATCCGAGATAGAGTACCTCATCATGGAGAATCCGCCCTTATAGATGAGGTCGACTATGAGCTTCATTTCGTGTATACACTCGAAATAGGCATTCCTGGGGTCGTAGCCCGCCTCGACGAGCGTTTCGAACCCCGCCTTCATCAGCGCGGTGACGCCGCCGCACAGCACTGCCTGTTCGCCGAAGAGGTCGGTTTCGGTCTCGCACTTGAAAGTTGTTTCGAGCACGCCCGCCCTTGCTCCGCCTATGCCTGCGGCATAGGCGAGGGCAATATCGAGAGCTCTGCCCGTATAATCCTGCTCTATCGCGACAAGACAGGGCACGCCCTTGCCCTCCTGATATTCCGAGCGCACGGTGTGACCGGGACCCTTGGGGGCAATCATGAATACGTCGATATTTGCAGGGGGAACAATCTGCTTGAAGTGGATGTTGAAGCCGTGCGCAAACGCGAGCGCTGCGCCGTCCCTGAGATTCTTTTCGATGCTCTCCTTATACACCTTTGCCTGACGCTCGTCGTTTATTAGCATCATAACTATGTCTGCACGTTTTGCCGCTTCGGCAACGGTGTACACTTCAAAGCCCGCCGCCTCTGCCTTGGGCCAGGACTTGCCGCCCTCGTGCAGACCGATTATCACGGACACTCCGCTTTCGCGCAGGTTGAGCGCGTGGGCATGTCCCTGGCTGCCGTAGCCGATTATTGCCACCGTTTTATTCTTAAGCGCGTTGATATCGCAGTCTGACTGATAATAAATTTTTGCCATACATATTTCCTCCAAATATTATATGGATATAATTATATATTTATAATCTGTCTAAGTCAAGCGATATAGAAAATTATTGCAAAAATATTAAAAAATATGAATAAAAAATTGCATATCGGCAATTTTTGTTATATAATTTAGTAAACAAATGACTATGGATGTATAAATTATGAATAATTGTTCAATTAAGCTAAATGTATTGCGCAGGCTGTACGAAGACAAACTGTTCACCGAGTTTGACCGGGCGTGCAGCGGAGGCGACAGGAGCGGGCTATACTTTGAGCTGTATGAGCGCGGCGCCGAAAACGATTTATTAAAGGAGCTGTGCAAAATGATCCTGCTCGACGACAACGCCTTTTCACGCACCTGCGCAAGGGGCGATACGCCTTCGGCGTACCTTTCGGACGCCTACGCCGACGACCTGAACGCCATTTTCGGCGCGGCAAGCGTGCTTGAAGGCGACGAGCACTTCAACACCGGCGGCGCCATACCGCCGTTTGACGGCGAACTCGACGGCGAACGCTCGGCAGCCAACCTGACGGACTACTATGCCGCGCACGGCTGCGGACAGTTCATAGTATACAAGGCGTTTGCATACGAAAACGGCAAACTCATGCCAATTGCAGACACATCGGCAATTACTTTGGATGAACTCAAAAATTATGAGAGCGAAAAGAAACAGATTTTTGACAATATAGTTAATTTTATAGGCGGTCTGCCATACGCCAACATGCTGCTGTACGGCGACCGCGGCACAGGCAAGTCCTCTACCGTTCACGCCATGCTGAACAGATTCTTCGACGACGGGCTGAGAATTATTGAGCTGAGCAAGGAAAATATACTGTGCGTACCGCACATACGCAGACTGGTTGCCGACAACCCGCTCAAATTCATGATATTCATAGACGACCTTTCGCTCGGCGAATACGACGACAAGATATCGACGCTCAAGGCAGGACTGGAAGGTTCGGTGTGCGGAAGCTCTGACAACATAATGATCGTTGCGACATCAAACCGCAGACACATCGTAAAGGAGAGTTTTTCCGACAGGGAGAACTCGGTACACCCCGGCGATTCGATGGCCGAGCAGCTTTCGCTTTCGGACAGGTTCGGGCTGACAGTCATGTTTTCGCCAACCGACAGGCAGAATTACCTTTCGATAACCGAACAGCTCGCCGACGACAGGGGGCTGACGACGGACAGGGAGACTTTGATGGCGCTTGCCGAAAGATGGGCGATACTCAAGGGAGGAAGGTCGCCGAGAAGGGCAAAACAGTTCATTGATTTTGCATATGCCTGCGAGCAGCGCGGAATGCAGATAAATTTTTAACCTATCAATCCCTTTACTATGCGTGATATATCGCCCGCACCGAGGACAAGTATCTTGTCGCCGCTGCGTGCGCCGCGCATGAAGTACTCTATTTCCCGTTCGCTCTGCGCGTAACGGGAATTTTTTAATGCCTGCGACAATCTTAAAGCGCTGCCGTCGGCATCGAAATACTCCCTTGCCGCAAACGTCTTGTATATGAGCAGATGGCGGCACTTGCCGAGGACGTCGACAAAATCGGCAAACAGATTTTTAGTGCGGCTGTAGGTATGCGGGCGGAATATCACATAGAGTTCGCCGTGAGTTATGAGCCGAGCAGTGTGCAGCGCGGCGGATATTTCACGGGGGTGATGGGCGTAGTCGGCAATGACTTCGCAACCGTTGAAGCCGCCTATACTTTGAAACCGCCCCTCCACTCCCGAAAAGGCGCTCAGTGCGGAGGCTATATGTTCGGGGCGCACGCCCGAAACATGAGCCGCTGCCGCCGCCGCGAGGGCGTTGAGTATATTATGTCTGCCATAGACGGAAAGCGAAACCGAACACAAAAATCTGCCGCAGAACAGAATATCGAAGGAGTATTTTCCGCCGTCGCATGATATGCGCGACGCCGTAAAATCGGCGCCGCACTCCATGCCGAAGGTCATGTCCCCCCTTGCGCAGGCGTCGCCGAAGAGGCATACGCACTTGGACGAACTCTCGGCAAAGCGCCTGTACGCCGCAACGAGTTCGGACGCCCCGCCATAACATTCGAGATGGTCGGCATCGCTGTTGAGTATGACGGCGACATCGGGCGAAAGCAGCAAAAAGTTACGCTTGTATTCGCAGGCTTCGGTTATGAAATAGTCGTCGCCCTCTGCCACGCAATTGCCAAAGACGGCGTCATTGCCGCCGATATGGGCGGTGAACGACCTACCCGCCTCATGGAATATGTGCGCAAGCATTGCCGTGCAGGTCGTCTTGCCGTGACAACCCGCCACCGCAATAGTCCTGCCATAGCAGCCGCAGAGGGCGGCGAGCAGTTTGCCGCGGGAAAGGAGGGGCTTTCCTGCGCGCACGGCGCGGACGATGTGCGCATCGTCCGATCTGACGGCATCGGTATACACTACAACGTCGCAGCCGTCCAATGCAGGATCGTCGCGCTCAGTGCTGACAGGTATGCCCGCCGCTGTCAGCGAAGCCGTGTATTCGCCTTCCGCAACATCGCTGCCGCGCACCGACTTTCCCCGCGCCGACAATATTTTTGCAAGAGCGCTCATGCTTGCGCCGCCTATGCCGACGAAGTAATACTTTGAAGCATCGAGAGTTATTTGGTCTTTCATACTGCATTTTACTGCGCAATCCGACGAAATATGACCAAACGCGGCACAATGCGACGCAAAAGTGCAAAACATGTATGGCATAGTACCATGCAGACGAAAATAGCGCGGAACGACCAAACGGTCGTTCCGCGCGTTATGACAAAGTATTCAATTGAAAGCCGACTTATCAGTCGTTGCCGTGTCTGCCGAGATTTTTGAGCATGCGGGCAAACTTGGGCACACTCTTATCGCTGGGACGCTCGATAGTCACATCCTCGGAAGGCTGCGAGTACTGAGGCTGAGCGGGCTGAGCATGGGGCTGTTGGCTGTAAGCGGTCTGCTGGGGCTGGGCGTATTGCTGCTGAGGCTGAGCGGGCTGCGAGTACTGGGGCTGAGCAGGCTGATTATAACTTGTCTGCTGGGGCTGGGCATACTGCTGCTGAGGCTGAGCGGGCTGCTGCTGAGGCTGCGAAGCCTGAGGGCGGTTGTAGTAGCCCTGCGAAGACTGCTGACCGATGCCGCGGTTGAGCTGATTGTACGAACCGCGCTGGCTGTTGTAGGGGTCGTTGTTTATTGGCATGCGACCGCCGATGGAGCCGCCGAAGAACGACCTGCCGTAGGACGACTTCTGCTGGTCGTCTTCCTTTCTCGTTTCGAAGCCGGGGAAGCCCGTAGCGATGACGGTAACTTCGACTTCGTCCTGGACGTTGGGGTCGATGCGGGCGCCGAAGATGATGTTTGCAGAGGCATCGACAACACTGCGGACGAGCTCGGCTGCATCTGCAACTTCGTCGAATGTAAGGTCGGTGCCGCCGACGACGTTGAGAATGACGCCGCGGGCGCCTTCGATGGTGGTTTCAAGCAGAGGGCTGTTGACGGCGACGCGGACAGCTTCGATTATTCTGTTGTCGCCCTTGGCAACGCCTACGCCGAGATGGGCTATGCCCCTGTCCTTGAGCACTGCCTTTACGTCGGCAAAGTCAAGGTTGATGAGCGCGGGATTGACGATGAGTTCGGCAATGCCCCTTATACCCTGTTTGAGTATTTCGTCGGCGACGCGCAGAGCTTCGACCATGGGGGTGTTCTTCTGCACTACCGTTCTTATCTTGTCGTTGGGGATGATGACGAGAGTATCGACATACTTTTTGAGATTTTCAAGACCCTTTACGGTGTTCTCCATTCTCTTTCTGCCCTCGAAGGCGAAAGGTTCGGTGACGACCGCAACGGTGAGGATCTTCATATCCCTTGCTATTTTTGCAATGACGGGAGCCGCACCCGTGCCGGTGCCGCCGCCCATGCCTGCCGTGATGAACAGCAGGTCGGTACCCTTTATCAAATCGGTCAATACGTCCTTGCTCTCTTCGGCGGCAGCTCTGCCGATATCGGGGTCGGCGCCTGCGCCGAGACCCTTGGTGAGCTGGCTGCCGATTTGCACCTTATTCTCGCAGGAAGAGAGTGCAAGTATCTGACTGTCTGTATTGACGACTATGTATTCGGCACTGCTGATGCCTGCTTCCAACATACGGTTGACGGCGTTGTTGCCTGCGCCGCCGACGCCTATGACCTTAATCTTGGCTCTGCCCGATATGTTGTTTACTGCCTGATCGTTAAACATTTGTTGACCTCCGTAAATGCGCGTAAATAATAGGCATTATTTTTTGATTTGGATTTATTTTTATTTTAGTTATCGCCGAGAGCCGCATCGAGCAGGCTGAACAGCGACGAGAACTTAGGTTTATCGTAATAGGGAACATGCGGACAGACGACGTTTACTGGACAGCCCAGCCTGACGGAAATATGCTCAGGAGTGCCGCGCACCGCCTTTGCGCCTTCGCCCGTAAGATAGAGCGTTTTGCCGGTGATATCGCGTTCGGTATAGCCGCTCATGCACTCGACTGCCAAATCGCATATGCCGTCGAGCCCTTCGCGTATGAGTTCGCGCAGCGCTGACGACGAATAACTGTAAAGCATGTCGCCGTACCTTACTTCGGTAAACGAAGAGAAGCCGTCCTTGGCGTTGAGGTTTATGCGCGACATGAACTGAAGCGCGACTTCGTAGGGAATTTCGAGCTCGTCCATGAGGAAGGCGGCTATATGACCGGTGCCGACGGAGAATGCGCGGCTGTAGACCACGCCGTTGCCGCAGGAAACGCTGAGCGACGACGAGATATAGCCGATATCCAACAGCACGGCAAGGTTGTCGCGCTGGGCGGGCGCTATGAGATAGCACGACTGAGCGAGCGACGAGGGCACGAATTTGAGCCGCATCTGCCCGAAAGACTTGAAAGCTTCCACAACGCAGCCTGCAAAGGAGTTTTTGCAGAGAAACCAGCTTATCCTGGCGCGCAGGCTTTCGGTAAAGCAGCCTTCGGGGTCAATGACCCTGCGCTTATCCGAAAGCGAATAATATACGGGGCTGCGTTCAACTACAGACCAGCCGTTTTCTCCGCTTGGCTGAGCGCTTTCGGCGACTGCATGGATGTGGGCGGGTTTTACCTTCTGCGGAGGATTGAGGGCTATTCCCCCTTCCGTGACGCAGACTTTTAAAAACTCGTCGGGAATACCTACATAAAAGCGGGTAAACTTTTCGCCCGATGCGGCAACAGTATTGCCGACGACCTTTTTCACCGCAGACGTAAAGCTTGCGATATCCAAAAGTTCGCCGTCGGCATAGCCATCATAAGAACAGGTGTATTTACTTTTGATTATGAAGGTATTGTTGACGCCGCGCTCCGCCACTGCCGCACAGACTTCGGAAGAGCGGATGTCCAATACCGCTACGCTTTTGTTACGCAACTTATGACTTTCCCTTTGCGCAAAATGACGCATATAAACTTATACAATAATTATATACCCGAGCGATTATATTGTCAACAAAATTGGCATTAAAAAAGCGGCTTAATTGTATAAATCAAGCCGCCGTACGCAATATTTTGTGTTTTTATGTCGTTAACCCGTCAAGATCGGGATTGTAGTACGCGGCATAGTCGCCCTCGGCGTCATCGTTAAGGCTGACGGCATAAATAGCGCCCTTCAGTTTCTGCGCTTCGCTGAGTTTACCGTACTCTTCGCACACTTTTTGTATCTTTTCGGCAGTGAACTCATCGTAGTCGCACACGACTATCGAAAGCCCGCTGTACATGTGAAGCGTCATTTCGGAAGTTTCGAGTATGCCGTCGTAGCCGGCTGTCACCGAAGAGACGAGGTCGCGTATCGAACCGAAGCTATCCCTAAAATGAGCGCATATTTCTATGGCGCTGCCTAACACCCTGTCGTCGACGTCGAGAAGAACGTCGGGACTGGAGTCGGAAGGATTCAAAGCCGAAGCTCGCGTTTCAAGATAGACGCCGTTCACATCGTATACGTCGTAAAGACCCTGAGAATTGCGCCTTACGTACTGTTCCACCCTCTCCCTGAGAACGACTTCCACCGAACAGGGAAAGACCTTTTTGTAGCTTTCGATATACACCTTGTTGCCGGTGACGCAGTCAAGGATGCGTTCATCTTCGAGAAACATGAGATTTTCACCCTTGAGCGCGTTGAGTTCTTCGACCGCGGCGAGGTACTCCGCATCGCTTTCGCCATCCGCGGCGGAAGAATAGTAGATATACTCAACATTTACGTTCCTGAGCGTGGTGATAACGCCGACGCCTATGACGGCGGCGACGATAAAGACAAGTATTAAAATTGCCGTAACTGCTTTTCTGATATATCCTGTCATGACCTTTCAAGTGCCGGCGCGCTCTATGGCGGCGCCGAGCGAAGCAAGCTTATACTCGAAGCGGGAATAGCCCCTGTCGATGTGCGAGATGCCCAGCACTTCGCTCTCCCCTTCCGCCGCGAGAGCGGCGATGACGAGGGCGGCGCCTCCCCTTAAATCGTTGGCGACCGTCACCGCACCCCTGAGCTTTTCGACGCCGCGCACGAACGCGCACCTGTCGACGACGGTTATGTCGGCACCCATGCGGCGCAGTTCGGGGACGTATTTAAAGCGCGTTTCGAACAGGTTTTCGGTGACTATGCTGTTGCCCGACGACACGCAACAGAGCGCCGTCATCTGCGCCTGCAGGTCGGTGGGGAAGCCGGGATAGGGCTGTGTTTCGATGCTCTTTACCGAAACGGGGCGCTTATCGCTTCTGAAATATATTTTATCATTTTTTATGCGCAGTTTGCAACCATTTTCCCTGAGTTTATGTAAAAGAGAACTCAAATTTTCGGCATTGATGCCCTCGAGCTCGATATTGCCGCCGCACATTGCGGCGGCTATAAGAAAAGTGCCCGCCTCTATCCTGTCGGCTATCGGCTGGTACACCGACCCGCCGAGGCGGCTTACCCCCTCTATCCTGACCGTGCCGCTCCCCGCACCGCACACCTTTGCGCCCATGCTGTTGAGGAAATTCTGAAGGTCCTCTATCTCCGGTTCTCTCGCGGCGTTTTTGATGACCGTCTCACCCTCCGCCCTGACGGCGGCCAGCATGAGATTTTCGGTGGCGCCGACGCTGGGACAGTCGAGCATTATTTCGTTACCGACAAGTTTTTTGCAGCTGCAGGTTATGTAGCCGTTGCTTTCGGTTATCTCCACCCCCAGCCTCTTCAACCCGGTCAGGTGCAGGTCGACGGGTCTGAGGCCTATGTCGCACCCGCCCGGATAGGCTATCCTTGCTCTGTGAAAGCGCGAGATGACCGAACCGAGCAGAAACACGGACGACCTGAGCTCGTGCGCGAGGGCGCGGGGGATTTCGCAGTTGTCGGCACACGAACTGTCGATGACTATGTCGTCGCCGCGATAGGCGGCTCTGCAGCCCAGGCGGCAGAGTATTTTGACCATATTGCGCACGTCGGTGATATCGGGCACGTTGAGCACGGTGACCGCGCCGTCGGTAAGGACGGCGGCGGCAAGAATGGGCAGCACGGAATTTTTAGCCGTCTGGATGCGCACACACCCTTCGAGGCGGCGGCCTCCGCTTATCTTGTACTTATCCATAATGACCCCATAAATGTAAAAATACTAAACAGCCCGAACGCAAAAGCCTTCAGGCTGCCTTAATGACATTATATGGGATGAGCCGCAAGCTTGTTAACGCTCGGCAGAGATGTTGTACAATACGCCCATCGACGCCATAGTTATGACGAGCGAAGTGTTGCCGCTGCTTATGAGCGGCAGCGGCAGCCCTGTTGGCGGAATGCAGCCGCTGACGACGAGCGCGTTGACAGCAACCTGGATACCGTACACGAGCGTTATACCCGCCGCCAGAAGATAGCCGAACGGCTGAGTGCAGCGGCGGGCTATAGCTATGCCGCGCCATATCATGAACAGACAAACGGCGAAGAAGGCAATGAGCCCTATAAAGCCCAGCTCTTCGCCCATGACGGACATTATGAAGTCGCTTTCGGCAAAGGGCAGAAAGCGGTATTTCTGCGTGGAGTTGAACAGCCCCACCCCCAGCCAGCCGCCGTTGCCGAGGGCATAGAGCGACTGTATGAGCTGGTAGCCCTCATCCCGCGGGGATGCCCAGGGGTCGATGAATGCGCTGAGCCGCTCGAGCCTGTAGGGTTCGAGCGCGATGAGCACGGGGACGGCAACGACGCACGGCACGAGCATGACGGCAAAGGTCTTTAAGTTCGTGCCCGAAAGAAAGACGAGCGCGAGCATGAGCAGCCCTACGCACATGGTTATGGACATGTTCGGTTCGGCAATTATCAGCGCGCAGTAGACGACCCCGAGAGCGAGCACGGGCGCTACCCCCTTAAAACTGCGCGCTCGACCGTAGTTTTTTGCAAAATGAGCCGCCGCAAACAGCACGAAGGCGTACTTTGCAATTTCGGAGGGCTGAATGGTCAGCGAGCCCAGACCTATCCAGCGCGTTGCGCCGTAATTTGTAACGCCTATGCCGGGGACAAAGACGAGCGCGAGCAACACCGCCGCCAGGGCGGCGAGCGGATACTTGAGCGCGGCAAGTTTTTTATAGGGCACGAATGCGGCGGCAACCATGGCAAGAAGCCCTATCGCCCCGCCGACGAGCTGCTTTGTTACAAAAAAGAACGCGTCGTCATACAAAACTTCGCCGACATAGCTGCTTGCCGAATACACCATGACGCAGCCGAACGCAGCCATGCCCGCCGTGCAGACGAGCAGCGGGACGTCGCCGATATTTTTAGGTTTTTCAAACAGAGCCTGCCTTTTCGGCAAAACTTTTGACGATGGAGACAAACCTTTCACCCCTCTCCTCATAGCCCGAAAATTCGTCGAAGCTTGCGCTTGCGGGACTCAGCAGCACGCACTGACCGGGCACGGCATAGGAGTGCGCGAGCATTACCGCTTCGCTCAGCCCGCGGCAGAGCGAATACTCGGAAAAGCCCTGCGCAAGCGCAGCCGACAGAAGCTCGTACCTGTTTTCGCCGTAGAACACGGCGTGCACCACGGGACTTCCCGACAGTCCCGAAAAAAGTCTGCCGTAATCGTACCCCTTATCCTTGCCGCCGACGAGCAGAATGACGGGCGAGCGCATGCAGCTTAACGCCTTGAGCGCCGCATCGATATTGGTGCCCTTGCTGTCGTTTATGTAAGTT
Organism: uncultured Clostridia bacterium; assembly: GCA_944327465.1. GTDB lineage: Bacteria > Bacillota > Clostridia > Christensenellales > Borkfalkiaceae > Coproplasma. The sequence goes on along the minus strand of CALVHH010000005.1, from coordinate 28,653 downwards.
ACGCCGTCGACCTGTGCCACCTCCTCCATGCGGTGCCTTACTCCCTTGAAAGAGGCAAGCGCGGAGCATATTGACTGCGGCTCGAGCCCGAGTATGCACCCCACCGCCACGCAGGCGAGGACATTTGAAAGATTGTGCTCGCCGCCGAGCGGCAGCTCATCGGCAGAAAAGAGCTTTTTGCCCATATAAACGACCGATCCGTCCTCGCAGCAGGCGCCATCTACGCGCTGCGCCGCCGAGAAATACACTACCTTTGCACGGGTGAGCGAGGCAAAGGCGCGCACGCGCTCGTCGTCGTAATTCAAAACGGCGTATTCGCTCTCGCGCAGACCGCGCACCAGTCGGCTCTTGAGATAGACGTAGTTTTCCATGTTGTAGTGCCTGTCGAGGTGGTCTTCGGATATGTTGGTCACGACGGCGATATGCGGGCGCAGCCCCGACAGCGTTTCGAGCTGAAAGGAGGAAATTTCAATGGCGGCGAAATCGCCGTAGGACAATTTTTCGACGAAATTGAGCGTAGGTTCGCCGATGTTGCCGCACGCTGCGCAGTTCCTGCCGCAGCCTTCGAGCATGCAACGTATCATAGAGGTGACCGTCGTCTTGCCGTTGGTGCCCGTGACCGCGACCGAAGTCGCCCGCAGGTACCGCGCCGCCAGCTCCTCCTCGCCGGTGATGGCTTTGCCCATGCGTCTGAACGCAACGGGCAGGGCGTTATCTATGGGGATGCCGGGACTGAGCACGAGCACGTCGCAGGCGCGAAGCGCCTCTTCATAGTTCTGCGCGGTGACGACGTGCGCGCCGAGTTCGGACAGCTTTTTTTCGCAGTCGCGCACGGCGCCGTCCTGAATGTCGTCGTAGAGATACACCTCGGCTCCGCGGGCAAGCAAAAAGCGGGCACTGCTCTCACCCGACCTGGACATGCCCGCCACCAGAAATTTTTGACCTTTAAAATACATTTTCACCTCACGCAAATATCAGACATACTGTTCCGACGAGCGCAGTGACGGCAAAATAGACATAAGCTATCTTGCCTTCGGCAAGCCCCTTCATCTGCAGATGATGATGTAAAGGAGCCATTAAAAAGACCCTGCGCCCCGTCCTTTTATAGTATATTACCTGAACGATGACGGATATGCCCGAGAGCACAAACATTATGCCTATGAGAGGAATATACAAGACATTGCCCGAAAATACCGAAAGACAGGAGATGAGCCCGCCGAGGGCAAGCGAACCGGTGTCGCCCATAAAGACGCTCGCCTTGTTGGTGTTGAACAGCAGAAAGCCTGCCAGCGCCCCGGCGCCCGCCAGCGCGGTGGCGCCGCCAAAACTGCCTGTTATGTTTAGCATAGTACCTAAGGTGACGAGGTACGCAGCGCTTGTTCCCGCCGCGAGACCGTCTAAACCGTCGGTGAGATTGACGCAGTTGACCGTAGCCACGAACACAAACAGCACCAGAGGCACCACCGCCGCGCCGATATCGGCGGCGATGCCGCCGCCGAAGGGTACATTGACAGACGTAATACCGTTTATATAGCAGTAAACCGCGGCAATCACGGCTATTGCAAGCTGAAAGAGTATCTTTTGGTACGGCTTTAGACCTTCGTTGTGCCTGCGCCGTATTTTGATGAAGTCATCTAAAAACCCAACCACCGCAAAACCAGCCGTCACGGCGAGGGTGAGCGCAACGCGGTTATCCGAAGCGTCGTCGAATATGAGCGACGCCGCCGAGAGAGCGGCAACAAACGTCAGCCCGCCCATAGTGGGCGTGCCGTTTTTTGATGCATGCTGTTTTACATACGAGAGCACGGACTGCTCGGCGCCGAGCTTTCTTAAAAGGGGAAGCACGAGCGCCATAAGCGCAGCCGAAAGCAGGAAGGATACAAGTATACAGAGCAAATGATTCACGACCGCTCGCCTAAGATCTTTTTTATTATCGTATTGTCGTTATAGCTGTGTTTTATACCCATTATATCCTGATAGTTTTCGCCGCCCTTGCCCGCAACGAGCAGAATGTCGCCTTTATCGAGCAGGTCTATGGCATATTCGGTCGCCATTTCGCGGTCGCTTATAGTTACATAGGGTTTGCCCGCCTTTTGTATGCCCGGCTCTATCATGCTTATTATGTCGTAGGCGTCTTCAAAGCGTGGATTATCAGAAGTGACTATGAGAAAATCGGCATACTTTGCCGCGCACTCACCCATCAGCGGGCGCTTTTCGCTGTCGCGGTTGCCGCCGCAGCCGAACAGACAGTACAGCTTGCCCGTACACAGTCTTTTTAATCCGCCGAGCACCTTTTCGATGCCGTCCGGAGTATGCGCGTAATCGACAAAGATGAGCCCGCCGTTGTGTTCCGCCACCCTTTCCAGCCTGCCGGGCACGCCGCGGAGCCCTGCGAGCCCGCGGGCTATGACGGATATATCTACCCCGAGCGCATGCGCACAGGTCGCTGCGGCAAGAGCGTTGTATACGTTGCAGACGGCGGGCATGTTGAGGCGGATATCGTAGAGCTCATCGCACAAATTGATGACGAAATCGGAGCCGTCTATCCTTTCGACGACGTCGATTGCAAAAGTATCGGCGGGATTGTTCAGCCCGTAGCTGAGCACGCCGCGGCGGCGGGCGAGCTGCGCGCCGAGCTCGTCATCTGAATTGACGACAGCCACTTTACACACGCCGTCTTCAAACAGCTTGCACTTGGCGCGTGCATAGCTTTGCATATCCTTGAAGAAGTCGAGATGGTCACGCGTAAGATTTGTAAATATCGCGGCGTCGAAGTTCAGCCCCGCCGTCTTGCCGAAATACAGCGCATGCGCAGAGACTTCCATGAACACATACTCCACTCCGCACGCAGCCATGTCGGCAAATACGCCGTGAAGAAAGACGGGGTCGGGCGTTGTGAGCTCGGGAGCTATGAACGTGTCGCCGTAGAAGATGCCCAGCGTTCCTATTATGCCCGTCTTGTTGCCGTTTTCGGCAAATATCGACCTGAGCATATATGTAGTGGTAGTTTTGCCGTTAGTGCCCGTCACGGCGACTATCTTGAGCTTTTTATCGGCGTATCCGTAAAATGCGCGGGCGAGCGGAGCTACGGCAGCCCTGCCGTCGGCAACGATCGCCTGTGGAACGGGCACGTCGAGTTCGCGCTGACACACCACGGCGCATGCCCCCTTTTGGCAAGCTTCCGCCGCGTAGACGTGCGAGTCCGCCCTTTCTCCCGCATAACATACGAACAGATCGCCGCCGCGGGCTTTGCGGCTGTCCGTGCATATACCCGTAACCTCCGCTTCGGCGTCGCCGACAATGCGAATGTACGGTATACTGTTCAACAGAGTGCTGAGTTTCATAAAATGCTCCTGTCATTCAACGGGCGGTATATTTTTTACAGAGATGATGCCGTTGAAAATTTCTGCCGCAACGGGCGCAGCCACCACGCTGCCGTAATAGGCGCCCTGAGGCTCATCGACTATGACGAGCGCAAGATAACGCGGCTCGTTTGCAGGAAAAAACCCGACAAACGACGACACATACTTGCCCTGCGCCACTGCGCCGTTTTCGTACTTTTGCGCCGTGCCCGTCTTGCCCGCCACGCGGTAGCCTTCGATATAGGCGTTCTTTCCGCTGCCTTCGGCAACGACGCCTTCGAGCATTTCGCACAGCATAGCAGACGCACGTTCGCTTATCGTAGTATTTTTGAGCACGGGCGACAGTTCTTCCACGCTGCCGTCCTTTGAAACCACGCCCCTTGCAAGCGACGGCACGTAATAATTTCCGCCGTTTACAGCCGAAGCCACGGCGCATGCAAGCTGCAGCCCCGTGACGGCGACGGTCTGACCGAAACCTATGCGGGCGAGGTCGCAGTCGCGCACGAGCGACTGCGGCACGAGCATGCCGAGCGCCTCGCCGGCAAAATCGATGCCTGTGACGTTGCCCAGCCCGAACAGGGTGAGATAGTCATAGAAGACGTTGGTACCGAGCGCGAGGGCGATATCAGTGAAGCAGGGATTGCAGCTGTTGTTGAGCGCGAGGGCGAGCGTCTGCGACGAGTGCTTGCCGTTGGCGTGGTCGGACCAGCAGCGTATTGTAGTGCCGTCCACCGAACGCGTGCGGCTGCCGTTGAAGATATACGTTGGCGAAAACGCCGCAGTATTGCCGTTGAGGTACTCCTGCAGATTTGCCGCAGCCGTAACTACTTTGAAAGTGGAACCGGGCTCGTAGATGTCGCAGACTATGGTGTTGCGGGACAGACTGTTGAGCACTTCCGGTTCGTCGCGGGGGATGTCGTTCAAATCGTAGGAGGGATAGTTGACCATGGCAAGTACTTCGAAGCTGTTCGGGTCGAGCACTATGCACGACGCGCTCTCTGCCCCGGACGACAGACACACCCTGCGCACCGCCTGCTCGGCGACGAGCTGGATATCGATATCGATCGTAAGCATTATCCCGTCGCCGTCCACCGCCTCGCGGTAGACGATGTCGGTGCCGTCGGTCAGATTGCCGACTATGTCGGAAGAATACAGAATGCTTCCGTCGATGCCGGACAGCACGTCGTTGTACACCTTTTCAATTCCGGACAGTCCGAGACCGTCGGAGGAAGTGAAGCCGAGCACCTGGCAGAGCGCGTCGCCGTAGGCATACGCCCTGGAGGTATCGGGAGAATAGTATATTCCGTCGATGCCGAGCGAAATTATGCCCTCCACCGCGGCGCGACCGGTCTGCCTTGCGAGGGTGACTTCGGAGACGCCGCTTTTATGCAGTTTTTTTAAGACGGCGCCTTCGTCCTGCCCGAGCAGCGGGGCGAGCATTGCCGCGGCGTACGCCTTGTCGCCGACGGCGTTGGGACGGGCAAACACCGCATACGACTGCGTGTTGCCCGCTATGACGGTGCCGTTCCTGTCATAGATGAGCCCCCTCGCAGCAACGACGGGTATCTCCCTGTTCCACTGGTCGGAGGCGCGCATGACGAGTTCCCTGCCCCAAATGACCTGCACGTAGAACAGCCGTGCGGCAATTATGAAAAAAATAAAGGTTATTGCCAGTACTACCGACAATAACCTCTTTTGTAAAACGGTCAATGAAAATTGAGTTGTGTTTTTTATGGGAATTCTCCTTACGGCATTACAAGTCCGTTTGCCTGAGCATAGAGAGCTATGTTTTCAAGACTTGTTATGGAATCTATCTGAGCATTGACGTTATCGAGCGCCCAGCTGACCGTATTGATGTTGTTTTCGATTATGCTGAGTTCGCTGTTCAGACCGGCAATGACCGCCGAATTGACGATGACGAGCACGAAGAGCGCCACCACCACGCTTATGAATGTGGCAATTATCGCCTTATCCCTGCCCGAAAGAACGCGCTTGTTGCGCTGTTCGGCAGCGATTGCCCTGACCTCGCGCTTTTCGCTTTCGGTCATGTTTTTATATTGTATGGTCGTCATCGTGGGACGAAGATCTTCGTTTTCCTCCTCATCGATGACTACGGGCGCCTGGGCGGGATTGACGAAGCGCTGGTTTACAGGGCTGTCGGCGCGGAAAATTTCCGCATCCGCACGGGCATTCGTGACCAGGTAGGGCTGAGCGGGCTGCTCTGCCTGCACCATTGCAGGCTGCTGCACTACCGGCTGTTCAACTACAGGTCTGACCGTGACGGGCTGAACGTATTCCGCCTGACGAACGGGCGCCTGGGCAATTTCGGGCTGAGCAGGCTTGGAATGGCGCAGTATGCTTGCGCGCAGGTCCTCGAGAGCCTGCTCCTTGCTCATTGCTGCCGTCGACCCCTTTGAATTGTCTGTACCGAAATTGGGATCCATCAATCTTCTGTAGTTTTCTTTGATTTGTGCATTGTGAAGTGCATCCGAAGATATATCAGCCTGGGGCTGAATGGTTTGTCTTTCGAGTACCGGGGTTGCGACTGCCATTATAGTTTTCTCCTTATCGCTTTATTCTGATATCCTTTGCGCCACGCGCAGTTTTGCGCTCTTCGAGCGCGAATTGATCGCTATCTCCTTTAGCGATGCCGTTACGGGTTTTTTTGTTAAAACTTCAATTTCCTTCTTCTTGCCGCATACGCAGACGGGCAGCGACTTGGGACAGATGCAGTCGGCTTCAAGTTCATTGAACGCACGCTTTACTATTCTGTCTTCGAGCGAATGAAAGGTGAGGATGGCTATCCTTCCGCCCTTCTTAAGCCTACGGGTAAGGCCTGTAACGCAGTCGTAAAGCCCTTCGAGCTCTCCGTTGACGGCTATCCTTATCGCCTGAAAACTCTTTCTGGCGGCGGGACCGTTCTGCCGGAATTTTTTCGGTATGCTGTTTTCGATGATGTCTACGAATTGTCCGCAGGTGGTTATCGGGGCAATTTGCCGACTTTCGACCACCTTTGCGGCAATTTGCGAGGAAAACCTCTCTTCGCCGTAGTCGCGAAGAATTGCTGCAATTTCCTGCCGGGTATAAGTGTTGAGGATAAATTCTGCGGTCAACGGGTTTGACCTGTCCATCCTCATGTCGAGCGGGGCATCCTTCTTCATATAGGCAAACCCCCTCTCTTCCGTGTCAAGCTGATGGCTGGATACTCCAAAATCCAGCAATATGCCATCGAGCTTGTCGACGCCCGCCTGAGCAAATACCTGCTCAAAGTTTTTGTAGTTCGATTTGTATATGGCAAAGCGACCGCTGAACAAGCTCAACTTTTGCGTTGCCGCCGCTATGGCTTCGTCATCGAGGTCGGTGGCTATCAGCCTGCCCGAAGGCGACGAGCGCCTGAGTATTTCGTAGGAGTGATTGCCTCCCCCTACAGTGCCGTCAAAGTACGTTCCGCCGTCGCGGACGGCGAGCCCCTGCATGCACTCTTCGAGCATGACGGGAATGTGCGAAAAGGTTGCCATTATATGTCGAGCTCGGAGAACAGTTTGTCGTAATCCGTCTCCATGTCGGCGGTGTACTCATCGTAGAGACGCTTGTTCCAAATCTCTATTCTGTTGACCGCGCCGCAGATCACAAGCTCCTTGTCGTCCTTGCCGAGCTGCGCATGGCGCCTGAGTTCGGGACTTAAAACTATCCTTCCCTGATTGTCCTCTTCGACCTGCACGCACGTTCTGGCAAACATCCTTACGCGCTTTTGAGCTTCGAGGTCGGAAAGCTTTGCCGCACCGAGTTCTTCAAGGTACTGCTCCATCTTCTGCTTGGTGAACACGAAGATGCAATGGTTGGTGCCGAAGGCGAAGTAATACTCCTCCCCCAGGTCCTTTTTGAGTCTTGCGGGGATGCGTATTCTGTTTTTTGCATCGAGCTGATGAAAATACTCTCCCGTGAACATTGCCATGACAGTTACCTTGTAAAACTAAGTATCTATATAATATCATAGACTTTGACCACTGTCAACCACCAAATGCAAATTTTTTTAAAAAATTTAAAAGTTTTTACTTTTTAGTAAAACTAAACATCTATATTATTGCGATAATTACCAAATATTTTGCGGTATATCCGCTCGTTTTTAACGTAATCTCCGCCTACAAACCCAATATTTTGATTAGTTAAACTATTATTTGGCTTTTTTCCCAAAATAACAGCCAAGTGGTCAGCCGTCCCTAAAATTCCATCAAACGTATCGCAGCCATAGTGCCGCGCAATGGCGTCGCGGGCAAACACGTAGTGGGTACAGCCGAGCACAACGCACGACGGCGAACTGTCGGGGCGGGGCAGAATACGTGATATGCCGTCAAAGGAGGGAAAAGCCCCGATGCCTCGCTCAATGTATTCCGCAAGCCCGGGGCAGGGAAGCACTTCCGCCCGCCCTTCGCCGTAGTCCGCGCACAGGCGGGCGAAGGAAGGACTTGCCGAAGTTGCGGGCGTTGCCAGCACAAGACAGCTGCCCCTGCACTCCACCGCCTGCTTTACTGCCGGCTGTATACCTATCACGGGAAAGGGATATTGAGCGCGAAGGTCGGCAATGCAGAGCGCCGTAGCTGTATTGCAGGCAACCACCGCCGCAGCCGGCGAGAAAGAGGCAATTTTTTTGAACGCGTCGAACACGAAGCGGCGCACCTTTTCGGCGGGCAATTCACCGTACGGCATATTGAAATTGTCGGCGAAATACAAAAAATCCGCGCCGGGACAGCGCACAGCGCAGGCATGCAGCAGATTGAGTCCGCCTATACCGCTATCGAACACGCATACCGTGCACCCCGTTCCGCATTGATTGACACCCATATTCTTATTTATGACGGCGGCACAAAAATTATATTAAAAAAATTTCAAAAGCGCCCAAAAACAGTTTACAAGCTTATATTTTTATGATAAAATTACTCAAGATTTAACAAGAATATATTTTTTTGCAAAAGGAGAGCAATAAAGTGCCTAATATAAAATCCGCAAAGAAGCGTACGTTAGTTATCGAAAAGAAGACCGCCCGGAACAAGATGATAAAGTCCGAAGTTAAGACTGCCATCAAAAAGCTGCTGGCTGCGGTAGATGCGGGCGACAAGGCTCAGGCTACGCAGATGTTCCCCGAAGTATGCTCGCTCATCGACAGTGCGGTAAGCAAGGGCGTATACAAGAAGAACACGGCTGCAAACAAAAAGTCGGGTCTTGCCAAGAAGCTCAACGCCATGGCTTAAAATACAGAGATACGTTATAAAAGGCGGACGACCATCGTCCGCCTTATTTTCGTGCAAAAAATATCGCAGCCGTCTCGGGCTGCGATATTTATTTTAAGAAATCCGCCCACCGACGGGGCAGCAACGCCGCACCTTCGGCACGGCTCAACATATCCAGATAGCCATCTATAGCCACGGCGACTGCATCCTCCCACCCTTCGGGATGCAGCCTGACAATGGCTGTCAGTTCGTAAACAGCGAGACCGAGGGCGTGACGCTGCGCATGCACGCAGGAGCACGCCTGTCCGACGGCATGACAGAGTGCGCGGGCAACGGGATCGAACGTCTCTTTTGCCGCAGAATGGACGCAAAGAATGGCATGCCTGGCGGCTGGCATCTTTACCTCCCCTTCCGCCCACAGCCTTGAAAGAGCGACGGCTTCGTCAAACCTGTCGTCGCCCGGAAAATAAGCTGCGAGCGCACGGGCGGGGCGAACCGCGCCGCCGAGAGCCCACAGCACAGCCGCCCTGCGGGAGCACGACGACAGGCGCGAACCAAGTGCGGCGAGACACGCACTGTCCCTGCCGAACAGGATGAGCCTGTTTTTGCGATATCTTTCGTAAACGCCCGAAAAGTCCATGCCGGTATTTTAACACAAAAAACGCGTGCGGGCAAGCGCCGAACGGCGCTTGCCCGCACGCGTTTTCATGCCGAAGCCATAATTGATGATAATTATTTTCTTTACATGGAAAATTTGTGAAAATTAATATCATATTTGCAGCACATAAAGTTATTTTAAAAATCAATTGACAGCTCATTCAAATAATAATATAATCAATTCGGTTTGTAATTACTAAACTTTTTGTTTACTTTTTCTAACCGTTTAGAGAAAGTAAACACGATGTTTAATAACGGCGCCGCGGCGCCGTGCGGAGGGACTATATAATATATATGGAAATAGGAGCAAAGATAAAGAGACTGCGGCTGCAGCTGAACCTGTCGCAGGCGGAGCTTGCAGACAGATGCGAACTGACCAAGGGGTATATTTCGCAGCTTGAAAACGACGTTACCTCCCCTTCCATCGCCACGCTGATAGACATACTTTCGGCGCTGGGGACAGACCTTGCGGAATTTTTCAAAAAGGACGACGATGCGAGGATAGTTTTCGGAACGGACGACTTTATTGAAAAGTGCGACGACGGCATGCTGCTTAAATGGATAATACCGAATGCGCAGAAAAACAGGATGGAACCCGTGCTGATGGAACTGATGTCGGGCGCCTCCACCCCCGTCGACTTCCCGCACGAGGGCGAAGAATTCGGGTACATTCTCGAAGGGCGCATACGCATAGAGCTGGGTAAGAACAATTACATCTGCAAAAAGGGCGAGACCTTTTATTATACCGCAGACAAGGCGCACAAAATAGTCAACTGCGGAAAGACAAACGCAAAATTTTTGTGGATTTCCACACCGCCGAACTTTTAAGGAGAGAAAATAATGACAGAACGCAACATCATTGAACTTATCGACGTTAAAAAGGTGTTCGACGACGAGACGATAGCCGTCGACAACTTCAACCTGCAGGTAAAGAAGGGAGAATTCGTCACCTTTCTCGGCCCGTCCGGCTGCGGCAAGACGACTACGCTGAGAATGATAGCGGGGTTCGACCTTCCCACTTCGGGCAAGATACTTTTGAACGGCGAGGATATTTCACGCCTGCCGCCCAACAAGCGCCCCGTAAACACCGTATTCCAGAAATACGCACTCTTCCCCCACCTGAACGTGTACGAAAACATCGCGTTCGGACTGAGATTGAAGAGAGTGCGCAACACATATAAAAACGAAGCCGGCGACACATACGTAAAAAAGGAGCGCCTGACCAAAAAGGAGATAGATAAAAAGGTAAAAAAGGCGCTGGAGATGGTGGACCTGGAGGGCTTTGAAAAGAGGGGAGTGCACACCCTTTCGGGCGGTCAGCAGCAGCGCGTAGCCATAGCGCGCGCCATAGTAAACGAGCCCGAGATACTGCTTTTGGACGAGCCCTTGGGCGCGCTCGATTTAAAGATGCGCAAAGAGATGCAGATAGAGCTAAAAAATATGCACCGCCGCCTGGGCATTACATTTATATATGTAACGCACGACCAGGAAGAAGCGCTGACAATGTCGGATAAGATAGTCGTAATAAACGACGGCGACATACAGCAGATAGGCACACCAACCGAGATATACAACGAGCCGATAAACACCTTTGTTGCCGACTTTATAGGCGAGAGCAATATTTTCAACGGCGCCGTCGTGGACAAGTTCAAGGTGCGCTTCTGCGGAGCGACCTTTGAATGCGTTGACGACTTTGAAACAAACCAGCTCGTGGACGTTGTAGTCCGTCCCGAAGATATAATAATCTGCAAACCGGGCGAAGGACAGCTCAAGGGCGAAGTAATTTCCACCGTGTTCAAGGGCGTGCACTACGAAATAACCGTAGAAGTCGGCAGGTTTGAAATAGTCATTCAATCGACCGCCTATGCCGAACCGGGCAGCACGATAGGCATGCGTATAGAGCCCGACGGCATACACCTGATGAAGCCCGTATACACGATAAACAGGTTCGAAGGCGTTATAACCAAGAACAACACCGTTGAGTTCGGCGACGGCGAATTCGACTGCGACGTCACAAAGCTTTACCCCGGTTCGCACCTCGACGAGGACGGATATCTGATAACGGCTTCGGGCGAAAAGCTCGACCTGACGGGCGTTGTGGTAAACGTGGAAGTGGATACTCACGACATAACCATGAGCGACGACAAGGACGAAGGCGGCGCCGCGGGCACTATAATTTCGATGATATACAAGGGCGACCACTACCGCTACATAGTGCGCACCGAGGAAAACGAAGAGGATTACGTTTTATCCTGCCCCGACATGTGGAACACAGACGACTACGTCAGCCTCGTCATACCCAAAGATAAGATAAAGATGACGCTTAAAGCGCCCGCGGAGAACGACTGAGATGAAACTGCGCTTTAACCGTAAACAGCTGTGCATACCGTACGCAGCGTTTTTGATACTGTTTGTGATAGCTCCGCTGTTCGTAATACTCTACTACGCCTTTACAAACGGCGAAGGACAGTTTACGTTCGACAACCTGGTATCCTTCTTTTCAAGCACCAACACCATAGGCACGCTAATTTACAGCTTTGCGCTAGCCATAACTACGACTGCGGTCTGTATTGTAATAGCCTACCCCACGGCATACATTCTGGCACGCTCGAACTTTAAAAAGAAATACGTGTTGTTGCTGCTGTTCATAATGCCGATGTGGATAAACTTTACGCTGAGGATAACGGCGCTGAAGGAGATACTGACCGCAATAGAGGGCAACATTGCCGCCTATCCCTTTTTGAATTCGGTGATAGGCATGACGTATGACTTTTTGCCCTTTATGATACTGCCCCTGTACACCTCGCTTTTAAAGCTGGATAAAAACCTTATGGAGGCAGCCCAGGACCTTGGCGCAAGCAAAATAAGGGTATTTTTAAGGGTGACTCTGCCGCTGTCCGTGCCCGGAATAATTTCAGGCATAACTATGGTACTGCTACCTTCGATGACAAATTACGTCGTCCTGGACATGCTGTACAATTCTACGTATATAATGGGCAGCCTGATAGGCAGCTACTTCAATGCTTACGACTGGAACAACGGTTCGATGATTTCGTTGATACTGCTCGTCATTATATTCTTTGTAACGCTCATAACCAACAGATTCAGTGACAAGGACGATAACGGCGGCAGGGAGGTGATATTATGAAAAAGATTGCCCCCGCTATATGGCTTTGCATAGTACTATGCTTCATATACATACCCATTCTGATGCTCGCCGTCTACTCCTTTACTGACGCCACGATAGTAGGCGAGGGCATAAACGCGTTTTCGTTTGAAAACTATATAAACCTGTTTGCAAACGAAGAACTGCGCGATATGATACTTGGCACCATTACGCTTGCGCTCGCTTCCGCCACCATTGCCACAATACTCGGAACGCTTGGCGCTATAGGCGGGTTCTATTCCAAAAAGCTTCCCAAAAACCTTTTACACACCGCCAACCAGATACCTGTAGTAAACGCCGACATAGTAACCGGATTTTCGGTATGCGTGCTTTTGATAGTGCTTTTGGGCGTAAACAAGGATACTTTCGTTCCGCTCGGCGCGGGACACGTAGTGCTGTGCGCACCCTTCGTATACCTTTCGGTGATGCCCAAACTCAAGCAGATGGACAACAATCTTTACGAAGCCGCGCTCGATTTGGGCGCGACGCCCGCGCAGGCGCTGTTCAAAGTAGTGCTGCCGCAGCTAATACCCGGCATACTTTCAGGCTTCATGCTGGCTATAACCCTTTCGCTCGACGACTACTTTATAACCACCTATACCAAGCCTTCGACATTCGACACCATTAGTACTTACGTATTCAATGCCACCAAGGGCGGTCAGACGGAAATAAAGACGGCGCTTTGGGCGCTCTCCACGCTGATATTTCTTATAGTCGTGGCAGTCGTCATCGTTATGAACATCACATCTTCCAAGAGGAAAAAGGAGGCTGCAAATGCACAGATATAAAAAGGCGCTCTGCGTGCTGGCTACGGCTGCCGTTGCCGCCTCCTCCTTTTGCATGTACGGCTGCGCAGCCGACGAACAGAGCACGAAAGTGACGCTGCGTGTAGCGAACTGGGAGGAATACATAGACCTGGGCGAATGGGACGACGAAGAGATGATAGATATAGATAATGCCTTCGCCGACGATCCGTCGGAGGGCGTATTCGGCGCCAACTCAATGGTCGACGACTTTGTTGAATGGTTCAATTCCACACACGACTACGAGATTGAAGTAGAGTACTCGACATTCGGCACCAACGAAGACCTGTACAACAGACTGTCGCTCGGCGACGTCTACGATCTCGTCTGCCCTTCGGATTACATGATAATGAAGCTCTTGGACGAGGACGCCATAGAGCCCTATTCGGAGGCATTCTTTGACGAGAGCACTGATGAAAACTATTATATAAACGGTGTTTCCAAATACATAGACGACATATTCGTTGACTATGACTGGAACAAATATGCCGCCTGCTACATGTGGGGCACGACGGGATTTGTATACAATCCGCTGCTTGTGGACGTTGACGACGTATCTTCATGCAATATACTGCAGAACGGCGATTATTTTAAGCAGGTGACTATAAAGGACAACGTGCGCGACGCGTATTTTGCCACGCTGAGCATAATTTACAACGACGAGCTGCTAGGCATACCTTCGGGAGATGCCGGCACCGAGCAGCGAAGCGCCCTTTTGAACGACACTTCAAACGAGGCGATCGCCGCCGCCGAGGACATGCTTAAAAATATCAAGGAAAACGTGTACTCCTTTGAAACGGACAGCGGCAAGGCGGATATGGTGACGGGCAAGGTGCTCGCCAATTATCAGTGGTCGGGCGACGCCGTGTATATCATGGACGAAGCCGACAGCGACGAGCTGAACCCCACAGAGCTCTGGTATTCGGTGCCCGATGAATGCACAAATCTCTGGTTCGACGGCTGGGTAATGTTGAAGCGAGGCATAGACGGCGATGAGCGCCGCAAGGAAGCCGCAGAAGCTTTTGTCAACTTCCTCTCCCGCCCCGACAACGCAGTGAGGAACATGTACTACATAGGCTATACTTCGGCAATAGCCGACGACATGATATACGACTACATGGACTGGAACTACGGCTTTGTATTCGACCCTTCCGACGAAGAGTACTTTGATGAAGAGCTGACCGAAGTATATGAATACGACCTCAGCTATTTCTTCGGCGACGGATACACATTGTATGTGGATGCCGCCACCCTTGAACTCGGCGAAGGCGTGCACAGCACAACTGCACAGTTGGGGCTGGAAGATTACGGCAACGACATCACTTATACGGTGTACAGCGGCGGGAACATAGACCGCGGCAGGCAGCTGTTCGGTCAGTACCCCACAGCCAACGTGATAGACAGAAGCGTTGTAATGCTCGATTTCGGCGACAAGCTTGCCAACATAAACCAGATGTGGATACACGTGCGCTGCTTAGACCTGCTCGATTTCGACCCCGTGGTAATCGGCGTAGTCGCGGCAATAGTTGCGGTGCTGATTGCGGCAATTCTTTTATATCGCTTCCGCTACAGAATATTTATCAAAAAGTATCGGCCCAGAAAGGGCTACGCCAGGGTAGACATGATATAACAACTTCGCTGAAGACGGCAAACGACCACCCAAAACATTTACGGTGTGCATTTGCCGTCTTTTTGCACCCGAAGCATAAACCTGCTCTCAAAAGATAGCCGCCCGCACATGAGTGCGGGCGGCTATCTTTTTAGAGCGATACTTAAAAAACACGCTCAACTGCGCAAAACAACGCTATTTCATGCAGACGCATGCCACGGCAGCCAAGAGTTTTCAGGTTTATATTGCAATTTCTTCTTGCCTGTATTATACTATTATCACATACAGGTAAAAGTTTTGATTGTATTATCAGGGAGGAATGAAGTCAAAATGAAAAAAATTTTAACATCGTTAATCTTAGTAATTTCATTCGCATTTATTATATAGGCAGGGTGCGCACAGGACCCTTATAAAGATTATATTTCCTGCGGTCTTGACGTAAAGAAAATTGACTTTGATTATGAAGATATGGACAGTTTCACGTTCGGATATAATAAAACGGAACTCTTTACAGACTATCAGGAATATCTAAAATATAACTTCGACCTTCCCTATACGAATGAATATTTTAAACAGAATGATTTGCTGGTATTCGTGGTCCGCTGCTGTTCTTCCGACGGCATGGAGTTTGGTGAAATTTTGCAAGATGACGGCAGACTTTACCCGCTATTCTATCGCAATAAATTTGACGACGGCGCCCCAGTTACCGACGATATTATAATTCTGTTTTACTATGCAGAAGTACCGAAGGTCCAAAATTATAGCTCCGGCGAAATAATTTACAGATACAGATAAATACAAATTGCGGCTTCAGAGCAGTAATTATTTTGCCGTTGTTTCCATGCAGCAAAAATGGCGCCTTGGGCGGACGCGCCCCGGTGAACAGCGGCTGTCCGCTGTTCAGTTTGCGTTCGAACTTCCTTCACACACTCGGCTTTCACTCGCAAACCGCTCGCTCCCGCTCGCGCCTCCACCCTCGAATCCCGCCGCCTTTCTCGTGCATTAAAAACACGCCGCCGCACTCTTGTGCGGCGGCGTGTTTTTGGTACTCCCGGCGGGAATCGAACCCACAACGGCCCCTTAGGAGGGGGCTGTTATATCCATTTAACTACGGAAGCATATTAAGTTGTTTCCCGCCGACAAGCTCACGCTTGTAGCGGGTATCTGCCGAAACCCCTGAAGGGGTCCCCTCGGCAGAGCAGCGGGCTTCGCCCTCGCGCGAACCCACAACGGCACCGAAGGCGCGGGCTGTTATATCCATTTAACTACGGAAGCATATGAAATTGTTTCCCGCCGACAAGCTTACGCTTGTAGCGGGTATCTGCCGAAACCCCTGAAGGGGTCCCCTCGGCAGAGCAGCGGGCTTCGCCCTCGCGCGAACCCACAACGGCACCGAAGGCGCGGGCTGTTATATCCATTTAACTACGGAAGCATATGAAGCCGATATCGCCTTTAAAGCCCATGCGCTTATTGCGCAGAACGAATAAAATGATTACCTTAATATAATACAACAACCAAACAAAAAAATCAATGATTTTTGAAGCGTAATGGCGTAAAATTTATAATTTAAAGGCAGCGACATGAAAGTACGGGAATTAGTACACGTAACATAGTACTGCGCAAATATTTAAAAAGTCGCTGCGCCATTAAAGAGCGCAGCGACCGACAATTTATTCGATTACTTGTTTTGAGTATTGATATTGTTTGCAGCGAGCAAGTCGCGGATTTCGGCGAGGAGTTTTTCGGTGGTGGGCTTTGCAGCTTCTGCCGCAGCTTCCGCAGCCTTTTTGTCCTCTTCTGCCTTCTTCTGCGCGGCGATATCCTCATCGGCTTTCTTTTGTGCCTGCGAGAGGGTCATTCCGGATTTTTTATACTGCTTGACGAGCCTGCGATGTTCCTTTGCGTCGGCGCCATTGATGCCCTTTGTGGCGTTCTGAAGGGATACGAAGACTTTCAAAATGGTGAACAACAGCACTGCGATGAGCAGGAAGTCGATGACCGCATTGATGAACGTGCCCCAGTCGATATAGTTGGTGCTTGCCCAATCGATTATCTGCAGACCCGTCACCTCGTCCACCGTATATGCGGGAGTACCGAGGACGGTACGCAGACCTTCGAGACCCTGACCGCCGGTTGCGGACGTGACAGCCCAGTTTACAAGCGGCATGAGTATGCCCTTTGTTACGGCATTGACAATCGCGGTGAACGCAGAACCGATGACAACGCCGATTGCCATGTCGACAACATTGCCGCGGGAGATGAATTTTTTAAACTCGCCCCACAGCTCTTTGAGTTTTTTCATGAGTATTCTCCTTGATTTATTTTCTCACAGATTATATACGTAAATCAGCGATTTATCAACTCATTTGCAAGCAGTCTGACCTGCTCGCGGCTTTCGGAGTTGAGCGCCGAACGGACCTTGACCGTATTTTCGGCATAGTTGAGCTTGCAAGAGCCGAATCTTTCGCGCATGAGCTTTGCCGCCACGGGCGCCCATGTGCCGTTTTCGATAAACGCCACGGTGCGGTTCTGATAGTTGCGTTCGGCAAGATTTTCAATAAATTCGCGTACGGCGGGGAAGAGATTGGCGTTATATGTTATACCCGCTATGACGAGCTTGGAGTACACAAACGCGTCGGCAACGCACACCGAGCGGTCGTCGCGGGCGAGGTCGTGCATGATAACATCGCCGCACCCCGCCTTTTCAAGCTCTTCTTTTAGCAGTTCGGCAGCCTTTTTTGTATGACCGTATACGGATGCGTAAGCTATCATGACCCCTTCACGTTCGGGAGTATAGCTTGCCCAGGTGTGATAGAGCGAAAGATAGTGCGAAAGGTCGCCTTCGAGCACGGGACCGTGCAGAGGGCAGATGGCGGATATTTTGAGACTTTCGAGCTTACTCAAAGCCGCCTCCACCTGTTTGCCGTACTTACCCACTATGCCTATATAGTAGCGGCGCGCCTCATCGTCCCACGGCTGCTCAACGTCGAGCGCGCCGAATTTGCCAAAACCGTCGGCTGAAAACACCGTATTTGTCAACGCGTCGTAAGTGACCATGACTTCGGGCCAGTGCACCATGGGCGCAAACACGAAGTGCAGCTCGTGCCTGCCGAGCGAGAGCACATCGCCGTCGCCCACCACCACCCTGCGGTCGGCAAAGTCGGTGCCGAAATATTCTGAGAGCATGACGAACGTCTTAGCGTTGCCGACTATTCTGACCGAAGGGTACTCTTCGGCAAAGCGGAGAGCGTTTGCCGAATGGTCGGGCTCCATATGCTGGATTATGATATAGTCGGGCTGTCTGTCGCCGAGCACCGCCTTTATGTTGGCTATCCACTCGTCGCCGAAGTGTTCGTCGACGGCATCCATTACGGCTATTTTATCGTCGGTTATTACATATGAATTGTATGAAACGCCCTGCGGTACACGATAGATGCCTTCAAACAGGTCCGTTGTATGGTCGTTTACGCCGACATAGTGAGTATCTTTGATGTTGAGCTGCATGACTTTTGTTTTTAAATTTCCTCTTTTATATTTTCGACGCCTTCGGCAACTATGGCTTCGCCGTCGGGGTCGATTATTTTTACATTTTTAAGGTTTACATCCTTAACGAACTGAAAATACAGTCCCTCGTTTTTGACCTTTTTGTTTATCTCCTTCATGTCGGGAAAGCCGGCTTCGGCAGACTTATTGTAAGAAAACGAAACATTTTCGAAGGCGACGCCGCCGATGGGGGCTTCGGGCAGACCGTAGAACGCACCCGCACAGTACTCTACGCCCGTGCAGATCATGTCTTTGAACGTGAACCTGCCTATGTAAGGCGTACGGTCGTCGACGGGCAGTTTTTCAGTGGTGTATACGTATTCTGTGTGCCCGGTGTTGTCGCCCATGTTGTAGTACATATTTACGACAAACGGCACCTTAACGTTGCGCATGACGATATCGTTGAACACTATATTATCGGTGATGCCTATCCTGCCCCTGCCGCGGCGCGTCTTTATTCTGAAGCCGCGGTCGGTGCCTTCGAACAAGCACTGCTCTACGGTGACGTTTTGGATACCGCCCGAAAGTTCGCTGCCGAGCACCACTCCGCCGTGACCGCTGCGCATGCGGCAGTTGCGTATAACAATGTCGCTGCAGGGCAATCTGTATTTTTTAGCCTGCTCGATAGTGCCCGACTTTATGGCTATACAGTCGTCTCCGACGGAAATATCCACGCCTGCTATTTCGACGCCGTGACAGGTATCGGGGTCGATGCCGTCGGTGGTGGGCATGCCGGCGGGATTGAGCAAAGTGAGGTCGTACAGTTTTACATCCATGCAAAAATAGGGATGTACGTTCCAGCTGGGCGTATTTTTGACTGTTATGCCAAACATTGTGACATTAGCGCAGCGGTTGAAGAAAACTCCGCGAGGGCGCCACGCCACACGCATGACGCGGTGGTTTTGGTACCAATCGCCCGCAGGGGCGTTGCCGTCGATGACTCCGCCGCCCGTTATGGTGATATTTTTACAGTTGTATGCCGTGAGCAGCGAGGCGAAACAGGTGACCTCCTCCCCCTGCCATGTACCCAGATTGATGTCGCCGATGAGTCCCGGCAGAGTGGCATACTCCATTCTGTCGGTTACGCCGACGAGCACGGCGCCTTCATCGAGATAGAGCGTCATATCGCTCTTTAAAAACACCGGTTTGAGAAGGTAAGTGCCTTTTGGCACATACAGAGTGCCGCCTTCGGGCAGGCAGGCAACCGCCGCCGAAAAGGCGCCCGTATCGTCGTGGACGCCGTCGCCGACGGCGTTGAACAGCCTGACATTGAAACAGCTGCTCTCGCCGAGGGTGGAAAAAGTGAGCGACTGCCCCGCCGCCTCGACAAAGTATTGGCTGTCCGGCGAAAGGGAGCGCAGAGTAAATACATTTTTATCGCATTCGCGGTGCGCACTGCCGTTAAGATATATCGTGTACTTTTCAGGCGCGAAAAAGGGCTCTCTGCCTTCGAGCTCCAGACAGACGCTGCGTGCGCCGAGTGCAAGAATTTTCATACATCATTCCCCCCTGAGTATTGATACCGCTCATACCGTGAGCAGTCCGCAGGACATCAATATGAACACGGTAAAGAAAATTGTGACGACCGAACAGATACTCGTCCACACGACGAGCTGCGTTGCGAGCTGCTCGTCGTTATTCATCTGCCCCGCCATGATGGCGCTGGACACGGCGACGGGTGTGCCGAAGAGCGCTATCAGCGTGGGATAGACGGCGTTGGAGACATTGAACCAATCGGTATAGTTATCCAAGAGCACGGCTACGCCTATGCCGATGAGGGGCGCAAGCAGTATGCGCCAGGCGGTAGCCACGATTATTTCCTTTGTCATGCCCCTGACGGCGGAGAATTTGAACTGTCCGCCGAGCACCACGAGCGCAAGGGGCGAGGCTATGGATTTGATGTCGGTGACGGCTTCGTACAGAAAGCGCAGCTGGTTATCGAAGCGGAAAGGCACTTCGCCGCCGCAGACGGCGCGCTCGAGTTCGCGTATGCCGACAAAGACAAGACCGAGCACGACGCCTATTATAAGAGGATTTTTGACTATGTTGAGAAGTATCTGACCAACGCTGTGCTTGTGGGCGGGGCGAACTTGAGCAACCTCGCCGGCTGCTTCGGGAGAGCCTTCGCCGAGCGCAGGCTGCTCTTCCCCGCTGACGAATATGGAGAGCGCGACGACGGCGAGTATGTTGAACACGGGTATGGAGAACGCCGAAACTATGCCGGCTATTGCAGTATCGCCGCCCAGCCTTTCGACGAGCACGAGCCCGATTATGGCAAAGTTGCTGCGGAACGTGCACTGCAAAATGACGCCGCGGCGCTTGTTTTGCTTTGTCGTGAGCACCGCCGTTAGGAGTCCGAGGGCAAATATGGCACAGATTATTATGACCGAATAGATGACCACGGTCCAGTCGATATCAAAGCTGTCCATGCTGTCGTAGATATTTACAAACAGCATACAGGGCAGGCAGACTTTGAACACGAACTTGTTGCCGACAGACACAAAGCCGTCGTTTAAAAAGTTGAAACGCCTTAAGAGATAGCCCAAAAGTATTAAAAGCACTATGGGCACTACGGCATTCAACGAAGTGATAAATACATCTAACATTATTTCTCCTTTGCCTTTCGCCTGAAACGGCGCTCACCGTTCCCTCCCCTGCGCTCCATGAAAATTATAGCAGGACAATAAAATATTGTCAATTGCAGGAAAGCGAAAACACGCGCCGAAGCACGTGCTTTTTTGCCGTCACCTCACGTTGCCGCTGCCGGTGACGATATATTTATATGTGGTCAGTTCCCTCAGTCCCATCGGCCCGCGGGCATGCAGTTTTTGAGTGGATATGCCCATTTCGCAGCCGAGACCGAACTCGCCTCCGTCTGTGAACCGGGTGGACGCGTTGACGTATACCGCGGCGCTGTCGACAAGGCGGGTAAAGAGCGATGCGCTCTGCGGCGACGAGGTGACTATGCAGTCGCTGTGACCCGTAGAATGAGCCAGAATGTGCGCCACCGCCCCGTTTACGCCGTCGACTACGCCGACAGCCAGCTTGTAGTCAAGAAATTCCCTGTCGAAGTCGCCCTCGCCCGCAGGCGACGTGAAGCTCCTGCCGCCGATGAGCGCGGATGCGCCGTCATCGAGCAGCAGCCCGACCTTGTTCTGCGTCCTTTCGGTGACGAGAGCATCGTACAGGCGGGGCAGAAATTTTGCAGCTATGCACCTGTCGACGAGGCAGACTTCGGCGGCGTTGCACACCGAAGGGCGGCTGCACTTGGCGTTGACTATGATTTTAAGCGCCATATCAAAATCGGCGCTGCCGTCGACATAGATATGGCAGACGCCCGTACCCGTCTGTATGACGGGCACCTTGGCATTGCGGACGCAAGATTTAATGAGCCCAGCCCCGCCGCGAGGTATGAGCAAATCAATAAAGCCCGCAGCAGTCATCAGCTCTTCGGCGCTCGAGCGCGAAGTGTCCTCGACGAGATTTATTAAATTTTCATCTGCCCCACAGTCAACAAGCCCCGCTTTCATTGCACGCACTATAGCCGCAGCCGAGGCATGCGCCTCCTTGCCAGCGCGGAGCACGCAGACGTTGCCGCTCATAAGGCAGAGCGCTGCGGCGTCCGAAGTGACGTTGGGGCGGCTTTCGTAGATTATAGCCACCACGCCTAGAGGAACGCGCACCTTATCTATCTTCAGCCCGTCGTCCCGTGTAAACCCTTCGATGACCTCGCCGACAGGGTCGGGCAGCGCTGCGACGGCGCGGACGCCCTGCGCCATTGAGTTAACTCTTTGAGCGTCAAGATACAATCTGTCGAGCATTACGTCTGACATAGTGCCCTTGGCTGTGCGCATATCGGCGGCGTTTGCGGCAAGTATATCAGACATATTACTCTGTAATCTGTCCGCAATTGCCATAAGCGCATCGCGCTTGCACTGCGTATCGAGCAGTGCCGCGGACTTCTTTGCCGAATTTGCCTTTATAAGCATATCAGTAGTAGCCGTCATAATTTTGACCTGAATCGGGTGCACCTGCCCCCGCCCTTTATAATTTGATATAATATATCCGGCTCGCCGCCGTTGGCGATGACCATGTCAACTCCGCCGCGAGTGCAGATATCGGCGGCGCGAAGTTTTGTGAGCATGCCGCCCGTACCGAGGGACGAACCTGCTCCTCCCGCCGCACCGAGCATGGCGGGCGTGATCTCGCGCACCTCGGCTATGAGCTCTGCCGAGGAATCGCTCTTGGGGTCGGAGGTATACAACCCGTCGATGTCGCTCAGCAGCACGAGCATATCCGCACCGACATTTACCGAGACGACCGCCGCTAGAGTGTCGTTGTCGCCGACTGAAATTTCAGCTGTGGCAACGGTGTCGTTTTCATTTATAACGGGAATGGCGCCGAGCTGAAGGAGGCGCTCCATTGTGTTGACGAAGTGGGCGCGGCGCCCGGCATTTTCGATGTCGTCACCCGTTATGAGTATCTGCGCAACGGTGTGATAGTACTGCGAGAAGAGCTTATCGTATGTATACATGAGCTCGCACTGACCGACCGCGGCGGCAGCCTGCTTGGTGGGCATGTCGAAAGGGCGGGCGGAAAGGTTCAGCTTGCCCACCCCCATGCCTATTGCGCCGGACGACACGAGTATGACGGAATGACCGGCATTTTTGATGTCGCTGAGCACCTTGCAGAGCTCTTCGACCCTGCGGATATTTAGTTTTCCCGTTGCGTGGGCGAGAGTAGACGTGCCCACCTTTACCACAAGCCGCATAGTTTTTACGCCTTAAATTACTTAGATATAGTTTATAACATTTTACCACTTTAGTCAACTAAATTACCGGATTAAAATATGCGGGGCGCACTTTGCGTACACCCCGACACACCATTTATGAAAAATCAATTTTTAGAGCATCCTCCGCAGTAAACCCGTCGCCGTTTGCATAGAACAGATTTATTGTCCTCTCCTCATCATCTTCTTGCGACCTATCTACCAAGGAACGCTTTGAGTACCGCTCTCCATTTTTATCGGTGAAAACCTGTTCAACTATCACATACTGACAATTTTCGCCCGCCTGATAGTTTTCGCCACGCTGCCTTGTACTTGACTTTATTACATTATTGCCTGCATCAAACTCAAAAATATTGACTTGTGTAAGATAATCGGTATAGATTAAATCTATATTGACAGAACATGTATAAGTGATCGTTTGTTCTTCGTCGTCATCCATATTTGCAGTTGCCCTTAGATTTTGCGAGATCTCCGAACCCGACATAGAACTAAGTGCGACCACTGTCAATTCGGCATTGACATAGTACGACCAATTTTCTTCATCAAAGTACACTCCGTACAGATACATAACCGAGCCTTCGAGCTCATACGTGAAATTCAGATCCACGTCTATTTCCAGCCCTTCATCCGCACCGGAAGTATGGCGCAGCCGTACATTACCCAATACGTCGGCACCACTTGTAAAGGCGATATAATAATCGCCGGTTCCATCATCAAATTTCACCTGTTCTCGGTAATATTTGACGGCATCGTCGCTTTCAAAATCGGTAGATGTGAGCGGATTGCCCTCCCCGTCGTATATTACCGCGAAAAAGCCCACCATCTTATCTGTGCCAAATGCAGGCAAGTTATTGCCGTCGACGTTATCATCATCAGGTACAGCCAACGAGCATGCCGAAAAACTTAAAATTATTGCCGAAGCAAGTAACATAGTCAAAATTTTTTTAATCATTTTTATTATCCTCCCCGTCAAATTGCAAAATCTCACCCGGAGTGCACTGCAAATGATAACAGATGGCGTTGAGCGTTGTAAAGCGCACAGCCTTTGCCTTACCGCTGCGCAAAACGGACATATTTGCCTCGGTTATGCCTACAAGTTCGCACAGTTCCTTTGAAGTTATACCACGCCTTTTGAGCGCCTCATCGAGTTTTACAATTATAGCCATATTATATCACAAGTTTATTTTCTTCATTAGCCGCAATTGCGCGCTTTAAAACTCCGGCTGTAATCAACACAAGACAGACAACGAGTAGCGACGAGAGCGGAATCATCAGCAAAAAGCTGACATTGAGCAGCCATTTTGATAGCGCAAGCTGAACAACATTGTTAGCTATAGCACAAATCAAAGTAACGACGATAGAAATTTTGGAAAGCTTTGCCACCCTGTCGATATAGCCGATAAGACGCGGACTTAAATTGTCACGTCTTAAAGCACAAACAAACGATGCGCAAACGCAGAGCAAAATTACAGTTGTCACTGCAGGAACAATGCCCATTGCAGCAGATAACACCGCAGCAAACACATTTATAGGCATATTTACCAAAGTTGTCTCACTTACCGATGAAATTATGCTTACGGCATCAGCAACTTCGCCATAGAACGCAGAAATTACATACACGACGGCAAGCACGTACATTATGATGAGCGCAAAGATGTACGAACTATTACTCCTCTTTATTAACAGTCCCGCACACTCAAACAAAACGCATAAGAGCGCGAGTGCATACCAAATTATGCAGGCACCGTGCTTTACAGTATCAAGATAAACAGCATTCCACTCTTCCGAAACCAATATTGCCTCGCTTCTCAAAAGATGCGGGTTTACCAACAAATACATCATTATAAATGTATACACGCACAGTATGCCCCACAGAAGTGAACCGACATAGACTTTGCGCTTCAAAATAATTTTTACCAATGGAAAGATGAGCGGGATTATACCTATAAATATGTATAAAATCCATCCGCCGACTGTGTTGCCGCCCGAACTCATGCCGCGTATACAGTTGCCCGCCCCAACAAAGGGTGAAGAGATTACAGTAAATATATCCTGCCCCTGCGGTCCGCACACGGCGACTATTATACATACGACGGCAAGAAGTGCAAGCGCAACTTCACCATAGTATTTAAAATTTTTCACGGTTATCCTCACTAAAATTATTGTTTAACGATAATACTATAACATATAGATTATTGTTTGTCAATAATTTTAAGTATTTATATAATACAGGAAAGCGGCGGAACCGTTTACGAACGGTTCCGCCGCCTTTGCAATACGAAGCGTATTGCCTATGAAAAACAATTTTATTAAACTATGCCCTGAGCCATCATTGCTTCGGCGACCTTTATGAAGCCGGCGATGTTTGCACCCATTACGTAGTTGCCCTCATAGCCGTACTCATTGCAGGCGTTTTCGATGTTGTGATAGATGTTGACCATGATGTTCTTGAGCTTGGCATCCACTTCGTCGAACGACCAGAACATCCTGCCCGAGGACTGAGCCATTTCGAGTGCGGAAGTCGCCACGCCGCCGGCGTTTGCCGCCTTTGCGGGAAGGAATACGACGCCGGCACTTAGGAACACTTCGATGGCTTCGAGAGTTGAAGGCATGTTTGCACCCTCGGCAACATACTTTACGCCGTTTTTGACGAGTATCTCTGCCGAAGCTCTATCGATTTCGTTCTGGGTTGCGCAGGGCAGCGCGATGTCGCAGGGGATAGTCCAGATGCCCTTGCAGCCTTCGCAGTAAGTTGCGCCTTCTACCCTTTCGGCATATTCCTTTATTCTGCCGCGCTTTACTTCCTTTATATCCTTGACCACATCGAGCTTTATGCCGGCGGGGTCGTAGATGTAGCCGTTGGAATCATACATGGCGACTACTTTAGCGCCGAGCTCCTGCGCCTTTTTGCAGGCATAGATGGCGACATTGCCCGAACCGGATATGACGACGGTCTTATTCTTGAAGGAATCGCCGCGCACTTTGAGCGCTTCTTCGGTGATGTACACAAGTCCGTAGCCGGTGGCTTCCGTTCTGACAAGCGAGCCGCCATAGGTGAGCCCCCTGCCGGTGAGCACGCCGACGTGCTCGTTGCATATCCTCTTGTACTGACCGAACATATAGCCGATCTCTCTGCCGCCCACGCCTATGTCGCCTGCGGGGACATCGGTATCGGCGCCGATGTGGCGATAGAGCTCGGTCATAAAGCTCTGGCAGAACGCCATTATTTCGCGGTCGCTCTTGCCCTTGGGGTCGAAATCCGAACCGCCCTTGCCGCCGCCGATGGGCAGCCCGGTGAGGCTGTTCTTTAAAATCTGTTCAAGACCGAGGAACTTGATTATTGAGAGGTTTACAGAAGGATGAAACCTGAGACCGCCCTTGTAGGGACCTATTGCGCTGTTGAACTGAACGCGATAACCCTTGTTGACACGCGTCTTGCCGCTGTCGTCCACCCAGGGAACGCGGAACATGACCACCCTTTCGGGCTCGACGAATCTTTCAAGCAAGCCAGCCTTTTCGTATTCGGGATGAGCTTCGACGACGGGCGCGAGCGTGGTGAGTATCTCGGTAGCCGCCTGATGAAATTCGGGTTCGTTGGGGTTGCGCTTTTTGAGGTCTTCAAGTACCTGCTCTACATACGTCATACTGTATCTCCTTGCGGCAAACATGTTGCCTGAAAAATTTTTTTAAGTTCAAATGTGTACTCAGTATAACATATATTGAGAAAATATACAAATTTTATACAATATTATGAATATCGCAAAATTTTATACAATGTATAAGCCAAGCTTATATATTTAACGCGCAAAATAAATACTCTCTGCGCAATCATAGAAAATACTTTCAAGCTCGCACTCATTAAAGACGCCGCTTTCAATTATGTAGTCCTTTAGGTGAGCATAGCTGTCGCGACAGAGATTGGAGGGCATGTCCGTGCCGAACATGAGCTTTTGCGCCCCCACCTCTGCCTTTGCCGTTCTTAAATGTTCGACGGCTGTGGGATAAGGATAAGTTTCCGGCTGCTGGTTTGCGGCGAGGGAGGCGATATCAAAATAGACGTTTGGCAGCGCGAACGCGCCGAGTTCGCGCTTTAAAAGTTCGACGTCGGTGCGCTGCGGCGCAAGCAGATGACAGATGACAAAGGTCAGCGACGGATACTTTTTTATTGCCGAGGCAAGCGCTGCGGTCTGCCAGCAGCAGTTGCGCGGTCTGCCGATATCTATGACGAACACGAGTCCGTGGTCGGCGGCATATTTATACTGTGCGTGCATCAGCTCGCCGTCGAGGTCGACGGGCGGATGATACGCCATGAGCCCCGAACCGTTGCTCACTTCGAATTTGACCGCCCTGAAGCCAAGTTCGCCGAACAGACGGGCTTTGACTTCATCCGCCTTGACGCAGAACGGGTCATAGCTTGCAGCGCCGACAAATCTTTGAGGATATTTTTTTATTGCCTCGGCAGTGTATTCGTTCTGAAAGCCAAAGAACTGCCCCTGCAGCAGCACGACCTTTTCGACGCCGTTTTCATCCATGACCGCCAGCAGATCTTCGGGCGAGGCGGAATATTCGCCCATACCGGGCGGAAGCATACGGAAAGCAGTGCCGTCGGCATAGCGCGCCATGCCCCCGCCTATGCCGCGGAGCTCTCCGCGGGAAGTAAAGCCTGCAATATACTGCACGACATGGGCGTGCGCATCGATAATTTTCATATCCGCTCCTTTCTGCCGTGTCAACGCGGCAGACATAATTCATAATATATAATATGGAAATAACAGAATACGACAGGACAGCCGCCGTTGCCTACGCAAAGAGATGGGCGTTCGGACGCAATCCGAAATTTTACAACTTCAACAATATAGGCGGCGACTGCACGAACTTTGCATCGCAGTGCATATTTGCCGGGTCGGGAGTGATGAACTTTACGCCGACATTCGGCTGGTACTACAAAAATATAGACGATCGCGCCCCCGCCTGGACGGGCGTGGAATATCTTTTCAACTTTCTGACCGGCAACGACGGCGAAGGTCCGTTTGCCGTGCGCGCCGACTTGGACAAATTACAGCCGGGCGACATAGTTCAGTTAGCAACCGCAACGGACGACTTTTACCACTCGCCCGTAGTTGTAGCCGTCAAAGGAAGAAAAATATTCGTAGCGGCGCATTCGTACGACGCATACATGCGGCCGCTGAATTCGTACAATTTTGCAAAAGTGCGCGGCATACATATAGAGGGCGTTCGCAAGTAAATACGCCCTGCCGCACATGACACAGATATTATAGCACACGGACAAAGAATTGTAAACCCTCATACGACACGCGCTGCTTTGACAATGCCGCACATGCTTTAATCTATAAGCTCACACGCCAATCTATATACTCACACGCCAAGAAATTTCAAGCGAGGATCCATTATCGGGGCTCCCTCGGCGGGTCGGCGCCGCAGGGCGCCTGTTCGAACCGACGGAGATTCTCATACTCGTTCTACAACAAACAGAGC
>CALVHH010000004.1 GCA_944327465.1 uncultured Clostridia bacterium | reverse complement strand
CACGAGCGCGGTCAGCGCGCTGACGGCGGAAAGCACCCACGAAAGATAGGTGAGCACCCTTCGCCGCCCGGCATAGTTCATCAAAACGGAAAGATTGCCCTTCCCTTTTGCCTTACTTTGCATAAATACCTCCTGTATATTAAGTTCGTTATAGCGAACTATATATCAAAAAAATATGGCTTTTATTCGCGCTTCCATTTTAGTTCGAATATGCGAACTATGCGCCCGAAAGAACGGGGCTTAAAGCCCCTGTTTCTTTTTACCTTATATTATGACAGCCCCATGAGTTTATCCCAGCCCGCATAAAAGAACTCGCAGACGGCGTCCACATAATCCATTGCGTCCTCTTTGGGAAAGTCGTGCGCGACCACCTCGAACACGCCGTTAAAGAGCGCGCTCGCAAGCATATGATTGATGTCCCGCCGAACGGTCTTGACGGGTGCACCGCTTTCGCGCAGCACGCGCATGAAGCGTTCGGTGCTCTCCGTTTCATAGTCGATCATGCGGTCGATGTAGTGCTCGTAACTTGAACCCGCACTGTGGCAGACAATGAGTTTGAAGCTGTCAAAGTAGTCGTAGATGATGTCCATCATCACGCGCATCTTGCCCGATGTGTAGGAGTGCATCTCCCCTTTCTGCTGCTCCGCGGGAAAGGCGGCAAAATTTTCCTGCACGTCAGAAAAATATGCGTACAGCTTCTCCGCGCCCTCGCTCACGATAGAGCGGAACATCTCGTCCTTGTCCGCAAAGCGGCTGTAAAGCATCCCCGTCGTAACGCCCGCGCGCTCCGCGATCGTGCGCATGGAAGCGTCTGCAAAGCCCTTTTCCATGAACTCCGCCTTGGCGCACTCCAAAAGTTTTGCGTTGATGCTTTCGTCCTTTACTTTCATGCTTTACCCTGTCATATTTAATAACAATGTTATTATAACACCGTTATTCCATTCTGTCAACGATATTTTATATGTTTTCAAGCAAAAAAAATTGGTCGCCCAAAAAATCGCAGGGTTCAAGTCCTGTTTTGCATGGAAAACGGTCAAAAGACAGCACATAATCGAAACCTGTTTTGAAGGTGCGTAAAAGTCCCGTTTTTGCCCGAAAAGTAGCAAAAAACCTCGGAAAACATATCGTTTTCCGAGGTTTTTGCCGTGGACAGCATTTTTATCCACGAAACATGGAGCAGGCGACGGGAGTCGAACCCGCCGAAATCAGCTTGGGAAGCTGACGCCATACCGATAGGCGACGCCTGCATTTTTTTTGCTTATTTACTATACCACAATAACAAAAAAAAGAAAAGCGGTTTGAGCGTTTAAATGAAAATTTATAGTCAATAAATATTTTAGCCGGATAAATGCCGCGCCACCCGCCGACGCTGACCGGCTGAGGAGATTTTATTTTATGAACCCTTTCAACGAAAAATGCAAAACTTTAGACAAAAATTTTATACCGCTGAAAAAGATGTACCCCAAAAGTTACAACAAGGAGACCACTTCGCCATACACAAAGACGCGAGTCATTCTTATGAACGGCACGGAATTTGAAAGCAACTGGTTCATGCATCAGTTTGCAAGGCACTGCGACATACCCGAAATACTTTGCGCCCTTGCCACCGTGCGCAGGCAGGAACAGCAGCAGCAAAAGCGCATAAGCTGCCTTAAACCCTTGAACGAGAGCATTCTTGAAACTACAATAGGCTACGAGCAGCTGGCGGTGGATTTGACCGCCTGCCTTGCCAGAAACGAAAAGGACGAAAACAACATAAAGGCGCTAAACTTTGCGCTCTTGGAGGACTTTGACCACCTTTACCGATACGCCAATCTTTTAAAGATGGACAAGGGCATAGATGCCGACACGCTGGTGGGCAAAATGACCGAAATAATGCCCGGCAGACCGACCGTAGCCGAGCACAGATACCCCGCCGATGATTTGAAGCCGCACATGAACGGCGAGACCGCCGAACTTTACACCAAGCTTGTGGCTTCGACTATAACCGCCGCCGAACAGCAGACCATGAACTATTACATGAACATAGCGCAGTGGTACAAAAACGATTTGGGGCGCAAACTGTATGCCGAAATAGCCATGATCGAGGAGGCGCACGTAACGCAGTACGAGAGCTTGAAGGACCCCAACATGACGTGGCTTGAACAGTGGGTCATGCACGAGTACTGCGAATGCTGGCTGTACTATTCCGCCATGGAGGACGAGAGCGACGAACAGATCAAAAAGATATGGGCGGAACACTTTAAAATGGAGGTGTGCCACCTTAAGCTCGCCGCAAAGCTGTTGGAAAAGTACGAGCACACACCCTACCAAAAATGCGTGGGCGAAGGCGAATTCCCCCGCCTTTTGAAGCTGGGCGGCAACAAGGAATATATAAGGCGCGTGCTTGCAAACACCGTCACCCTGACCGCCGAGGATATGGACTATGCCGACATAAAGAACATATCCGAAGGGCACAGGTTCTTTGAATACCAGAACGCGATAGGCGACCCCGAAAGCAACGCTTCGCACCTGGTAATACAGAAGGCGATAGAGCGCATGGGCAAAGATTACCGCTACCAGGACGGCGAACACCCCGTAAAAGAGCTGCGCGACAGAACGTGCGACAATATAAAGCTTGCAAGAACAAAGTGATTCAAGGGGGCGCGGCATGCCGCGCCCCCCCCATTATGTAACTTTTGTAAGGAATTCCTGTTATGCCTTACATCTCACCTTATAATATTGGTCACCGCCTTTTTGATAACCTGAGGTTTTTCGAGCGGCGTGCCCTTGGCGCTTGAAAGCAGCTTTAAAAGCCATGCCATATTTGAAGCCACCGCACGCATTATGGTGACGCCCTCCTCATCCTTGTACACGTCCTCTGCCTTGCTGCCGTGAACCATGTTCCAGTATGTAGAGGGGACCTGGAGCATGCAATTTATGCCTATGTATTTGTTGAGGACGTCGTAAGCCGCAGTAGTCCCCGCACGCCTTGCCGAAACTATGCTTGCGGCGGGCTTGAACTTTAAACTGCCGCCGTAGGAATAGAACAATCTGTCCAGCGCGGCGACAAGTGCTCCCGCGGGCGAGGCGTAGTGAACGGGCGAGCCGAACACGAAGCCATCCGCCCCGCCGCACTTTTCGCCGAGGACGTTGACTATGTCGTCGTTTTGTATGCACTTGCCCGCCTTGCGGCAGTAGCCGCAGCCCAGGCAGGAATGTACCGCGCCCGTGCCCAGCCAGAATATTTCACTGTCGATGCCCTGCGCACCGAGTTCTTCGGCTATTATCGAGAGCGCGGCATGCGTGCAGCCGTGCTCATGCGTGCTGCCGTTGATAAGCAAAACTTTCATATTAAACACTCCTTTTTATAATATTTTATCGCCGGCGCAGCCCTTTGTCAACATAATTGACTTATCCGCGGCGAAAGGTTATAATATGTACATGTGTGAATTCCGTAGACGCGACCCGCTGCAGAACGTGATGATAGAAGAATTTTTAAAGCGGGGCGGCGAGATACTTGCCGGCTTTAAAGGCGCTATATGCGTCCGCGACGTAAAAAGCGGCGTGATATGCCTTTCCGCCGAGGACTTCGGCGACGGAAAACGTGCGCTCGAAGCATGCGGGGATTACGACTTGCTGCTGCTCAGCCAGCCGCTCATGCTCGGATACGTCCGCGAAAAATACTCGCTGGTGTGCAATCACCCCTGCTTTCAGGCAGTGTACACCAAAAAAACTCCGCCGCGCATGCGCGGCTGCCTGCACATAGCGGTGCCCGACGACGATGAGCTCGCAATAATAACTGCCACCTACCGCTTTGCCGACCCCGAAGGATTGAAGCGGGCGCAGCGCGAAGGCAAGATATTTGCCGCCCACGCCGAGGGAAAGTTCTGCGGATATATAGGCGAGCACGATGAAGGCAGCATGGGCATGCTGGAGGTGTTTGAACCCTTCCGCGGCAGGGGATACGCCGCCGAAATGGAGAGCTTTATGATAAACAGAAAGCTCGCGCAGGGGTGCACGCCATATTGCCACATAATTTACGACAACGCGGCTTCATACAACCTGCAGCTCAAGCTGGGGCTGCAATTCGCCGCCGAGCACATCTTTTGGACGCACAAGCGGGAGGATGCTTAACATTTAAAAACGCTGCCGAACAAGCCGAATACTGAACGTGCCGCGGCGCGGACTGCAACTGCAGTCCGCGCCGCGTAATTTTATTTTTGCGCATTAAATTTTATTAGGCTACGACTGCGGCGACGCTGCCGTCTGCCGCACATGTAACCGCCACTTCCATGTCGCCGAACTTGAGCGTGAGCGTGCTCACACCGCCATCGACCTTTACGGTGCATGCCCCGGCGAGCGTTACTGCGCCATCGGCATCTTCGAGCGCGAACACGGGAGCGCCCTCCTTTACCGTGCAGGTAAGCGTGCCTGCGGAGAGCGTCTTTTCGCCTTCGAACACGAAGTCGGAATAGCTCCAGCCGGATGCCGTTGCCTGCGCCGAAGCGCTGTTGACCTTGGCTTCGATACTGTCGCCGCTGAGCGTGAGCGTGCAGTTTATCTGCTCGAAGGTTTCAAAGTCGCGGGCAGAGAATGTAAGCACCTGCGCACCGTCCTTGATGGTCAGGGTGTTGGAAGCTATGGCGCCGTTTATGGTCGTTACGAGCGCGACGCGCTGATTGAGCTCGTTGACGGAAGAATATACCGTGATGACGTTTTTGCCTGCGGTGTAGGTGCCCACAAACTTTTCGGGAGTGAACGCCGCCCTGGAGGCGTACTGCACTGTAGAGCCGTTGCCCGTGACGGTGACCGACGTACCGTTAAAGAGCGCGGTATAGCTTGCGCTGCGCAGCGTATACGTTGCGGTCACGCCGTCGGCGGTAATCTGCAGGCGCACGGAAGTTGCCGCCCTGCCGTCCACAGTTATCTTGCCTTCGTCCGAGAGCGTGATGTATGCATCGTCCGCGCCGATGTAGGTGCCGATGACGGCAGAAATTTCGGGCAGACTGTATACGAGCGTATCGGTGGCGGCGAACTGACCGCCGGTGACAGTCAGCGTCTTCTGCTCTTCACCCACCTTATAAGTGAAAGTTATCACGTTGCCCGAGCGGACGAGAGTATAGTCGCAGGGCTGAACGACGAGCAGGCTGTCTTCGCCGGAGTCGGCGTTGTACTGCGAGATGTTGAGCGCGCCGTCCTCGCCTATGGCGAGCGTTGCGGTGACGAACTTGCCGGCATATACAAAGGTGGTGCCGCAGAGCTCATCGAATATGCTTGCGGGGATATAAAAGCTCTCCACGTCCTCGCTTGTTTCCGCCATGCCTGTGTTGGAATCGTAGTTTACGGTGTTGAATACCGCCGAAAGCCCGTCGGCAGAGGGGAAGAGCGTGTACCTGTCGTAGGTGTATCCCGTGGAGGTGGTTACCTGTTCGCCGTCGATGACGACGTACAGGCTGGGCTCGGTGCCGTCGATATAGCCGTAGCCCCAGGTATATACGAACTTTTCGCCGTTGACGTATACCGCCCTGTATTCATCACCTTCGGCGCCGAAGGCAAAAGCTATGGTATCGGGCTGCATGCCGCCGGTGGTGAATATGTCGCTGTCGGAGGAGAGCGACTGAGTGACGTCCTCTACCGCCGTTGAAAGGTACTGCTGCGAGAAGTATGTGGAATATACCGCATAGCCGCCGTCGGCGCTGCCCGCGAGCGACCAGTAGATGCCGTCGGAATGGACGAGGGTGAAGTAGAGCGTGGCGCCCGCCGCGCCGAAGGGCGCGTATGTGCAGGCTATCGAGCCGAGAGAATCGAGATAGGTGAATTCATATGCCACCGACTGAACGGAACTCTCTATGTCGCCGTCCTCGCCTACGGAGTACGAAGTTATATCTACGAAGTAGTTGTCCTTTATAGTGAGGTCTTCGGAGTTGCCGGTGAAAGTGCTGAAGTATTCGCTCTTTACGCTGTCGCGGAAGTAGTAGCCGTTATAGCGCTGGACGTTTGACTGTATGAGCAGAACGTCGAATATGTTGCGGTCTGCAGGGCGGATGGTGACTGTGTTGCCGCCCACGACGAAAGTATATACCACTTCGCCGCCGTCGACACCGCGGGTGAGCGCATATTCCGTGCCCGAGAAAGCTATGCTCTCCTCGCCCTTGAACGAAGCGGATATGCTGCCGATGCCGTTGGACCACTGCTCTTCGCCCGCCTCGCTGCCGGTCAGCCACTCTTCATTGTAGGGCGCAAATACCTGCTTTTCGCCCGTCTGGGTGATGAGATAAGTGGCCTCGTTCATGCGCGAAAGGAGGTACTGTTCGGAATCGTATTCAAAGTATATGCCGCCGCCGAGGAGGGAGAATCCTGCGCCGGCGGTGCAGCTTTCGCCCTTGTATGTGACGGTGTTGCCCTCGCTGTTGATTTCAAGCGTTTCGCCTTCGGCGTTTATATACTGCGAAGAGAACGCCGTGCCGATGTAGGGGGTCATCGCCGTGCTCGTGGCGCCCTCGTCGCCGCTGTTCATGTATACCGAGCTGCCGTATACGAAGTACGACGCCACGAACTTGTCCTCGTCGTCAATTACCACGAAGTCCATACCTGCGACGCCTTCGTCGCTGAAGTAGAACGAAGATACGGCGCGGTTGGTGCCGCCCGCCGTGACGCCCGTCTGGTTGTAAGACTTCCAGCTGAAGTAGCCGTCCTCATCGAGCGTGGACGAGATGACGTAATATGTAGAGGTAGTTCCCTCCTCGTACCACGCGCCGCCGAACACCGATGAGTCGAGCATGAACTTGTTTATGACGCTGCCGCCTTGGTTCTTCATTTCGAGCGCGCCGTCGGCATTGAGCGACAGCGTGCACGCAGCGCCGTCGACTTCGCAGGAGATGA
This sequence comes from uncultured Clostridia bacterium, assembly GCA_944327465.1. Taxonomy (GTDB): domain Bacteria; phylum Bacillota; class Clostridia; order Christensenellales; family Borkfalkiaceae; genus Coproplasma. The sequence goes on along the minus strand of CALVHH010000004.1, from coordinate 117,058 downwards.
CAGTCTCCTCCTTTTCGCCGGTGACGCCCGTTATCTTGAAGGACGAAGCGCCTTCGAAAGTGCCGTTGGCGAGGTCGAGCACGCCCGCGGTGCTCACCCAGAGCATGTCGTCGAAGTCGCCGAGCTGTTCGGAAAAATCGGGAGTTTCGCCGCCTCCGTTTATGGGCTCATTGCAGTCATCGCATATTCCGTCGCCATCGGCATCGACGTGATTATGGGTCACGGGGGGTTCCTCTTCGGGAGTGCACGCGCACAGCGCACCCAGCCCGAGCGAAATTATGCCCGCCGCAAGAAGTGCAAATTTTTTCATCTTTTAAACATCCTCCAAATTTTACACAGTTTTACGTTTTAAAACTGACAGAGTACATATTATAACTTTTACTGCATTATTATACATAAAACGCATGCACTTTGTCAAACATTTGAGCGGCGGCGGCAATTAATTGCCGCCGCCGCAACGCCACGTTTTATTTTATGTTTTTTATCATCATGCGTATTATTTCTTCGTCGGTTTCGCGCATGCCGTTGCGGGCAAGTTCGCCCACGTTGCGTATGGTGTTTTCCACGCCCTTTTCTATTATGCCGTCGCCGCCGTAAAATTCGCTGCCGTGCCCGTACATCTCCATGCCCACCAGCCCCGCTTCCACCGCGGAGGCGACCTTTGCCGCGCAGCTCGACTTTGCGCCGTCGCATATCACGCCCGACTGTATTGCAAGGGCGTTGACTATGGTATGGGCTATTTCGTTGTAGCCGCCGCCGCGCAGATAGCAAACGCCCGCGCCAGCGCCGCAGCCCGCGCTTACGGCGCCGCAGTACGCCGAAAGGCAGCCTATGCCCGCCTTCAGGTGCACGGTGACGAGGTTCGAAACTATCAGCGCCCTCAGCAGCCTGTCGCGCGAGCTGCCCAGGTGCTCGGCATAGACTATTACGGGCAGCGAGGCGGTCATGCCCTGGTTGCCGCTGCCCGAAACGATGACTACGGGCAGTTCGCAGCCGTTCATTCTGGCATCCGAACCTGCGGCTGCCGCCGCCTTTGCCCTGTTGTGCACGTCGTCGCCGAATGCCGCGAGCAGTACCTTGCCCACCTTTGCGCCGTAGTCGTGCCTGAGCCCTTCGGCGGAGATTGCCGTATTGCAGTCTATCTGCCGCTGCAGCACCTCCTCGACGTCCGAAAGCTCTGCGCAGTCGGCAAACTCGACTATATCCTTGACCGTTATGCCCGCCTTGAATTGATCGGGCGTGCCGGCGATATCTTCCGACACCTGCTTTTCAAACAGCGTCTCGCCGTTTCTTTTTATGCTCACCACGTTGGTATGACTGCCTGTTATGCGCACATACGCGCTGTCGGCAGCGGAGTACGCCGTTATTTCGATATCGAACACGCAGCCCGTATCCGACTGCTCCACGGCTATGGCGCCTGCCTTTAAATAATCTGCAATCGCCGCCCTGTCGGCATCGGTCAGGCGGGAGACGACTTCGAGCCTGAGTTCGGGGTCGCCCGCCACAAGCCCCGCAGCCACCGCCGCGGGTATGCCGCGCAGACCTGCGGTGTTGGGCACTATTACGCTCTTTACGTTCTTTAAAATATTGCCGCTTACGGCTACGCACACGCGCTCGGGCAGGGCGCCGAGCGTCTTGCGGGCGAGCGCGGCGGCATACGCCACCGATACGGGTTCGGTGCAGCCCATGGCGGGCACGAGTTCATCTTTGAGTACGGCAACGCAGCCTTTGTAGATAGTTTTGTCCATGCTTTCAGCATAGCGCGGACGGGGCGCTATGTCAAGCGATTGAAGCACTTTTGGCGCACATATATCAAAGTGCGGGCGCGGGCGCGACGCACAATGCAATAACTTGACAGAACGCGCCTGCGGCGGTATAATTTATTTATAAACGCATAAATATGACGGAGGTCAAAGATGACGACTGAAAACATACGCAGGCTGCACCTGTGGTACGGCATTGCGCTTGCCGTGCTGACGGCGGTGGTCGGCATACTGTTCATATCGCAGGCGGCGGACATATACTACGGCGGCGAAGGTTACAGCCGCGAGCTGGTTATAGAGCGCTGCACCGCCATAGCCGCGCCGTTCTGGATATGGGTGGCGGCGATAATTGCGGGCGGCGTGCTCTGGATGATATACCCGCCCGAACAGAAAAAATTAAAGCGCATACCCGACGCGAGAGAGGATGCGGACAGGCTGTACGGCATGTGCGCAAAGTCGTGCGACAAAGAAGGATTTGACCAAGCTTACGCCGCCGTGCGCCGAGAAAGAAAGGTGCGCGGCATAGTTTGGATAGTCTGCATGGCGCTCTGCCTGGTCTGCGCGGGAGTGGGCGCGTACTTTGCATTCAACCTGAAAGCATTCCCCGAAGAGCCCAACGAGGCGATACTCGACATGGTCAAAAATGTGCTCCCCTGCGCGGCTGCGGCATTTTTGCTGTGCTGCGGGGCGACGGTTTTTGACGCCATTTCGGCAAAGAAGATCCTACCCGAAGTAAAAAAGATGCTCGCCCTTGCGGGCAGGGACAGGCAGACAAAGCCCACGGGCGCGTTTGCCGCCATTATCGCCTCCCCCTACACTCTGCTGGCGGCAAGGATAGCCGTGCTCGCAGCCGCGATAGTGCTGATAGTGCTCGGCGTGCTCAACGGCGGCATGGCGGACGTGCTGGGCAAAGCTATAAACATCTGCACCGAGTGCATAGGACTGGGCTGATATGAAAAAGGCATTTAAAAGTTTTTGTGATTTCTTTAAGAGGGCGGGGCTGTGGTTTAAAAATCACGCACCCACGCGGCGCAGGATAATTCAGCTCTATGCAGCCCTTCTTACAAACGCCAACATAAAGGGGCTGTTCAACGGCAGGATATACACGGGCGCCACAAAGAACGTGTGCGTACCCGGACTCAACTGTTATTCCTGTCCGAGCACGGTGGGGGCTTGCCCCCTCGGCGCGCTGCAGAACGCGCTGGCGAGCTCGGACACCAAGACGCCCGTATATATAATAGGCATACTTGCGCTGCTGGGCATAATGCTGGGCAGAACGATTTGCGGATTTTTGTGCCCGACGGGACTTTTGCAGGACCTGTTGTACAAGATAAAGACGCCCAAGCTGAAAAAGAGCAGGATAACGCGCATACTTTCGTACTTTAAATACGTGCTACTTATAGTGCTGGTAATAGCGCTGCCCCTGGGCTTTATGCTCAAGGACTTTCCGCTGCCGGCGTTCTGCAAGTACATATGCCCTTCGGGCACGCTGGGCGGCGCCATACTGCTGCTTATTAACCCGCTGAACGCCGATATGTACGGCATGCTGGGCGCACTGTTCACATGGAAGTTTGTTGTGCTGGTAGTCATTTTGGCGGCGTCCGTAATGATGTACCGCCCCTTCTGCCGCTTTATATGCCCCCTGGGCGCCATTTACGGCTTCTTCAACAGGCTGGCTCTTTTGGGCGTAAAGGTAGAAAAGGACAAGTGCGTCGACTGCGGACTGTGCGTTGCGCACTGCAAGATGGACGTAAAACACGTGGGCGACCACGAGTGCATAAACTGCGGCGAGTGCATACCCGTGTGCCCGACAAAGGCGATTGTATGGAAGGGCTCATCGATATTCGTAAAGCCCAACGACACCGAGAGCCAACTTGCCGTAAAGGTGCCGCTGACCAACTTTGTAAAGCCGCTGCCCTCTTCGCAGACGGCGCCCGTGCAGGAAATTTCTGCCGATATGGCTGATATGATGGCGATAGAGGGCGCCCCCTCCCCCGCCCCCGCGGCACAGGCAGCGGCGGCTGCAAGACCCATGGTAAAGGTACCCAACATACGCATAGGATTGAAGGCTCAGCGCGTGCTCAAAATAGTGGCAGCATCGCTTGCGGCGGCGCTGCTGATAGGCGCAATTATATACTACAACTTCTTCGACGTATCGGCGCCTTTAAACCTCCACTCCGCGCTGAAAGTGGGCGACGAGTGCCCGCAGTTCACCGTTCAGGCATACACGGGCGAAAGCGATAAGTTTTCTACGGCGGAGCATGAGGGCGACGTGCTGGTCATAAACTTCTGGTACACCACCTGCGGTCCCTGCATAGAGGAATTGCCCGAATTTATCGAGCTCGCCGAAAAGTACAGCGATGAAACGACGTTCGTGGCGCTGCATTCAAGCGACCCCGCACTAATTGATGACGGCGTAACCGAATTTTTGGAGCGCAAGGGCTGGCTGGACACCGAAATAGTATTTGCCCAGGATGAAGACCAGGAGAGCGGAATGTCGCTTTACGAAACTTTTGGCGGCAAGAGCGCCTACCCCATGACGATAGTTGTAGATGCGGACGGAATAATTTCCGCCACGACCCAGGGCAAGTGGAGCGGCGAAAAACTTGAAGCCGCCATACTTGAGGCTTTGAACTGACATAATTTGAACGACATTAAAATGCAGCGGGCGCAATTTTGCGCCCGCTGCATTGTGTTTTCGCCTATGAGCCTCACCGCTTTTGTCCGTCGCTGACGCTCCGAGATTTCTCCACGCGCTCGTCGCGGCAAGCTGCGCTCTAAGCAAGCCGTGTAAACGCGGCTTGCAACTTCACTCCGCTGCCGCTCCTCTTTCGCGCAAAAGCCACGGTTTTGCGCAAGTATGGGTGGTCGAAAGAAAAAGCCCTGTCATTTCGACTAAGCCGCGGCGGGCAGTGCCCGCCGCGGCGCATGGAGAAATCTAACCGTATTGCTCGACCGACTACGAGCCTCCCCTTGCTAAGGGGAGGCTCGTAGAAAGGTAAACGGCGATGCGGCAAATTCGCGGAGCATGATGCAGCGGAACGCTGCCCGCCGAGCTATTATTCCTCAACAATCGTGATGGTGTAGGAATATACGCCATCCTGCGAGTTGATGCCCCAGACGTAAGTGATATCGTTATACGTGCCGCCTTCGACCTTGTAGCCCTCTTCGATGTCGAGCACGTGAATGGCGTAGCTGCCCTCGTCGGCTTCGACTTCGGCATAGCCTTCATCATTTACAGCCACGGGGGTGAGGCATAAGCCTTCTTCGCCGTCTTCATCAAGCACGCACAGCTGGATTCTGACGCCGGTTACGGCAGAGCCGTCGGCATACTGCACGGTCACTTTGTAGCTGCCGTCGTAGCCGGCGCAGCCGGCAAATGCAAACGCCGCTATTGCAAGGCACAGGGTGAGGCAGGCGAGGAGCGCTGCTTTGAATTTTGTTTTCATGGTATTTGTTCTCCCGAAAATTTATATTTATATGACCTTTGCGGCGGGCTGACCCGCCGCAAATGCCGTTTCTTATTTGTTGACCGTATTATTCGGTCACGACTATTGTGTTTTCGATATAGTAGCACAGCTGCAGCCATGCGTTATCGGTGAGGCGGTCTTCGAGCTTCATTATCACTTTGAGTATTTCAACGAGCTGCTCATCCGCTTCAACGAAGCCAAAGCTGTTGGCGCCGGCGGCGTACTCCTTCATGATGTCGGTGAAGTCTACGCGCATGTCTTCGGGCACGAGCTCTTTGTAGAGTTCGGCGTAGAGCGAATTGGTGGCGTAGTAGCCGTCTTCGCTGAGGTCGAACATGTGCCTTACTTCGGTGACGTTGCCGTTTTCGTCCTTATACTCCCTCTCTATCCAGTTGACGAGGGCGGAATCGCTGAAGGACGTGGGCGCCTCGAAGTCGACGTAAATGCGGCCGTGGTCTTCGTCGCCGGAGTATGCGTAGTAGTAACCGTCCTCCCTGAGCTCGACATCGACAAACTGGGGAAGGCTTATGGCGCCGGTGTTCTCATCGTATACCCACGAATCGGAGGCAACGGGCCTTATTACGTAGTCCTTATTGTAGTATTCGATGGTGAGCGTGCAGCTTCCGACGTCGTCGGGGTTGAACAGCGCGCAGGCGATGTAGTAAGTCTGCCCTGCTTCGAGGGTGGCGATCATCTGCCCCGAGGTATCTTCCTGTATAGGACGGGGCTCGAACTGGTCGCCGTAGTTGCTGCCGAACAGCCAGAGATAGGTGGCAGTGTCGCCCGTGGTGGAAGTTACATCCTTGGGGGCGATTCTAAATGTTGCATCCTGAGCGGGCGTGAACGCGAAGAAATCGCCGCGGGGCGTCTTGGGAGTCAGCCTTACGCCCTCGTTGTCGCCGAGGTGGGCTACCTTTGCCGTCTCGATGGAGAGACCTGCTATAGGGTCTTTTACATCTTCAAGGGGAGTTTCGTCCTGCTTGAACGTGCCGTAGGACTGGTAGTAGCGGCAAATTTCAAGCCACTCAGTCTCGTTGTCCGTTTCGTCGTCGTTGCCGAGCACGGATACGAGCTCTACAAGGTAGTCGTGCAGTTCCTTTGTGACGGGAGTGAGCGAGCCTTCGTATACCGAGTAGCGGCCGTACCATGCGTACTCTTCGATCAGGTCGTAGTTCTTGAACGAACCGTCGCCCAAAACTTCGCCGAGGAGGATATAGATATCGTCGTCCTCATCGCAAAGGTCGATGTTGTAGAGTGCGAGCGCGTCGATCGCCTGACCGTAGATGCCTTCGCCCCAGCGCGTGTCCTCGATCATATCTGCAAGGAGCAGAGGACCATCTACCGAACCGACGTGATAGTAACCGTCCTCGCTGTTATAGACTGCTTCGACGTACTCGTTGTAGGTATGGGTAGCTTCGCTGTAGTCGTTGGCTGCCTGGCGGAGCACGTCAATGGACACCGTCGAAGAGTTGAGCTCTTCAAGGTCGGTCACGCGCATGTTCCTTACGTATACGGTATCTTCGCCGACGTTGTTGCCCGTATCCTTTGCGTAGACGAGCGCGAGCTCGTGCTCGTAGCCGTCGCCCACGAAGACGTACGTCTTTGCAAAGTCTTCGGCTATACCCGAATACTGCTGAACTATTTCGTTGTCGATGAATACATAGAAGATATCCGAATTTTCGGTTTCCGTTCTGTATTCGAACGTGAGGACTTCGTCCTCTTCAAGGTTGATGTCGGCATACAGCATCGCGTATGCGCCAGCGCTCTCCTTGTTCGTGGTCTGTATCGTCTTGCCGTCTTCGCCGACGACCCAGGGCCATGCGTACTCCCATGTCTCTTCGAAGCGGTAAGTGACCTTGCCTTCGGCAGAGCTGTCGTTGATGGCGGCTGCGATATCGGCGGGGTCGGGATCTTCCACGTCGGGAATTTCGAGCTCGATGTTGCCGGTATCGTTTATGTCGGAGTCGGTGTAGTCGTTCGAAGTGTAATTATCAAACCAGCCCCTGAACGTGTTGACGTCGGAAATAGAGCCGGCATCTATCATGCAGATGACGCCGAAGCGGTCGATGATGACGTTGGTGGGATAGCCGGTGGGGTCGAAGTTGTTGGATATTGTGTTGCCGCCCTCGTCGTAGCCCATTAAGAACGTGAGGGGCTCATCGAAGCGGTAGCGGTAAGAATTTGCCGTTTCAAGCGTGTCGCCGCCGCCGTTCTGGTCGCACATTGCAATGACGTCTACCTTGAGATCGTACTCGGAGTATGCCGTCTGCATGAGGGGGAACTCGGTTGCGCAGGGACCGCAAGTGGTGAAATAGAAGTTTAAAAGCACCATCTTTTTGCCGTCGGCAAAGGAATCGGAGAGCTTTCTCGTTACGGTCTCTTCCTTGTACTCATCGCCCTGCTTTACAAGATAGGTAGCTTCGTATGTGAAGTCGTGGATTATATCGCCCACCTTGTACACGGTGCCGACGGGTGCGGGGTCGGACATAACGCCCGAAGATATCGTTATCGTTATGGGCGAGCCTGCGGTGTCGGTAGTGACGGTGCCCGCGCCGTAGCCCGTAGGAAGATCGTCGAGGGAGACGGTGTATTCGTCGGCGGGCAGTTCAACAGTCACCTGACCCTGCCCGTCTGTCACCTGCGACGTCACCTCGGTATCGCCTTTGCTGAAAATTACTTTTACATCCTCTATCGTCTCTTCTTTGGTATTGACTACCGTTACGGTGTACGAGACGTTTGCATTTCCGCCTGGAACGCAGGCTGAGGTAAATACGAGAAATACCGCCAGCACTGCGGCTATGGCAGAGCTTAAAAACTTTTTCATTTACGTCCTCCGAAATGGTGGGATTAAATTTGCCTTCTGCGCCTCAGCCGCGCATGGCGAAATAAAAGGCGCAAAGAAGGGCTATCATTATGCCTACAAAGCACAAAAGATAAGGTATTACGAACTTGAACGTACCGCGATAGATGGCTTTGCGCTCCTCCTTGGTGAGGTTGAGCGCCTTCAGCTCTTCGTGTTTTTTACGCTGTTCTTTGGACTTATAGCCCGTTATGGCTTCGCAGTCCATATCGGCGATGGTCCTGCCGTCGTCGACGAATACGGGCTTGTCTTTCTTTTCCTTATTTTTCATGCAGGCTCCTCAATCCTGCGGATACAGATGGCAGGCGACCATGTGGCCGTTGCCGTAATCCTTGAACTTGGGCGCGACCTCCCTGCATATATCCATGCAGTGGTTGCAGCGGGTGTGGAATTTGCAGCCCGCGGGAGCATTGATGGGGCTGGGGATGTCGCCGCTCAGAATTATGCGCTTGGAGTGCCTGTCGGGGTCGGGGATGGGCACAGCCGAAAACAGCGCTTCGGTATAGGGGTGCATGGGGTTATCGAAGATATCCCCCGTGGACGCATACTCGACAAGGCTGCCTAAGTACATTACGCCCACTTTGTTCGAAATATGTTCTACCACCGAAAGGTCGTGCGAAATGAAGATATAGGTGAGACCCATCTTTTCCTGCATGTCCTTTAAGAGGTTGATTATCTGTGCCTGAATGGACACGTCGAGCGCCGAAACGGGCTCGTCGCAGACGACGAAGCGGGGCTTTAACGCAAGCGCGGTGGCTATGCATATGCGCTGGCGCTGTCCGCCCGAAAATTCGTGGGGGTAGCGCTCGTAGTAGTGATAGGGAAGCCCGCAGCTCTTCATCACTTCCAAGACGTATTCTTTGAGTTCGGTTTTGGGCACGAGCTTGTGCTGCGCCACCGCCTCGCCTATTATTTCGCCGACGGGCATGCGGGGCGAAAGGCTGGAATAGGGGTCCTGGAAGATTATCTGCATCTGCGGACGCAGAGCGTTCATCTGCTTTGTGTTGAGTTTGTTTATGTCTACGCCGTCGAAGTACACCTCGCCGTCCGTTGCGGGCTGAAGGCGGAGTATAGTTCTGCCGAGCGTCGTCTTGCCGCAGCCCGATTCGCCGACTATGCCGAGCGTGGTGCCCTTTTCAATCTTGAAGGACACGTCGTCGACAGCCTTTAAAAAGCTGACGGGTCTGCCGAAGAAATCTTTTTTTGCGGGGAAGTGCTTTTTCAGATGCCTCACTTCAAGCAGCGCGTTCGGGTCGAGGGGCTGCGCCTCCTCTTCGGGCTGCTCCTCTTCGGCTTGGGCAAGCGCGGCAGTCTCCTCTTCTTCGACGGCAGAAGGCAGGGCGGAAGAATTTTCCGCGGCGGCGTTCTCCTCGTCGGCGGGGAGAGTATTCAAGGTTTCGTCACTCATTGGAACCTCCTTTTTCCTGCCCTTCATACAGATAGCAGCTTACGCGGTGGGTGGGCGAGACCTGTATGAAGTGGGGATACTCGCCGTTGCACTTTTCAATGCACCTGTCGCACCTGTCCTTGAAGTAGCAGAAATCGGGCATATCTATGGGGTTGGGCACCTGACCGGGGATATTGTACAGCCTTTCGACCTTGCGCTTTACCACGGGCTTGCTCTTTTGCAGACCTATGGTATAGGGGTGAAGGGGATTGTGGAATATCTCTGCGGTAGTGCCGGCTTCGATGACCCTGCCCGCATACATTACAACGACGTAATCCGCCATTTCGGCAATGACGCCGAGGTCGTGCGTTATGAGCATTATCGAGCCGTCGATCTTGTCCTTTATCTCCCGCAGAAGGTCGAGTATCTGCGCCTGAATGGTAACGTCGAGCGCGGTAGTGGGCTCGTCCGCAATGATGAGCCTGGGGTCGCACGAAAGGGCGATGGCTATCATCACGCGCTGGCGCATACCGCCCGAAAGTTCGTGGGGGTAGCAGTCGTATACGCGCTCGGGCGCGGCTATGCCGACGAGTTTGAGCATTTCAATGCTGTGCGCCTTTGCCTCCTCCTTTGTGCAGCCATTGTGCAGAAGGGACATTTCGTCGAGCTGATAGCCTATCTTGAATACGGGGTTCAAACTCGTCATGGGTTCCTGGAAGATCATGGCTATGTTCTTGCCGCGTATTTTGCGCATTTCGCTTGTGGGCATCTTGGTTATGTCGTACGCCTTGTCGCCCATGTTGAAGCGGATGGAGCCGCCGACTATCTGACCCTGCGGAGCCTGGACGAGCTGCATAAGCGAAAGGCTTGTGACCGACTTGCCGCAGCCCGATTCGCCGACGACGCCCACCGTTGCGCCCTTGGGTATCGAAAACGTGACGCCGTCGACCGCCTTGGATACGCCCGCATCGGTGAAAAAGTAGGTGTGAAGGTCATCGAATTCGACGATGTTGTTTTCATCCTGCATCTTGCAGGTATACACGCTTTCGTCTACGTTCTTCACCCTTTTGCGCTTTTCGTATTTGCGCATTTCGCGGGCGTTGCTCTTGGCTATCTCGCGCGATTCCTTTGCGGTGAGATAGTGGGAGTTTTTAGGACGCGAGGGCTTGTTCTCTTCGCCCTGAGTTGAAGTTTTTTGTTGCTTTTTGAATAACATTGCTGACCCTTACCTTTTTGCCTTGGGGTCGAACGCATCGCGCAGACCGTCGCCGACAAAGTTGAAACCGAGCACCGCAAGCACGATGCATATTCCGGGGGGTACCCAGAGGTTGCTGTAATTTGCAAGTATGAAGGGATCGTTTACGTCGTTTATCATGCCGCCCCACGAAGCGCTTGTAAGCGGCACGCCCAGACCCATGTACGAAAGCGAAGCTTCCATGAGTATTACCGAGCCCAGACCTAAAGTCATTGAAACTATCAGCTGGGGTATGACGTTGGGGATGAGGTGGCGGAATATCTTGCGGGGAGTGGAAAGTCCCCTCGCCGTTGCCGACACCATGAATTCCTGTTCGCGCAGGGTGAGTATCTGTCCGCGCACTATTCGCGCAACGCCCGTCCAACCGAGCAGCGTCAGGAAAATCATCATGAAGTATATTCGTATGTTGGGGTCGACCTTCATGCCGTCGAGCACCGAACCTATTATCAGCAGCAGCGGCAGCGAAGGTATACAGCTGAACACGTCGATTATACGCATTATCAGCGTATCCACCCACTTGCCGAAGTAGCCGGCAAGACCGCCCAAGACGACGCCTATGACCGTTTCGAGCAACACGACGAGCAGGCTGAGCGTGAGCGACACCCTGCCGCCGTACATTACCCTTGTGAGTATGTCGCGGCCGTTTTTATCGGTGCCCATCCAGTGCTCGCCCGAAGCCCCGGCGAGCGAATCTATCTCCATGGGGCTCTTTTGCACTTTGTATACGGTGAACTGTTCGATGGTGCCGTCTTCAAGCTCGTATTCCACCTCTATCTTGGTGACTACTACGTTCTGCCTGTCCGTTTCCCTGTCGACAGTCGTTTCGGTATAGGGCGAAAAGAGCGGTCCTATCCAGCAGAATGCGAACAGGAAAATTATCATTGCAAGCCCTATTACCGAAAGCTTTGAGCGGAAGAATCGCTTTAATACCAGCCTTGTGGGGCTGAGCGAGCGCACGTTATCGGCTATCGACTGCATTTCGCCGTCGCCTTCCGGCTGATGAGAAGGCTCTTCGGCGGGCATCTCTTCGAGCGCGCTGTCCGTTTCGAGGGTGTATACCTCCTCCACGATGGCGCCTTCCTTATTGATTTCGTCCATATGCCTTCTCCTAATTGGTTATCTTTACGCGGGGGTCCACCACCACGTACATTATGTCGGTGAGCAGCATGCCTATTACCGTGAGCAGGGCAAGGAACATGTTGTAGCCCATTACGAAGGGTATGTCGCCCTGGTTCATGGCGTTGTATGCTATCCTGCCTATGCCGTCGATGGCGAAGAAGTCTTCGAGTATCATAGAGCCGCCGAACAGACCGGGCAGTATGCCGGCGAGAACGGTGACCATGGGTATCATGGTGTTTTTGAAGGCGTGCTTGTAGACTACCGAGCGTTCGGAAAGTCCCTTTGCCCTTGCCGTGCGGATGTAGTCGGCGCTGAGCACTTCGAGCATGTTGGTGCGCGTGTAGCGCATTACCGAACCTATGCTGAGCACCACCACTACGAGGACGGGCAGCACCAGGTGCCACGCCGTGTCCGTAAACAGCTCCCAGCCGGAGGGATTGATGAGGCCCGTGGAGTTGAGGCCGAGGGAGGTATCGAACCAGCCGAGGTCAAATGCAAATATCTTTACTATTATTGCCGAAAAGAAGAACGACGGGAAGGATATGCCTACCATGGTGAGCACCGTGGTGGCATAGTCGAATGCGCCGTACTGCTTTACGGCAGCGCGGGTGCCCAGATATACCGCCAGGGGGTAGTATATTACCAGGCTGAGGAGGGTGAGCGCAAAGGATATCCACATGTGGTCGGCGATTACTTCGGATACGGGTGCGTCGTATACGAACGACGTGCCGAAGTCCAAAAGTATTGCGCCCTTTGTGCCCGTTGCGGGGTTGCCGAACAGCCACTTGAAGTAACCTGTGAATACGTCGTCGTTGAGACCGTATATCTCCCTCATCGCTTCCAGCTTCTCTTCGGACATCTCTACGTTGGGGTTTGCCGTGAACTTGTTTGTTACATAGTCGCCGGGCACGCACCTTAAAAGCAGGTAAAGTATTACCGAGACGCCGAAGAGTATGAGAACGCACAGAAGCAGTCTTTTTATAATGTATTTAACCATTTTTTCTCCGTTGGAGGGCGTTCACGCCACTGTTATGCAGTTACGAAGCTTACCTTCCATATCTCCGCGAGGGGGCTCATGTAGGGCGAAGGCTTTTGATAGAGCGAACTTGCATCTATGACGTTGTGGTTGTAGACGTACATATCGCTCCTCTGGTAGAGGGGAAGCTCGACCGCAAGGTCCATTGCGTAGTCGGAAGCTTCGCGGTAGATGAGTGCGCGCTCCGATTCTACTATCGTTTCGCGGCCCTCGTCGATGAGGCCGCTAAGCTCGTTGACTATGTTGTTCTCTTCGGCGGTGGCGTTGCCCTGCGTGAAGAGATAGTCATAGCCCCAGTTGAGGACGGAAGTTGCACGGCTGTCCCTGTGGTAGACCTGATACATATCGGGGTCGATGGAGGACGACCATGCCGCCGCCCATATCGCTATGCCGCCGCTTGCCAGCTTGTACAGCGCGCGCGAGTCGGCAACGAGCGTGGCGGATATACCGTTCTTTTCAAGTATTTCGATCGCGTTGAGGAAGGTGTCGTTTGCGGGGTGGTCGGTAGTTTCGCCGGCGATGGTGAACGTAAATTCAAGAGGTTTGCCGTCTTCATCGTACCACTTGCCGCCGCTGTTTTTGCAGCCCGCAGCCTGCAGGAACTGTTTGCCGAGCGTGAACGACGCGTCGTAGCCGTAGTAGCTCATGCCGTACTCTTCTTCATTGAGAGCGGGGTCGTAGTGCGTGTAGCCCTGGCTCTCCCACGAAGGCGTGCCGTCATCGAAATCGGAATATACCCAGCTCGTCGTGGAGAAGGGACGATACACGGGCTCGGAGAGACCGCCGGGATAGTAGTTCTGCACAAGGGTGGGGTCCATTACCGTCATGAGCATCCTGCGGATGTTGATGTTGGGCACGAACTTGGCGTTGATGCCTATATAGCCGTAGCCCGCCGTCTTTACGGATATCGAAGTGAGCCTGTCGCTGTTCTGGTTTACCTGATTGTTGTTTGCAGAGGTTGCCTGAGGGTCGGCTATATCCACCTTGCCGCTGACTACCGAGTTCATTACGTTGGAAGTGGAGATAACTTTGTACTGCAGGTGCTTTATCTTGGCATTGTAGATAACTTCCTCGTTGCCGCCCGTGGTAACGAAGTTGTCGTTGCGCATGAGGTAGAGGTTGTTGCTGCTGAGGAAGCCGTCTGCCACAGTGTTCCAGCTGTCTACCGAAGCCTGCGTCTGGTTGCCGTTGGCGTCGGTTTCCCACTTGAATGTCGCGTCGTACATGGTGGACGCCTGATATACGCCTGCGCCTACGGGCACCTTGTTTCGGCTGCGGATGTAGTTCATGAACGTCAGCGAGGAGAATTCAACGCCGAAGTTTTCTTCATATTCGGTATCCGCCATTGCGGCTGCGTTGAGTTCGGGGGTGGTGTAGTAGTGCATGGGCGCTACCGAGAAGGCGAAGTTCCACTTTGCCTTGGGGTCGACGCCGTTTATCGTTATCTGAAGCATCTCGTATTCGCCGGGGGCGTACTCGGTGTCGCCGTTGAATTCGGAAGCGTCGAGTATCTTTATGCCCGAGACGTTCTTTACGGTTGCACCCACTTCCTCTTTTATGGTCATGTAGTAGTACTCCCTGTCGGCGCCCGCGAAGTTGGTGCGCATGGTGTCGCCTGTGGAGTAGTCGTTGAGTATGGTGGCTATGCTCTGTTCGGAAGTTGCACGCGCCTGATATACGTAGTCGATAGCCTCATCCTTGGTGTAGTCGGCGCCGGGATCGATGCCCGCCCAGTCGATGATGTACTTGCCGCTTTCATCCTTGTCGTAGATGATGACGCCGCCGTGTTCCGTATACTGACGGGTTATTATGCCCATTTCGTAGAAGAAGCCCTGCCATATCTTGTTGTCGTCGAAGGGGTAATCCGATTGACCCGTCTCGCCGTCCTTATACGAGTTCATGTCGATGCTGTTGTAGGTGGTGAGCAGGTCTTCCTTGAACTGCGTGCGGATGTCTTCGATATCTGCCAGGATGTCCTCTTCGCCGTATTCCTTGTAGTCGGCGGCGAGGTTGGTGCCGTTTTCGTTATCGAAGTCCTTGAAGAGCTCGAGGCGCGAAGAGTTGTACAGCTCGACGTAAGTTGTCCAGTTGCTGCCCGTGGTGTTGCGCTGAACGTAGGCGGATATTGCCTGCGAACGCAGGCTTGCCAGCGCGTTGAACAAGGTGTTCATTGAGTTGAGCGAATCTTCGTTGGCGGAAGGGTCCTGCGCCTGGTATGCCTGCAAGCCGACTATATCCGTTGAATAGAGCGTAGAAGAGCCGGTGTAGTTGGGGTCGAGGTAGACATACAGGTTAAAGAGCACGTCGTGCGCGGTGAGGGGCTCGCCGTCCGAAAAGAGTATGTCGTTTTTGAGCACCATCTGGTAGACGGTATAGCCGTTCTGGGCGCCCTGTTCGGTTTCGGTGACTCCGTCCTGAAGGTACATCGTCTCGTTGTAATCGAGGGCGACTACGGGTTCGTCTTTGCCGTATCTTACCTCCTTGCCCTCGTCGTCGGCGGATATCATGGATATCTGCGTCTGACCGACTATCGTGCTGTCGTATGCGGACGAAGCGAAGAAGGGATTGAATACCCCGTCGAACTCGCCCGAGTTGAGAACGAGAGCGCGCTTTTCGTTGTCGTATCCGCCGTTGCCGGTGCCGCCGTCATCGGGAGCACATCCGGCTGCGAACGATGCGGCAAACACGGTTGCCACCGCAAGGCATGCCGCCTTTATCAACTTGTTGTTCATTGCGTATCCTCCTTGAAAGGTGTGGTTCAAAATTTTATATACCGTGTAACGGTAGAATTTAGCTTATAAACATGTCGGTGACGCCTTCCTTTATCTGCACCTGACCGGTCACCGTCGACTGCGCCGAAGCGTTCACAAAGTAGCAGTCGTTTTCTTCGGCAAGCTTGTAGCTGTACAGCGCAGAGCCCGCAGACTGTGCATTGACTATCGTTATGGTGCAGTTTTCCAGCGCGACGTCCGTAAACGCGCCGCCTTCGCCGAACGAGCTTGCAAGCAGCGCCACGTTGAAGGTGCCCGTCAGCGGAATGCCCGTCGAGCTGTAAGCCAGCGTGTATTCGACGTTTTCGAAGGTCAAGTCGTCGACCGTGCCGTTCATGACGCCGAATATCGAGCGGTTGAATGATGTGACCGAACGCGAGAGCACGTCCTTGACCCACACATTGGAAATGGTGTGTCCGTTACCGTATATTACGCCTTCAAAGCTTTCGAGCGCCTGCCAGCACGTGCCCTTGACGAGCGCACCGCTGTCGTAGCTATGACCGAGGTCGATGTCTTCGAGCAGATACCAGTGGCTGTCTGCCGAAAGCGTGAGCGTAGCGGCGTTCTTTTGGGTGACGTAGGTATACGCGCCCTTGAGCACTTCGGCATATAAGGTGGCTTCCCTGGCGTCTTCGGGGTACACCGCGTTGTCGGCGGTGAGCGGCGTCTTGTTGCCGTTCTCATCCAGCCAGTAGAACGAAAGGGGCGTGTATACGTCGTTGCCGCTGCCCAGCGAGAGGAACGCCCTCTTTATAGTGTCGGGCGTGAGCGTATAAGTGCCGTCTGCCGCCGTGCCGTAGAACGTGGATATGAAGTTTGTGCCGGGCTCCATAGTTATTTCGCGGAAGTTCATCTCGACGCCGTCGACTATGGCGCTGATATACAGCACTATGTTGCGCTCCCATACCGCACGGAGGGTTATATCCGAAGTGACCCTGTCCTTTAAGAAGTTCCACTCCCTCGTCGTTTCGGCGCCGTTTGCGTCCGTTTCGACGAGTTCCCAATACAGGAACTCATAACCGGTGCGCTCGGGCATGGCGACTATGTCGTTTTCGCCGGCGCCGTCCGGCCAGTAGCCGGGTTCTACGGTGAGCGAATTATCGCCCACGCGCACGGTGACAGTCTCCTGCCGCCGCGCAGGGCTGGAATCGAAGTCGCCGCCGTTGGCGTCGTAAGTGACGGTGTGGATGTAGCCGTCGCTTATTATATCCTGTTCGGCGTCGTACACGGCGCATGCGCCGAGCATGGCAGCCGAAAGCGCTGCCAGAAACAGTGCGGCGAGTACCGCCGTCAGTTTTTTGCGTGCCTTTGTAATTTTCAAGGCCAAAGCCTCCTTAACGCGCATGGCGCGGGTTTATTTATTGCTCTACTTCGTTAAAAAAATAAGCCTGGCCGCCGCAGCAAAAGGGCGGTCGTTAAGCAGAGCCGCTAAAAAGCGGCTATCATTATTATAATAGATAAAGCCTCTGCAAGTCAAGCAATAGAGCCGCCGTCGCGGATATTTAGCCGCGACGGCGGCAAAAAATACTTACAAAACTACGGCAAGAGTAACTACCGTATACGCGTAGTTGCCAAAAAGGTCGGTGGCGCGCACGGTGACGCGGTACACGCCCTTGCCGGTCAGGTCGTACAAGCCGTCCTCATCGGGCTCTACCGCTTCGCCCTCTTCCTCGCTGTTTTCTTCATATGTCGATATGCGCACGAGTTCATCTATCGAAAGGACTATCCTGTCTGCGGGGGTGTAGTTGTCGGTGGCGGAAACGCCGTTGGCTGCAAGCAGCGCGGCGACGTCGGTATTTGCCGTGACGTCGTTCGCCGACACCATTATCGAAGAACTGCCGCACGTGATGACGGGCGACGAGAGGTCGGACGCCATGAACGTCAGCGAAGGATAGGACTGCGAGTATATTGCCACATAGCTCGGCATGCCGTCGGCAGAGGGGTCGTACCACGCGCTGCCGGTGTTGTATACGGGACTGCCGTCGGCGACGAATATGACGAGTTTTTCGCCGCAGCCTTCGAACGCGCCTTCGGCTATCGCCGCGGGGGCGTCGTCGTTGAGCCCTGCAAAGAGTATGACTCTTTCGAGCGAGGCGCAGCCTTCGAACGCGCCCTCGCCGATCGATTGGATCCTGCCGCCGTCGGGAGCGTTTATGTTGACAGTCTCAAGTGAGGCGCAGCCCGCGAACGCGTCCTTGCCTATCGAGCGCAGACCTGTGGGCAGCACTACCGACTTTAGCGAAGCGCAGTCCGCGAACACGCCTTCGGCAAGCGCCGTCAGGCGCATGTCCGTCCACTCCACGTCCTCTATCGCAGTGCCCGCAAGGGCGTATTCGCCCAGCGTGCGCACGCCCGCAAGGGATATGGCGTCGACTTCGGCACAGCCGTAGAAGGCGTATGCGCCGACCGACGAGACCGAAGAAGGCAGGGATATTTTGGTGAGCGCGGTGCAGCCGCGGAATGCGCTGCCGCCCACCGTGGCGAACTCCGCCGACGAGAGGTCGGCGCTTTCGAGCGAAGCGCAGCCTTCGAACGCGCCTTTGGGAAGGGCATACAGGGCGCTGTCCGCCGCGAGCGAGAAGGAAGTTATATTGCTGCCCGCAAACGCGCCGTCGGCTATAGCCGAAACGGATGCGGGGAGATTGACCTTTGAAGCCGAGGCGCTGCAGCCCAGCACGGTCTTTAACGAGTCGTTGAGGTATATCACGCCCTGCGACTCGTAGCCGACCGCGGTGCCTTCGAACGCGTCGGAGGCGACGCTGCGCAGTCTGCCGCCCGTCACCGAGGCGAGGGACGAACAACCCGCAAACGCACGCGCACCTATCTGAGTCACGCCCGAAGGAAGGGTCACGGAGACTATGCCTACGTTGCCTTCAAAGGCGCCTTCGGCTATTGCGACGACGGGCGCGCCCTCGTGTACCGCGGGCACTTCCAAAGCCGTCTGCGTGCCTGAATATGCCGTGAGCGCATAGCCCGAGCCGAGCTTTTCAAATTCAAAGCCGCTATCTGCCGCGGGGGTGAGCACCATGTCGGTCTCTATGGGAGTTGAAGATATGTCTATGGTCACGCCGTCGGCGGTGACGTACACATCGCTGTCGGCGCCGAATAATTGGCGTATCGCGGCGAGGTCATCGGCAGATATCAGTCCCGTTTTGGGCACGAATACGAGCAAACCTTCGCCGTTCGATTTAAATGTGAGCATGGCGTAGTTTGCCGAACGCAGCCATACCGCGTAGAGCTGCAGCGGCCCGTCGCTGTGGGGGACGACTTCGCCGACGGGCTCGGCGCCTGCGGCGTCGTAAGCCCAGCCGCCGAAGATATAGACGGGGTCCTCGGCGTCGCCGCCTATGAGTGCGGCTTGGATGGCGTCGGAAAAATCTTCCACAGCCTCGTCATCGGCGAAGGGCTGACCTTCGGTGCCGGTGATGACGACGGACTGAGTCTCAGGTTCGGGAAGAGGGCTGTTCAAGTTGAGCGTTATCGAAATGTTTTGGCTGACCGCGTGCCACTTTGCGTACGCGGTGACGTCGGCGGTGAGCGCCGAAAATTCAAAGGGGCGGGTGCATTCTTCGTCGGCGAACCAGCCGTCAAACACATACCCCTCCTTTACGGGGTCGGCGGGCGCGGAAACTTTGGTATCCGCTACGCCCGTCACGGCGGGAACGGCGCTGCCGCCGTCCGTATCGAACGTCAGCGTGTACAGCTCTGCCCACTTGGCGTAGACGGTGATATCGCCGTCTACCATGGTGTTGCCCACGAATATGAACTGCTTAGCGTAGTCGGCGTCCCAGTACCAGCCCATGAACACATACCCCTCCCTCGTCGGGCTCTGGGGCTCGACGAGATATTCGTAGTATGCGTACTCTTCGGCAGGTACGGCGGAGCCGCCGCAGCTGTCGTAAGTGATGGTGTACACGGCGTCGGTGCCCCATGCGGCGTACAGAGTGACGTCGCCGCCGGGGACAAACTCGGTGAGGGCGCGCTGCGTCAGCTCGGCATCGGTATACCAGCCGTAGAAGTAGCTGCCGTCCGAATTGGTGGTGACGCAGGAATCCAGATCTATCGACGAGCCCGCGTCAACTTCGACGGGCTGCACGGGCGTGCCGCCGTTGGTCTGGAAAGTGACGGTATAAGTGCCTTCGGGCTCGGGCAGGGTCGTTCCGCCCTGCTGGTTTCCGCCCGGGGCGCCGCCTTCGGTGCCGGTGTTGTCCGAGCATGCGGCAAACGCGCCGAGCGAACAGGATATGCCTGCCGTAAGAGCGGCTATCAGCAATAACTTTTTATTCATTTTCGCCGTCCTCCCTGTCGGAATTGTCGGTTTGTGTATGAGCTCCGCCTTCGGCGGAAGTCTGCGCCTTTGCCGACGCCTTTTTGCGGCGCACGACGAGTACTGCAACTACCGCCGCCGCTATGAGCACTACGGCGCCCGCGGAGCAGCAGACGATTACGATGAGCGAAGTGTTGTCGCCGCTTTCGGGCGGGGTTTGATCGTCCTCGTCGCCGTCCGTATCGGGAACTTCGTCATCGTCGCCGGTGTTGCCGGTCAGCTCGTTCATCTTTGCCAGGACCTGAGCGAACTTGTCCTCATATTCGCTGAGGAACGCCTTCTGACCGTCGCCGAGCATGTTGTATATCCTGCTCATCGTAGTCACGGTCTCCTCGTCGGCGAGCGTGAGCGACTGCACGTCGACGCCCTGTATCCATTCGAGGAACTGTTGGGTGTCGGGCTCGATGAGCTCTTCAGAATACTGTATGTCGCGGAAGAAGTATTTGAACAGCGCGCTGTCAAAGCCGGTGGCGTTGACGGGGATTATCATGTTGTTGACAAGATAACCTACCTGGCGGCTGAAGTTGAAGTACATTGCGATGAAGGACGCCGCCTCCTCGGTGCTGTACTCGGTTTCGAGCACGGGAGCCTGCAGCCCCTTGAAGATATACAGGGGATAGAGCTCGCTGTTGAAGTCGCCGCCCGTGACCGAACCGTCGGTCACAAGGCGCATGCCCATATAGTAGAAGGCGTAAGCGCCTATCGTCTTTACCGAGGCGGGAATTTCAACCGCGTGAATATTTACGCAGTAGCCCATTGCCCACGCGCCGACGCGGCTGGTGCCTTCGAGGATGACGAATGGCTGAGTGTTTTCGCCGACGCCCGAAAGATTGATGGCGTTGGGCACGGCAACGAGTTCGTAGGTACCGTTGGCGAGATGCTTATACAATCCGCCCGTGGAATCGTCCACGAAGAAGACTTCGTTTGCCTGATCCACGTTTATAACGCTGAGGTTGGAGCAGCCTGCAAACGCGGGCGTGCCGATTATTTCGAGCGAGGCGGGCAAATTTATCGTGCGGATGAGCGAGCCGAAGAACGCGCCGCCGCCCAGACCCTTGAGCTTGTCGCCCAGAGTAATGGTCTGGATGCTGCCCCTGCTCTGTCCGCCCTCCTGGTCGGAGGGAACGTAGAACGCCGAGCCGTATATCTGCTCTGCGTTGGGCAGATCGAGCGAAGTTATAGAAGTGCAGTTGTAGAATGCCGAGTTGCCTATCTCTATGGCGTCGGTGAAGTCGCCGTTGGTTATAGCCGTGCCGTAGAATGCGCGGGCGTCGAAGTATTCCACACCCGAAAGGTCGATATCCTTTACGCCGCTGCCTTCGAAGGCGCTTTCGCCTATATACGAAGCGGCGTCGCTAAGCTTTACTTCGGCAAGCAGGGTGGTGTCGGCAAAGGCGTGGCTGCCTATCTCCTCCACTCCGGGCAGGTCGATCGACGTGAGAAGAACGCTGCCCGCAAAGGCGTAGTCGCCTATACTTGCGACGCTTGCGGGAACCGTGACCGAAGTCAGGCTGTTGTTAGACACATCCGAGCCCGAGCCGACGTTTGCAAACGCGTAGTCACCGATGACCGAGGCACCGTCGCCGATGACGACGGTTTCGAGCGCCGCACAGCAGGCAAAGGCGTGGCTGCCCATTTGATTTAACGATGCCGATACATATACGCTGACGAGCGATTCGTTGCCGTAGAACGCATAGCTGCCCAGCGATGCGAGGCTGTCGGGCAGGACGACTTCGGAAAGGGCTGTGCAGCCGTCGAAGGCGTGCGAGCCGATTTGAGTCAGGCGGCTGTTCGAAGCGAAATTAAGAGCAACGAGCGAGGCGTTGTCCGCAAACGCGTAGTCGCCGATGCTTGTGACGCTGCGGCCTATATCGAGGCTGCCAAGCGCCGCGCCGTCGAAGGCGTGCGCGCCTATTACGCTTACGCTGTCGGGTATCTGTACGGAAGTGAGCGAAGTGCAGCCGCGGAACAGGCCTTCGGGTATTGCCGTAAGGTCGCCGTAGAGCACTGCTGAGGTCAGCTGCTCGCTGTACGCAAAGGCGTCGGCGCCTATCTCCTCGACGGTGGCGGGGATGATGACCTTTACGGCGCCCGTGCCTGCAAATGCGGCTTTGCCTATGCTCTTTACGCTGTCGGCAATTATTATAGTCTTGCCGCTGAACGAGGCGTTGTTGGCGTATGCGTTGTCACCGATGGCAGTCATGCCCTCGCCCACCACTACCGTATCGCCTTCGGACTGTACGGCGAACGCGGGAGGAACGAGCACGGCATTGCCCGATTTATCGGCTATCATGCAGCAATCTCCCGCCGTTATCTGCTGATAGTAGGCGCTGTCCGATTCGAGAGATATGCTTGCAAGCGAGGTGCAGCCGCGGAAGAGGTCGGCGCCTATATATTCAAGCTGCGACGAACCGTCTATCACTACGCTCTCAAGCGACGAGCAGCCCTGGAAGGCGTAGTCGCCGAGGGAGGTCAGACCTGCGGGAAGCTCGATTTCGGCGAGCGACGAGCAGCCTGCAAAGGCGTACGAGCCGAGCGTCGTGAACGAGCGCTCGAACGTGACGCTCTCGAGCGAAGTGCAGTTTTCGAACGCGCGCGAACCTATCGTCGTCAGCGAGGAATAGTTCTGCGATTGGGGTACGGCGAACGTCACCGACCTGAGGTCGGGCATGCCCGAAAATACCCTGTCGCCCACATAGGAGCCGTAGTAAGTTATCTGCTGTATAGAAGTGCCGGTGAACATATATGCGCCGAGCACGGTGTTTACGTCGAGTTCGACGCCGGTGACGTTGACGCAGCCGTTGAACACGTTCATGCCGCTGAAGCGGAGGTCGGTGAGGTCGAGCGTGCCCGAAAGCGAGGTGCAGCCGTCGAAGGCAAACTCGTACAGCGCGGTGACGCCGCCGAGATCGATGTCCCTGAGCTTTGCGCAGCCGTAGAAGGCGTCGGAACCGACGACGAGGCTCTGCGCGGTCATCTCGGTGGAGGCGGTGGCAAAGAACTTGTCCCAGTTATATGTGTTTTTGTCGGCATCGTATTCTATGCCCGAATCGCTGTCCTCGCTGGCGTCGTACCAGTACACGCCTTCGAGATTTTCGCAGTCGGCGAACGCGCCGTACGAAAGGGTGATGAGCGTTGAGGGAAGATAGATGCGGCGTATTGTGGAGTTCTCGAAGCACGAGAGACCTATTGCCGTTACGCCTTCGGGGACTATGACGGTGTCGATGTTCTTGTTTTCGAAGAAGGGACCTTCACGCGTTGCCAGAACATAGCCGAGGTTGGTTATGCCAAGGTTCGCGGGTATTACAAGAATGTTGCTCTGCTCCTGAGTTTCGGGGTCGGTGTATACTTCGGTATAGCCGGGACCGTTGTACTCATAGAAGTAGGTGTTCATGAGCACGAAGTCCTCGCCGACGTTGATGGTGAAAGTACCCATGTACCTGCCCGCCTGAAGCATTATCGTGGCGGAACCGGGCGACTTGCACAGCACGGTCGCCTGAGTGGTGTCGGAAGAGAGCACTTCGACTATTTCGGGGTCGCTCGAACGCCACGTGAGGTTGGGCACGCTCTCTACGTACCAGGGTTTGAACTGGGGATAGAGCACGAGCTTGGTGCCGTTTTCCACCGAAACGTAGCCGCTCGATACGAGGCGGGAGTTATTGAGGGTGAGGTTGTCGTACGAGCCGACCGAAAGGCTCTCCACCGTGGGCGTGACGCTGTCGCCTTCGACGGTCACTTTGAACGAGAAGAGCTTATAGGGGTCGCCGTCCATGGGATAGGGATAGCGCGCCGCGTCGGGAGCGTAGGCAGTTATTGTTACGGTGCCCGCAGATGCGGCGTACAGCCTGCCGTTCCATATGCGCACTATGCTTTCGTCGCTGCTCTCCCATATGACTTCTTCATACATTGCGTCGGGAGTGACTTTGGTAAAGTTGTCCGCAGTCAGCTTGTCCGTACGGCTGTTGTATGTGAACGTCACTTCGGCGCCGCAGCCGGGGCAGACGAAGTGGTTGGTTACATATCCGCTGCCTTCGCGGCGGGCGATGACGTCGTTGAACCGCGTGCCGGGCGCGTAGGCGGGCGAAGTTTCGTTGGCAGTCTTACGCTTGACTGTGCCCGTGGCGTCGTCGTAATAATAGTCGCCTTCGGAATAGGTGAGCCCGGTGTGCTCGTCGTAGGCAAAGGCGCATGCCGCCCCGTGCGAGAGAGTGCCCGTGCACTCGTATATGCCGTAGTTGTAGAGGTCTACCTTAAATTCGGCGCCGTTGACGAGCTCGCCGTTTGCAAGCATGACGGTGCCCGTTTCGTCCTCATCGGTGAGGTCGAGACCCGTGCCGGCGTTCATGACTATGGTGGCGCCGTCGAGCGAGGAGGTGACGCTCTGTCCGAGGCTGTCCATATAGGTATAGCTGATGTCTATGCCGCTGACTTCGGGCATCTGGATGGGCACGACGTACGCAGCCGAGTTGAGCGCGTAGTCGTCCACGCGGACGCCGATGTACTTTTCGGTCTCGCCCTCGACGCTGATGAGATTGTCGAGGTAGTCGGTTATCTCAACGGTGACTTTGTTCACCGCCCCGCGCGAACTGTCGACGGGAATGGCGTATTCGGTCAGCCAGTCGACCGTGCCGATGTCCTCGGTAGCCCAGTCGACGTTATTTTCCGCCTCGGCATACGTGAAGAGCTGCACAGACTGAACGTAGTGATTGTCGTAGAGATATAAATCGAGATAGGCATGGCGCAGCGTCTTGTCGTCCACGTCGTATTCAAAGCGCACTACGTTTTCGGTGTCCTCAACTATGGGCGCCTCGTAGTCGACGTAGAACGTGAAGGTCTGCACCTCCTCCTTGCCCTTGCGCCCGTTGTATTCGGCGCGGGTGGTGAATGTCGCGGTGTACTGCGTGTTGTTCTGCAGCCCCATTTCGTAGGGCTGAATGGCGACCTCGGCATACGAAGGGCTGGTCTGGTAGGATTTTGCCACCTTGTCGACCGTGTTTTCGTATATGACTTCGCCTGTGACGCTGTTTTCTATGTGTATATCCATAGATTCCACCGAGCGCAGCATGCCGAAGTAGACGGCGTAGAATTCGTATACGCCGTAGTCGCTGTTGCCGACGGCGACTTTATCGACCATCGATTCGATGCCGCTGTCGGCTCCGCCTTCGACGTCGTAGACGTACTGACCGAGGGGGATATATGTTTCGGTGCCCTTGTAGTACCTGCCTATGACGACGGTCTCGTACAGGGCGGCGATGGTCTTGTCCTCGTCCTCGATGGCGGTGTTGTAGTAGTCGGCGCTGACTTCGTAAGTGGTCTTGTCGAAGATGGGAGCGTCCAGCCAGTCGCCGTAGTATGCAAGATAGGGTATGGAGAGGTCTACGCCCTGCCCGTCGGCGGCGTCGAGGGTGATGAAGCCTTCGACGTACATGCCGTTTTCAAAGTTGGCGTCAAGGTAGTCCTTGTCCGCGCCCGTGAGCTCTATCGTGACGGATATAACCACGTCGCCGTCGGCGCCCACGCTGACTTTGCCGTCGGTGTTCTTTACGCCGTCGACATAGTAGGTGGTCTTTGCGTCGTCGAGCATGTACGCCTGTTCGGCAACGGTTATGCCGTCTATGGACACGCTCTCGGTCATGACCATGGCGCCGAGGTCGTAAGTCCTCGTCTCGTTGGACATGTTCTTTACGTGGAACTGCATGGAATAGACGCCGCGCCTCGAAGGGTCGTCGCCCAGCTCGAGCTTGGGCATGGTGCTGCCCTCGACATCGAGGTATACGGGGCTGGCTATCGCCTTGGCTATGTCGCCCAGACCGGCGCCCTGCCTTCTCACGGCGTAGGGCAGTCCCCTTTCATCGTTTATTATGGTGGCGGTGCTCATCAGCAGCTGGTTTACGCGGTCGGAGAGTTCAACGCCTTCGAGACCGTATTCGCGGTTGACGTGCTCGCGCAGCAGCGTCACGGCGCCCGCCATGTTGGGCGACGCCATTGAAGTGCCGCTGTAGATGCTGTAGCCGCCGACGACGGACGAGGTTATCTCGCCGCCGTGCGCCGTTATTTCGGGCTTTATCTTTAAATCGGAAGTGGGCCCCCACGAGGAGAACTCGGACATGAAGGGACCTGCTTTATACGTTTCGTTGAGGTATATGCTGCCCGAACCCATGCTTACGAACGCCTGACCGATGTCGGCGGTCACAGTACAGGTGGGGATAGCCTTGCCCGTGCCGAGCGAAGCGCTGATACGGCCGGACATGTTGTTGTAGATTATACAGCCTATGGCGCCGTTTTCGGCGGCTATGCGCTGTTTTTCTTCGAAGCTGTTGGAGCCGCGCGATACGACGGCTATGCAGTTGCCCTTCTGCAATTCAGCTATTACCGCGGGAGTATAGTTGACCGAAGTGCCGTAGCCGGGCACCACTACGAACCTGAACGTGCCTTCGGAGGCGCCGTCGAGAATTTCTTCTACAAAGTCGCCCTGCTCGCCCGCGGAGGTCGAAGATTCGTTGAAGTATATGGCGGTGCCGTCCTCGAGCTGCATGTACGAGGAGAGCTGACCGGATATGGATGCGACCGAAAGCGAGCCCGCATATGTGGCGGGCGAACCGACGGTACCGCTGTCTGGATTGCTTGTGAGGTTGGTGGAGCCGTATGCGCCGTTCTGCGCCGAGCTGCCGGCGTTGGACGCCGCAACTACAAGGTTTATGCCTGCCTGATAGACCTTGTCGTACACGTCGTTTATGGCGTTGCCGTCCTCCTCGCGGGAGAAGCCTGCCGAAACGCCGAGCGACATGTTGATGACGTCGACGCCGAGGGTGATGCAGTCGGAGAGCGCCGCCAAAAGGTCGTCGGTCTCGGCGCCGCCCTCACTGCCGTCCTCTTTGTCGGGGAAGACCTTGCAGATGACGAGCTGTGCGTCGGGAGCGACGCCCATGAAGGTCTCACCGCTCTCGGCAAACGCCTCGCCGTCGGCGGCGGTGACGTTGTCGTCGCGGCCTGCGATTATGCCCGCAACGTGATGGCCGTGCGAAGACGACTTGGGGAATACGTCGGCGTCGCCGTCGGCATAGTCGTACGCGAAGGGCACTTTTTCATTATAATATATGTCGTTCACGGTGACGACGTCGCCGTGAGTGGACGCGGCGAGGTCGTTGAACTTTGTTGCTATGTCCGACTTGGTAAGCGCCTGCTCTTCGGGCATTATCTGGAAGGCGGAATGGCTCCTGTCGAAGCCGGTATCCAGAACGGCGACGACCATTCCTTCGCCCGAATACTCTATGTCGGATGAATCGTAGATACCCGTGCCGTACACGTTGACTTCGTTGAGCGTGGCTTCGGCTTCGGGCACTGCGTAACTTTCGGAATATATGACGCTCTTTACGCCGTCCAGCTTTTGGATGGCGGCGACGTCGTCATCGTCGACGACGAGCGAAATGCCGTTGATTATAGAAGTGTAGGCGTGGCGGACGGTATAGTCTATCGAAGCCCTGTTGAGCGAAGCGATGAACTTGTTCTGCTCGGAAGAGAGCGCCGAAGAATACTGTCTGCCTTCGGCGGCGTTGACGTAGTCGGTAAAATTGCCGTACCTGTTGGACACGGCGCTGTCGCCGAGATAGACGTCGAGCATGGAGTCGGACTCCATTTCAACTATTATACGCCTGGTGCCGTCGCTCCTGACCCCGGCAGCCGCGGCATCGGTGAGGTCGCTGTTTATCCTGTCGCTCGTATCTATCTGCTCACCGAGCGCACGGGTGACGTCGACGACGCCCGACTTGCCGCCCGAAGCTGCGCCCTCATCGTCCGTCTTGCAGCAGGCAAAGGACAGCATGAGAGTGGCTACGGTCATGAATGCCGAGATGGTGGTCAAAAGGTTCTTTACTTTTGATTTCACAAAAATTAGCCTCCGTGTGTTTTGTAGAAAAACTGCATATTTTGCAGACGGCGCCGCATGGCGGCTGCAAAACAGCGCACAAAAAGTTCACAACAATTCCACTGCACTTATAAAACAGAAATTATTGTGAATAATTTTTCATGCAGGCGGCGCGGCTTTAACATTGTGCGCCCGCCCGTTTTCAGCTTTATAAAAATTACTAACCCATTATATAACAAACGCTCGATAAAAAAAAGTGTTTTGAGGGCGTTTTACTAAATTAATATATGAAATTTATTTATATAAGCTATTTGTACCACTTTATTTTTTGTAAATCGTATGCAATTATGCAACACTTTATTCATTACACCCGCGCGTTGGTCCAAAACGACTTTCGGCGCGATTTTTGACCGACGCGGAAGATAATTGTCGCTTTTTACACGCAGCGCACCTGCAAACATACAAAAACGCGCCCGCTTTTTGCAAAAAGCGGGCGCGGACAGTGCGCTCATGCGGGCGTAAAACTATTGGGAATGCTGACTATCAGCCCGCGGGTCAGCACGGTGAAGGAGTATGCCGAACCGTCGCTTAGCGCGGCTTCCGCCGGGGAGAAAGATGCCTGCACGCTCCCGCACGCGACGGCAGCCGACCAGTCGCCGCCCGAGCGGAGATATGCCGTGACCGCCACCTCGCCCTGCGCCGACGTGGCAAAGGCATGCTCCGTTCCGCCGCAGGTGAGCACAAAGGATATATCGTAAAAGTTGCTGTAATCTTGCAAAGTTATGCGCACTTCGGCTTTTTTCCGCCAGCGTGCGTACAGCGTGACGCCGCCTTCCGCCACTGCGGCGATATCCGAAACGTTCTCCACCTTTTCTCCGCCGTCGGGCAGGGTGTACCAGCCGCCGAAAAAGCAGGGCATGGACGGGTCGTCGTCATATATGCACATCTGCGCCGACGGAAGAGCGTACTCTTCCCACTCGTCCGCCGGGAGCTCTATGGCGGGCGGGCAGAGCTCTTCATAGCCCGCCGCGTCGCAGGAGGCGTCGAAAGTTATCGTAACCGTCTGCCCTCCGCCGCCGGTATAATCGAAGCCGACCTCGCTGCCGACGGGGACTACCCAATCCGCAAACGCGCACGCCGCCGAAACAAAGGCGGCGACGGCAACTGCCGCCGCGGCTGCCGACAATATTTTCACTGCGCACCTCCGCCACTTTTTTGTTCATTATAGCGCACATCGGAAAAATTAACAACCGTTTTAAGGGGTACGCGGGGACATACGGGCAAAAAAAGCGAGCCGCACAAAAAAAATAGGTTGACAACGGCGGTGCGCTCTGCTAAAATGTTAAAGCATTGTGCAGAGATGGCGGAGTGGTCGAACGCGGCGGTCTTGAAAACCGTTGATGGGCAACTATCCGGGGGTTCGAATCCCTCTCTCTGCGCCAAATCCCCTCCGATGACTTTTTCGTCGGAGGGGATTTTTACTTAGATTTTTACTTATTGTCCTGCGGCGCGTTCCGCGACGCACCGCAATCAGTTGAACAGCGCGATGAATTCCTTCATCGCAAAGGACAGCGGCACGTTTTTTGGCAGGGCTATGCCCACCCCCCTGACGGGCAGGCAGGGACTGATGTCCACTTCGAAGAGTTCGCCGCTTTCGAGCTGCTTTGCCGCATACTCGCGGGGCACGCAGCCGATGCCCATTCCGCAGCAGGCGAATTTGAGCATTAAATCCCAGTTTGCCACCTCGATATCGGGCGACAGCGTTATGCCGAGCGACTGCGTGAACGACGCGAACGCACGGCGGGCGACGGTGTTTTTTTCTATCATCAGCAGGGGATATTCCTGCAAATCCTTTAAATTGACCTTTTTGCCTGCGAGGTCGGCATACCTTTTTGCCGAAGCGACGAAGATGTCCGAAAGATGACATACCGTGCCCGTGAAATTGACGTCCTTGTCGTCGACGGGCAGATTGAGAAAGCCGATATCGCACTTGTTGTCCTTTATCTGCGTTATCGTTTCGGGAGTGGTGCCCGTTATCAGCTCTATCCTGACGGCGGGATATCTGCGGTTGAACTCCACTATCTTATCGGCAAGGATATTTGAAAATATCGAGTCGGTGGCGCCTATGCGTATAGTGCCGGTCGCGGTAGTTTTCAGCTCCGCGAGCTTGCTTTCCGCCTCGTCCAGAAGGGCGAGCGCCTGCTCCACCTGCCTGAATATCAGCTTGCCGCCCTGCACCGAAAGTTCCATGCCGCGGTGAGTGCGGTTGAACAGCGTTGCGCCGAGCTGACCTTCGAGCTGCTTTATAGCCTGCGACACGGCGGGCTGGGATATGAACAGCTCCTCGGCAGCCCTGGTCAGGCTGCCGCACTTTGCCACCGTGTAAAATACCCTGTAGAGTTCGATATTTACCATATATGTGTACCCCTATGCCTTCTTTTGTACCGCCGCGACGTCATTTGCCCACGCAGAACTTTGCGAACACCTGCGAAATTATTTCCTCGTTTGCCGTTTCTCCCGTTATTTCGCCGAGGGCAGACCACGCCTCGGTGATGTCCAGCGAGATGACGTCGAGCGGGTAGCTGCCTATGGCGGCTATCGCGCCGCTAAGACTTTCGCCTGCGCGGCACAGCGCCAGATAGTGCCTGCGCTCTATAATATACGCGCCCTGCAGCCCGCCTTCGCCAACGGCTTTCGACGCCATGATATCCTTCAATTTATCTATATTTTCTCCCGTCTTTGCCGATATGAAGATGTCGAAATTTTGCGGTACGACGGGGGATATGTCGCACTTATTGTAAATTTTTATGAGCCTGGGGTCGTTCTCGTCCACACCTTCGAGCGGGGTGTATTCGCCCTCGCACACGTAGAGGATTATATCAGCCGAGCGCACTATGCGCTTTGCCATGGAAATGCCCATCGCCTCTATCTCGTCGGCGTCTTCCCTCAGCCCTGCGGTATCCGTAAGGTTATATGCCACGCCGTCAATTTCTATTGTCCCTTCGACGGCGTCGCGCGTGGTGCCCGCGCGGGGGGAAACTATCGCCTTGTCGTAACCAAGAAGCGCGTTCAGCAGCGACGATTTGCCCGCGTTCGGGGCGCCGCAGAGTGCGCACGTAACGCCGCTCTTTATCTTTTTGCCCGCCGAATATCCTTCGATGAGCTTGCGTATGTTGCAGAGCACGGCGGAAAGGCGGCTGCCGACGTTGCCGAGCGAAGTGGCTTCTATGTCCTCTTCGGGATAGTCGATATCTGCGGCGATGCCCGCCAGCACGTCCTTCAGCTCCTCTTGCATCGCCCTGACCTCGCCTGTCAGCTTTTCGGCGTAGAGCATTGCGCCGGCGCGCACCTCTGCCATAGACGAGGCGTTTATCATGTCTATCATGCCCTCGGCAGAGGCGAGCGACAGCTTGCCGTTTAAAAATGCACGCTTGGTGAACTCGCCGTTTTGCGCCATGCTCGCGCCGTTGTCAAGCACTGCCCGGAGCACCGCGCGCGATATCTGCACGCCGCCGTGGCAGTGCAGCTCGACCACGTCCTCGCCCGTGAACGAGCGGGGCGCTTTGAAGTATACGCACAAGCCGAAGTCGGCAAACCCTTCCAAGAGTATGCGCCCGGGATACATGTGGTTGGGAACAAAGTTTTCCACGCCTGTTTTGCCGGAAGGGCAAAACACCTTGCCGGCTATTTTAAGGCTGTCGCCGCCGCTTATGCGTATTATTGCCACGCCGCCCGCCGCGGGGGGCGTGGATATTGCAGCTATGGTTGACCGTGACATTTTTGTGACCGCTCTTTTTGATTTTGCAGACGATATAATCTGTACTTATACCCTAAGTATATCACAAGCCGCCGCCGATGGCAACAAAAAAACGGCGCAGCCGCGCCGTTTTTGAAAGAGCCGTCATTTTTTCAAGTCGTCGAAGGGGTCGCCGGGGTCCTGCGAAGAGCCGCCCGAAGAGGAGCCGAGACCTTCGAAGGGGTCACCCGAGGAAGAGCCGCCGCCCGTGCCGGAGTAGGGATCGTCCGAAGGCGGGGGAGTCGGTCTGCCGTTGTAGGGGTTGTATCCGCCGCGACCGTCGCCGCTGTGATAGTTATACTGCTGGTACATTTCGTACCTGCGGCGCTGTTCGCCGCGGACGAAGTCGTGATAGTTCATGCCCCTGTTGCCGCGCACCGCAAACATGAGTATGGGCTTGACGGGCAAAAACACCGAAAAGAGCGACATCATAACGTATCTGCGGCAGGCGTAGGTCTGGAAGAAAGTTATTATCGTGACTACGTGCAGAAGAATGTAAATCAGCTTGACCCACGACAGCACCGCGGTATCGAGATAATCGAATATCCAGCCCAGCCACATTCCGCTTATGGCGCTGGAAGAGCCGGTTATTACGTAGTAAGTCTGCGTCTGACCCATTATGGTCATCTGCTGCGCCTGGGTATCGTACAGCCCGCCGGCGAGCACTATGCCGGTGACCACGTAGTAGAGCACATAGCCCGCTACGAGCAGCAGCTCGACTATGGCGAGCGCAAGCGACACGCTCCTTGCAGGAATGCGATTATAGAACTTGTTTTTATCGGATACGACGCCTATATAGTAGGAGTTGAGCACGGGCACAAACGCCATCCACCTGTGCCTGTAGCCTTCGCGCCCGGCTATCGTCCACAGCGCTATGCCCTCGAGCACAAAGAATATAAGGTAGACGCAGCCCGCTATGACGAACGACATCCACAGCTTTTTGAACGGCTCGACGTCGTACGATATGAAAAAATCGATATAGAACCTTAAATCAAAAAAATCCATAGTATTGCTCTCTGTCTTTCGTACAGATATTTTATAACTTTTATATAGTAAACGTGAAAAGAATTTGTGAAATCTGGGTAAAAATTTACTCTTTGAACAGCGCGAACCCGTAATCGACCGCCAAAAGGGTGAGCCCGCGGGCGGGCATGGTCTTGCCGACGAGGGTGCGGTCGCGCTCTGCAAGCGAGCGCTCTATATCCCCCAAGGCTATCCTGCCCTGTGCGCAGCCCAGCATCGTGCCCGCCATCGTGCGCACCATGTTGTAAAGAAATCCGCCGCCGCACACATATATTTTTATGTCCTCGCCTTCGCAGGCGACGTCGACCGAATACACCGTGCGCACCGTCGTCTTTACCTGCGAGCGCGAAGCGCAATATGCCTTGAAATCGTGCTCGCCGACAAACGCGGCAGCCGCGCTTTTAAGGGCTGAAATATCGATTGCCCCCGTAATATGCGCCGAATACCTGTCCTTTAACGGGTTGCGGCGGGGGGATAAGTACATGCTGTATACGTACGTCTTTTTCTTTGCCGAGCGGTTGGCGTCGAAGCCGGACGGCGCCGCCGCCGAGGCGAGCACGGACACCGAGGGCGGAAGATGGGCGTTGAGCGCATCGGCGAGCCGTTCTGCAGGGATACGCGCCGAAATATCTGCGTGGCACACCTGTCCCGCCGCGTGGACGCCGCTGTCCGTTCTGCCGCTCGCCGTGAACGATACCTCCTCGCCGAACGCCGCCGCTGCGGCATCGGCAAGCGTCTGCTGCACGGACACGCCGTTGGGCTGGACCTGCCAGCCGACGAAGTGGGTGCCGTCGTATGCCACCTTCAAAGCATATCTCATAGCATCACCACGTAGCCGTAAGCCGCAGGCCAGATGTCGTAGGCGTACACGTTGAAGAGCACCGCGCCGGCTATGAGCGCCGCCGCGGCGACCGCGGCGACGAGGTCGCGCCATGTAAAAGTCAGTTTTTTGTACTTTGTGCGGTGGGGAGAGTTGGTATAGCAGCGGGCGTCCATTGCGTCGCCGAGCTCGTCGGCGCGGCGGAATGCGCTTATCAGCAGGGGGATGAGTATGGGTATTATCGCCTTGACTCTCTTTACTATGTTGCCCGATTCAAAGTCGGCGCCCCTCGCCTTCTGCGCCGAGATTATGCGGTTGGTCTCGTCTATCAGCGTGGGGATGAACCTCAGCGCGATCGACATGATGAGAGCCAGCGCGTGCACGGGGAACTTTATCCACGTCAGCGGTTTTAAAAGGCTTTCGATGCCGTCGGTCAGGCTGACGGGCGTCGTGGTCAGAGTGAGCAGAGCCGAACCGATGACGAGAAACGCCAGCCTTATCATCAAAAATACGGCAAACAGCACGCCTTCGAGGCAGATGCGTATGACGCCCCACTGCACGAGCACGTTTTCGCCGCCGTGGAAAAAGACGTTGAGCACGGCGGTGAAAGCCAGCAGGAATATTACGCCCTTTACCGAGCGCAGCACTGCGCCGAAGGGAACCTTGGAGATAAACACGGCAAACACCGCAAACAGTGCGCAAAGAGCAAGTCCGTAGAAGGTCTTGGCGATGAACAGCGCAACAATGTACGCGATGAGCATGAGCAGCTTTAAGCGGGGGTCGAGCCTGTGGGCGAAGGACTGCGCGGGGTAGTACTGACCGAAAGTTACGTCGTTAAGCATCGGCGCGCCCTCCTTTAAAGGCGGCTATCACCGCGTCGGCAAAGCCGCGGGGGGTGTAGTCGCAGTCTATATCGATGCCGTATTCGCCCAGGGCGCGGCATATCTTTGCCGTCAGCGGCACGTCCAGCCCGAGCGGTATTAGCTCATCGTACCGCGCAAACAGCTCGTGCGGGGCGTCGCAGCAGAATATCCTGCCTTCCGAAACGACGAAGGCACGCGTACAGTTGCAGGCTATTTCGTCCATGTCGTGCGAAACTATTATCACGGTGCGGCACCACTCGGAGTGCAGTTTGTGCAAGAGTTCCATTATTTCGCGCTTGCCGAGGGGGTCGAGCCCCGCCGCGGGCTCGTCGAGCACGAGTATCTTGGGACGCGTGACTATGACGCCGGCGATAGCCACCCTCCTCTTCTGTCCGCCCGAAAGGTCGAACGGCGATTTGCCGCACACCTCCCCCGGGTCGAGCCCGACGGCGGCGATAGCGGCGCGGACGCGCTCGCGCCGCTCTTCCGCAGACATATCCTTGAAAAAGTTTTTAAGCCCGAACGCAACGTCCTCTTCGACGGTTTCGGCAAAGAGCTGATATTCGGGATACTGAAAGACCATGCCCACGTCGGCGCGGAGGGACAAAAAGTTGCACTTTTTATCTGCAAGGTCGTATTCCCCCACCGTTATCTGCGGCATAGTCGGGGGTGTTTGACCCTTTTTCAACTTTGGCGGCTTATACTTTTTGTTGGCTTGCGGCAGCTTTATGAGGGCGTTGAGATGCTGTATGAGCGTCGATTTGCCGCTGCCGGTGTGGCCTATTATGCCGAAAAATTCGCCGTCGCCTATGTGCAGGTCGACGCCGCGCAGCGCGTGCGAGGCAAAGGGCGAGCTCGCCGAATACGTGTAGGAAAGGTCTTTAACGTCGATGTCCCACGCCCCGTTTTTGGGCGCAGCCGCACGGGGGGTGCGGGGCGAAGCGAGCGTGGAATACCCCCTCTCCTTTGCGCATGCGGCAATGTGCGAAGCGAGCTCTTCGGGGCGCAGGCAGGGCGGCACGGCTATGCCGCCCGCCGCGAGCATGCGCGAAATTTCGGTTATTTCGGGCAGGCAGAGATTGTAGGTGGTGAGCGCCTCGCCGTTTTCGAATATGTCATCGGGCGTGCCCTGCAGCACTATGCTGCCGCGGTTCATGACTATCGTGCGGTCGGCGAGCAGCGCCTCCTCCATGAAGTGGGTTATGAGCAGTATCGTCATGCCCGCTTCGCTGTTGAGACGGCGGACGACGTCTATCACCTCGCGCCTGCCGCGGGGGTCGAGCATTGCCGTGGATTCGTCCAGAATGAGTATGTCCGGGCGGATGGCGAGCATGCCTGCTACGGCTATGCGCTGCTTTTGCCCGCCCGAAAGGCGGGAGGGCGTGGCATGCCTGTACTTTGTCATACCCACCGATTCGAGCGCCCACTCTATGCGCCTGCCTATCTCTTCGCGCTCGACGCCCAGATTTTCGGGACCGAAGGCGACGTCGTCTTCGACTATAGAAGCCACCGTCTGGTTATCGGGGTTCTGAAAGACTATGCCCGTGTGGCGGCGCACTTCGGCGACGTTCTTTTCGTCCGACAAATCGAGCCCGAGCACGCTTATCCTGCCCTCGTCTGCCTGAAGAAGCCCGCATGCCAGGCGGGCGAGCGTCGACTTGCCCGAGCCGTTGTGACCGATTATCGAGACGAATTCGCCGCGCTTTACGCTCAGGCTGACGCCGTCGACGGCAGCCGTCTGCGATTCGGGATAGAAAAATTTTACATTTTCGAAGGCGAGAGCGATTTCACTCCCGTACTGCGGGGTCGTGCCCGCGGTCTGTTGCTTTTCCATTATTTTACCTTGAATGCCGTTTACAGTACGATTATATAACATTTGCGCCGTTTTAACAACAATTTAAGCGGCAATTTTAAGGATTATGCGTGAGTTTTGGGTGTGACGGGCGTGAGATTTAAGTGTACGAAGCAAAAATCGGTCCGCCGCGACGGCGTCGCGGCGGACCGAAAAGCATATTTTATTTTATGGCGCGCAGGCTCGGTCACTCATCCGAAGACTCATGTTCCGTCCGCTCCCCGCCATCGGGGACTTGCGAAGAAGTGCCCGCGGGGATGTCCGCAACGGAGGATGCGGGCGCGGTCTGCAGTGGCAGCTGCCTGCCGTATAGCACCTTTAACATGACGGGCGTGAGTATGGACGAGACGAGTATCAGGAGCACCGTCATTATCATGAATTCTCCGCCCAGCGCGTTTTCGCCGAGCAGCGCGGTATCGGTAACCTTTTGGGTGACTATGAGCGCCACTTCGCCGCGCGCCATCATGCCGACGCCCGCGATAGCGCTCTCGTTCCAGTTATAGCCGAAGCACTTTGCCACGGCGCCGCAGCCGACGATCTTGCCGATGAGCCCCATGAGCACGGCGAGCAGCGCGAACAGCATTATAGTGCCGCCCACTCCGCCGAAGTCGATGTTGCTTATGCCTATGTTGGCAAAGAACAGCGGCGCGAATATCATATATGTATTGACGTTTACCTTTGTATCCACATATTCGCCCGAGCGGTGGACGGTGGAGAGCACTATGCCGGCAAGGAATGCGCCCGTGATGTCGGCGACGCCGAATATCTCTTCGGCGACCCAGCTGTATAAAAAGCAGACTACGAGCGAGAATATGGACAGCCTGTGCGTGGGATACCACTTCTTTTCCATCCATTTGAACAGCTTGCTTATGCCGAACCCCGCGACGAGCGCCACGACAAAAAAGGCAATTATCATTATTATGGTGCCATATATTGTAGATTTAAATGCGTCGAAGCCGTTTGCCGCGTCGCCGCCGCCCGAACGGGCGATGCTTGTGACGACCGAAAGGACGACTATGCCTATAACGTCGTCGATGACGGCTGCGGAAACTATGGTAGTGCCGAGTTTTGTGTTTATCTTGCCCAGCTCCTTGAGCACCGACACGGTTATGGCTACGGAAGTGGCGGTGAGTATGGCGCCGATGAATACGCAGCGGTAGATGTGCGCGGCGCCCAAGCCGATGTCGCCGAAGGGCAGCGAGATGACGAAGCCCAGCACGAAGGGCACCACTACGCCCGCGGTGGCGAGCAGGAAGCTGGCAAGCCCGGTGTTTTTGATGTCGTCGAGGTTGGTTTCGAGCCCCGCCGAGAACATGATGAGTATGACGCCTATCTTTGAAAAGACGGATACCGTTTCGTTTTCGCCCGCCGCGTTGACTTCGAGCGAGAACAGCGCGTTGTACAGCCCCGACTGCACGTCGTCTTCGAAGCCGATGAGCGTGACGTGGCAGAATCTGCCGAAGATGGCGGGTCCTATGAGTATACCGGCGATGATGAAGCCGAGCACTTCGGGCAGGTGCATCTTGCGGAAGCACAGCCCGAAAAATTTAGTGGTGAACAGCACTATGGCTATCACCATCACGTAGCCGAGCGGATGGTCGACGTAGAACATATATGTGATACCTCGGTAGGTTTATTGTGCTGCCGCCGCGGGCGGCCGCCCGCGGCGGCAGCACTCTGTATTATAGCACCGCAATTTTTAAAATGCCAACACTTTGAAAGGCGTTTGAAAATTTTTTTATTTTAATTTTAATATTTAAAAATGCGCGCCGTCAAAAAACGCAGACGCGCCGGCAGCAAGCCGCGCATGGGCAATTTAATGTATAAAATCTGAAAAAATTTTAAATTGTGTGTTGACAATTAACAGATAGTGTTTTATAATTATAGCGTAAAAAATGCGACATGAGCCACAGGTGCGCCCCGCGCACCCGTGTTTTGTTGCGAAAACGCGGCTGTCTGCGTTTTTTACAGGGGAAATTTATTTAATCATAATTTTTTAAACGGAGGTTTATTGATGAAAAAACTGACTATCGACGGCAATACCGCCGCCAGCCACGTTGCGTATGCTTTTTCCGAAGTAGCCGCAATCTATCCCATCACTCCCTCTTCGCCCATGGCGGAGATAGCGGACGAATGGGCTACCGGTGGCAGAACAAACATGTGGGGACAAAAAGTTAAAATCGCAGAAATGCAGTCCGAAGGCGGCGCAGCCGGCGCCGTTCACGGCTCGCTCTCCGCGGGCGCTTTGACCACCACCTACACCGCATCGCAGGGTCTGCTCCTCATGATACCCAACATGTACAAGATCTCCGGCGAATTGCTGCCCATGGTCATGCACGTTTCGGCGAGAGCGCTTGCCGCGCACTCCCTGAACATCTTCGGCGACCATGCCGACGTTATGGCTTGCCGCCAGACGGGTTTTGCAATGATATGCGATTCGTCCGTTCAGGAAGTTATGGACCTCGCCCTCGTGGCTCATCTTTCCACCCTTAAATCCAAAGTTCCCTTCATCAACTTCTTCGACGGATTCAGGACCTCGCACGAAGTTGCCAAGATAGACGTATGGGACGAAGCCGACGACTACGCCGAAATACGCGCCATCTGCGACGAAGTTGGTCTCGACAAGGATATCGAAGATTTCAAGAGCCGCTCGCTCAACCCCGAACATCCCATCCAGAAGGGTACCGCCCAGAACGGCGATACATACTTCCAGAACAGGGAGACGGCAAACAGCTACTATGCAGCCGCTCCCGCCATCGTACAGAAGATGATGGACGTAGTTTCGGCAAAGTGCGGCAGAAAGTACCACTTGTTCGACTACGTGGGCGCACCCGACGCCGAAGAAGTTATCGTGTGCATGGGCTCGGCATGCGAAACCATAGAAGAATCCATAAACAAGCTCAACTCCATGGGCAAGAAGTACGGCCTTGTAAAGGTAAGGCTGTATCGTCCCTTCGTTGCGGACGCGCTCGTAGCCGCAATACCCGCAAGCTGCAAAAAGCTGGCTGTGCTCGACAGGACCAAGGAACCCGGCTCGCTGGGCGAACCTCTGTACCTCGACGTATGCTCGGCGCTGCTTGAAAAGGGCGTCGGCGGCATAAAGGTCGTCGGCGGACGCTACGGCCTCGGCTCCAAGGAGTTCACGCCTTCGATGGTGCTTGCAGTCTACAAGAACCTTGAAAAGGACGAACCCAAGAACCACTTCACCATAGGTATTTACGAAGACGTCACCAATACCTCGCTCGACTTCTCCGAAAAGTTCGACGCCGCTCCCGCAGGCTCCACCTCGTGCAAGTTCTACGGTCTCGGCTCCGACGGTACGGTAGGCGCAAACAAGAACTCCATAAAGATCATAGGCGACCATACGGACAAGCATGCCCAGGCATACTTCTTCTATGATTCCAAAAAGTCGGGCGGCATAACCGTTTCCCACCTCCGCTTCGGCGATACGCCCATACAGAGCGAATACCTCATCGACTCGGCAGACTTCGTTCAGTGCTCCAACCCCTCGTACGTCACCCGCTACGACATGACGAGCGACATAAAGGAGGGCGGCACGCTGCTCATAAATACCGACGCGACGACGGTTGAAAAGCTTGAAGAATTCCTGCCCGCAAAGGTAAAGCAGGACATCGCCAAAAAGCACATCAACCTGTACGTCATCGACGCCATCCACATCGCCGGCAAGCTCGGGCTCAAGGGCAGGACGAACACCATACTCCAGTCGGCGTTCTTCCGCGTAAATCCCCAGATAATGCCCTACGACAAGGCAGTCGAGTACATGAAGTACATGGCTAAAAAGTCCTTCGGCAGAAAGGGCGACGCAGTCGTTCAGATGAACTACAACGCCATAGATTCCGCCGCGGGCGACAACCTTGTAAAGATAGACGTTCCCGCTTCGTGGGCAAACGCCACCACGGGCGCCGCAATGGTCGAAGGTCATGCCGACAAGTACTATCAGGAAATAATAAAGCCCATCCTCTACCTCGAGGGCGACAAGCTCAAGTCCTCGCAGTTCAATGCCGACGGTCACGTTCCCACCGGCACCACCAAGTTCGAAAAGCGCGGCGTTGCAGTGCTCGTGCCCGAAATCATCCAGGATAAGTGCATACAGTGCGGCACCTGCTCGTTCGTGTGCCCTCATGCCTGCCTGAGACCCGCCCTTGTTGCCGAAGGCGCCGAAAAGCCCGCAACGATGGAGATGAAAAAGGCTATAGGTCTGCCCGGCTACGAATACAAGATGCAGGTATCACCCCTCGACTGCATGGGCTGCGGCGTTTGCGCGACCGTCTGCCCCGTAAAGGACGGCGGAGCCATAAAGATGATACCTCTTGCCGAATCGCTTGAAAAGGGCGAAGAACAGAACTGGGACTATGCCGTTGAGCTTCCTCCCGTAGACACTTCCAAGTTCAAGAAGGAGACCGTAAAAGGCTGCCAGTTCTGCACTCCTCTGTTCGAGTTCTCGGGCGCATGCGCAGGCTGCGGCGAAACGCCTTACGTTAAGGTAATAACCCAGCTGTTCGGCGAAGACATGATAATCGCCAACGCAACGGGCTGCTCGTCCATCTACGGCGGTTCCTCGCCCACATGCCCCTACACCACCAACAAGGCAGGTCACGGTCCCGCATGGGCAAACTCGCTGTTCGAAGACAACGCAGAGTTCGGCTACGGCATAGGACTTGCTTACGAAACGAGAAGAAACACCCTTAAGAGCAAGATCTTGAAGCTTGCCGAAATTAACGAAGAATGCAAGCCCGCATGCGAGGCATGGGTAGCGGCGTTCAACAACCGTGAAGAGAGCAAGAAGGCTTCGGCAGAGCTTTTGAAGGTACTTGAAAGCTGCAAGAAGTGCGATGTCTGCCAGCCCGTAATAGACGACATACTCGCCGCAAAGGACTGCCTTGCAAAGAAATCCATATGGATATTCGGCGGCGACGGCTGGGCATACGACATCGGCTACGGCGGTCTCGACCACGTACTTGCCTCCGGCGAGGACGTCAACGTGCTCGTGCTCGACACCGAAGTTTACTCCAACACCGGCGGTCAGGCATCCAAGTCTACAAACATCGGCGCGGTAGCCAAGTTCGCTTCGGCAGGCAAGAGGGTAAAGAAGAAGGATCTGGGCATGATCGCCAAGACCTACGGCTACGTATACGTTGCACAGTGCTCGATGGGCTCCAACCCCGCACAGTTCCTGAAGGCGATATCCGAAGCCGAAGCTTACCACGGACCTTCGCTCATCATCTGCTATGCACCCTGCATCAACCACGGCATCAACATGACCAAGAGCCAGCTCGAAGAAAAGGCAGCCGTTGACTGCGGCTACTGGCAGCTCTACAGGTACAACCCCGAAGGCGAAGTATTCACCCTCGACAGCAAGGAACCCAACTACGACAACTATCAGTCCTTCCTTGCAGGCGAAACGAGATACTCCTCGCTTGTAAAGACCCAGGGCGCCGAAGTTGCGGCAGAGCTCTTCAAGCAGACCGAAGAGTCCGCAAAGGAACGCCTTGAAGGCTACAAAAAGCTGGCGGGCAAAGAATAAAATACTCCCTTAAGCAATTTAAATATTGCTTGACCTCCGTAATATACGGGCGGGGCGGCGAAGTTATTCGCCGCCCCGCTTTTTTGCCCTTTCAGCGCATTGAAATGATAAAAGAAATAAATACAGTCCGCCGGGAATAGACCTATACCCCGTCATCTTCCCAGTGCGCCGCGGCGCACTGGGAAAACCTGAAGCGATATCTTCCGCAAAATATAATACAGTTAATACAGATAATACAGTTAATACATACGGAGCCCCGCGTTTTGCGGGGCTCCGTATACATGATACAAAAGAAATGCAAAGTTTTGCACGGCTGCGCATATGTGCAGCCGTGCAGACAGCCAAATGTAATGCCGTGGGCGATGAGATAATTAATCCTTATCTATAGTCAGCGTGTACGAAAACGCCTGCCCGGCACCGTCATCGAAGTTGACGAAGGGCTTTAAGGAAAGTTCTCTGGGCGCGGCGGGGAAATCGTTGATGCCCCACCACGGCTCGGCGCAGACATAGTCGCCCTCCTTTTCGTTGGACCAGAACGCCCACACGGGGCAGGAGGAATTGAAGGTATAGCTGAACCCGTCCTCCGTGGACAGCGTGATGTCGCCGTGCAGCCCGCCGAGCTGAAGCGTCTTGCACTCGGCAAACAGCGCCTTGTTGGCAACTATGCGCTTTAAGCCGACATAGCGCGAACGGTCCTCGCCGAGGGGATATTCCACGGCGTTTTCGCCGCCCGAAAATTCTATTATCGCCTCGCCGCCCGGCGCCCTGAGCCCGGGATGCCCGCCGACATAGAAGGGCATGCTGCCCTCCTTGGACTGAACGAAGTAAGTCACCTTGAGGCTGTTTTGCCTGAGTTCGTAGCGCAGTCTGAACAAAAATGCGAACGGGTACGTCTTAAGCGTTTCGTCGCTCTCTTCAAGCGAGAACTGCACAAAATTTTCGCCGATGTCGTCCGCGTTGAGCCGCGCATAGCGAACCACGCCGTGCGATTTGGGCGAATACGTCTGCCCGTTTACGGTGTAGGGTGCGGCATGCCCTATTATGGGAAAGATGACTACGTCGCGGCTGCTCCACGCGCTTCCGCCCTGCCAGAGGCGCTCTTCGCCCGTGGGCAGGTATATCAGCGAGCGCATGGAACCGCCCTCGTCGGTGACGGTGAGCTGCAATTTTTCAGATTTTATAGTGTAATCCATACATTTTTTCTCCCAATCCTGTCAAACGCCCTCTGCGCCGCACATTTACCAGGGCAGACTTTCGCCGCCGAGAATGTGAATGTGCAGGTGTGGCACCGTCTGCCCGGCGTCGTCGCCCTGATTGATGACGAGGCGGTAGCCGTCTTTGCAGCCGTTCTGCGCGGCGATATCGGGTATGCGCCGCAGCATGTGCGCCAGCACCATGGCACGGCTTTCGCTGAGTTCGGAAAGCAGTTTGAAGTGCTCGCGGGGCACAGCCAGAAGGTGCACCTTTGCCTTGGGCTCAATGTCCTTGAAGACTATCATCTTGTCGTCCTCGTAGACCTTTGCCGAAGGAATTTCGCCCGCAAGTATCTTGCAGAATACGCAGTTTTCGTTGCTCATTTAAATTTATGCCTCCTTATCTTTAACCTATTATCCTCCCCGCGGCGCCGTCGCGGAAGGGCTGCTCTATGAGCACGCTGCCCTTGCCCGATTGCTCGCCGGGAACGTATACTTTGATATATTCGGGCGTGTACCCGCCCGTATACTGACCGTCGAAATCTTCGAATATGACGGTGCGCACGGCGTTTATGCGGCTGTTTATGAACGCGCTCTCCGCCCGGTGCGCCGCGGTGAGCAGCCCGTGCAGGCGCTCGCTCTTGACGGGCGCGGGGATATCCTTCATGCGGTACGCCGCAGTGCCCTCTCGCGGGGAGAACGCAAAGGCGTGCACACGCGCAAACCCCGCCTCGGGTATTATCGACAGGCTGTCCGCAAAATCTTCATCGCTCTCGCCGGGGAAGCCGACGATCATGTCGGTTGTTATGGCGGCTTCAGGAAAATATCTGTATATGAGCGCACACTTTTCAAGATATCGGCTGCGCGTGTAGCGGCGGTTCATCGCCCTTAAAACGGCGTCGGAGCCGCTCTGCAGCGACAGATGGAACTGCGGAGCAAAGTCCTTTAAATTTTTGCAGGCGGCAAGAAAGCGTTCGTCTATCACCGAACACTCCACCGAGCCCAGCCGTATGCGCTTTTCGGCGCCTTCAAGAGCTTTTAAAAGCTCGGTCAAACCAGTGCCGCAGTCGCTGCCGTATGCCGAGATGTTTATGCCCGTCAGCACGACCTCCGGCGAGGGCGTTGCCGCGATTTCCCCGCATATATCCCATATCGAACGCGATTTTACCCTGCCGCGAAGATAGGGTATGACGCAATAGGAGCAGAAGTTGTTGCAGCCGTCTTCGATCTTTACGAATGCACGCGTGCGCACCTGTTTGGGATAAGGCAGCGCTTTGGGGCAGGCACAGCCGAAGTCGGCAGCTATTGCCCCGAGCACGGAAAACTTGTCGCCCGTGCCGCAGACGAATGCCGCACCGCGCTGAGCAAACACCGCCCCGCTCTTCTGCGAGGCGCAGCCGCACACGTATATGCGCGCCTGCGGCGAAAACCTGCGCGCCCGGGCAATGAGCTGGCGGCTCTTTTTTTCGGC
Source organism: uncultured Clostridia bacterium (assembly GCA_944327465.1). Taxonomy (GTDB): domain Bacteria; phylum Bacillota; class Clostridia; order Christensenellales; family Borkfalkiaceae; genus Coproplasma. Next base: position 72,643 of record CALVHH010000004.1, on the reverse strand, counting down.
TTCCGCCGTGACGGCGCAGGTGTTGAGAACGTATATATCGGCGGGCGACAACTTATCGGATACCTGCCAGCCCATGCCCTCGAGCGCGGACATTATGCCGGCGCTCTCCACCTCGTTGACCTTGCAGCCGAGAGTAAAGACCACCGCCTTCATTTGAGTTCACCCAACGAATACATTACTATGGATAGGGCGGCTATCGCCGCCGTTTCGGCGCGGAGTATACGCCTGCCGAGCGACAGCGTGAAAAAAGCATATTTTTCAACGGCCATGGCGTACTCCTCTTCGGAAAAACCGCCCTCGCTGCCTATGACCACAGCGGTCTGACCCGAAAGATTTTCAAGGCTGCAGTCGGATGAAGCGGCAAACTCGCAGGCGAACAGTCTGTTTTTGCATTCCGCCGCCGAAGAAAGAGCGCTTTCAAAGTCGACAAAATAACAAACTTCGGGTGCGACGGCGCGCAGGCACTGCTTTGCCGCCTCCCTTGAGACGCGGTTGAGCCGCTCGAGCTTGTTTTGGTTGATGTAAGCCGAGCAGTAGCGCGAACCGAAAATGCCTATTTTAGATACTCCCAGCTCCACCGCCTTTTGCACAACGAGCTCGGTCTTGTCGCCCTTGAGCGCGCCCGCAAGCAGATACACGGGCGTAACCGGCTCGCGCCCGCCCGCGTTTGCCCCCGTGATATGTGCCGACAAAGAGCGTTTGCCGACCTCGGTGACTATGGCGGGATATTCGCTGCCGCTGTTGTCGAGCAGCACTATCTCGTCGCCGACGGTTACGCGCAGCACGGTTTTGGCGTGCACGAACTCTTCGCCTTCGAGGACGGCTTCGGCGACGTCGGGATAGTTTATGCCGTCAATAAAGAATCTGCGCACACCGCTCATAAGTTTCTGAACGCAAGCGCGTTCCACTCCCCCTTCTTTTGCCGTCTTTCAAGCGTGAGCCCCTGAGCTTCGTAGGCGTCTATAACGCCTTTAAGCTTGCTGTCTATTATGCCGCTGAGGATGAGCGCCCCGCCCCTCTTCAAATTTTTGGGAATGGACGGCGCCAGCCTTTCGAGGACGTCGGCGGTGATGTTTGCCAGCACTATGTCGGCGGCGATGTCGGAATGAAGCAGGTCCGAGCGCACCACTTCAACGCTGCCTTCCACGCCGTTGAGGCGGCAGTTGTGGTTTGCGCTTGCCACCGCTACCGAATCGATATCGGTGAGATAGGCAAAGCGAGCGCCCAGCTTTATTGCGCTTATGCCGAGTATGCCGCTGCCGCAGCCCACGTCTATGCACACGCTGTCGGGCGTAATATAATTTTGCAGCAGCTCCACGCACATAGAAGTCGTTTCATGCTCGCCCGTGCCGAACGCCATGTTGTTGTCGAGCAGCACCACCTGCTCGCCCTCCGAAGGGTCGTATTTTATCCATTCGGGCACTACGACTATGCGCCCTATATGTATGGGGCGGAAGTGCTTGCGCCATATCTCTATCCAGTCGTCGCCGTCGACGGTGCGCGTGGTCATCTCCAGCGAGCCGAGCGGCAGTGCGTCGCCGCAGTTTTTTTGCACTTCTTCTATATCTTCGCGGATGAGCTTGAGCGTTTGGGCAGCGGCGTCCGCGGCTATGAACGCCTTTACGAGCACGTCGCCCGAAGTATCCGCCGTCAGACCGTCGTCCATATAGTCCCAGTACATCACCCTGTCGTTTTGCAGGGCTATGACGTCCTTTACGTCGGATATAGCCACGCCGTGCGTGGTATAGCGCCACATTATGTCGGCAACAAGTTCGCTGCCTTCGGTAGAAGTGTGCACGGTAAGTTCTGTAAATTCCATTTTTTTATTTGCTCCGAATGCTGTCGTGTTACACATATATTTTACCATGCCCCCCGCCTTTTTGCAAGCAAAAAATTTGCCCTCCGCCGCTTGACAAAAGTACGATATCGTACTATAATACAGTACGATATCGTACTGAAAGGCAGGTATTAAAGTGGAAGAGAGCTATATCCGCCGCATGGCGCAGTGCATAACGCGCATGGACGGGCAGTATTACGACTACGCACGCCGCAGCCTGGCGAGCGAAAACGAGGTATACGTGCTGTACACGCTTTCGGACGGCGGCGAGTATTCACAAAAGACGATATGCGACGAGTGGCACATACCCAAGACGACGGTAAACGCCGTGGTGGCAAAGATGAAGACCGACGGCTACGTTGAGGGTGCGGGCGCCGAGGGCAGGGAAAAACTTTTGAAGCTGACGCCCAAGGGCATGGAATACGCTAAGAGGGCGCTTGCGTTCATACACGACGCCGAAGACTACGCGCTCAAAAGAACGCTTGAAAGGTTTTCGCCCGCGTTCGTAGACGCGCTTGAAGCGTTTGCGGCATACTTTACGGAGTACGGAGAACAAAAAAATGGCAATTGACAACGACGCGTTTTACGGCGACACAAAGCCTTTGAAGCTGTTCGCCTCGGTAGCCGTGCCGGGGGCGGTGGGCATGCTGGCTTCGTCGCTGTACGGGCTTTTCGACGGCATATTCGTGGGGCAATTTCTCGGTCAGACGGCGTTTGCCGCAGTCAACCTTGCCTTCCCCTTCGTCGCCATAAACTTTTCGCTTGCCGACCTTATAGGCGTGGGCTCGTCCGTGCCCATTTCGATAGCGCTGGGCAGGCGGGACAGAGCGAGCGCCAACAACTACTTTACCTGCGCTTGCATAGTGATAGTTCTGCTGGGCATAATAATGGGCGCCGCAATGTGGCTGGCAGCGCCCGCGCTGATGGCTGCCATGGGCGCCGAAGGACTGCTTGCCGAATACGCGGCGCAGTACCTAAGGGTGTACGCGCTGTTTTCACCCGTGTGCACGATAGTTTTTGCCGCCGACAACTATTTGAGGATATGCGGCAAAATAAAGACGAGCATGGTGCTCAACATTGTGATGTCGGCGGGCATACTGCTGCTGGAACTGCTGTTTTTGGGCGTGTTCAAGTGGGGCATTTGGGCTTCGCCGCTTGCCACCTGCCTGGGCATGGCGCTTGTGGTGATACTTTCGATGGCGCCATTCTTTACGGGCAGGATGACGCTGAAGTTTTGCAAGCCGCGGTTCGACGTAAAGATACTCGGCAAAATGGTCGCGGCGGGCTCGCCTACGTTTTTGAGCAACGTAGCCGCCAGGCTGGCTTCGATTATATTCAATACCGTGCTGCTCGCAATGGGCGGCGAGGACGCCGTCACGGTGTACGGCGTGATAATGTACGTAAACGACATTGTGCAGCCCCTTTTATACGGCGTGTGCGATTCCTTGCAGCCGGCGATAGGCTACAACTACGGTGCAAGATACCGCACGAGAGTAAAGAAGCTGACGACGTATATATTTATGGCGGGGGCGGCGATATCGCTGCCGGCAGCCGCGCTCATTTTTGCGCTGCCGCTTGAAATTTCAACGCTGTTTTTATCGTCGCCGTCCGCCGAGCTGTCCGCAATGGCTGAATTTGCGATGAGGCTGTTTTCGATAACATTCCTGACGCGCTGGTTCGGCTTTGCCGCGCAGAGCTTTTTGACGGCGATAAACAAGTCGCTTTCCGCCTCAATACTGTCCACAGCCAACGCGCTGATACTGCCCATGGCTTTTTTGGGCATACTGTGGCAGCTGGGGCTGACGGGCATATGGCTCAACTTCGGGCTGACGGCGGCTGCGGTGGCTGCGCTTGCAATTGCGATATTTATTGTGCAGCGCAGGAGCCTGCTGCCCGCAGAGGACAAAAAGGAGGCATGATATGCTTGAATTATTGAATGTTGACCGCTTTGACGAAATGTACGGGATAATGGAGTATTCCTTCCCCGAAAGCGAGCGGCGCAGCCGCGAGGGGCAGCGCAAACTGTTTGCCGACCCGCGCTACAAAGTGGCGGCGCAATCGGACGAAAGGGGGCGGCTTGAAGCTTTTCTTGCCTATTGGCAGCTTGAAAAGGTGACGTTTTTGGAGCACTTTGCCGTGGCGGCAGATCTGCGCGGCGCGGGGCTGGGCGGAAGGTTTTTGGACGAACTTTTAACGACGCTTAAAAAGCCCGTTCTGCTCGAAGCAGAGCCGCCCGAAACGGACGTCGCCGCGCGGCGCATAGCCTTTTACGAGCGGCACGGCTTTGTGCTGAACGGCTACGACTACATTCAGCCGCCGCTGGGCGAGGGCAGGGACAGCATACCGCTGAAGGTGATGACCTACGGCGAAGGGCTGACGCCCGAAGCATTTAATGCAATAAGGGCGGAGATATACGCCGCCGTATACAAACTTAAAATTTAAACGCGGAGCGGCGGGGACTGCAAAGGCAGTCCCCGCCGCTCCGCGCTCTCCAAGTCACGGCAAAGCGCCCGTCCTTTTAAAGTATTCTGCGTTGGCAAGGTACGAAGGGTGCCCCGGCTTGAGCGCGCCTGCGCGCTCGTTGTACCGCACGGCGGCAGGCAAATCACCGAGGGCGACGCACACGGCGACGAGGTTTATGAGGGGAATGAAGGACGAATAGCCGTCGGCTACGAACCCGCCCTCTTCCGCCCGCTCGGGGCTTTGCAGGGCGTGCTCGTACCAATACCTTGCGCAGGCGTAATTTTTTTGCGCGAACAGCTCCGCGGCGAGCAGGCAGCAGTCCTGTGCGCGGGGCGGGAGATATAAAAACGCGTCCGTCAGCGCCGAAATCGCCCGATCGCCGTCGCCCAGCGCCCTGTGGCAGTAGTACAGCGTGCGGCAGGCTTCGGCTTTGTTCACCGACCAGCCGTCGCCGCGCAGAAATTGATCGAGCACGGCTATCGCCTGCGCATACATGGAACAATAGAACAGCTCCCTGCCGTAGTAAAACTGCTGCCGCCCTTCGAGGCGCATGCCGCCGGCGATGTGCCTTTGGTAGATGAACAGGTTGCGCAGCGGGTCGCCCTTTTTGAGCTTTTTGTGCACTATCTTTGCCGAAGAGTACACCACCCTGCCGCGTGGCTCTATGACCTCGTGCACCACTCCCTTCCAGACGAAGTTCATGGAGCGGCGCAGTATGCGCTCGCGGAAGTAATACAGGTCGCCGCTGCGGTAGCCTAACATGGCGACATCGAACCCGCCCTCCGCCACGAGCCGCCTTATCTGCTCCGCGTCCTCTCCATCTATCACGTCGTCGGCGTCCAGCCACATTATATATTCGCCCGAAGCGAGCGAAAACGAGTAGTTGCGGGCGGCGGAGAAGTCGTCCCGCCATTCAAAGTCATATACCTTTGCGCCCGCCGCGCGGGCGATGGCGGCACTGCCGTCCGCAGAGCCCGTGTCGACGACTATTACCTCGTCGGCGACGGCGAGAGCGCAGGCTATGCTGCGGGCGAGCACATCCTCCTCGTCCCTGACTATCATACACACCGAAAGCTGCATGATATATTATATGACTGCCGCCCGCGGCGCCGTGCGCCGCGGGCGGCAAATGCATTGAAAAAAAGCCGCCGCAAAGCCGAGCTTTGCGGCGGCGTATGTAGCAAAAATTTAACCGATATTGCCGAAAAATTCGCGGTAGATGGCAGCTATGCACTTTTCCATGTCCTCGTTTTTGACGGCTACGATTATGTTGGAAGAGCCCTGATCTATCATCTTGATGTTCACGCCCGCATCGGCGAGCGCCTTGAAGAGCCTTGCCGAAGTACCGACCGAAGACGACATGCCGTGCCCGACGGTGGCGATGAGCGCTATGTTCTCGCTGACGCGCATGAAGTCGGGCTCGACTTCCGCCTTGATGCTTTCAAGTATCTGTTCGAGTTTGAAATTGTCCAAAACGGCGCTCTCGATGACGACCGACATGGTGTCGATTCCCGAAGGGATGTGCTCTACAGAAACGCCGAAGTGTTCGAGCACGGACAGCACCTTGCGGACAAAGCCGACTTCGGTGTTCATGTGCGATTTTTCAATGAATATTACCGTGAAATTCTTTTTGCCGGCTATGCCCGTGACTATGTTTCCGCTCGGCTTATACTGGGCTATTGGCAGTATCGCCGTGCCCTCGTCCTCGGGGCGGAAGGTATTTTTAATGACTATGGGAATGTTTGCCCTGCGCACGGGGAAGATGCTTTCGGAGTGCAGCACGTTTGCGCCCATGTACGAAAGCTCCCTGAGCTCCTTATACGACAGCGCCTTTATGCGCCTGGGGCTGTCGACTATGCGGGGGTCGCAGGCAAGGAAGCCCGAAACATCAGTCCAGTTCTCGTATACGCTTGCGCCGAGCGCACGGGCGACTATGGCGCCCGAAATATCAGAACCGCCGCGCGAAAACGTCTTTACCTTTCCGTCGGCGCCCCTGCCGTAAAAGCCGGGGAACACCGCAAGATCGGCGCCCTCTGCTGCCGCGGCTATGGCGGCGTAGCTGCGCTTGTCGTCGAACGCACCGCTCTCATCGAAGAACACCACGTCCTCGGCGTCGATAAACTTTGCGCCGAGCAGCGCTGCCATGACTACGGCGGCAAGGTATTCCCCGCGCGACGCGGTGAAGTCCCTGCTCTTTTCGTCGTCTATCCTGCGCTCGGTGGCGTCCAGCACCGGCTGCATGTCGTAGTCTAAATTGAGCTCCTTGACGATGCTTTCGAAGCGTCTGCGCACAGCGGCGAACGCCCTTTTGCAGTCGCCGTGGTCCATGAGCTCTTCGTAGCACTTATATAAAAGGTCGGTGACCTTTTCATCGCCCGAAAAGCGCTTGCCGGGCGCCGAAACGACGACGTACCTTCTGTCCGCGTCGCCGAGTATTATATTTTTTACCTTGGTCATTGTGTGGCCGTCCGCCATGGACGTGCCGCCGAATTTACAAACTTTTAACGCCATAATATTTTACTTTATCGCCTTAGCTTCAATATAGTATCGCTTTTCGTCGCCGTCGCCCATGGAAAAAGTCTTCCTGGGCAGGTTGCCCCCCTCGATGACGAGGCGGAACAAATCGTTTTTGGAGATGGCGGGCAGCAGTATGCCCACGCCGTCCCCGGACAGAGCCGCCACCTCGTCGGCGCCGTGGACATAGTCGACCGAGCCGCCGTGAGTGGTTATGAACGTGGTGATGTATTCATCGAGGGCGCGAATGCCTTCGGGAATGTTTTCGGGGAAGTGCACGGCTCCCCTCTTGCCGTCTATCACGACCACCGCCCTGCCGCTGCCGCCCGAGGGCATGCCCTTTAAAAACAGGTCGGGCTTATCCGTCTTTACAAAGCGGTGTATGGGCTCGAACCTGAGCGCGGGGTCGTAGATGTTGACCCCCTCGGCAAGGGCGAACCTGGCGGGATGAACCTCCCGCTCTTCGGGGGTGAGGGACGACTTTAAATCGTCCCAGCACTGCTTTGCCGCGGCGAGCGAATGGTTGCCGTCGCCCACGACGAAGAGCAGCTCTTCTGCCCTGCCGTACTTTTTTACGCTCTCGGGTATGCGCGAAAGGCGCATCAGCTGCGATATGACCTCTTCGCCGTTGGTTATGGCGGTGCCCTTTACGTGCCCGCCGCCCATGTTGAGTTCGAAGTCGTAAAGTTTTTCGCCCCGCTCCGCCGCCGCGAGCACTTCGCCGTACGCGTCGTCGTACAACAGCATTATATGCGGCAGCTCTATCGGGGCGTCCTTGCGTATCGCCACGCGGGGCGGGATGCGCTCCAGAATGGTAGCTTCGGTAGAACGCACTATCGCCTTTGAGGCGGGGCGGAAGCTGTATTCTTCGAGGTCGACGGCAAGCAGTATGCCCGTGCGCGTGCCCGAACGGGTGGTGCGCTCTACGAGCACGAGCCCCGTATACGGTCTGAACACGCCCGAAGCGAGGTAGGTGCGCATGTTTTCGTTTATGCGGGCTATCCTTTGGCTGTCGTTGTCGCCCAGATAGATTTCGGGGAATATGAGATTGAGCGTTGAAGGCTTGTCGCCGACAAAGCTTTCAAGTTTTTGCCAGTATGCGCCGTCGGAAGTGTATTGGTCGCAGGCTATCGTAGCCCACGCGCCGAGGTCGTCCACGGCGGGCAGATAGATTTGGGGTATGATTATAGTGCTCATAACTGCCGCCCCTTTATTATGCGCTCGGAATGTTGATAAACACCACAGTGAGCGCGGCGATGACGAGCGCGAGCAGCTTGATATCAATATTTTTGGTGAATATGTCCTTTAATACCTTTCTGAATTTTTTCATTTAACCGTCCTCCGCCGTGCAGGGCTCAAGATTCCGCGGTCAGATCTGACCAGTAATACTGCGAGAGCGCGTTCTTTAAATCGGCGTCGCTGGCATAGCGCTTGCGCACTTCGCCGTTCTTTACTATGGTTATTATGCCCGTCTCTTCGGATACCACGATAGCCGTGACCGAAGCCACCGAAGTTACGCCCAGCGCGGCGCGATGGCGCGAGCCGAGCTCCTGGGGCAGGTTGTCGTTCTGGATTATGGGCAGAAAGCAGCCCGCGGCGTGTATCTTGTCGCCTTCTATTATCATTGCGCCGTCGTGCAGGGGCGCCTTGGGGTAGAACACCGCCTCTATCATGGGCGAGGTTATATCGGCATTGACGACCGTGCCGGAAGAGATTATGCCTTCGGGCAGGTTCTGGTTGGAGAGCACTATCAGCGCGCCCGTATTCGTCTTGGACATGTCCTGAACGGCGCGAATGACCTCCCTTATAATCTTTTCGATGTGCCCGACGGTCATTTCGGAGTGCGGGGCGTGGCGGCGGGCGCCGGAATCGAGCATGCCGCGCTTGATTTCGACGTTGAACATGGTGACCACGACTATTATGGAGATGAATATTAAAATGAGCAGAGTCTGCGAGCTGATGTTGTCCGAAAACGAGCATGCCGCGCCGAACACTACTACGGCGGCGCACAGTATGGCTATGAATTTGCCGCCCTTGTTCGCCTTTAAAATTTTGAACGCCAGATAGAACAGCACGGCAAACGCCACGAGCTGAACGGCATACGTCCAGTCGAGCCCCTTCCACATGGCTGTTAACTTATCAACTATTGCCTGCCAGGAATTCATTGTTGCACTCCGTAAATTTGCTTGCGGCTGTGACCGCCGCACCGCCTTTCATATGTATTATATTATTTTTTGCGTCAAAAATAAAGCGTTTTGCCTCACATAATTTGCTCAGTTATGGCAAAATGTGCCTTGCCGCCCGCACGGGCGGGGCTTTTACTGCCCGAACAGCACCGCGGCGAGCGAACAGAAGAAGGCGCCGTCGGGCGTCAGCCTGCCCGAGCGCATGCGCGCAGACAGCTCGTACAGAGCCGAAGTGAGCGAAAGCAGCCGCTCCGTACCGAAGGCGCGGGCGCGTTCGGCGCTGCGCCTGACGGCAAATTCGGGCATTTTCAGCTGCCTGGCAAGTTCGGCGGCGCCCGCTTGCGAACTGCCTATTATGACGAGGTTTTTAAAGTACCTCAACAGCGCCGCCATGACCGCCGCGCGGTCGGCGCTGCCCGCCGAAAGTTCGGTGCAGATATCTATGAACTTTGAATAATTTTTGTACGCGACGGCGTCGGTCATTTCGTATATCTTGTAGTCGGCGTCCTTGTAGACCACTTCGTCCACCAGTTGTTCGGTGACGCTGTCCGCGCCCAGGGCAATGAGCTTTTGCACCTCGCCTTCCACCCTTGCCATATCCGAAAGGCAGTACGCCGCCACCCTGCGGCACGCCTGCACGTCCGCAGATATGCCCGCACGTTTGAGCGTGCCGAACACCCAGCGGCAAACGGTGTCTTCGTCGGCGTGCGAGCAGTCGATATAGGTCACGCACTTTTTGCGCTTGAGCTGCACGCCCTTGCCCGCGCCGCTGTTGACGATCATGAGTATGGTTGAGGGCGGGCAGTTTTCGAACGCAGCCGAAAGATATTTTTCGTAGTCGGATTCGGTGGGATACAATTCCTCTACCCTTATTATGCGCTTTTGCGACATAAAAGGATACGCAGCCATTGCCGCAGTCAGCTTTGTCAGCGAAGCACCCTTAAGCGAGGCGCCGTCAAACGAAGTGAAGTTGAGTTCGGGCAGTTCCAGAAAGGCAGACTTTATCTGCTCCTCGCCGCGGCTGCGGAAATAGGCGTCGTCGCCTTCGAGGAGATATATCCTGCGGTCGCCCGCGGCTATGTCGTTTTTGAGCTCGGTATACTTCATGTCTGCCTCATTTTTCGGGGATATAGCCCGTCATTATAAGTGTACCACCGTTTGCGATAAATTGCAAGCATCCCTGCGAATAGAGATTGAAATCGCCCGTCATGCCGTTGAAACACACCCAAGTATTTGCGGCGGCGCCTTGGGGCGGCTGCATGCAGAACGCGACGTCCGCCCTGCCCATATCGGCATACCCGCCCGTGCAGACGGCAAAGGTGACGCCGCCCGCGGCGGCGGTGAGGGTATAGTCGTCGCCGAAGCCGTATTGAGTGCCGTAGAGTTCGAATTGCCCCTCGTAGCGCACCTGTGCGCCGTCCAGCCCGCCGAGCGCTATACTGCCTGGCGGCAGCCACACCCTTTGAGCGTCAACGCCGCACTCGTAATAGTACCGGGCGCACTCGTCGCCGCCGACTATGATCAGGTCGTCGACGCCGCCGGGCGCATATGTGCCCGCGAACGTGCCTATGCCGCCCGGGTAGGTATCGCACACCAATATCATTACAGTGCCTTCGCCCGAGCGGACGAGCACCATGCCGCCGCCGTAATATCCGCCCGCGACTATGCGCGTTTCGCCGCCGAACACGGCGCCCGAAAACACGCAGCCCAGCACAAAACCCAGGGCGCAGACGCCCGCAGCGGCGGCGCGCAGACTGCGGCGCAGGTTGAACTTATCCGAGAGCGCGGCTATGCCGACGAACACAACTATGGGCAGCCACCAGCCGCCGAAGCCCGAGACGAGGGAATCTTCAAAGCCCGAAGCCACGAAAAAATTGACGATTGCCTGCAATGGCAGCGCCGCGGCGGGCAAAAGTACGCCCGCCGCGGGCGGTATGACGGCGCATAGCACCACGCAGGCAAACAGCAGCACGTATAAAAGCGACAGGAGCGGCAGCACAGCGATGTTGAGTATGAGCCCCGCGCCCGAGATATAGCCGAACGTGGCGAGCAGCGCGGGCAGCGTGGACGCCTGCGAAGCGAGGCTCATGGCTATGTTGTCGGCAAGCGAACGGGGCAGACGGCGCAGCCCGCGGGATATAGGGGGAGCAAGCAGGATTATGCCCAGCATTGCGCATACGGAAAGCATGAACCCGACGTCGAACAGATGAAAGGGGTCGACGAGCACTATTATGATGACCGAGATGGCGAGCGAATTGAAGGCGTCGTACTTGTTGCGCGTCAGCGAAGCCAGCGAGGCGACGGCGCACATTATGGCAGCCCTGACCGCCGAAAGAGTAAAGCCGCACATGCCGGTATATACGAATATGACCGCCAGACAGACGCACGCCGACGGCCAGCGTCCGACGCCCGTGCGCCTGAGCATCGCGAACACCGACATATACAGCAGCGTTATGTTCATGCCCGAAACGGCGAATATGTGCGACACCCCGCCGTAGCGGAACGCCGACAGCGTATCGAAGGAAATGTCCTGCGTGCTGCCCGTTATCATGGCGTAGGCTATGGCGGCAGTCTCGCCGTCGAGGTGGGACGTGAGCATGTCGTATATGCCCGCACGGAGCACGCCGAACAGCGAAAAGCCGTAGGAATATTCCATTGCGCCGTGCGCGTCGACATAGTACCTCATGCCGTTGACGACGCGGTAGTTGACAGAGCCGTAGGCGATGAGGTCGTAGTGAAAGACCTGACCGAACACCCTTACGGTATAGCCGGGCGCGACGGCGCCGCCTGCGCTTTCATCGAGATACACCAGCACGTCGCCCTTTAAAAGTTCGCCGCCCGCCGACGCCGAGGAGAGCACGAGCGTCACCCCGCCCGAAGATGCGCGGCGCACGTCCTCCACCCTGCCCGTGACATAGGCAAACTCACCCGACATGACGGGCGGCGAAGAGGCGTCGGTCAGCGCGAGCGCACACAGCACCGCGCCCGCGGCGAAAGCCGCGGCAATGACGGCAAAAGCGGCAACTGCGCGGCGGCTGCGGGTAAATATGAGCAGCGCCGTCAGCGCCGCCGCAAATACGGGCAGGGCAGCCAGGAGATAGAAGTACTCCACGCCGAACAGCATAAAAACGTATGCCAAAGCCGCGCCGCACACGAGTGCGAGCGCGGCAAATACCGGCAATCTGAAGTTTATCAGCCTGCCCGCCCTGCGCATGACTCAGCTCAAAGATATCCTGTCGGATATGCTGCGGATAAACAGCCCCTCATTGACGCCCGCGTCTATGCAGGCGTTTATGAACGCGGTCATCCTGTCGGACGTGCGGGGCACGCCGAGCTGCTTTATGACTGCGGGTATGAGTTCATCCGAATACATGCTCACCTTGTCCAATAGTATGGCTTTGACGAGCGAAATTACTTCAAACGGCGTATAGTCGCTGTCGGAAGTGCGCACCTGCGTGCCGTTTTCAACGCGGTACCTGTCGTAGGAGAGCGACTTCTCGCTCTTGTAGCAGTAGGTAAAGCCGGCAAAAGACGCGCTCTTGAACGCGCACGCCGAAATGAGCGCGGAGAGCTTGTTTTCAAGCTTGCTGCCGTACTTCGTTATGCCGCAGACGGACAGTGCGCGCCTTATTAAAAACTGCGTGGATATAGGCTCTTCGGCGGTGACTATGGCGCGGATTATCTTGGTCAGCTCGCCGTCGCACTGCCCCGAGAGTATGGCGGCGGAATCGAGCGTGCGCTCTTCAAGCTTGGCAAAGCGGTAAGTCTTTTTGAAGGCGTTCGCCGAAGCCTTCTGCGCCGAAGTGAGCTTGTCGAGGTATTCCTTTATCTTTTTTATCTCGCGCTTGGGGTTGTTGAAGAAGTTTATGGAATACAGCCTTATCACGTTCCAGTTGTTGCGCTTGAGCGTCTGCACCTGCATGACCGAACGGTCCTTGACCGAAAACTGCGTGGTGCCGTCGCAGAGTATAGCCAGGATAAAGTTGTGTTTGTTCTTGGGGTCGACGACGGCGACGTCTATTTTGAAGTCGGATACGCCCACGTCGGTGCGGCACTCGTAGCCATAGGGCGCGAGCTCGGCTGCCACGTAGCGACCTATGCCCGTGCGGTTGATGATGAGCTCGTCCGAAGGCGGCGCCAGGGTAGTCCTGCCCTTTTCGGCAAATTCAAGGAATGCCTTCAGCCCCGCCACGCCGCGGGCGGTGGTGCGCGACAAATCAATCATGGAGTAGCGCATGGACGAAAAGATTATCATCTCCTCCCTCGCCCTCGACACCGCCACGTTGAGGCGGCGCCAGCCGCCGAGCTGGTTCAAAGGTCCGAAGTTGAGCGATATCCTGCCCGCCATGTCGGGACCGTAGCACACCGAAAAGAGTATTATGTCCCTCTCGTCGCCCTGCACGTTTTCAAGGTTCTTAACGAACACAGGCTCTTCGCGGTCGTAGGCGGCGTCCTCGAGCCCCAGCGAGATTATGCGCTTTGTCAAGAGCTTTTCGATGTACACCTGCTGGGGGGTGGAAAATGTTACGACGCCTATCGAGGAGCGGTTGCGCACGGGGTCTTTAAGGCGGGCTATCACCTCGTCGATGAGCGCTTCCGCCTCCTGCTTGTTTATCTTTGCGCCGCCGCGCTCGTATACGCCGCCCGGCAGATAGCGCAGCTTTACCCTGCTGTCCATTGCGTCCGGCGAAGGGAAGGTGCACAGCTTGGAGGAATAGTACATTATGTTCGAAAAGGCTATAAGGCTCTCGTGCTTGGAGCGGTAGTGCCAGTTGAGGTGCTTTTCGGGGATACCCAGCGCCAGACAGTCATCGAGCACCGATTCGAGGTCCTCGTTTTCAAGATTGTCCTCGTCCGTCTCCATGTTGATGAAGAACGAAGTGGGCGGCATCTGTTTGGGGTCGCCTACTATTATGGCGCTCTTTGCCCTCGCCAGCGAGGGCACCGCCTCGCATGTAGGCATCTGCGAAGCTTCGTCAAACACGACTATGTCGAACAGCCCGGGGTCGGCGGGCAGATACTGCGACACGGTGGAAGGGCTCATCAGAAGGCAGGGCGCCGCCACGCGCAGAAGTTCGGGGAAGTCGGTAAACAGGCTCCTTAAATTGAACCCGCGCATGTTGCCCTTTATCTGGCGGTTGAACGCCATCATCTCGAGCGCCAGCGGACCTTCGGTGGCGGAAGACGGCAGCCGCGAGATGAGGTCGTGGCGTATCTTGTTGCGCGTCAGGCGGGCGTAGTCGTCGAGCACCTGCGAAAAGTCCCTTGCCGTCTCGTCGAGCAGCGCCGCCGAGAACGCCGAAAGGTTTTCGTCGGCGGGTATGTTGGTCTGAATGAAGTTGCGGTAGACGTTCTTGCGGAATGCCGAAAGTATCCTTTCGCCGCTTATCTGCCCCGATTCCATCGCGTCGGTTATGAACGTCAGGCCGCTGTCGTTGAGCCTTTTAGCCGTGCCCTTGTACATGCACCATGCGGGGAGCATGTCGATATTGTCGATGAGCGCCGTGCACTTGGAGTTGTAATAGTCGAACATGTCCTCGTCGCCTATCACGTTTTTATTGCATTTAATGACGCCGTTGAAGTGGTCGCAAGCCCGCACGAATGCGGCTGCGGCGGCAATGAGCCCCGTCAGAAGGGGCTTTAAATAGCCGTCGGCGGCGCGGGCGCACACGCTGTTGAAGGCGTCGCCGTTGTAGTCCATGAATACCGAAGCGCAGCTTTGGTGCAGCGCGTAGATGGGGCGCATGTATTCGTCGCGCTTTTTATCGTTTATAGTCCCGCCAAGACCCATGAAGTATGACGAAAGGTTGGTAAAGCCGAGTATCTTGTTCCTCGCCTGCTCAATCTCGTAGGCGCGCTTTATCCACTCCAGCTCCTCGCCCTCGCGCAAGGGCGTGCGGGCGCAGCGGTTGAGCCTCTTTATCACGCCCAGAAGCAGGCGCGACGAGCGGTAGTTTTCGCCCCAGTTTTCTATTTCGCTCTCTATTCCGTCGGCGAGTTTGCCGAGCTCGGGGAGCGATTTGAAGCGGGTCATCCAGTTGCGCACTTCGGCGTCGTAGCGGAGATTGGCGTTGAAGAATACGTAAAAGTCGCTCTCGTCGCAGCTGAAGAAGTTTTTGAGCCTGTCCTCCTTGAGCGTAGTGCATATCTGCACCAGGCTTTCGAGCTTTTTGGGCGTGAATGCCGACATCTTCTGGTTGAAAGTCTCCAAAAACAGCCCGAGGTAGTTCTTTAAATGCCTCAGCTCGGCGAGCACCACTTCGGCGGAGCACAGCACCGAAGCCTGTATCTTTTCGTCGCGTTCGGTTATGTTGACGCCTGCAAAGGGCGAGCGGTAGACGCCGCCGCACTCCTTTGCGGCGACCTGCGCAGTGAGCAGCATGTCCTCGTATTCGGCGAGTTTTTTGGCTGTCAGACCGTCGTAGAAAGTGGACTCTATGTTGACGAGTTCGGGCGCGCCCTTGTTCTGAAGGTAGTAAAGTATGCCCTCGTAGACGGATACGCCCAGGCGGCGCTTTTTGTGCAGCGCGGCGAGGGGCGCCCTGAGTTTGTTCCTGTCGTCGAGAATGCGCTGCGCGTCGGCATCGAACTTGTCGGCTTCCGTGTAGTCGTATTTGAGCTCTAAAGTGCTCTCTATCGTGCGCACTATCTCGCCCTTCTGCGCCGACTTGCCCGAGTGCAACTCAAGGCAGAATTCGCCCACGCCTATCTCGTCCAGCCTCTTTTTTACCACCTGCAGCGCCGCCTGCTTTTCGGCGACGAACAGCACGCGCTTTCCGCGGTCTATGGCGTTGGCGATTATGTTTGTTATAGTCTGGCTCTTGCCCGTGCCGGGGGGACCGTGCAGCACGAACGTAGTGCCCTTTACCGACTCCGAAACGGCAGCGTACTGCGACGAATCGCAGGGCAGCGGCGTGAGTATGTCCTCGGGGTCGCTGTCGTCCTCGCTGACGCCGTTGAGCCTGTTTTCGCCCAGTTTGTTGGTGTTTGTCAAAAGGCTGGATATGAGCACGTTGTTGCGGTATACGGGCATATTGGTGCGCACGTCCGCCCACATGGCATAGCGCGTGAACGTGAACTGCGCGATGTATATGTCGTCGTGGACGAGCCAGCCCGACATGTTTGACGTCTTTGAACGGATGACGGCGAGTATCTCGGCGGGGGTGAGCGACGCGCCCTCGATGCCGCGCACGTCTATGCCGAACTCCACCTTTAAAAATTCCAAAAGGGTGGTGTTGACACGGAAATCATCCGAAAGTTCGACTTCGATGCCCTGCGTCTTCGTCTTTTTCAAAGTGACGGGCATGAGCACCAGCGGCGCGTATCTGTATTCCTTTTCGTCGAGCGGCTTCCACTTTAAAAAGCCTATCGCCATGAACAGCGTGTTGGCGCCCACTTCCTCCTGCGTGGTGCGCGCCTTGCGTATGAGTGTGTTTGCGCTCTCCGAAAGGCTCTCCGCACGGGAATACGAGCGCACTATGCCCTGACCGAGTTCGATATCTATGAGCTCGGCGAGCGGCTTTATCTTTTGCCCGCCGCCGAAATACAGCGCACCCTCGACGGGGTTGGCGTTGCCGCGTATGGTGAGTTTTTCGCGGTCGCCCAGCCTTTCGAGAAACGCGGACGCGTCGTAAGTTAAAAGATGTATCGCCTCGCGGCGGAATCTGAACGCCAGAAGGTTGTTGCGCATGGACAGATCCAGAAGCCGCCTTTCCCAGTTCTTGTCCTTCGATTCCGCCCTGCCAAGCTCGAGCTTGTCGGCATCGATAATATCCTTGGGACGGGCTTCGTACGAAAACTGGCTGTCGCCGAGTATTTCATACGAAGCGCCGTTTTTCACCTTTATGGGCATGGAGAACACGCCGCCTATGCGGCAGCGCTTTATATCGAGGCAGACTTCCAGCCTGTTTGCCGAAAGCGCCGCGGCAAAGTGAGCCGCCGCGGTGGTATAGCTGGCGTTTTTATGCGCGAACAAATCGTCCACGTCGACTATGGCAAGGTTGTTCACACCGTCGGCGATGTAGCGCTCTATGACGGACATATCGTCCTGCAGCGTGGTGGTAAAACAGCTTTCGTACAGCCATACTCCCACGCCTATCTTGCTTTTGCCGAGCACTATGACGGGATTGAGTTTTGCCGCCTCGAGGCAGGACGCAACAAAGCATGCCATCCCCGCGGGCGTCGCCGAACGGCTTTCCACGATGTCGGCAACGTTGCCTACGCTGTTCGGCTGCGAGATATCCCCTCCCTCCGCGCGCTCAATATTTAGGTTGCGCACGGCGGAATATATCGAGGCTATGCCGCCGCGGACGGCGTTTTTATCGTTGCCCGCGTAGCCCGACCACTCCTGCGAAAAGCCCCACGTTTTGAGCTGAAGCCCCGCTTCGGCGAGCACCTTCTGGCAGTCGGATATCTTGGGGCGGACGTGCGCGGCGAGCATTTCGGTGCTGCCCGACATGCCGCTCCACATATCCATGGGCAGGGCGGCAACGTCGGCTGCGAGCGAGCATATCTCCTTTTTGCCGCACGTGACGGCGACGTTGACTTTGCAAGGCGTCATTTCCGCAAGCTCGGCAAGGAACTTAGGGTTGAGAAGAGACGGGCACTTGACTTCGGTGCTGCTCTGCGCGGGCAGCAGCGGAAGCGCGATGTTTGCGGACATGACGAGCCCGTTGTCGCCCGAAAGGGCGATATTTATGCCTTCGATGTCCTCATTGCCGTTGTTGGAGATGCGCAGCGTGGTGAACAGAGGTATTCTGTTGAAAAATGTGGCGTACGAAACAAAGTTTAAAAGTTCGCCGTCGAGTTCGATAAGGTCGAGTTGAGGTTTCTTTTTTGCGTTAGCCGGCATAACATATCCTTTAAAGAGTAAATTATTACCCTTTAATTATACCACATTGCAAACTGATATTCAATATCCCTGCAAAAAAAATCCCCCGCCCCGCCACATTTTTTTGCGCACAGCTTTTTATTCCTAAAACATGTATTTATTTTTTTTAATTGTCTCTGTTTTGTCATCAACTTTGAAACAGATTACTTTTATATCACCGGCTCTGACCTCATACACAGGATAGAACATCCTGCATATCCAGATATTTACTATCAATACGATGAAAATGAGAGAATGACAAAGCTGTACTACACTTATTCCGACGGCGACGGCAACGAGACGGAAATAGCAAACCAAATATGCTACGAAAGCGGCGAAGCGATTGACCTTTCGGGCAACGATGAAATCTTGTTTACCTACGACGAAAAACGCAGAATAAAGAGCATATCCGTTGAAGGCAATGCCGGCGCGAAGACATTTGAATATATGCAGACCGAAAATGAAAACATCGTCACCGCTACGAACGAAAACGGCGGATCCGTTAAAAGCGTCAGCGCAAAAAATGGCGCCTACGATAAGATCTTCCTGAACGGCGAACTGCAGATAACGTATACCAATCGTGCCGACGGACAAATAAGCGTCATTACAGACAGCGTTTCCGATACTCAGACAGTCTTTTCATATGATGCGCTCGGACAGCGGTATTTGTATGCCGAAAGTAAAAACGACGTCATGGTAAAAGAAGAACTTTCACGCGATGTCTTTAACCACATTACCCAAACGAATATTACGGGACAGGTGAGCCACAGTTATTCCTACTCCTATAACAACGACGTATACGACATGAAAATATAAATAAAAAATAGGTTCTATTATAAATGTTGGGGTGAGGAAAGTCACTCCAACATTTATTATAGAACCTTATAGAACCAGATTTTTAAGCGGCAGCGCCTCAATCGGAAGCCCTGTTCTTTTTCTTTCTGCGGAAGAGTTTTTTGCTCATCCCGCCGGTGACGGCGGCAAGCTTGTTGCCGAACGCCACGTTGAGAACTATAAGCAGCACCGTAAAAATCGTGAGCGCCAGAACCTGATAGTTCGGCTCCACCACATATCCGAAGAAATTGAGGTTGTACCCGAAGCTGCCCGTCAGCTCCTCCATGAGCGCGGCGTTGCCGACGTATGCGCTCATGGCGTTTATACCGTCGCTCATGAACGCGTACCTGAACAACGCGCACGAATAGGTGCCGGGCACGAAGCCGCAGACGTACTGCACGGGCTCAGGCATCATGAACAGAGGCATATATGCGCCGATGAGAAAGCCGATAGCCGTAGAAAATATGGTTATCACGCTTGCCATGGTCTGGTCGTGCGAGACGAACGAGCATATGAACACAGTGAACAGCACGCCGTTGACGGTGGCGAATATCAGCACGCCTAAAATTGTCACCACGGCGGTAAAAGTCATGATAAGTTCGCCTATCGCGGCGAGATATATAAGGCAAGCCACCAAAAAGACGAGGCAGACGACGAAAGTTATTATAAAGTTAGCCAAAAAGTAGCTGAATATGAGCACGTGCGGCGAAACGGGCGAGGAAGCGAAGTCGCGGTTGATACCGTTTTCCTTATCGCAGACTGTGATGGTGTTTATCTGCAGCGATACGGTAATCGTGCACATTGCGATTATGCCCGAAAGCATCCACGAATCGACGAGCGTATACACATATCTTTTGAGCTCGGCGTCCTCCATGCTCAGCCCGTATTGCGAGAGCACCGGCTCTATCGTCATCAGCTCGAGGTCGCGCAGAAAGAAGATGTATATCACAAATATTATGAACGGCACCATCAGCGTGAAGAACATGCGTATGCGGCTGTTGACGAACACTAAAAGGTGCCGCTTTGTGAGGCTTAAAAGCTGTTCAAAGTAATTGGTCTTAATTTTTGCGGGCATCTGCTTCCTCCGTAATGTTTATGTCCCTGCCCGTCACGTTCAAAAACACGTCGTCCATCTTGCCCTTGAGTATTTCCACGTCACGCGTAAATTGCGGGAACGCAATCATTATGTCGCGGGCGGCGGCGGTATCTGCAAGCTTTATGCGGTACGAGCGCTTTTCGGCGTCGTAGAAGTAGGCGCACCCCCTCTCATCCAGCGCGGCTTCGAATTCGGCGCTCGCGGGCATGTAGCTTACGAGCACGTCGGAAGAATAGGCGTTCTTGAGCTCGTTGGGCGTGCCGCGGGCGATTATCCTGCCCCTGTCCATTATGACGACGTCGGTGGCGAGCTCCGCCTCCTCGAGGTAGTGCGTGGTCAGAAAGACCGTCATGCCCGTCTCTTCGCGTATCTTGTCGATGAGCGCCCACACTATCTTTCTGTTTTTGGGGTCGAGTCCGGTGGTGGGTTCGTCCAGGATGAGAAGTTTGGGTCTGTGCACCATTGCGCGGGCTATATCTACGCGGCGCATCTGCCCGCCCGAAAGGTTCTTTACCGGTCTTTTTAAAATGGGACCGAGTTCGAGAAGCCCCGTTATGTCGTCGATGTTCCTCTTCTTCTGCTCGCGGCTGAGTCCGTAAAAGGCGGTGCGTATCTCCAGATTCTGTTTTACCGTGAGCTCCTTATCCAGGACCGAGCTCTGAAAGACTATTCCTATATTTCGCTTTATTTCCGAAGAGTGCTCGTCAAGGTCCATGCCGCCGACGTAAATTTTACCGTCGTCCTTATCGAGGATGGAGCAGATGATGTTTATGGTGGTGGATTTTCCCGCCCCGTTGACGCCCAGAAATGCAAACAAACTGCCGCGGGCGACGGTAAAGGAGATGTCGTCCACGGCTTTTACGGTGCCGTATGATTTTTTTAAGTGTGATATTTCAACAGCGTAGTTTTGTAAAGCCATGTATCATATCCCGAGGTCGAATTTTTTCTGCAGCTCGTCGTACTGCGCGTACACGTCGTCGAAGCAGTATATGCCCAGCTTTTCGTGCACGTTTTGCCTGTCCGTCTGCTTATAGTTATACAGCCTGAAGAACGGACCGTACCACTTCATGCCGCGGCAGAAGTGCTTTATTACGGTATCCCTTCTTATGCCGCGCTGCTCGTTGAAGGCGCGGGGCAGGTACAGCTTCTTCTTGGCGAGCTTGTTCAAAGAGCTCTGGTCGGGCATGAACATGCGGCGGCCGAGCACGCGCCTGCGCACCCTGCCCAGCAAATCAGTCCTCCGGCACTCTGCCATGTTCATCAGCAGCACGCCCGAATTGCAGTAGTGCCTGTTTATCCAGAACGAACCTTCGTAGTCCTTTACGGCGCCGAACTCGTAGCCGGATATGTCGTAATCCCACAGCTTTTTAATGTCGCCGCAGCACATGGTGTCGGTATCGAGGTATATGAGCTTATCGGGCAGTTCGAACTTATCGAACAGCAGCCTCAAAAGCGCGTATGGCGTATAGAAGCCGCGTTCGTTTTTGCCGCCCGTGAGGCAGGCGCGGTATTCTTCGCCCGCGTCGACGAGCAGGGCGCTGCTTGCGGCGTTTTTGCCGCGCAGAACGTGCTCCAAAACGGCACGCTGTTCCTGTGTTATAGGCACAAACGCCTCGTCGACTTCGGTGAGCTCCATAGTGAACACGCGCACGCAGACGGCTGCGGAAGTGTGCATGGCGACGGACATCACCGAAAGCAGTATCTGCGGAAAGACCTTTCTGTTGCCGCAATAGCAAATTTGTATGGGCTGCGAACTGTTCATAAGACACCCTTAAAATAAATAATTGCCGTATGACTGCGCCTTTATTTTAACACCGCCGCGGCATTTAGTCCACCGATTTGGTCATAAAGCGCAGTGAAATTATGTGCAAAACGCCGTGAAGCCGGTGTGAAAACTCAGCGCGCCACGGCGAGCTCCTTCAACGCCCTTGTGTAGGCTATATATTTTTCGTTTACGCTCATGTCGCCGTCGACGACGGCGACGGCGGTGAATTCCAGCCCCTTGCTTTCGTATACAGTCATTATATTTATTTTCGTCTTGGATATGACGCCGCTTTCGCGCACGACGTTGTACGCCTTGCGGGTGTACTTTGCAAGGTTGGCTTCCGAGGTTATGACTGCCCTAAGCCCCCTTTTATCCGAAAGGTACCTGCCTATGCTCTTGGGGGCTATGAACGCGACGTCGTCGCCGGGCATACCTATGGGCTGCATGTCTATGCCCAGCTCGGAAGAAACGTATTCGACTATCTGGTTTGTATTGCGGTAGTTGCGGTTGAGCGTGTGCACTTCGTAGCCCAGCTCCGCCCAGTCCCTGACGCCGCGGAAGGGCGTTATGTTCTGCTTTAAATCGCCGAAGACGTTGAGGCAGGCGTGCGGGTTGATGTATTTTATAAGCTCATACTCGGCGGGCGATATATCCTGCGCCTCGTCGACGAACACAAAGGAATACTTGGGCGTCAAATCGAAGCCGAGCGCCGCGAGCAGCGAACAGAGCGCGAACACGTCGGCGCGGCACATCACCTTGTTCGAAACGCCGTAGCGCGTCTTTACGGGGCGGATTATCTCGCGGTGGAAAAAGCGGACGAGGTCGACCATGTCCTCGCACTTGCCTATGTGCACGAGGTAGCCTTCGCCACGCGCCACGTCGACGAAGTCGAATACGGCGGCAAAATCCGAAAGTATGCTTTCGACGCGGGATATTGTGCGGGCAATTTCGTCGAGCAGCTCGCCGCGCCTGGCTATTCTGTCGGGATAGGTGTACTCCTCCCTGCCGCCCACGTTTATCTTGTACCGCTTCAGGTCGTTCATCTCCCTTTCCACCGCCGAAGAGAGCTCTTTCAAGTCCTCCGCCGCGCCCGTGCATATCTTTTCGCCGTAGCGGCGCATGAACCTGAGCGATTTATAGAAGGACAGCAGCTGCCTGTAAAAATAGTGCTGGTCGTCCATGCGCGGGTCGCTTTCGTTGACGGCGAGGAATTCCCTGACTTCGTGCACGCAGTTGAACAGGTTGCGCATCTGCTTTGTGTAGTAGAGCCCGCCGTCGGGCTTTTCCTTTATTTCGCCGAGCACGCACCTGCGCACGCGCACGGATGCGTTTTTGATGTGTTCGTATTCGGCGGACTGGCGTTCGGCGCAGCATATTACCGCGTCTATCAGTTCGCCGCCCACCTCACGCGAGAGCATGGAGCGCACGCTTGAATATATTTTGCCGAGCTTTGCGCGGCAGTCGGCAGCATAGCGCGGCGAATAGATATAGGCGAGATAGTCGGCGCTTATCTGCGCGTGGTAATCCACCCTGCCCTCTATTTCTATGCCCTGATTTTTGAGCACGGCAATAAAATAGCTGTCGAGCGTGGAGGTCTTTACCTTTTCAAGCTCCAGCACCTGCGCGAGCTCGTCGATAAACGCGTTGAACGAATCGGAAGGCGTTATGACGAGCACGTTCGAAGGCTTTATGCTCTCGTCGTTGTACATTAGGTACGACAGCCTGTGCAGCATGACCATGGTCTTGCCCGACCCCGCCACGCCCTGCACCACGAACCTGGCGTCTTCGGGCGCGGTTATAATGTCGTACTGCTGTTCCTGGATGGTCTCTATTATGTCGCAGATCTCCTGCTTTTCCTTGCGGCTGTTCAAAATGTCCTTTAAGAAGGGATCGAATATCACAGCCTCGTCCCGCCCGGCTATCTCCTCCTTTGTGAGGTATCCGTCCAGGCAGAGATATTCGTTCTGCCAGTCTAAAAGCTTGCCGTTGTGCACGCGCAGGGCGCGGCGGAGTATGAGCTTGTAGTCGAAATCGTTTATGGAAAACCTAATCTGGCTCTTTTGGTAGTATTTGCGCGCAAGCGGGGCGCGCCAGTCGACTATCTCCAGCCCGTAGTCGCCCTTTTTGCCGATGTAGTAGCTGTTGTAGCCGTCCTTATCGTCGTAAAGATCCATACGGGCAAAATAGGGCTCGGCAAAAAAGCACTTGTAGCTGTCCACCTTGCACCTGTTTTCGGCGATAAGCGCGTTGAGCTCGAGCACGCGGCGGTATTTTTCGGCATTGTGATCGGGGGCGCGCTCAAGCGCGTCCCGCTCGCTTTCCGCCGCCTTTATGCCGTCGAGCAGTTTTTTTACATATATGACCTTGAGCATCGCAAGCACTGCGCCGAGATGCTCTTCTTCTGCCTGCCGCTGCTTGTCGGCATCAAGAAGGTCAAGATAAAACTGCCTGTCGGGCTGCTTTGCGGGGGATAAAATCTTTTTTATATCCCTTATATCTGCCATTGCAAAAGCACTCCGCCGCCCAACCGGGCGCTGTATTTCATTTAATTATAACATATGCCCCCAAAAAAATCAACCCCCAATTTTTGCCGCATTCAACCGATATCACAACGCCGCCGCGCACGGAGCTTTTGCTCCGTGCGCGGCGGCGTTTAAGCGATATGTCATTTTTTGAATTTTTCCCTGTATGCGGCTATGCACTTGGATATTACCTTTACCGCCTCGCCGCGGCTGCATATCTCCTTTACCACGGTCACCTTTTGCTCAAGAAATTTATACACCGAAAAGAAGTGCATCATCTCTTCAAAGATGTGTTTGGGCAGGTCGCGGATGTCGGCATAGTCCTTATATGTCGGATCGCCGACGGGCACGGCGATTATCTTTTCGTCGTATTCGCCGTTATCTATCATCTTGATGACGCCTATCGGCGTGCAGGTGACAAGCGTCATGGGATAAATCGAGTCGGTGCACAGCACCAAGACGTCCAAAGGGTCGCCGTCTTCGGCATAAGTAAGCGGAATAAAGCCGTAATTTGCAGGATACACTGTCGAAGTGTACAGCACCCTGTCCATCTTTACGATGCCCGTCTGCTTATCGAGCTCGTACTTGGTCTTACAGCCCTTGGGTATCTCTATGAGCGCTTCGAACTTTTCGGGCGAAATGCGCGAAGGCTGAATGTCGTGCCATATATTCATACTATCCCTCCCTGTTTGCTCTGAGTTTGTTCTTTATGCACGCTTCATACGTCAGCACTGTGGCGGCGACGCCCACGTTAAGGCTGTCGCAGCTGCCCTGCATGGGTATGGCTATCATGGAATATTGGCTGTCGTACCACTCGCGGGCAATGCCGTAGCGCTCGCTGCCCAGAACGAGGGCGCAGTTTTTGCCGAACGGCTCGTCGTAATAGTACTTGTCGGCGCGGGTATCGGCAAGATAAACAGTAAACCCGAATTTTTTGAGCCAGGCGCGGCAATCCGCCACGCTTTCAAACTCGAATACGGGCACGGTGAGCACGGCGCCCTGGCTGGACTTTATCAGCTTGGGATGGGTCATGCGCACCTTGCGGTTGCAAAAGAACACCGCGTCCGCCCCCGCGCCGTCCGCCATGCGCAGCATGGTGCCGGCGTTGCCGGGTATTTCCACCCCGTCTATTACGAGCACTACGGCGTTTTTGGGCGGCATGAAGTCGGCTATGTCCCGCTTGGGCAGGGCGGCAAGCACCATTATGCCGTCGGGGCGGTCCTTTTCGGATATCTTTTCATAGGTCTTTGCCGAAACCGAAAACCTGTCCCGCGTGCGTTCGGATAGGTCGGCAATGAGCTTTTGCACCTCGGGCGTGCGCACGTGCTCGGGGCAGACTATTATGCTGTCGATGTGCGTGCCGAATTTTAAGCACATCGAAGCCAGCCATATGCCCTCGGCGACGAACAGCCGCTCGGGATTGGGCTTGGAGTTGGAAAGTATGCCCTTTACCCGCTTGATTCTGCCGTTCGCCTCGCCTATGGGCTGAAAATTATATTGTTCGAGCAGTTGTTCTGTATTCATAGTTTAAAACTCAAACAGGTTCAGCCCGACGTCTTCGCTGAACGTGCGCCCGACCGAGCCGGGCACGGTATTAACAAACATTTCGCAGGTGGCGGAAACAAACGCCTCGTTGAGGTGCCCGCCGAACACCCTGCCCGAGGCGTCGGCAAAGCTTGCGTGCAGGTGGATATAGGGCGCGCCGTCCTTTGCGGTGACGCTGCCCGAAAGGGAGACTATTTCGTAGTCGCCCGAAAAGGCGTTGGATTTATACACCTTGCCGACGGGCGAAAACACGCCGACTTTAAAGGCGTTTACCGCGCCTATTGCCGTAACCGAGGCGAGCTCCACCTCCTCGGCGGCGCACAGCCGCGCGAGCGAGGCGACGATCTCTTCGCCCCTGTCTATCCTTGCGACTATTCTGTCGCCGAACCTGCGATATTGCATATCTTACTCCTGTAACGGCGACACTGTCCGCCATTTGGTTTGCGCTTCGCGCTCCGTAGACCGCGCTTTATAGTTAGATTTCTCCGTGCGCCGCGGCGGGCGGGAGCCCGCCGCGGCTTAGTCGAAATGACAGGGCGGGTAGGTCGACCGTACGCTCCCTTTTGTCATTTCGACCGGAGCATAGTTTTCTCCTTAGCACTCGCGCAAAACCGTGGCTTTTGCGCGAAAGAGGAGCGGCAACGGAGTGAAGTTGCAAGCCGCGTAAACGCGGCTTGCTTAGAGCGCAGTTTGCCGCGACGAGGCAGCGCCCTCAACTAACGGCGAGTTGATACGCGCCCCAAGCGTACAACGAGCGTTAATAAATAACTTAACGTGCGCAAGGCGGATTCATTCCGCCGTTAAGCGCGACACAATTTGTCGCGCAAGCGAGCTCACCGGTGTGAATTGCCGCGACTATTTAACGGTAGGGCTAAATAGGGTCGCGGCAAGAGCGGCAGAGCCGCTGAAGCTAACGGCGAGTTTGTACGCGCCCCAAGCGTACAACGAGCGTTAAAGACTTTACTCCCACTCAATCGTGCCGCAGGGCTTGGGTGTAAGGTCGTACAGCACCCTGTTCACGCCCTCGACCTCGCCAGTGATGCGTTCGGTGATGTGCTGCAAAAGAGCAAACGGAACATCCTCTACGGTGGCGGTCATTGCGTCCTTGGTGTTGACGGCGCGGAGAATTACGGGCCATGCAAACGTGCGCTTGCCGTCCTTTACGCCAACCGACTTGAAGTCGGGCACGACGGTGAAGTACTGCCACACCTTGCCTTCGAGCCCGTTTTTAGCGAACTCTTCGCGGAGGATGGCATCCGAGCGGCGCACGCATTCAAGTCTGTCGCGGGTTATTGCGCCCAGGCACCTGACGCCCAGACCGGGTCCGGGGAAGGGCTGACGATAGACCATATTTGCGGGCAGACCCAGCGTGTCGCCTACGACGCGCACTTCGTCCTTATACAGGAACTTTAAGGGTTCTACCAATTCGAAGCCGAGCTGTTCGGGCAGTCCGCCCACGTTGTGATGAGCCTTGACGCCCTTTTCGCTTTCGATTATGTCGGGATATATAGTGCCCTGAGCGAGAAATTTTACGCCCTCGAGCTTTTGGGCTTCCTCTTTGAAAACTTCGATAAATTCGCTGCCTATTATCTTGCGCTTGGTTTCGGGGTCGGAAACGCCGGCGAGCTTATCCAAAAAGCGATCCACGGCGTCGACGTATACGAGGTTTGCATCCATCTGACCCTTGAACACTTCGACGACCTGTTCGGGCTCGCCCTGGCGGAGCAGACCGTGATTGACGTGCACGCACACGAGCTGTTTGCCTATCGCCTTGATGAGAAGGGCAGCCACGACCGAAGAATCGACGCCGCCTGAAAGTGCCAAAAGCACCTTTTTATCGCCGACCTGCGCACGCACTTCGGCTATCTGTTCCTGTATGAACGCCTCTGCCGCTTGCGTTGTAGTGATGCGGGCAAGGCTTTCGGGACGTTTGTTGTTTTGCATGATTTTGCGCCTCCTTAGTATATGAACATTTAAATTATACGATAATATTATACCCTTTTACCGCGCAAATGGCAATCGTTTGGCGCAAAAAAGGCAGCCTTAAAGCTGCCTTTTGCATCATTGAAAATCAAAGCGGATATCTGCGCTCCGCGCAGACCGCCTGCTATTATTAAATGAAGGCGCTCCGTCGACCGCGCCATATAGTCAGATTTCTCGACTGCGCTCGAAATGACAGGGCTCTTTCTTTCGACCACCCTTACTCGCGCAAAACTGTAGTATTTGCGCGAAGAGAAGCGGCAGAGCCGCTGAAGCTAACGGCGAGTTTGTACGCGCCCCAAGCGTACAACGAGCGTTAATAAATAACTTAACGTGCGCAAGGCGGATTCATTCCGCCGTTAAGCGCGACACAATTTGTCGCGCAAGCGAGCTCACCGGTGTGAATTGCCGCGACTATTTAACGGTAGGGCTAAATAGGGTCGCGGCAAGAGCGGCAGAGCCGCTGAATCTAACGGCGAGTTTGTACGCGCCCCAAGCGTACAACGAGCGTTAAAGATTTTACTCCCATTCAATCGTTGCGGGGGGCTTTGAAGTTATATCGTAAACTATCCTGTTTGCGTGCTTGACCTCGTTGACTATCCTTGTGGATATCCTTTCGAGCACGTCATAGGGGATGTGCGCCCAGTCGGCAGTCATGGCGTCCACCGAGGTGACCGCACGGATGGCTATGACGTTTTCGTACGTTCTGAAGTCGCCCTGCACGCCCACGGTCTTGCAGCTGGTTATAACCGTGAAGTACTGCCAAATCTTATCGTCCAGCCCGGCTTTAGCTATTTCGTCGCGCAGGATATAGTCGGAATCCCTGAGCGTTTCAAGCTTTTCGGCAGTGACTTCGCCCATTATCCTTATGGCGAGCCCGGGCCCCGGGAAGGGCTGGCGCATTACAACCTTGCGAGGCAGACCGAGCTCGAAGCCGACCTTGCGCACTTCATCCTTGAACAGATCGCGCAGCGGCTCGATTATCTCCTTGAAGTCGACCACCGAGGGCAACCCGCCCACGTTGTGGTGCGACTTTATCACGGCGCTCTTGCCATTGCCGCTTTCGATCACGTCGGGATATATGGTGCCCTGAACGAGGAAATCCACCCTGCCTATAGCCTTTGCCTGCTTTTCGAACGAGCGTATGAACTGCTCGCCTATAATTTTGCGCTTGGTTTCGGGGTCGCCGACGCCGGCGAGCTTTTCAAGGAAGATAGCGCCGTCATCCGCCTTTATAAGGTTCATGCCCAGCCCGTCCTTAAATACGGACATGACTTCTTCAGCTTCGTACTTTCTTAAAAGCCCGTGGTCGACGAACACGCAGATCAGGTTGTCGCCCACCGCCCTGTGCACCAGCGTTGCGGCGACTGCGGAGTCGACGCCGCCCGACATGGCGCAGAGCACTTTTTTGTCGCCTATGACCTTTTTAAGCTCCGCCACCTTGTTTGCGACAAAGTTAGACATAGTCCAGTCGCCAGCGGCGCCGCACACGTTGTACAAAAAGTTTTTGAGTATGACGCTGCCCTTGAAGGTGTGGTTTACTTCGGGGTGAAACTGCACGCCGTAGAGCTTGCGCTGCTCGTCGCCGAACGCGGCATAGGGGCAGTTATCGCTGCTTGCCAGCACCTTGAAGCCTTCGGGCAGGCGGGTTATCCTGTCGGTGTGGCTCATCCAGCACACAGCCGAAGCGGGCATATCGAATGTTATGTGCGAAGACACATATTTTACTTCTGCCTTGCCGTATTCGGAAGTATCCGCCTTTTCGACCACGCCGCCCAGCGTATGCGCCATTAGCTGGCAGCCGTAGCATATGCCGAGCACGGGTATGCCCAGCTCGAATATGCCCGCGTCGACTTTGGGCGAGCCTTCATCGTACACGCTGTTGGGTCCGCCCGTGAAGATTATGCCTATGGGGGCATACTTTTTGACGTCTTCAAGGCTCATATCCGAGGGCACAAGGTCGCAATAGACGTTGAGTTCGCGGACGCGGCGGGCTATAAGCTGGTTGTACTGTCCGCCAAAATCGAGAATAAGTACTCTTTGCTGCTGCATATTATCCTTTCCTTATAATGAGAATACGACTGCGCCGCTTGTGCGGCGCAGTCTGAAGTTTGTCATGACGAAAGTTTTGCGAGCTCTTCCACGAGCGTTGCAAGTATATCCCCGCCGCTCTGGGGCTCGAGGTCTTGGAGCACATCCAAAAGCTGCGCCGCCCCCTCGGCGTCTGCGGCGCTCACCACGCTTGCGGCAAGCGCGGTATAGGGGCAGCTCGCCGTTATGGAGCCGGCATACAGCATGCCGCACAGCTCCATGGCGCCTTCGATATCCCCCGCGCCGTAGCGTGCGGAGGCGAGGCTGCCGCCGAACAGGTCGGAATAGTCAAGTTCCCTTTTGACGGACAAGTCGACCATGACGGCGACGTGGTCGTCCTTTTCAAAGAACTCGTCGCCGTATTCAAGTATAGCTTCGTCGTCCCCGGCGAGGATGGCGTCCTCAAAGCACCTTGCAAGGTCATCGGTGGAGCCGGTGTACGAATATCTGAGCGACGCATATTTTAAAGCCATGTCGTAGTTGCCCACCCGCTCGGCAAACGAAGCCATGTGCTGGGGGAAGGCAAAGTTGAATATTATAAAGCCCGCCACAGCCACGGCAAGCACTATCAAAAATGTTTTGACCGCAGTCTTAATTACAAAATTTTTCAATTTTTTATCCGCCCCATACCCGCACACATGCGCAGGTCTTCGATTGATACAGCAATTGTAGCACACGGACGGTAAAAATGCAACAAAAAATACATCGCTGCGCCCGCAAAGCGCAGCCGGATATTATTTTGCAAAAGTTGTCATAAATCGCCGACAAAAAAATATCTTTTAAATATGAAGAAAATTTTTAAATACATGATGACCGCGGCGCTCGCCGCCGCGGCAGCGGCGCCGCTCAGCGCCTGCGGCGGCAACGAGCCCGACTACTGCGACTACATATCCGAACTTCGCCACGAAATTTACCTTTACGAGGACGACGACATCGGCATACAGGTGCACCTGTCCTCACGCGAGACGCCCTATCTGACCGACGGATACAAGGGCGAAATGGGCGAGATATGCGAAATTTTTGTAAAGTTCAGCCAAAATATCGACGGCGTGACCGCAAAGATAGGTCAAAGCGGCGGCGAGATGAACTATATGTCGGTCACCGACAGCTATTACCTGAGCTTTACCGCGGGAGAGACCGGCGACAGCGTGCAGGTGACGCTGACTTACGGCGGTGCGGACAGGAACTTTGACCTGCCGAGCGCACTATATGAGGGCGTCATTGCGCCCGAAACCGCCTTGGAGTGCGTGAGACAGTACGACGCCGATACATTCGCCGCGCTGACCGAGGGAAAAAATTTCAAGGGTGAAATATACGTAAGACTGCTTGCCGACGGCGGAAAGTGCTACTACTACGTGGGCGTGACCGACCGCGATGGCAACACCCGCGCCTACCTGGTCGACGGCGAGAGCGGCAACATAATAGCCGAAAGAGAGCACGACGCACGTTAGACGCATGAACGGCAACGCAGCACTCGGTCGGTGCCCACCCTGTCATTTCGACTAAATAATAAGCTCGGTCTATTTACACACCCTGTCATTTCGACTAAGCCGCGGCGGGCAGAACCCGCCGCGGCGCACGGAGAAATCTAACTAAATATCACGGTCTACTCCATTTTGTCCGTCGCTTCGTCGCGGCAAATACTACAGTTTTGCGCGAGTGCTAAGGAGTAATATTGCGCTTGACCGAAATGACAAAATGGGCGCGTGAAATGATATAAAGAAAAACGGTCGAAATACATCGCTATGTCATTTCGAGCGCAGCCGAGAAATCTAACCAAACAGCTCGGTCGACAATGAGCCTCACCATTCCTTCTCAAAACGACGAAATGGCGGCGCCGCTGAACGCGGCGCCGCCTTAAACGCATTTATAAAAATTTATACACTGTACGGCTCACAGCAATTTTTCATACGCTATGCGCCCGCCTCCCCGCGACAAAACTATACCGCCGCACTGCGTGAAGCCGAGCGATGCCAACAGCGCACGCATGGGCGCGTTCTTTTCGTGAGTATCGATGCGCACACTGACCCTGCCCTGCTCGTGCGCCATGTCGAAGGTGTTTGCAAATATGAACCGTGCACAGCCGCAGCCGCGGAACTTTTGCGCCACGGCGACTGTGTGAACGGCAAGATAGCCGCCGTCAGTCAGCCATGCGCCGTCTATCGCGGCGTAGTCGGGGTCGTCATATAGGGTGCTGAACACGGCGGCAATTTTGCCCGCGCAGCGCACCGCAAACATTTGCCCCGCAGATATCCTGCCGCATACGAAATTTTCATCGGGAAACCCGTCCCCCCACTGCGGATTGCCGTACGACGACATAAAGGCGCGGGCTTCGGCAAGAATTTCCATGATGCGCGGCATATCGCGCATATATGCGGGCGAACATGTGAATTTTTGCATGTTTCAGCTCTCTAAAAAATCTATTATTATCGTATTCTGCACAAACAGGTACTCGTCCTTTATGCGCACGCTTTTATCCGTCACTTCAAGATAGTCAACATTCTTTGCAATGGCTGCGGCATATTCCGCGGCGAACGACACCCCGAACAGTTTTTCGTACTCCGCGGTATCCACCCCCGCCGCCGTGCGAAGCGCCAGCATGACGTATTCGTCCCTGCGCTCGGCAGGCGATATCTCCTGCCTGTCGATGACGGCAAAGTGGTTGGATATAATGCACTTGAAGTATTCGTCCAAATCGAAAGTATTTGTAAAGCGCACGTCCTTTATGCAGCTTGAAGCCGACACGCCGAAGCCGATATATTCGCCCCGACGCCAGTAGTTTAGGTTGTGGCGGCTCTCCTTGCCGCGCTTGCAGAAGTTGGAAACTTCGTACCTTTCAAAGCCGCGCTTTTTCAGCTCGCGCACGCCGAACGCGTACTGTTCGGCGACCTCGTCGCCGTCGGGCAGCTCGCCGTTGAGATAGTCGGTATATATGGGCGTGCCGTCTTCGGGCGTGAGCGCGTACATGGATATGTGCGAAGCTCCGTACATGTCGGCAACGGCTATTGCCTGCCCGATATCTTCGGGCGTCTGACCCTTGAGCCCTATCATTATGTCTACCGAAAAGTTAGCGCCCTTTAAAAGTTTTGCGCAAGTGATGAACTCGTTTAACGTGTGCACCCTGCCGAGGTCGGCAAGCAGCCTGTCGTTCGCCGACTGAAGTCCCACCGAAAAGCGGTTGATGCCCACGCGCTTGTACAAATCAATCTTTGAAGCGGACACGGTGCCCGGGTTGAGCTCTATGGTTATTTCGGCATCATTTGAAAGAGAGTAGTGCTTTTTTGCCGCCGCGACGAGCATGGCGATATAACTCTCGTCTATGACAGAGGGCGTGCCCCCGCCTATGTAGAGAGTGTTGAAAGCGTAGTCCCTGAGCTCGGGCGCACGCATAGCCATTTCGCGATAGACGCACGCCATATAGCTTTCGGCAAGGCCTATCTTGTCCGGGAAGGACGCAAAGTCGCAATAGCGGCATTTGCTCTTGCAAAAGGGTATGTGAACGTATATTCCTGCCAATTGCTCACCCCGGCTCTATACGGCGTCGGAAGGCGCAGACATATCCCAGCGATACGTTGCCATATCCACGCGGAAGTCATCCGAAACCTGCACGCCCTCTCCCCTTAAAAGGTCTGCCTGGACCTGCTGTCCGCCGAAGGCGAAGCCCGAAGACAGACAGCCGTCGTTGAACACCACCCTGTGGCAGGGTATTTCGCCGGGGCGGGGATTGGAATGCAGCGCCCAGCCCACCTGACGGGAGAGGTTGGGTCTGCCGACTGCGCGGGCGACGTCGCCGTACGACAACACCTTGCCGCGGGGAATTGAGCAGACTACCTTGTAGACATCTTCAAAAAAGCTTTGCATAATGGCACCTGAAAAATTTATTATTGCTTCTGCCCGAAGGCAGGACGATTTGTAAACAACTTGCAGACGGCGCACGCGGCGCTTCAATCCTTATTGGTCTTCAATATCTGCATGAACACTTCCGAAGGCACCTCTACCGAGCCTATCGAACGCATGCGCTTTTTGCCCTCTTTCTGCTTTTCCAAAAGCTTCTTTTTGCGGGTTATGTCGCCGCCGTAGCACTTTGCAAGCACGTCCTTGCGCACGGCTTTTACCGTTTCGCGGGCGATTATCTTGCCGCCTATGGCTGCCTGCACGGGCACTTCGAACAGCTGCCTGGGTATGGCTTCCTTTAAATTTTCGCACAGCGTTCTGCCGCGGGTGTAGGCGGAATCTTCGTGCACTATCATTGAAAGCGCGTCGCAGGGCTCGCCGTTCAGCAAAATATCCAGCTTTACGAGCTTGCTGCGGCTGTAGCCCTTGAGCTCGTAGTCAAAACTCGCATAGCCGCGCGTGCGCGACTTTATCTGGTCGAAGAAGTCGAAAATTATCTCGTTCAGCGGCAGTTCGTATACCAGCTGCACGCGGTTGGCGTCGAGATAGTTCATCGATATGAACGTGCCGCGTTTGTCGCGGCAGAGGTCCATTATCTGACCGAGATAGTCGGGCGGGGAGTATATATCCGCCTTGACTATGGGCTCTTCCATATAATCTATCTCGGACTGGGGCGGCAGGTGCGAAGGGTTGTCCACATACAGCTGCTCTCCGTCCGTTTTTACCACCTTGTAGCTTACCGAGGGCGCCGTCGTAATAATATCGAGATTGAACTCGCGCTCGATGCGCTCCTGTATTATCTCCATGTGCAGCAGCCCCAGAAAGCCGCAGCGGAAGCCGAAGCCGAGCGCCACCGAGGTATCGGGCTCGAATATGAGCGAGGCGTCGTTGAGCTGCAGCTTTAAAAGCGCCTCATTTAAATCGTTGAACTTGGAGCCGTCGAGGGGATATATGCCGCAGTACACCACCGACTGCACCTTTTTATAGCCGGGCAGCGGTTCGGCGGCGGGGGCGTCGGCGTTTGTTACTGTGTCGCCGACGGCTACGTCCTGGATGGATTTTATGGACGCGGCGATATAGCCGACCTCGCCCGCGAACAGCCCGTCCTTGGGCAGCATGCCGGGGGCGAACACGCCGACTTCGGTGACGTCGTAAACCTTGTCCGAGCGGAAGCCCCTTATTCTGTCGCCGACGGATACCTTGCCGTCCTTTACGCGCACAAAGAGTATTACGCCCTTGTAGTTATCGTAGTAGCTGTCGAATATGAGCGCCTTCAGGGGCGCGTCCTCGTCGCCCGAGGGCGCGGGGAAGTATTTTACGATGTCTTCGAGCACTTCGCCTATGTTGGTGCCCTCCTTGGCGGAGACGAGGGGCGCATAAGAAGCATCCAGCCCTATGACGTCCTCTATCTCCTTTTTTGCCTCGTCGGGGCGGGCGGAGGGCAGGTCTATCTTGTTTATGACGGGAAGTATTTCGAGATTGTTTTCGAGCGCGAGATAGACGTTTGCGAGCGTCTGGGCTTCGATGCCCTGCGAGGCGTCGACTATGAGTATGGCGCCCTCGCACGCGGCGAGCGAGCGCGAGACCTCGTAAGTGAAGTCGACGTGCCCCGGGGTATCAATGAGATTGAAGGTGTACTCCTCGCCGTCGGCGGCGGTGTAGAACATCCTTACGGGCGTCAGCTTTATGGTTATGCCCCTCTCCCTTTCAATGTCCATTGAATCGAGCAGCTGCGCTTCCATGTCGCGCTTTGAGACCTGACCCGTCATCTCCATGAGTCTGTCGGCAAGCGTGCTCTTTCCGTGGTCGATATGGGCGATTATGCAAAAATTGCGTATGCGTGCGTTGGGTTTTTTCATAAATATTTCTAAAATTTCCTATATATTCAATTATATAAAAAACGCCGCCAAAAGTAAATTATTTTAAGGCACAATTAAGAATTCATGCCCGAGCCGCACAGTTTTTGTGAAATATTGAAAATATTTTTAAAATGGGTATTGATTTTGACCGCAATTTAATTTATAATGGATATATGAGAGTTAATTTCAGGAGGAAAATGATTTTATGGCAGTATCGGCAAAGGATATACGCAACGTAGCGGTAATGGGTCACAGCGGCGAGGGCAAAACGACGCTGTGCGAAGCTATGCTGCTCAACGGCAGAACGATCTCCCGAATGGGCAAAATAGAAAACGGCACCACCGTTTCTGACTTTGACGAACAGGAAATCGCCCGGAAGATGTCCGTTTCGCTGTCGGTCATGCACACTTACTGGCGCGAAACCAAAATCAACATTTTGGACGTGCCCGGGTTTTTGGACTTTGACGGCGAGCTGAACGAAGCTATGCGCGCATGCGGCGCCGCACTGATAGTAATGGGACCAAACGGCGGCGTGACAGTGGGCACCGAAAAGGCAGTCAATTTGTGCTTTAAGCTGGAAAAGCCCATGGTAATATTTATAAACGGCATGGACAAGGACAACGCCGACTATCACGGCACGATAGAGGCGCTGCGCGCAGCATACCCCGCAAAGATAGCGCCCATTCAGCTGCCCATAATGCGCGGCGGAAAGATGGAAGGCATTATAAACGCGCTCACCGAAAAGGCATACAAATTTTCGCAGACGGGCGCCGAGGAGATACCCATCCCCGACGACATGAAGGAAGAGCTCGACCAGATGGAAAACGCCCTGATAGAGACCGCCGCTGAAAACGACGACGTGCTCCTGGAAAAGTACTTTGAAGAGGGCGGACTTTCACGCGAGGACACAATTTACGGCATACGCAAGGGCATTGCGAACATGAACGTAATACCCGTCATGGCGGGCAGCGCACTCAACAACCGCGGCGTAATAAACCTTATGACCGAGCTTGTGAAGTACGTTCCCCAGGCGGCGGAGAGGCGCGACCTTTTGGCGACAGACGTTGCCACGGGCAAGGTGATAAACGTAGAATGCGAGGAAGAAGGTCCCGTCGCCGCGCAGGTATTCAAAACGACCGTAGACCCCTTCGTGGGCAAGCTCAACTACCTCAGGGTAAACCGCGGCGTGCTCAGGGCGGGCTCAACCGTATATAACCCCAACACGGGCACGAGCGAAAGGATATCTTCGCTCTATGTGACCGTCGGCAAAAAGCAGGAGGCGGTAAACGAACTCGTTGCGGGCGACATAGGCGCCGTTGCAAAGCTTGCCAACACCGGCACGGGCGACACGCTGTGCGACGAGAGCGCACAGGTCAAGTTCGACGCCATCCCCTTCCCCCGCCCCACGCTGTTCATGGCGGTATACGCCAAGACGCAGGGCACCGAGGACAAGGTATTTTCGGGACTCAACAGGCTTGCCGAAGAGGACAAGAGTTTTGTGGTCACAAAAGCCACCGAGACGGGCGAATCGCTTTTGGGCGGTCAGGGCGAAGTACATCTCGACGTAATATGCAAGAAGTTAAAGTCCAAATTCGGCGCCGACGCGCTTTTAAAGACGCCCAAGATAGCCTACCGCGAGACCATACTTTCCACCGCCACCGCCGAAGGCAAGTACAAAAAGCAGACGGGCGGACACGGGCAGTACGGCCACTGCAAGATGAGGTTTGAACCGAGCGACCAATCCTTTGAATTTGCCGAAGAGGTCGTGGGCGGCGCAGTTCCCAAGCAGTATATACCCGCAGTTGAAAAGGGCATAACCGAGTGCCTTTCAAACGGCGTGCTCGCGGGCTATCCCGTAATGAACATAAAAGCGGTGCTCTACGACGGCAGCTATCACGAAGTGGACAGCTCGGAAGCGGCATTCAAGGCGGCTGCCGAGATCGCCTTCAAGGAGGGCATGAAGAACGCCCGCCCCACCATTTTAGAGCCCATATGCAAGATGAAGATAGCCGTTCCCGAAAAGTACCTGGGCGACGTTTTGGGCGATTTGACAAAGCGCCGCGGCAGGATAATCGTCATGGACGCCAAGGACGACATGCAGATCATAACCGCCGACGCGCCCCAGGCAGAAATACAGACTTACGCCACGGCTCTGCGTTCGATGACTCAGGGCAGGGGCAAGTTCACCGCCGCGTTCGACCGCTATGAACAGGCGCCCGAAAACATAATCCAGCAGCTCATCAAATAATTTTCAACATACGGCAAAACGGCGCGGACTGCAAAATGCAGTCCGCGCCGCTTGTTTTTGTTGTCGTAATTATGATGCAGCGGAACGCTGCCTATTGTCCGTCGCTGCCGCTCCGGGATTTCTCCGCTTCGCTCGTCGCGCCAAACTGCGCTCTAAGCAAGCCGCGTTTACGCGGCTTGCAACTTCACTCCGTTGCCGCCCCTCTTTCGCGCAAAAGCCACGGTTTTGCGCGAGTGCTAAGGAGAAAACTATGCTTCGGTCGAAACGACAAAAGGGAAGAGCGCTTCGAAACGACAAGAGGGGAATATGGTCGAAACACCTCGCCCTGTCATTTCGACTAAGCCGCGGCGGGCAAAGCCCGCCGCGGCGCATGGAGAAATCTAACAGTATGGCACGGTCGACGGAGCGACCGGAGCTCTGCCCAATGGATTGAAAGCGCCTTGGCGCTTTCATGAATTGCGCACTTCATGCGCATTGCGGTTAAAATCATTAAAAATTATCGGCTGTCCGCGCACCGACATCGCGAGAACGATGCGGCGAGTTCGCGGAATGTGGCAGCGGGGACACCCCGCGCAATTCATCCCTATTGCGCCCGACGAATGGGGGGGCATTTATTCACGCGTCTACGGCGAGAGCGGCGTGAAGATATTCGTTTGAAACTATCATGCCGCCGCCGATTATCTGGCAGAGCGCGGGGGCGTCGCTCTGGTTTACGGGCAAGCCGAGGCGGGCGGATATGAAGTCTGCGATGCCGTCGAGCTTTGCCAGCCCGCCCGAAAGGTATACCCCGCCGTGCATTACGGCAGAGGATACGTCGCCGGGCAGTTTTGAAATTATGAGCGAGGCGTATTCGAGAATTTTATCGACGTACACAGCCATGATATCGATTATGTCGGAGGAATAGACTTCGATAGACGCAGGCGTACCGCCGTCGATGTTGCGGCCTTCGGCTATCATCATCTTGTTGTCGTCTTCCATAAGGCTGCCGACGGTATTTTTTATGCGCTCGGCAGTGAGCGCCCCCACCTTTAAGCGGAGCGATTCTGCCATGAAGTCCTGCACTTCGACGTCGATATTGCCGCCGCCGAGGTTGACGGATATGCCGGATATTATGCCGTCGAGCGAGAGCACGGCGATATTGGTAATGCCGTAGCCTATATCAAGGCAGAGCACGGGCATTGTTTCGGACAGGTTGACGTTGTGCCCGAGGACGGCGGCGAACGGAGCCTGGGTGAAACACGTTCTGCCTATGCCGCACTTGATCGCCATATCGACGTATTTTTTCTTGAGCTCTTCCTTTGCGCCGCAGGGAAGAATGAACAGCGCCTCGCAGCGGCGCGCCTTGCGGCGGGGGATCTCTATCTTTTCAAGGAAGTACGAAAGCAGATCGGCAAGCAGGTCGGGGTGGACGATGTCGCCTTCGCTGACGGGATTTACTATGTGGGTGTTGCGCGCAGCCTTGCCCGAAAGCGCCCTTGCCCTGTCGCCGAGCGCCTTGTACCTGACTTCCGTCCCCGCCTTTTCTACCGCCACGCACGTGGCTTCGGTGAGCACTATGCCGCTGCCCGCCATAAAGATTTTTGTTGTGAATGAACCGATGTCTATTGCAAGTTTTATCATTTGGATATGTCCTCCAGCATATCTTTTACGGTATTTACAGGCAGTCCCACCACGTTCGTGTAGCTGCCGAAATATTCCTTGACCACGCCCTCGTCCTGAATGCCGTAGCTGCCCGCCTTGTCGAGCGGGGAGCCGCCCGCGACGTACGCAGCAATGAATTCGGGGGATAAAATGTTAAAGCGCACTTCAGTCCTTTCGTACCTGACTATCTTCTTTTCGCCCCTGCGCACGCAGACGCCCGTTATTACATAGTGCGTCTTGCCCGAAAGCCTTGAAAGTGTGGCTGTCGCCTGTGCGGCGGAAGCGGGTTTTCCCAGCACTTCGCCTTCGAACACTACTATCGTATCGCAGCCGATGACGGTGGCTTCGGGGTGCGAGGCAAAAACTTCGTCACACTTGTGCTCGGCGAGCGAGCAGGCTATCTGCTCGGGGAAGAGCGAAAGATTGACGCACTCCGCCGAAGTTGCGGGTATTACTTCGAACTGCGACACTATCTGTTTTAAAAGCTCCCTGCGGCGGGGCGAGCCGCTGGCGAGTATGACTGAAGAGCTCATACTGATTATATCACAAAATTAAACAAAATGCTCTGTTTTTTGCGGGCTTTGACCAAATAAAAGCCGCCTGTGGCGGCTTTTATTTAAAGAATTTCCAGATTTTTGCGGAAAGCCTTTTTGAACTCCGCTCCTGCCGCCATTGCGTCGCGTATTTCAAGCGCCGCGTCGCCTTCGACTTCGGTCTTCATTATCACGGAATCGCCCAGAATATCGCAATTGATGCCCTTTACGGTGCCCGAATCGGACCTGTCCAGACTTTCGGCTATGCGCAGCATCACGCCCAGACGCTTGACTATTTCAATGTCGTCTTCGTGCAGGATATCGCGGTAGCGGTTCCAGTCGTAGGCGTTGATGTCCTCCTTTTTGTGGCAGCACGCGGTGAACGCGGCGAGCACTATCTCCCTGTGGCTGACGCCGTACAGGGTGGAGTTGAGTATCATGTAGCAGCTGTGGCGCTGATGGTTGTAATACTTTATGCGCATGCCGCAGTCATGCAGCATGGCGGCGACCTTTAATACCTTTAAATACTGCCTGGGGAACTTGTGCAGCACCCTGAGCTGTTTGAAGAGCTGAATGGAAAGGTTTACGACGTGCTCAACGTGCTTTTCATCGCAGCCGTAGTACTTGACGAGCGTGGTAAGCGAATAGTTCATCACGTCCGAAATGGGCTTTTCTACCGTGCCGGGCAGCGCCTGGTTGAACATGATGCCCTCCCTGAGCCCCGAGCCCGAAATGGTGAACGATGAGGCGTTTATATACGACGTGAACGATTTTATTATGGCGAGCGCCGCGGGGAGTATGTCCGCACGCTCGGCAGAAAGCCCCTTTATCTTCTTCTTTTTGTCGAGGTCCAGCACCTTTATCATGTCGTACAGCGGCAAAAAGTCCTCCATGAGCATGTTGAAATTGTGCACCGTGTCCAAAGGATACTTGTGCACTATCTTGCTAATTTTGAACACGTTGCGGAAGCTGCCGCCCACGCCTATCATCTGCACTTCGGGGTCGAGCTGAGTGAGCCAGTCCAGCCCCTTGAGCTGTTCGGTGAAGAATTCCTCCATCTTGGCTGCCTGAGCTTCGGGCTTGAGCCCGTCGCCTGCAAACAGATCGGTGAGCGTGACGGCGCCGAAGGGCAGCGTGGCGTAGTTGAGCATGTTCCTGCGGTTGTAGTAGACTATCTTCGTCGACCCGCCGCCTATCTCCAAAATGATGCCCTTGGGGATATCCATGGAATTTATTACGCCGCGGTAGACGTAAGTAGCCTCCTCTTCGGCGGTGAGTACGCGTATCTTTATGCCGCAGCTCGCCTGTATTTCATCGAGGAAAGACCGCTGATTTTTTGCGCGGCGGACGGCTTCGGTGGCAACGGCAATTATGCGCGTAACGCCGCTTGCGTCGCACAGCTTTTTGAACATCCTTAAAGTTTTGATAGTCTCCGCAACGCGCTGAGGCTTTAAAAAGCCGTCGCGCTCCATGTCCTGCCCGAGCCGCACGCTCTCTTTAAGTTCGTCGACGACCATAAAATAGCCTTCGGCAAACAGATTGACGATGACCAGGCGGGCGGAGTTCGAGCCCAGGTCGATAATACCGATTTTTTCCAAATTAAACACTTCCTTGACGATTGTCCATAGTATATATAGAGGCGCGAATTGCCTGCCGCGCCAATTGCGTTGCCTGTTGTTATGATGAATTAAACTAATAAATCAAGTAAGCAAA
Source organism: uncultured Clostridia bacterium (assembly GCA_944327465.1). Classification (GTDB taxonomy): domain Bacteria; phylum Bacillota; class Clostridia; order Christensenellales; family Borkfalkiaceae; genus Coproplasma. The sequence continues at coordinate 31,053 of CALVHH010000004.1, read as the reverse complement.
TACATTTTCCACTATGTTGAATTATAGCACACCTGTGCCGATTTGTATAGATATTTTAAAAAAGTTTGTGCAACTTGCACAAACTTTTTTTTGCATGTGTTAAGTTTAAACGCACAGACGGGCAGGTGCGCGACAAGTTTACATGTCCTTTACAGCCGTATGGGTGAGCGGACAGACGAATTCGGGGCAGAGCTGTTTGAGCGGAGCAATGACGAACTGCCTGCCGCGGTACAGCGGATGGGGAATGCCCAGCCCGTCGCCGCAGACGACCTTGTCGCCGAAGAAAATTATGTCGATATCTATAGGTCTGTCCTCCCAGCGGACGGTGCGCACCCTGCCGAGTTTGGATTCGACGCCGTGGATGGCGGCGAGCAGCCCGCGTGGCGTAAGCAGGCAGGATATGTGCGCCGCGCAGTTTAAAAAGACGTTGTGCGCCACCCCGCCGACGGGGTCGGTGTCGATGAACGACGAAGTGCGCACGAGGCGTATGCCCCTGATTTTTGAAAGCTCGTCGAGGGCGGCGTTGAGGTTGGCGGCGCGGTCGCCCGTGCTTGAACCGAGCGAGAGATATACGTCGTTGCGCTCGAGCGCATACTCCGCCGAGATATTGCCGAACTTTGCCTTTACGGGCGCCATGGGCTTGCTCACGCGCACGGTGACGGCGGCAGCCCTTTCAAAGCGCTCCATTATGGCAAATGCGCACTCGCGAGCGAGCTTTTCGATGAGGTCGAACTTGTTTGAAAGGGCGATATGCGTTATGAGGGCGCACACATCCGAATAGCTGACTGTGTCGCCAAGCTCGTCGCTGATGCCTGCGGCGTCGTTGTCGCAGTCGAGCGTGACGTCAAACACGAACGGCTTGGGCGTCAGCTTTTCTTCGGGGTGAACGCCGTGCATAGCCATTACTTCAAGCGCGGTAATTACTATCTTCATAAACTCTTTTTATCTCCTCAACATTGCTCTTGACGTCGTGCACGCGCACGAACAGTATACCCTCGCGGGCTGCCATGCGCGTGGCGGCGAGCGTGGGCGGCAGCCTGTCCTCCACCCTTCCGCCGAACAGCGATTTGCGGCTGCAGCCCAGGAGCAGCGGATAGCCCAGCGATTTGAGGCGGGCATAGCCGTTGAGCAGCCGCATGCTCTGCGCACCGTCCTTTGCAAAGCCTATGCCGCCGTCCAGACAGATCGCGTCTGCCGGGATGCCCGCATCCAGCGCCGACTTTACCTGCGCCGAAAGAAAGCTCTTGACCTCGCCGAACACGTCGCCCGTCACGGGTCCGGGACTGTTGTGCATTATGCACGCCGCGGCGCCGTGGGCGGCTATTGTCCGCGCCATGCCCGGGCGGGTCAGCCCACACACATCGTTTATCATGTGTGCGCCCATTTCGAGGGCGGCATCCGCCACACGCGGAAAGTAGGTATCCACCGAAACGGGCAGCGGGCACTCCTTCAATATGGCGGCGAGCGGGACTTCGAGGCGGGCGAGCTCCTCGTCTGCACTCACTTCGGCATAGCCGGGGCGGGTGGACTGAGCGCCTATATCCAGTATGTCCGCCCCCTCTTCCGCCGCCCGCATGGCGGCGGACAGTGCGCTTTCGGCAGAGGCGCGGCTGTCGCGCCAGAAAGAATCGGGCGTCACGTTTATTATAGCCATCACATAGGTGCGCCCTTCAAAAATCTTGCCGCCTATCCTCATTTTTCCGAAAGAGCAAGCACTTCGGCGCGTTTTTCGGCGGGGAAGTCGCCAAGGGTGACCGCAGTCACCGTGGTGCTGCCGGGCTTTTTTACGCCGCGGCAGGTCATGCAGGTGTGTTCGGCGCTGCATATGACCATTACGCCTTTGGGCGAGAGGTAGTCCATTACGGCATGCGCTATCTGCGCGGTCAGCCGCTCCTGCAGCTGAAGCCTTGCGGCGTACACGTCGACGCAGCGGGCGAGCTTTGAAAGCCCAACAACGCGCTTATCGGGAATATACGCTATCGTCACCTTGCCGAAGAAGGGCATGAGGTGATGTTCGCACATCGAAGAGAAGGTGATGCCCCTTTCGATGACGACGTCGCCGCCTTCGACGGCGAACGTCTTTGAAAGCTCGCTCTCAGCCGTCCTGCCCATGCCCGAGAGCAGCTGTTCGTACATATCGGCGACGCGGCGGGGGGTGTCCTTGAGCCCTTCGCGCCCGACGTCCTCGCCCATGGCGGCGAGCAGTTCCTCCACCGCCTTCATTGCCCTTGCCCTATCCATTGTTTTGCCTCCTTTAAAATGGTGAACGTGCCGCACACCGCCACGATATCGCCCGACGCGGCGGCGAGCGCCGCGGGAATATCTGCGAATATGTGCGCCTTTACATGATTTTTTTCAAAAGCCGCGGCTATCGCGGCGGTATCCATGCCCCTGCCGTCGGGCGCCGGGGCTATGTTGACCTCGCCGAATACGTGCGAGAGCACCGCCGCGCAGCCTTCGACGTCCTTATCCGAAAGGCAGGAATACACAAGGCTCTTTGTCCCCTCCACCCCGCCGGCAAACTGCATAAGCGGACCGAACGCGCCGGGATTGTGGGCGCCGTCGAGTATGAACAGCCTGCCGCCGGCGCGCAGCGGCTGCACTCTGCCGGGCAGCCGCGCAGCATACAGCCCCCTTGCCACGGCGTCCTGCGGGATGCCGATGAGCTTTGCGCACTCTATTGCCACCGCGGCATTTTTGAGCTGTCCGTCGCCGTACATGCGCACGGCGTAGTCGCTGCCGCCGTAGGTAAAGCGCCGGCAGTCTTCTGTGCGCGAGAGTATCTGCAGCCCGCCGCCCGCGGCGATCGCGCCGCGGGCGGCGAAGTACGCCGCAGCCTCGTCGGGCAAATCGTCGGGCACGACTGCGGGGCAGTCGCGTATTATGCCGCCCTTGTGGCGGCATATGTCGGCTATGGTAGAGCCGAGGATGTCGGTGTGCTCGAGAGCTATCGAAGTTATGACAGCCACGCTCTTGCGCGACACAGCGTTGGTGGCGTCCTCCAGCCCGCCCAGCCCGCATTCGAGCACGCAGTGCGTGCAGCCTTCGCCCGCGAACATTGCAAGCGCGGTGCAGGTATCCAGCTCGAACGGCGAGGGCGCATCCGCCATGCCCGCGGCGGCAGAGCGCGCCTCATCGGTATACTTCTGCAGTATATCTCGGGGCGCGGGCAGACAGTCTATCGCAAAGCACTCGCCGCGGTCAAAGACCGCGGGCGAAGTGAACGTGCCCGTGCGCAGCCCGCCTTCGCGCAGTATGTGCGAAAGATAGGCGCACACCGAGCCCTTGCCGTTTGAACCCGCCACGTGCAGAATATTGAGTTTTTTGTCCGGACAGCCCAGGCGGTCGAGCAGCTCACGCGTGCGCCCGGTGCCCGGCTTCATGCCCGCACGGGGAAAGGGTGTGTTACTATCCATACCAAACAAAAAGCGGGGCTCCGCCCCGCTTTAAAACACATTCAGGACGCGCTCAGCCACCGCAGGCAGCCGCCTTTCGTGCGCGGGCTGTCCTACCCGCGCCACTTTACGCAACTGAGCAAAAATATTCAACTTCTTGCGCCGCCGGATGAATTGTGCCCGCATCGCTTAGTCGAAAGGACAAGCCTTTTTATTTTCACCCGACTTATAATTATGCTATAGTATACCACTTGGCGCCGAGGTTGGCAAGAATATTTGCGGCGTTATTTATTCATACTTATTGCATATGACGCTGATATTCATAAGAACGGCGATAATATTTATTACGCTGCTGATATGCATGCGGCTGATGGGCAAGAGCCAGATAGGCGAAATGCAGCCGTTTGAGTTTGTTATAACTATGCTGATAGCCGAACTCGCCTGCATTCCCATGGCGGACAGCTCGATACCGCTGATGTACGGCATAGTCGCGGTGGTGACAATATTTATACTACACCAGGCGATGTGGCTGCTGGACATGTGGTTCAAGCCCTTCAAGGCGATGATATGCGGCAGACCTTCGCTGGTAATAACGCGGGAAGGCATAGACGGCTATCAGCTGAAAAAAAACAATCTGGATGTTTCGGACCTGGTGGAGAGCATGCGTGCAGCGGGGTACTTCAACCTTGACGACGTGTATTACGGGCTGTACGAGGCGAACGGGTCGTTCACCGCACTCGAGCGCGAACGCAAGACGCCCACGCTGCCGATATTGATAATTGACAACGGCAGAACGGACAGCAAGAACATGGCGGTGGCGGGCATAGGCGAGGACGGGCTCAAGGCGTTTTTGAAGGAACGGAGCACGAGCATAAAGGGCGTGCTGGTCATGACTGTGGACGGCAACGGCAGGGTGTATCTGCAAAAGAAGGGCAAGCCCTATTCGATCGAGCACATAGAGGTAAAGGAAAAATGGTAAAGTCCATCATATATACTGCAGCGGCGATAGCGCTGTGCGCCGCGCTGTTCATATTTACCGAACACTTTGTAAAAACGCAGTTCGGCGAGGTGGAGCGCGCCGCCTCGGCGCTGTATGAAAAGGTGGAGAGCGGAGACGCAACGGAGGGCGACGCGCAGGCAGTTTACGGGCTGTGGGAGCAGAAAAAGAGCAGGCTGCACATCTTTATACCGCACAACGACATAGCGCAGCTGGACTATTACCTGGGCGAAGCGGGCGGGCACATACGCAACGGCGAGAACAAGGAGGCGCTCGCCAAGCTCGAAGTGGTAAAGCGCATGGCTGCCTCGCTGCCATCGGCATATGCGGTGAAGCTGGAAAACATATTTTAAATTTCGGGCAGAGAGGCGCTTTAAGCGCAAAAAAACGGGCGCGGCTCCAGGTCGCGCCCGTTTGGTATTCTTATCAGTTTTCGTCGCTGTAGACGTCGATATCCTTGTCGTCGGTGATGTCGATGCGGCGGCCGCTTGCCGCGCCCTCGTCGCCGTTCTTGCTCTTGCTGCGGCGGACGAGCCATATCACGAGTATGACTATGCCGGCAATGACTGCAAGCCCGACCACGCACATGGCGATTATGAACACTATCTGCCATGCGGTGCCCATCTTTGTCCACCACGTCGAGGTATCCTGGGGATAGCTCTGCATGTACGAACCGCGCAGGGTCTGCAGCAGCCCGTCTTCGTCCTCTTCGGTCATACTGCCGAACAGCGCGTAGTAGTACTGCTGCCTGTTGGCGTGCACCTGCTCGCCGTTGACGGTGCGCACGTCGTCGGCATATGCCGCCCAGTCGCCCGTGGCGTTGCAGAACTCAATGTATATTTCGGCGCTGCGCACGGAATAGAGATATTCCTCGTCCTCGCCCTGTATGTCGACGTATGCCTGAATGAGTTCGGCAAGATATTCGCTGTCGCCCGTATAGAAGGCATAGGTGAGCGCGTCGGAGAGGTACTGATATGCTTCGGTGCCGTCGGAGTTGGTCTCCTCGTCGTATTCGGCTATCTCATCGGCGACCGCTTCGTACTTTTCGTTGTAGGCGTTGAGCTCGGCATTGGACATCATGTCGCCGTCCTCCGAGGACAGGTCGCATGCCATGATGTAGTTATAAGAGCTCATGCCTTCGGTTTCGGAGGCAAAGAGTATGGTGTTGCCCACAAATTCGGGCATGTACCAGTCGGAGCATGCGTCCAGATCGAGGATCTTTACTTCGGAATAGGTGTAAACGTCCTCGTAGGGCAGTTTGTTGGGACGGTAGTTATCGGGGTCGGTGCTGAGAGCTATGCGGTTGAAGGTGTAACCGTTTCCGCCGTCAAGCGAATAATATACATAAGTATGGGTGACTGTACCTTCGCCGCTCTCCGCAGCCGTCGTCTCTTCGCGCACGTCGAGTATCGTGGGCTTGCCGCTGTTGGTGACGGCGAACTCATCCGAAAGCTTGCCGCCCGTGAGCTTGCCGAGCTCGAGACCGCTGTCGGCAGCGTAGAGCACCCACTGCTCGCCGCCGAGGCTGACGGGGATATATTCTACCTCGTCGTCTGTTATGAGCAGGCGATGAGCGTTGAGCGCGGCGGTATCGTTTGCCGTTATTGCGTTCCAGCCCGCGTCTGCGGCGCCGTCGGAATCGGAATCGATATCGGAAACAGCTATCTCATAGAGCCCTGCAGCGGCGTCGAGCGACTGCTGCACGGTGTAGTTGAGCACGCCGTCCCTGTAGAAGGACAGCTCGTAAGTGGAATCGGGGCGGTTTATAGCGTAGCTTTCGCCGCTGCCGTAGCCGTAGTTGAACTGGCTGTATCTGTTGGCGTAAGCTTCGCTGCCTATACCGTCGTATACGAGGTCGCCGCAGTTGACGTAGAGCGGGTCTTCTTCGGCGTCATAGTCGGAGACATACGAAAAATCGTACTCGTTCGCCTCGGTGGCGTCCGCCCTGACCATATAGAGCTGGTTGTAGCCTTCGTCGATATGGTTGTCCGAACCGAGGAGATAGGTGGCACCCATCGTGTAGAACACATAGGGATTTTCGGGATCGGAAGTATCGAACATGTACTCGCTGACGTTGTAGGCAAGCAGAGTATTTTCGCCCGTGGACGTATTTATCGAGTGGATGTTGGTAACCGCGGTGCTCTCGCCGTACAGACTTTCGGAGGCGGCGTACATGAGATAGACCGCGCCGTCGGCTTCGGGTCTGACGTATCTGTAGGGCAGCGAAAGATTTTCCGAACGGAAGTAGTATTCGGACATAGTTTCGGTGCCGTCGAGCGAAGAGCTCTTGAATTCGAGGTTGGAGTTCTGTATCTCGCCCGAGCTGTTGCGCGCCGTGGAGGGCGTGGAATAATATATCTTGTCGCCGTAGATATATATGCCCGCCTGATAGTGCGTGGAATACGCCACAAGGGGCACTACCGTCTGCGCGGCGGTATAGTTGCGTGCGGCGACGTCCTCCACCGAGATACGCTGTATGGAGCCCTTCAAGGGCTTGCCGAAGGTGTTGTCGGCAGTGTTGAGCTCGTAGCCGTTGATGAAGTATACATAGTTATCCGTCTGCACGGCAAAGCCGCCGTTGGACGTGACGGCAGAATAGTCGTCGGGAGTGACGCCGTCCGCCGTCCAGTTGCCGCAGCCTGCGGCAAGCCCGAGCCCGGCAGCCGTGACCGTGGCGGCTGCAAAGCATATGATTTTTTTGATGGTTTTGCGCATATCTGTTGATATCCTTTAATTTTGCTTGTAAAAACCTTGTCGCTATTTTAAAGCTCTAATAATTATAACCCAAATATTGCTTTTACGCAATAAAAAATAAGTTGTTTTTAATGAAAATTTAGTAAAAGGAGATAGATATTACGGAAAAGTTTGCCCTTATGAACATATTAAAAGCGCTGAACGCGCTTTCGGGCGCAGAACAGGCGCAAAAACCTCAGCCGCCCGCCGAGCAGCCGGCGCCGCCCGAAGGCGAACCGCAGCCAGGACGCGCCAACCTGATGGCGCAGGCGATACTTGCGCACGAGGCGCATATGAACAGGATAGGGCGAAAGATATAGCCGAGGTTTTACCGTGCGCCCCGCGCAACCGATACGCATTGAACGCTGCCGCCCCGCCGCGCTCTGGGCGCGGCGGGGCGGACGATTTGTGCCGTTATGATATTTTATGCCGCGCCGCCGAGAGCGCGGACAGAGCTCATCTTTCGAGCTTGAGGTGGCGGGGCAGGCCGTCTACCCACAGCGGGGTGATTTCGGACTGGATGAGCGGACGGATGTAGTGTATGAGTTCGGGCGTTACGTAAGTTCCGTCGGGGGTTATCCACTCATCGGGCACCTTCTTTTCGACGTTTGCTATTTTGGAAACTTCGGCAAGTTCGGTTATGCACATATAGGGGTCTTCGGACACGCGCTTGAGGCAGGCGACCATGCCGCTCTTGCCTTCGAAGGCAGCCTTTACCGCCGCGCCGGCGGAGTTGAAAGCTTCGGTGACGTCTATACGCGAAGTGATGTGCGCAGCACAGCGCTGCAGCGAGGAGAGCTCTATAGCCCTCGTCTTTACGCCGTACTTTTCGGCTACTTTGCCCGCAAGGAAGCGCGCGGTGCCCGCCAGCTGTTTGTGACCGAATGCGTCGACGTAGTCCACGTGGTCGGCGAGTTCGCATACATATCTGCCGTCGGCAACTTTTACGCCTTCGGAGACGGCTATGACTATGGAGCGGTTCTCCTTTAATTTTTCGCCGACGTCCTTTAAGAATTTATCGATATCGAACACTCTTTCGGGCAGGTATATCATATCCACGCCCTCGCAGTCCTCGCCCTTGGCGAGCGCCGAAGCGGCGGTAAGCCAGCCCGCGTTGCGGCCCATGACCTCTATCACCGAAACTACGGGATAGTCGTAGACGAGACCGTCGCGGATTATCTCCTTGGTGGTTGCGGCTATGTACTTTGCGGCAGAGCCGTAGCCGGGGGTATGGTCGGTTATGGCGAGGTCGTTATCTATCGTCTTGGGGCAGCCCATGAACCTGATGCTGCTGCCTATCTTTGCGCCGTACTTTGAAAGCTTGTCTATGGTGTCCATAGAGTCGTTGCCGCCGATATAGAAGAAGGCGAATATTTCGAGCTCGTTCAGAATTTCGAAAATCTTGTCGTAGGTAGCCTCGTTGCCCTCTATTGCGGGCAGCTTATAGCGGCAGGAACCCAAAAACGACGAGGGCGTGCGCTTTAAAAGGTCCATGTCCAGGTCGTTTTTGACCTGCGTGGACATATCTACGATATCCCTGTCCAAAAGACCCTTAATGCCGTGTACCATGCCGTACACCTTGTCTGCCCCCCTGTCTCTCGCCGTTTTGAACACGCCCAGAAGGCTGGAGTTGATTACGGCGGTGGGTCCGCCCGACTGTCCTACGATGACGTTTTTCATGGAAATTTCCCCCTTGGATTTTTAAGTAATTTTTATGGCTGTTAACCTTGTTCTATTATAATACAAACTTTCAAAAAAATCAATAGAGAACGTAAAGAAATTTACAAAAAATGAAAGATTTTTACTATATTGCGCCGCCGCGCCGGGCGGGAGGGCTTACAGCTCGACTTCGAGCTCCAGCCCCCTGCAGGGCACGGTCAGGCGGGTGAAGCCCAACTTTTTGAGCGCCGCCGCCACGCCGTCGCCGCCGCGGGCAATTGCCGAAAGTTCGTGCGCGTCCGAAGCGAACGAAAGCTTTGCGCCGCCAAGCTCGGCATACCTTGCAAGCACGTCGCAGTCGGGCAGAAACGCGCTGCCGGCGCCGCGGGCGGAGGCGTTTACTTCGAGTATCTTGCCCCGCGCTATCACTCCTTTTAAAATTTCATCGTACAGCTCGCTGAATTCGCAGTAGTTCAATTTTGCGTCGGCATATGGCGCGTTGCGCGAAACGTAGCCCACGTGCGCCACTATATCGTAGGGATAGGGCGCGGATAGGCTGCGGATGACGCGCATGAGATAGCGCGAATAGGCTGTGCGCCTGTCCTTGCCCGAAAAATAGCTTTCGTACCAGCAGTCGGCGCCGTCGCAGGTGTGCACCGAATTTATTATAAAGTCGGGCGAATATTCGGCGATTATGCGCCTATATGCCGCAATGACGCCCTCGTCGTCGCTGTAGCCGAACTCGGCGCCGGCGAGATAGGTGAACGCCCCGCCGCACGCTTCGCGCTGCAGGGCGCGGGCGGCGGAAAAGTAGCCCGAAGCATCGGTATACACGGGCGCGCCGCCCTCGTAAGTCAGCCCGAGGGGGATATAGTCGCAGTCGAAATGCTCCGCGGTGCCGTAGTATCGCAGTCCCAGCCGCTTTGCCTGCCCGACCATGTCGGCAAGGCAGTCGCACGCGTCGGCAGAAAAGGAGGAGTGTGTGTGCATGTCTGAAAGTATCATACATATATTTTAGCGCGGGGCGCACCCTTTGTCAAGGGTGCGCCCCGCGCATTGTGGGCTTAAAGCGCATGCCGCCCGCGCCGCCTTGGCGGCGCGGGCGGACGGTATATCGAATTATTGCGCCGAGGACACGCAGCCGCCTGCCGCCACGGCGGCAAGAAGGTCGGCATAGCTGTCGTAGCCGAGCAGCAGGGCAGCCTGCCCGCAGAGGTCGGAAAGCGCCGAAAGTTCAACGGGAGTGCCGGGCGCGTTGTTTACCGCCGACACGTTTGCGTTGACCAGCCCGAGCAGCGTGGCGTTTGCGTTGAGCGACGAGAGCACGCCGTCGCCGCGTTCTATCGCTATGACGGCACTGCCCGTCATGCCGGCGGAAGCATCCATGCCAAGCAGCTTGCCGAGGTCGAGCGAGAGGGAATAGCCGCCCTCATCACCCGAAAATCCCGTAAGATAATCGCCGATATCCGCGGCAGCCGCCTCTTCGCCTTCGGCAATGCCCATGCCGCCCATCATGCCCATAAGCGACTCTATCGTCTGCTCGTTGACGTTGAGAGCATAAAACAGCTGCCCGGCGATGTCGCCCAAAAAGTGCGCCGCGGTCATCGTGCGGCAGGTGGTGACGGGCTCTTCGAGCGGAGTATTGGTCGTGCTGCCCAAGCTTTCGCCGAAAGTACTCGTCTGCGTCCTGACGATGCTTATATAGCCGCCCGAAAGAGCTATCTGCGTGTGCGTGGCGCCGTAGAACAATCCGCCGCCGGCATTGACGTCCGCCGTGATGAGCGCCTGCACGTCCCCGGCTTCGTCAAGGGCGATTTTGACATCGATATCGACGTCGGCGAGCGTGAGCATGCCGAGCATGTCTGCTTTGAGCGACAGGCTGAGGTCGTAGCCCGTGGCGAGCTGCGCCACCGTTCCCGCTACGTCGCCCGCAAGCTGTGAAAGAAAGGCTATATCCTTGTAGCTTTCGCCGTCGGCGGGCGCGATTATGGGCTGAGTTTCGCCGCGCACCACCATTGTGAGAGTGGCGCTGAGCGTGCCTTCGCCTGCCGACGCCCCCGAAACGGTGACGGTGTTGTCGGAATTTTCGTCCCTGCCCGCGGTCAGCGAGGCGTTGGCGAGCGCTGCGGCGAAGTCGATATCCCCCGTCCCCGCTCCGAGCATGCCGAGCACGGGCTTGAGCTTATCGAACGCTTCGGACAGTTCTTCCGCAGATATCCTGAGCCTGAGCGCGCCGGGCGCGTCGAAGCCCGCCTGCGAGCACGAAGCGTACAGCACGCCTTCTGCAAAGACGCCGCGCACATACACCGAAGCTCCGTCCTTATCCGCCACGGTCAGCCCGAGCTCCGCCGCCTCTATCCCCTCGCCCGCGACGAGCGAGCCGAGCTCCAGCGAGATATCCGCAAGAACGGTCTGCTCCTGCGCATAATACTGCGCCGAGACTGCCAGCCTTCCGCCCGACAACATGTCTGCGATATCGCCGACCGCGGGCGTGAGGTCGGCTGCCGCGGACTCGTCTATTTCTATGAGCCCGCTCCCGCTCCCTGCGGGAGCCATTGAAAGCGACAGCTCACCGCTGCCGAACGACGCCTCGCCCGAAATGCCCGTAAGGGCTATTTCGCCGCCGCGGCAGTCGAACGTGAACTCGGCGGGGATATCTATGCCGGCGAGGGATATCGCCCCGCCGACGACGGCGCCGTCGCCCTCTCTTTCGACCGAGTCGCCGCGCAGCCGCATTGCCCCGGCGGGCATGTCGATGCCGCCCACCAGACCGCCGTATTTGAGCAGCAGTTTGCCGCTGCGCACCTCGATGACGGCGTCGCCGAAGTTGAGCTGCATGAGTTCTACGGCGTCGGCATTGCCGCGCATTGCGAGCGCGGCTGAAAACTTGCTGCCGTTCAGCGAGCCTTCGAGCCCGAGCGTTCCGCCCGCAAATATATCCGCCATGCCCTCATCTATGTAATACTGCGCCGAAAGCTGTGTATTTTGACCTTCGTCGTACTTTGAAAAGTAATTTTCGTATGCCGAGACGTCGACGTCCGAGCGCTCGTAGGAAAAAGTAGTCAGCGAAGTGCCGTGCACCTTTGCCGAAATGACGCCCTTTTCCGAAGTGTATACCTCGTCGGTCGAATAGGAGAGCACGCTCCAGTCGGGAGCAAATTCTATGGTCATTGACAGGCTCTCGAACTGCGGCTCGCCGCTCAGTTCGCCCATGGTGACCATGTTCTTTTTGTAGTAATATGCGGCGTCGTTGGCGCCTTCGGTGTTCAGGGTAAGCGTAACGCTGTAATTTTCGCCCGAGCGGCTGAGCTCGGAAGCGGCGAGCACGGTATCGTCGTTGATGACCAGGTCGCTGAACTCCGTAGCCCACAGCCCGTACTTTTCGCCGTACTCTCCCTCATCGAGCATCTCCGAAGGCGCGCCTTCGGACCACGCCGTGTTCAGCCCGTCCCAATCCCCGCGCGAGGACGACGCCGCCGTGCGCACTATGACTTTGCGGTCGCCGTAATATTTTTGTATGGCTTTGGAAGGCGCAAAGGACGAGCTGCTTGTGCTGACGGTGGAAGTTATCAGCAGTCCTTCAAGGTAGTCCTTGCTTCCGACGACGTTCTGCGTTACGTTTATGAAGCCGAGCGAAGTTGCCTGAGCGGTGTTCGTGTTCTCGCTGTGGTAGTACTCGCGGGAGGCGAGCCTGCCGATGACGTAGCCCACGTTTTCGAGTGCGCCGTAGTCTTCGGGCGCCGAGCCGTCTGCGGGAGGCGCAAGGCTTATGGAAGGGCTTTCGGGGCGGTATGCCTGCTTATCTTCCTGAGTGCCGCCCGCGCATGCCGAAAGCGCCGTCAGCGAAGTTGCCGCAGCAAGCACCGCGGCAATTAGAAATTTTTTGCGTTTTATATTCATTTGTCATCCTCCTGACAGGTATTATTGCGTTTTGCTGTAACGATGATACGCCTGCCGGGTAAATTAAAAATAAACGCAAAATAAATCGTACATAAACTGCCCCGAGCGTCGGAAGCGATGGATTGCGCACCGACATCGTAAAAACGATGTTGCAGGTTCGCGGAGCGTGGTGCAGCGGAACGCTGCCTTTTGTCCGGCACTGCGTGCCCGGATTTCTCCACGTTGGTCGAAATGACAAAAGGGGGAAGCTTGGTCGACCTGCCAACACTGTCATTTCGAGCGCAGTCGAGAAATCTAACCGCATAGCGCGGTCGACGCCCTTTTGTCCGTCGCTGACGCTCCGAGATTTCTCCGCTCCGCGCTACGCGCTTCGGTCGAAATGACAAAAGGAGGAAGCACGGTCGACTTACTACCCTTGTCATTTCGACTAAGCCGCGGCGGGCAAAGCCCGCCGCGGCGCACGGAGAAATCTGACGATATTGTTCGGTCGACCTTGAAAAGGCGGCGCGAAAAAAGGGTACCCTGACGGGTACCCTTGAAAATGCCTTGAAGGTCGATTATCTCTTTGAGAACTGAGGTGCGCGGCGCGCCTTTTTGAGACCGTACTTTTTCCTCTCCTTGACGCGGGGATCGCGGGTGAGGAAGCCTTCCTTTTTGAGTGCGGCGCGGCTGTCGGGCTCCGCCTGAAGGAGCGCACGGGCAATGCCTAAACGGATGGCGTTTGCCTGACCGGTGTAACCGCCGCCGTAGACGTTGACCATTACGTCGTACTTGCCTTCAACGCCCAAAAGAGCCAGGGGCTGCTTTACGACATACTGCAAAACCGACTGAGGGAAATAATCTTCGAAAGTTCTGTCGTTGATGACTATGGTGCCTGTTCCTGCGGGAATGAGACGAACGCGGGCGATAGCCTTCTTTCTTCTGCCCGTCCCCCAGAATTGCAACTTTTTCTTTATATTTGCCTTTGCCATAATAATACCTTGACCCCTTTTTAGAATAACTTAAGCTCTTCGGGCTTCTGCGCTGCGTGGTTGTGCTCGGCGCCCTTGTATACTCTGAGCTTCTTTATCATATCCCTGCCGAGCGAGTTCTTGGGCAACATGCCGCGTACAGCCTCGTAGACTGCAAGGTCGCTCTTTTCGGCGAGCATCTTTTTGTAGGAAACTTCCTTTAAGCCGCCGATATAGCCGGTATGATAGCGATAGAACTTATCGGTAAGCTTTTTACCGGTGAGCACTACCTTATCGGTGTTTATTACTATCACAAAGTCGCCCGTGTCGACATTGGGTGTGAAAGTGGGCTTATTTTTGCCGCGAAGAACGGCTGCGACCTTGGAAGCGAGTCTTCCCAAAGGAACGCCGGCCGCGTCGACAACGTACCACTTTCTTTCAACTGTCTGGGCATTTGCCATATACGTTTTCATTGTTTACTCCTTAACTTATTCTCGTAAAAATTTATATGTTTTCCGTAATTTCTTGACCGTTTTTTCAATGTAAAACTATTTTATTATTAAATGAAATTTATGTCAAGCCGTTTTATATTGCGTTTACAAAGTTTTTTGAAAATTTAAAAATTATTTTTTCGGGCGCGTTTTAGGGGCGTTTTGCATAAAAATGGCCGCGATTAGCCCTTTCGGGCAAAAGCCTGCGCGCGAGTGCGCCGCGAACAAACCGCCCGCACGTTGACCGTGCGGGCGGTTTATATACACTATTATAAATAGGCGTTGTTTATGCGGCATTTTTTGATTATGCGGCGGCGCCGAATATGGCAAAGCCGATGCCCATACATATTAAAAAAGAAACCGCGCACAGGCCCAAACTAATTAAAATTTTGAGCCCAATATTTTTAACTTGCTTGATTATAAACAAGTTCAAAATCATAAACGCACCGCTGATTAAGCCGCCTATTGCGCCGCCGACTACAGGCAGGACATATAGCGCCAAAGGCGTGTTGCCCCAAACGAGCACGAGGGCGAATATAAACACCGACAGGGCGACCTCGTACCACTTGACGGGCGGGGTAACCTGAATTTCCCTGCCCTCGATAAGCAGTTTTGACCCTTTCAAGTAATTGCCCTGTACGACAAAGTTGGTCCGCATTTCACCGTCGGAGAGAAAATATGTGTTTTTTGTTATCTTTGAGAGCGGCTTACCGTTGACGTAAATTGACTTTCTGCCCGTCCACACACTCTCCTCATAAACAATCTGACCGAATTTTTCATCACTGATAACTGATCTCATATTTCACCTCTTATTTTATTCTACTGCCTCTTATGCAGTTTGTCAATATTAATTTTCAAAATTGAGCAGTATGACTATAAAAATTATATTCCCATTATAATGGAAAGTCAAGCATTTTTCCCACTTTTGTGGAAAAATAATGTGTATGGAAGTATTTGCCGAGAGGCTGAAAGAACTGAGAATTGAAAAGGGGTTAGGACAGGTAGCTTTAGCCAAGCAATTGGGCGTGGGCAAATCTGTCATAAGTCTATGGGAAAAAGGGCAATGCGAGCCGACGTTAGGCAACCTGATTAAGATAGCCAACTTTTTCGGCGTGAGCATTGACTACCTTGCAGGGCTTGCATAGATTACTCCCGGTACTTATAATTTGCGGCAGGCGGCATTTTGCCGCCTGCCGCATTGACTTCGTTTGGGGATTTCTCCGCTCGTCGGGGCAAACTACGCTCTATGCAAGGTGTAAAAATACGCCTTGCAACTTTGCTACGTTGCCCCTCCTCTTCGCGCAAATACTACAGTTTTGCGCGAGTGCTAAGGTTTATTAGTATGCGACTTCGGTCGAAATGACAATAAGGGTTCACTGCTTGGACGAAGTGGTGAAAAAACAGTTTAATATATAGTGTAGGGCGGGGAATGATTGCCGATAGATACGGCAATCATTCCCCGCCCGTTCTTTACTATAAAATGATTATCTTACCAAAACGGCCTTTATTCTCTTTACGCCGGCGGAGACGTTCTCCTGCTTGGCAATTTTGAAAGTGCCAAGAACGCCCGTGCGCTCAACGTGGGGGCCGCCGCATATCTCCTTTGAAAAGTCGCCTATGGTATAGGTTTTTACCATTTCGCCGTACTTGCTTTCAAACAGTCCCGTAAAGCCTTCTGCCTTTGCCTCGTCAAGCGACATCTCCTTCATGACTACGGGCTCGTCCTTGGCTATTTCGCCGTTGACGAGGTCTTCGACCGCCTTGACCTCTTCGGGGGTGAGCTTTCTGGAAAAGTTGAAGTCGAAGCGCAGGCGCTCTTCGGTGATGTTTGAGCCCTTCTGGTTGACGTCGTCGCCGCACACCTTTTTGAGCGCGGCATGCAGAAGGTGAGTGGCGGTATGCAGCTTGGTGGTCTCCTCCTTGTGGTCTGCAAGGCCGCAGGCAAATTTCTGCTCGCTGCCCGCACGCGACTTTGCCTGATGTTCGGCAAAGGCGGCGTTATAGCCTTCGACGTCGACGACGAGCCCCTTTTCGCGCGCCATCTCCTGCGTTATTTCTACGGGGAAGCCGTAGGTATCGTATAAGTGGAACGCCGTGACGCCGTCTATGCTGTCGCCGGCGGACTTGGCTGCCGCCACTTTTTCGAACTCTTTAAGACCCTGGGCAAGCGTCTTCGAAAACTTTGCCTCCTCCTTTCCGAGCTCCTCTTCTATCCTTGCGGCGTTGGCTGTAAGTTCGGGGTAGACCGCGGCATACTTTGCCACAATTGTCTTTGAAACCTCGTTCAAAGCGCCCTGGGGCAGACCGATATTGCGCCCGAAGCGCACGGCGCGGCGGATTATGCGCCTTAAAATGTAGCCCTGGTCGGTGTTGGAAGGCACTATGCCCTTGGCATCGCCCAGCATGAACGTGGCGGTGCGGACGTGGTCCAAAACGACGCGGAACGCCTTGGTGACATCCTCGCTCTGACCGTATTTGAGCCCCGTCAGCTCCTCTATCTTTGCAATTGCGCCTTCGAATATGTCCGTTTCGTAGACGCTCTCCTTGTTGTTGAGTATGCACAGCGTGCGCTCAAGACCCATGCCCGTATCGACATTGCGCTGCTTTAAGGGCTCGTACCTGCCTTCGGCAGTCTTGTTGTACTGCATGAACACGTCGTTCCATATTTCAAGGAAGGTACCTGCGGGAGCCTTGTCGAAGTCGTAGGGACCCAGCTTGTCGGCTTCGGCATGGTTGCGGATTATGTGCATTTCGGTATCGGGTCCGCAGGGACCCGTTATGCCCGCGGGCCCCCACCAGTTGCCGCTCTTGGGCAAAAAGAATATGTGTTTGGGGTCTATGCCGCACTCTATCCACTTGTTGGCGCTCTCGTCGTCGCGGGGGCAGTCCTCGTCGCCGGCAAAGCATGTGATGGCTATGTCCTCCACGGGAATGCCCAGGCAGTCGGGCGAGGTGAGAAATTCAAACGACCATGGTATCATCTGCTCTTTGAAGTAGTCGCCCAGCGACCAGTTGCCCAACATTTCGAAGAACGTGCAGTGCGAGCTGTCGCCAACTTCGTCGATGTCGCCCGTGCGCACGCACTTCTGCACGTCTGTGAGTCTGTTGCCGGCGGGGTGCTTTTCACCCAGCAGATAGGGAACCAGCGGGTGCATGCCCGCCGTGGTGAAGAGCACCGTAGGGTCGTTTTCGGGTATGAGGGACGCCGAAGGTATGACGGCGTGACCCCTGTCCTTGAAGAAATTGAGGTAAAGATTGCGTAAACTTTCGCTTGTTAGCTCTTTCATAAATACTTTCCTTAAGTCTTGATACGCAAAACATTATACAACCTGCACACGCTTTCGTCAAACATGCGCGGGGAATATTTTGTAATTTTTATTATATTGCTGCCGATGCGCTCCCGTGCGCCCCTATTGTCATTTCGACAGAAGCTTACTGTTAGATTTCTCGACTGCGCTCGAAATGACAGGGCGGGAAAGCCGACCGTGCGCTGCGGCGGCGGGCTTTACTTTTTACTTATGGCGTAGCCCTCTTTGGCGTCCTTTACGGCATAGCCCAAGCCCTCTATCCCTGCGCGGAGCTCATCGGCGAGCGCCCAGTTCTTTTCCTTTTTTGCGCGCCAGCGGCGGGCGGCAAGTTCCTTGACCTCGGCGGGGATATCCTCGGCGGGAGACTTTTGGGCAACTTCGGCAAGATAGGCGTAGGCGTCCTTTTTGAACAGTCCGAGGAGCGAATAGGTCTTTCGTATCTGATGCACGTCCTCGGCGCAGCTTGCGTCGCCCGCGGCGAGCTTTGCCGCCACGCCCTTGAAGAGCGAAAACAGTTCGGAAAGCGCCAGCGCGGTATTGAAGTCGTCGTCCATGGCGGCATTGAATTTTTTATCGATTTCGGCGTTGCCTTCGGCGCCCCTGCCGAACTTGTCTTCGACCTGTTTTATTATATTATAGAAAGAGGTGAGGTGCCTTTCGGCTTCGGGGAAGAGGTCGTCGGTTATGTTTATGTCGTTGCGGTAGTTGGTCTGCAGCAGCGCGAATTTTATGGCTTCGTTGGTGTACTTCTTTAAAAGGTCCTCCAAAAGCAGCGAGTTGCCCAGCGATTTGGACATCTTTTGCCCGTTGACCTTTATGAGCCCGTTGTGCGTCCAGTACTTTACGAAGCGCTTGCCCGTAAGGCTTTCGGTCTGGGCTATCTCGTTTTCGTGATGGGGGAATATCAGATCCCTGCCGCCGCCGTGAATATCTATCTGCTCGCCGAATGCGGCGCGGTTCATGGCAGAGCACTCTATGTGCCAGCCCGGTCTGCCGTAGCCCCAGGGCGACTGCCAGCATATTTCGCCCGGCTTTGCCGCCTTCCACAGCGCGAAGTCGGCGGGATTGCGCTTGTCTTCGGCATTTTCCACCCTGACGCCGTCGAGCATGTCCTCAACCGTGCGGTTGGAAAGGCAGCCGTAGCCGGGGAAGGACGACACGTCGAAATAAACATCGCCCGAAGGCACTGCGTAGGCATGTCCGCCGTCGATGAGGCGGCTTATGAAATCCTGTATGTTGTCTATATTCTTGGTCGCCTTGAGCCACAGCGTGGGGTCGTCGATGTCCATTTCGCGCATGACTTTGTCGATATGCTCTATCATGCGCTGCGCATAGATGTCGGCAGGCACGCCCTCCTCGTTGGCGCGGGCAATTATCTTGTCGTCGACGTCGGTGTAGTTGCGGGCGTAGATCACCCTGTAGCCGAGCTTTTCAAGGTACTTGCGCATTATGTCGTATATGAGCGCCTGAAAGCCGTGCCCTATGTGCGCTTCGCCCGATACGGTTATGCCGCAGGCGTACATCTTTACCTTGCCCGCCTCCAGCGGGACAAATTCTTCCTTTGTTCTCGTTAAAGTGTTGTAAATCCTCATATTAAAGACCTCGTTTAAGGTTTTTTATTTTTTCGCGTGCGCACCGCCGCACCGCGGCGGTGCGCCCGAACGTTCGGGACGGCGGTCAGTCGTCCCGAACGTTCGGGACGGCGGTCAGTCGTCCCCGCGTTTCAACTGCTCTTCTATCGCGTATATGCGCTCGCGCAGGGCGCACAGCTCGTCGCGGACGGGGTCGGACTTATCCTGGTAGAGGTCTACCCCCTCCTTGCTGCCGCCTATGCGCACCACCCTTGCAGGCACGCCGACCACGGTGGCGTGGGCGGGAACGTCGCGCAGCACCACAGCGCCCGCGCCCACTTTGGCGCAGTCGCCTATGGTTATGTTGCCGAGCACCTTTGCGCCCGCCGAGATGACGCACCTTTGACCGACGGTGGGGTGGCGCTTGCCCGACTGCTTGCCCGTGCCGCCCAGCGTTACGCCCTGATATATTACCGAACCTTCGCCCACCTGCGCGGTCTCGCCGATGACGACGCCCATGCCGTGGTCGATGAATACCCCGGGCGCGATTTCGGCGGCGGGATGTATTTCAATGCCGGTGCGGTGGCGGGAATACTGGCTGACTATGCGCGCCAAAAGCTTTAAGCGCATTTTGTACAGCCTGTTGGCAAGGCGGTGGTGCGACAGCGCCTTTACCCCCGAATATGTCAGCCAGACTTCGAATTTGCTGCGTGCGGCGGGGTCGTTTTCCATAGCCGCGGCTATATCCATGCGTAGTCGTTTAAAGAACATGTTAATACCTGTTTGATATGATTACCGATAAATGAAATGCGCCCTGCTTCCTCTCGACCGAGCAATGCAGTTAGATTTCTCCATGCGTTCGCTTCGCTCACTCAGTCGAAATGACAGAGAGGAAAAAGTCGACCGACCTCTCTACGAGCCCCCCTTTAGCAAAGGGGGGAATCAAAGGGGGGATTTGCCCTTAAGGGATAATGTAGGATTATCTGAAAGCAGTATTTTTAAAACTCCTACCGCATATCAGTGGGGGCAAATCCCTCAGCCTCGCTGCGCTCGGCAGCTCCCTTTGCTAAAGGGAGCCCTCCTTCGGTCGACCGCGCTATGCGGTTAGATTTCTCGACTGCGCTCGAAATGACAGGGAGGGAGAGTCGACCGACTGCGTTTTTCCACTTTTATCGTCCGCCTTTTCTCCCCTTTTGTCATTTCGACCAAAGCGTAGTTTTCTCCCTAGCACTCGCGCAAAACCGTGGCTTTTGCGCGAAAAAGGAGCGGCAACGGAGTGAAGTTGCAAGGCGCGTAAACGCGGCTTGCTTAGAGCGCAGTTTGGCGCGACGAGCGAAGTGGAGAAATCCCGGAGCGTCAGCGACGGACAAAAGACAATCGACCGCGCAAAAAAACGCGCCCTTACATACTATGTAAAGGCGCGTTACCGCTGTTCCACTTTACTTCGGCAAAAAAATTGCCCTCTTTGCTCGCTTACGGGGAGAGTGCCGCGGGGTATTGACCCGACCGTGCAACATGGTTGCAGACAGCGCATACCCGTTCAGCGCACCGGGGAGAACTTTCAGCCGACGGTCCTCCCTCTCTGCCGGCGCGGCATTTGAACAGATTTTCTGCCATGAGGTTTATAGTTTTTATTATTATAAACTATTTCTTTTGAAAATGCAACCCAATGGGCGCAAAAAATTAATCACGTCTTGGAGGACAGTTTGAACACGTCGCGCGACTGACCGAGCACGAATATGTGCTCGTCGCCGCGGAAGGCGTAGTCGGGCATTATGGAGGCGTTAATAGCCGTGCCCGTCTTTATGGCTATTATGTTTATTTTATATTTCTTGCGCACGTCGAGTTCGGCTATCGTTTTGCCCTTCCACTCCTTTACTATGGGAACTTCGAATATGGCGTAGCCGCCTGCGAGGGCTACGTAGTCGAATATGTTGTTGCCGTTGTGGCGGATGGCGAGCTTATCGGCGACTTCGCCGTCGGCATAGATTATTTCGTCGGCGCCCACCTTTTTCAAAAGTTCGCACTGGATATCGTCCCTTGCGCGGGCGGCAACGTACTTTGCGCCCAGCTTTTTTAAAAGCAGCGTAGTTATCATCGAAGCTTCAAAATCGTCGCCGACGGTTATGAAGCACAAATCGAATGAGGGAATGTCGAGGGCGCGGAGCACGTCCTCGTTGGTGTAGTCGGCAATGCGGGCGTCATCGAAGTGCCCGGCTATCTTGTTTATGCTCTCTTCCTTGCTGTCGAGCGCAATGACGTCGTGCCCGAGATCCTGCATCTTTTCGGCGAGATGTCCGCCAAGCCTGCCTATGCCTATTATCAGTACAGATTTTTTCATACAGATACCCTTTTAACCTATGATGAGATTTCCAGCTACCCTGGATATAGTTACAGGTTTGCGTTCGTTTGTGAATACAAGTATGAGCGTGAAGCCGCCCACCCTGCCGAGAAACATTAAAAATATCAATATCAGCTGCGAAGCCGCGCCAACGGCGCCCGTTATCCCGCACGACAGACCCACTGTGCCTATAGCCGAGACGACTTCGAAGACGACGTAGTGGATATTCACCGAGCCGTCGGCGACGTTTGCCACCGCGGGGTTGTCGCATTCGAGCGCACAGATTATCATGGAGCTGAGTATCACCGCCGTTATATATATCGAAAACACCGTGCCCGCCTGGGGATAGGCGTCGTCTTCGAAGCGGCGGTTGAAGATATGCGCTTCGGCGCGGCGGCGGGAGGTGGATATAGCCGACATAACGAGCACTGCGAGAGTAGTCGTCTTTATGCCGCCCGCGGTGGAACCGGGGCTGCCGCCTATGAACATGAGCACTATTGAGAGCATGCCGCCCGCGCCCGAAAGATATTTTGAAGACACCGTGTTGAAACCCGCCGTTCTGGGGGATATGGACATGAACAGCGTCGCCAGAAGCTTTGTACCCACGTCCTTATCGGCTATGGTGGCGGGATTGTTCCACTCGAACGCCATAAACATTGCCCAGCCCACAAGTATGAGCGCCGCCGTGGTGGTGAGCACTACCTTGGAATGGAAGGAATACCTTTTTAAATGTATGCCGTTTTTGATGACGTCGCCCCAGACGAAGAAACCTATGCCGCCGATGACGATGAGCGCGCTGACGGTGAGGCAGACGACGGGGTCGGATATATAGGCGTTGAGCGAATCCTGACCGTACCAGCCCGTGAGCGTGTAGCCGCAGTTGCAGAACGCCGAAACGCCCGTGAACACCGACTGCCATATGCCCCTGCCCCAGCCCATGACGGGCACGAACGAAAAGCAGAGCGCAAACGAGCCGATGAACTCGCACGCAAACGTGACTATTATTATGTATTTGACCAGCTTTTTCATGCCCTCGAGCGAGACGAAACCCGCCGACTGCATAACCAGCTTGCGCTGGGAGAGCGAGGCGTGCTTTTGAAGATATAAAAAGAACACCGAAAGTATGGTTATGAGCCCCAGACCGCCGATCTGCATGAGCACGAGTATTATTGCCTGGCCAAAATACGACCAGTGCGACGCCGTATCGACGGCGGAGAGCCCCGTGACGCACGTTGCGCTCGTCGCCGTGAAAAAGGCGGCAAGGAAATCGACCTCACCGCTGTTTGACGCCGCGGGAATACACAGCAGCGCCGTACCCGCCGCTATGACCGAAAATACGCTTATTGCTATCATCGCCGCAGGCGGAAGCTTGAACTTTCTTTTAGTTGCCATGGCATCATTATAAATGAAGCTCCAAAAAAAATCAACAAAATAAGCAATCTGCCTTTCAAGCTCATATATAATCACTTTTTTGAAAAATATTAACAAAAAACTGCATTTCGCTGTCACTTTATGCCTCAATTCCCTTGACTTTACGCGTTCATTATATTACAATAAAGTCGTCAAAATAAAATTTTGAAAAAATCTAACAAAGGAGAGCCTGATGAAAAGGGAACGCATTGAAGAAATTGCCGATATTTTAGACAAACGCGGCAAAATGACCTTAGAACAACTTGAAGAAGTTTTTCCCAACGTCTCGCAGATGACGCTGAGACGCGACCTTTTTCAGCTTGAAGAGGACGGCCGCATAATCCGCATCCGCGGCGGCGCAATGTCCGTAAAGGAAGTGCAAAGGTTTCGGGCGAAGCTTACACCAAAAAGACGACGATAAACACCGACGCCAAGATAGTAATTGCACAAAAGGCATCCACGCTTGTAGACGAGGGCGTTTCTATCTTCCTTGACGGCGGCACCACCGCCATGTACCTTTCGAAGGAACTGCCCGATATCCACTGCAATATCTTTACCAACGGCATAGCAGTTGCAATGGAACTTGCGCAGAAAAAGAACATTGCCATAACCGTGGTTGGCGGACAGCTGATGAA
Source organism: uncultured Clostridia bacterium (assembly GCA_944327465.1). GTDB lineage: Bacteria > Bacillota > Clostridia > Christensenellales > Borkfalkiaceae > Coproplasma. Next base: position 7,663 of record CALVHH010000004.1, on the reverse strand, counting down.
GGACAACCTTTCCACCGCCTCCCCCGCTGCAAAGGAATATTTTGCGCTGACCAACTTTGAAATTGCCATGGTGTCCGCAACGGCGTTCACGCCCGAAAACGGATTCAGTTGCAACAGCCAGGTGGAGGCCGACCTTTTGAAGCAGGTATTCAAAAAGGCGCGCCACGTATACATGATGCTGGACAGCTCGAAGATAGGCAAGATAAATTCGTACACCTTTGCGCACATCGAAGATATAAACGTGCTGATAACCGACGACACCTTCCCCAAGGAGTACAAAAAACTGTTCGAAGAACACAATATCGTAGTAATGTAAAAAAGCACTGCGCGGCGAGCCGCGCACGGCGATATATTTTATGAAGCAAGCGATAAGCGGCGCCCCTGCGGGGCGCCGCTTATGATTTTTTGACGGGGCGGAAAAATCGACCGGACACTCAGTCGCTCCACCTGCCGTGTGGCAGCGTTCTGTCCTTTATGTCGTCGTAAAATTCAAAATACCTCTGCCGCAGCTCTTCCACCGATATGTCGCTTTCGATATACCCCGCGAGCTCTTCCAGCTCCTCCACTGTGTAGTCGGCGGGGTCGAATTCGCCGTCGGTCGCCTCGGCGAGGCGCATTAAATCGAGATTGGTAACTTTCATGATTTTCTGCTGAGAAACTCCTTTAGGGGCGGGAACATTGTGACTGCGTCGAATATCATCTGCACGCCGAAAACTATTATGTGCAGCGGGATATGGTCCGGGTGGCTGGGTTCATATAGCAATATGAACGCGAGAATGACTTCTATTACGCCCTTGCCGAGGTAGTAGACGCAGCGCTCGGAGCGGGCTATGCGGCTGAATGCGTGGTTGAAGGCGTGCGCGCCCTCCATCAGCCCCAAAAAGCCCCACGCCACCGCTATTATAGTGAACGCCGCCGAGTGCTCTACCATTATGAGTATGCCCAGCGCTATCATTACGAGCGACGAAGCCGTCTTGTTTGAATGTGTGTGCACGTATTCGCGGTGGATCACAGCCACCACGAGCTGCACCAGACCATAGCCCGCAGCCACGCCGCCGACTATGTACGGGAAGGCGAGATATATGTAGTCGGTCAGGGCGACGCACAGCACGCCCACCACCAGATACACGGCGGAGAGCACAAATTTTATCGTGCGTTCGGAGATGTGCATGGCGAGCGACAGCTTGTGAGCGCTCGTTTCGGCAGAGAACTCTTCGACGAAGAAGTCGCCGTAGCTCTTGTTTATCTCCTCTTCGAGCATGTTTTGCGCGTCCGAAAGTGCAACCTCGCCGCCTAAGCCTTCCGAATACTCCTCTTCGTCGCCCGTGACAAAGCCGCCGCGGCGCTGCGCCGCGGAAGGTTGGACGTCGTCTTCGTAGCCGTAATAGGTCAATTCCTCGCCGTCTTCCATATATCCCCCGCCGCCGTGCGCAGAGCAAACTCTGCGCACGGCGGAAAAATTTAAGGCGGCGGCGTGTCAATACACAATTTTTTTGTCGCAGACGAACGCCGTCTGCCAGAGCTCCTTTTTGAACCGCTTGGCAATATGTTCGCATTTGCACATGAACATATAGAACGCGCCGCACACTTCGCCGTACAGCGTTTCAAGATTGCCCAGCCCCTTGGCTATGACCACGTCGGCGTTCTTTATGAACGCACGCGTAAGCGCGTTGGTTTCGGGCAGATACGTGCCGGGGATAGCCGCGCCGCTATCGAACACATAGGCATACTTGCCCAGCCCCACCATGTCGGCGTCGGCGCGGGTGACGTCGTTTATTATCGGTCCGCCGCGCACTACCGAAACGACCTTTATGCGCGGGTACATCTGCTTTATGGTTCTTATGAGCAGTTTATCGAGCACTATTTCGCCGCAGTTATCATGTATGTAGACGAGCATTTGCGCCCTGTTGAGCTTGCCCACGAACAGCGCGTACTCGTCCTCGCCCACCGCCGAGCGCCCGGCTGCCGAAATTACCCGGGCGATGCTGTCCTCGTTCAGGTCGGAAATGCGGGCGTAGTCGATATAGTTGGCTGCCATGGCAAACCTGATCGCCTCCTTTAACGGCTCTTCGGCGGCGCATATGCGCGAAAATATATCGTCTTCGAGCGCCAAAAGCGCGGCGTTAAAAGTCTGCCTTTCGGAAGAATAATCTATTATCCCCCCGAATATGCCGCGGTGAACGCCATCGATGGCGCGCATCAAAAGAGGCGCGCACCAGCTTTCGGGAGCGCCGTCGCATATTGCGCGGGCAGACTCTTTAAAGCCCAAAAGCCTGTCGTCGTCGGGGTGCATTGCCTCTACCTTTTTGATCTGGCTGTTGTACAAACAGTCTCTGCATTCATCGTAAAGTTTCATGCTTACATTATACCACGCCCCGCCGTCAAATTCAATAGTTTTGAAAAAATACCCCTCGGCGAATTTTTTCTTTCGCCGCGGCGCCCGGTCGCCCCCACCCTTGTCATTTCGACTAAGCGAGGCGCCCGGTCGCCCCCACCCTCGTCATTTCGACTAAGCGAGGCTATAAGCCGAGCGCACGGAGAAATCTAACTGCATGCTACGGTCGACTTACCCGCCCTGTCATTTCGAGCGAGGTCGAGAAATCTAACTATATGGCGCGTCGACCGATGGGTGGCTCGCAGAGAGGTCTAAACGAGAGGAGCCCGCCCGCCGAAGCGGACGGACCCCTCAGGATCTATGCACCGTGTGTTTTTATTTGGTTAGGCATGCAAAATATCGCAAACCTTGTTTTAATATATTTTGTATTACACTTCAAAGAGAGATATTGTACCGCTCATTGCCTGACCGTTGTAATTGGTTATTACTATTACATCGCCCGACTTTATTTTTATATTTGCAGAAGCGCCGGTACCGCCGGTCTGATTAGGCATATTCATACCCGTAGTATATTCATCGGTGCCATTAACCACAATTTTGAAGTTGTAATTTCTGCCAAACAGCGCACTGCCGCCGAGGTGAATCTTGTATGTACCTTCAGGAACGCCTTCACCTATCGTGACCGTCACAGAGCCGCCGGGTGTGGTGCCGCGCATGTCTCCGCCGGCAAGGTTGCCTGTACTGCAAGTTTGCGTAAGTGAAAGCACGATGTCTTCACTTTCTTCAACGGTAAATGTAATATTAGTTCTTGTGGTGGCACTATGGAATACCAGCATATAGTTGACACCGTCTTCAATCTTAAACCTTGCTTCGGTGATATCGGAAGATGTTATTAAATCGACGGGCTCGGCACCGTTATCCGAAATGAGGGTGACTGTTGCGTCGGTTGTGGATGTAATACTTATCTTGTAGGTGCCCGCCGAAGCATTGCTTAAATACATGCCGTATCTTGCGGCATCAAGATAGCTGTTACCCGACAGATACCTTGATGACATAGTTCCCGTTGCCGGCAACGAAGAGAAATCAACCATCATAGCCTTCGGCGATTGAATTCTTTCTGAAGTTGCCGTAGCTTCTACAGTAAATGCGGGAATTTCGTCATTGTAGGCATACTCATACTTACCATCCTTATAGAAGTACGTTACACTTGCATTAGCTACGCACCTGTAAACCGTGGAATAGTTGTAATTACCGTTTTTGACATTTGCCTCCGTGAGGGCGGGGAGCTCTTTGCTGTCGCCGACTGCCATGTCGCATTCGGAACACCTCAATTCGTATGCGCCTGCCGCGGTTGCGGTAGGTTCCTTAGTGACGTATACATACTGGTCGGCAGAATGACCCTTCTTGCCGGTGGTCTTGTGTTCCGTGCTCATCACTTCGCCGCAGACCGAGCAATATGTGACCTCGTCGTAACTGCCGCCCGCGGTGCAGGTGGCGGGAACTTCGTTTTCCTTGACGACTTTGCCTGCGGTGTGGCCGCTCGATTCAATTACGAGGTCGGCGGGATTGACCGAAGTCTGACCGAACTCATCGGCGAATGTTGCGCCGCAGTCGGCGCATTTATAGTATGCCTGAGTGCCGTTCTGCGTGCAGGTGGGCTGTACGGCGGCGACGAGTTCAAGGGTGTGACCGAGGGGCGCAATTGAAACTATGTCTAATTGCTGTTCGCCGTCTTCATCGGCAAACCTCTTGCCGCAGTCGTTGCACAAATAGTATGCCCTGTTGCCCGTCTGCGAGCATGTGGGCTGGGTGGCGGCAACGAACGTCATGTCGTGACCCGAAGATTTTATAACCTGCTGCGCCTTTATCACTTCGCCGCAGACAGTGCACTTTTCGCCTTCGGTCAAGCCGTCCTCGGTGCAGGTTGCCGCCTTGCCGGGCAGTTTTTCAATGGTGTGACCCGAAGATTTTATAACTTGCTGCGCCTTTATTACTTCGCCGCAGACCGAGCATTTTTCGCCCTCGGTCAAGCCGTCCTCGGTACAGGTGGCTGCCTTGCCGGGCACGACTTCGGGCGTGTGACCCGAAGATTTTATAACTTGCTGCGCCTTTATTACTTCGCCGCAGACCGAGCACTTTTCGCCCTCGGTCAAGCCGTCCTCGGTGCAGGTTGCCGCCTTGCCGGGCAGCTTTTCAACGGTGTGACCCGAAGATTTTATAACTTCCTGCGCCTTTATTACTTCGCCGCAGACCGAGCACTTTTCACCTTCGGTCAAGCCGTCCTCGGTACAGGTTGCCGCCTTGCCGGGCACGACTTCGGGCGTGTGACCCGAAGATTTTATAACTTCCTGCGCCTTTATCACTTCGCCGCAGACAGTGCACTTTTCGCCTTCGGTCAAGCCGTCATCGGTGCAGGTTGCCGCCTTGCCGGGCAGTTTTTCAACTTTGTGACCCGTGGCGGCGATCACGGTGTCTTCAAGCGCAATTTCCGTATTGCCGGCTTCGTCCGAAAAGTACTTGCCGCACTCCGAACACTTGTAATACGCCTCGTTGCCGTCCTCGGTGCAGGTTGCGGCAACGGCTTGCACTTTTGTCATGTCGTGAGTGTGCGTGCTTTCGTCGTTTTCGTTACAGGCTGCCAAGGCGCCTGCCATGGCGAGCGCCAGCATTGAAAGGCACATCGCCGTTAAAAGTTTTTTCATTTTCCGTCTCCTTTGTCGGCATAGCCGAATTTATTATTTACGCACCCGATCCTGCGGTGCGCAGCTTTTAAAACCTTTTATTCTTTGCCGCAGGCAAAGAATAGAGGGATATCCCTCTGAATTTCTTATATTTATTCATGATTATGCATTCGATAATCACCTGACAGTTATGATTCTATCACCAAAATATATATAAGTCAACACTTTGTTTTATATTTCAACAAAAATTTTTAATTATATGATATATAATGCATAATTATAGGTATTTAATAACTAATACGCGGTTTCTTGCTCATTTGAGCATTTATTCATTTATGCAAATGAACAACAAAATAGCCCCACCCGACGAATCGGGCAGGGCATGGAGCATGTATGCACTGTGTGGTCATATCGTTTTTCCGCGAAAGCTATCCACGTGCACGAATATTAAATTGTACATCCGAACATTCCTTCAGATACAATCTTATCAGTCGGTCGTCTGTTCCCCTGTTGCGGGAATTATTACCTCGTCCAGAACGACTTCGTTTTCGCCGTTCTCATCGGAGAACATTGTTTTGCAGTCTTCGCAATAGTAGTGAGCCTTCATGCCGTTGCTGTTGGCGGTTGCGGGCACTTCGTCAACGTGGACGATATTCTGATGACCCGTTGCGCGGACGACGATTTCGGCATACGAAAGTTCCTTTTCCATGTCCTTGTCTGCAAACATAAGTCCGCAGTCGGGGCATTCGTAATATGCTATGCTGCCGTTTTCAAGGCACTTGGGCGCTGCTGCCTCGTGATATACGAGCGTGCCGTGACCGGTGGCGCGTATGACAACTTCGGCATACGAAGTTTCGCTGTCGCCCGCGCCGTCGGTGAATATCGCTCCGCAGTCGGAGCATTCATAATAAGCTTTCATGCCGTTTGTCAGGCAGCCCGCTTCTACAGCCGCGTGATAGATGAGAGGGTCGGTGTGTCCCGTTGCGGGGATGACGATTTCGGCATACGAAAGTTCGCTTTCGGCATTTTCATCGGCAAATATCGAACCGCATTCGCACTCGTAGTATGCCTTTGTGCCGTTTGCAAGGCACTGGGCGGGCACTTCTTCGCGATACGTAAGATTTATGTGTCCCGTTGCGGCAATCACGAGCTCTGCCTGCGAAACTTCGTTCTGTCCCTTGTCGTCGGCGAACAGCAAGCCGCATTCGCACTCGTAATATTCTTCGGTGCCGTTTTCTATGCAGCCGGGCTCTACCTTTTCATGCTTTGTAAGGTTTACGTGTCCCGTTGCCTGTACGGTGAGCTCTGCATATGCCAGCTCGTCTTCGGCTCTGCCCGCTTCGGAAGAATACAGGTTGTGGCATACAGTGCATTCGTAATATGCCTTTGTGCCGTTTTCAAGGCACTTAGGAGCCACCGCCGCATGGTAGGTCATCTTGTGTCCGGTCGCGTTGATGAGTATTTCATCGCGCACGATTTCGGTTTCGCCCTCGGCGTCCGCAAACAGCGTTCCGCAGTCGGGGCAGGCATAGTGTGCCTTGTAGCCGTTTTCTACACAGCCGGGCTGCGTTTCGGGATAGTACACAAGCGTGCCGTGTCCGGGGGCGCGAATTATGATGTCTTCAAGCGAGAGTTCCTGTTCGGGTCTGCCCGCTTCGTCGGAATACAACAGTCCGCAGTTTTCGCATTCGTAGTATTCCTTTGTGCCGTTTGCAAGGCACTGGGCGGGTACTTCCTCGTGGTGTATCATCTTGTGTCCGGGTGCGGGAACTACCAGCTCGGCATCCGAAAGTTCGTTTTCAAGCGTTGCGCTGTCGAACTTGAGTCCGCACTCTACACATTCGTAGTAAGCTTTTACGCCGTTTTCAAGGCAGCCCGCAGCTACTGCGGGGTGATATTCGAGCTCGAGATGTCCCGTGGCGTTGATTATTATTTCGTCGCGGATTATTTCGATTTCGCCGCCGCCGTCGCGGAACAACAGTCCGCAGTCGGGGCATTCATAGTATGCTATGTTGCCGTTTTTCGTGCAGGTGGGCGCTACCGCCGCGTGATAGGTGAGCGGATCGGCGTGTCCCGTTGCGCCAATTACGAGCTCTGCCTGCGAAACTTCGTTCTGACCCTTGTCGTCGGAGAACAGCAGACCGCATTCGCACTCATAGTATGCCTTTGTGCCGTTTTCGAGGCACTGCGCGGGTACTTCTTCGTGATATGTAAGATTTATGTGTCCCGTTGCCTGTATTACAAGCTCTGCCTGCGAAACTTCGTTCTGACCCTTGTCGTCGGAGAACAGCAAGCCGCATTCGCACTCGTAGTATGCCTTGGTGCCGTTTTCAAGGCAGCCAGGCTCTACCTTTTCATGCTTTGTAAGGTTTACGTGTCCCGTCGCGCGGACGATTATCTCTTCTATCGAGAGTTCATCTTCGGCTCTGCCCGCTTCGGAAGAATACAGGTTGTGGCATACCGAACATTCGTAGTATTCCTTAGTGCCGTTTTCTGTGCACTCGGGAGCTACCGCCGCATGGTAGGTCATCTTGTGTCCTGTCGCGTTGATGAGTATTTCATCGCGGATTATTTCGGTTTCGCCCTCGGCGTCCGCAAACAGCGTTCCGCAGTCGGGGCAGGCATAGTGTGCCTTGTAGCCGTTTTC
>CALVHH010000003.1 GCA_944327465.1 uncultured Clostridia bacterium | reverse complement strand
ATTTGAACCGGTGACCTCGTCCTTACCAAGGACGTGCTCTACCTGCTGAGCCATAGCAGCGCAAACACATTACCTGTATATTATATTTTAATCACCGCATATTGTCAATCCATTTTTGATACTAAAAATAAAAATATATACAAAATTTTTTAAATGCACATAACGCGCTTTTAAGGTACCGATTAACATTGAGCCGCCGTCCGCATATTTTGCGGACGGCGGCTATGTATTAAATATTTTTAATCCCTTCTCTTTGCTACGGCGATGCGTATTCTTTTTGAATTTTCGCGGGGCTGTTTTTCCTTCGCCGCGGACAGCGCCTCCTCTACGTCAGACTGAAGCTTGACGTCCATTCCTTCCGCCTGCTTCATTTTAACATACGAAACGGCGCAGGGATGCTGCCTGCTCTTGTCGCAGCCGTTACAGAAGGGCGCATAACTGCCGCAGAGGTCGTAGCCGCATTCCGCGCTGTTGATGAATTTATCGTAGTCAATTACCTGCTGTATACGGGCAAGGTTTGCCTCGTTGAGCACGGCGGGAAGTTCCTTTAAAAGTTCCAAAGGCGTATTTTCATTCCACATATTTGATTACCTCCTCTATGTCTGTGCCTTGATTATACATAAAAAATAAATAAAAATCAATAGGCAAAGTCAAATTTCTTTGACTGACAGCGTAGAAAAAATTTCGTCGTACTTTTCCCTGCGGAACGAGATGGTATCGGGAGTTATGACAGCTGCCGTACCTGCGGCTACTCCGCACTTCAATATTTCCGCATCGTCGGCGCCGCTCATCATTGCCGACATTGCGGCTGCGACCATGGCATCGCCCGCACCTACGGTGGAATTCATTGCCACATTGTTCGATTTGCAATAATAGCTCTTGTTGCCGTCGGTTATGATGGCGCCCTCTTTACCGAGCGAGAGAAGCACCTTTTTTGCGCCCATCGAAACGAGCGTCTTTGCGCCTTCGAGGGCAGTGTGACGGTTTTTGACAGTTATTCCCAATGTGCGCTGCAATTCTTCGACGTTGGGCTTTATCAGGTCGACGCCGCAGGCAAGCGCATGGCGCAATCTGTCGCCCTCGCTGTCAACTATCTTTTTGACGTTGGCAGGCACGGCGGAGAGAATTCGGCCGTAAAAATCCGCAGTCATGCCCTTGGCGAGCCCGCCCGCAACAAAGACCGCCTCGCAGCCCGGGGCAAATTCGGTGATGAACTTTATAAGGTCATCCTGCTTTTCGGCAGTTATTTCTGGCGATATGTCGTCAAATTCCGTGAGCATGGATTTATGGTCGACAAATTTATAATTTTCGCGCACCCTGCCGTGGCTCCAGATAAATTTATAGTTTATGCCTTCACGGTGCAGCTCCTGCTCAAACAGCCTGCCGTTGTCGTCGTACATGAATCCCGTGACGAAAGCCCTTGCCCCGAGCCTTGCAAGTCCTATCGACACGTTGATGCTCTTGCCGGTATAGAAAATACGCTTACTGATTATTTTATGGGACATTCCCACAGAGAGAGAGTCGACCTCGATATTTATATCGATGCAGGGACTCAGACTGACGGTCAGAATCATTGATTTTCCCCTATTATTGATATTGACATAGACAAAGCCGCTTTTTTACAAGCGGCTTTAGCAAAAAGTTACATAGAAATCATCTGAAGCGTTTCATACAGCTCATAATTGAACTTCTTCTTCATGCTGACCGCTTCAATTATATCCATATCTATTATTTCATTTTTGTGGATGCCGACAACGCGATTGCCTATGCCCTCGTTGAGAAGCCTTACAGCCTTGTTGCCGAACTGGGCAGCAAGCATTCTGTCTGCCATAGAGGGCGAACCGCCGCGCTGGATGTGCCCTATAGTTGTGGGGCGCACGGAATACGTAGTGACCGACTGGAGCTGCTTTGCAAACTCTTCAGCAGTGCAGACGCCTTCGGCGACCACCACAATATTGGAATGTTTGCCGTTTGCCCTTGAACGGTTTATGCGCATAACGATATCGTCGAGGTCGAACACTACTTCGGGCACGACGATTATCTCCGCACCTGAAGCAATACCTGCATAGAGGGCGATGTCGCCGCATCTCCTGCCCATAACTTCGACAACGGATATACGCTCGTGCGAGGTCATCGTGTCGCGCAGTTTGTTTATGACGTCGATACAAGTATTTACTGCGGTATCGAAACCGAGGGTATAGTCGGTATACTCAAGGTCGTTATCGATAGTTCCTGGTATACCTATGGTAGGTATGCCGTATTCTTCCGAAAGGCACTTCGCGCCCCTGAAAGAACCGTCGCCGCCTATTACGACCAATCCTTCGATGCCGCGGGCTTCAAGCGTTTTGACTGCCTTTTTTTGCCCTTCCTTAGTGAGCATCTCAAGACAGCGCGCAGTGCGCAGCTTTGTTCCGCCTCTCTGCACTATGTCGGAAACAGAGCGCATCTCCATAGAGACCATTTCGTCATCGATAAGTCCCTGGTAGCCGCGTTCGATGCCGTAGACTTCGATACCGAAATAGAGTGCGGTACGCACAACAGCTCTTATACAGGCATTCATTCCGGGAGCATCGCCGCCGCTTGTAAGCAAGCCTATCCTCTTCATAAACAAATCCTCCGAAAGAATGCATTGCGCACGGAAAATCCGTATGCCCCCTTATTGCCGCAATGCCTCATCATCATTTCCGTTTTATATTATAACAGATAAAATTTATATTTACAACACTTTTTATATAATTTTTATTCAACATATTTGATATCTTTTTCAAATATGAACGAAGATATTTCCGCAAGCAGACCACGGCAATAATTGACGCCCGTAGGCAGCCTGTATTTTTTATTTCCGCGGACTATTGCGCACGTTGTGGGTCCCTCGTAGTTGGACAGCATGCTTACAAAATCTTCGAAGTCGGCATCGGAGAGCGCCGTGGCATTGAGCCAGAGCACGGGCTGCTTTTTGGAAGTTCTTGCGGTCGCACCTCCGTTTTTGCCTTCAAACGCGTCAGTGTCGAACTCCACGATGTCATCGAGTATAACGGAGGGCTCCTTGCCGCCGTCCAAATCGAGTTTGCCCTTTATTGTGACTATCTTATCGTTGGCAATGAACGCTTTGACTTTTTCAAAGACGGCGGGGAACGCAACGCACTCCACAGAACCGTATACGTCTTCAACTGTTACAAACGCCATTATGGCGCCTGTGCGCTTGGTTGTGGTGCGCCTGTAGGCAGAAATGATACCCCCCATCTCTATCTGCATCCCCTGCTGCACCTGAGTATACGTTCTGTTACCGTCTTCGTCCTCAGTATATTCAAGCATCGAGCAGTTGAAATTCTTGTCCTTGAAGGCTCCCTTGTACTTATCGAATGGATGACCGCTGACATATACGCCGAGCACCTGTTTTTCCTTTGAAAGCTTTTCCATTATGTCGTACTCGGGAATATCGGGGTAGTCGACGCGCAATTCCTCCTCCTCGATGAATTCGCCGAACAGCGACATCTGGGCGCCGCTCTTCTGCTTGTTTATGCCGGCTGCACGCGAATAGACGTCGTCGTACACGGCAAACAGTCTTGAACGCGCTATACCCATGCTGTCGAATGCTCCCGACAGTATGAGACCTTCGATTATGCGCTTATTTACAAAGGATGCGCAGCGGAGCACGAAGTCGGGAAAGTTTTTAAATTCGCCGTTCTTTTCGCGCTCGGCAATGACGTCGTCGATCGCGCTCTGACCCGTTCCCTTAAGTGCGGAAAGCCCGAACCTAACGCCGCCGTCCTGTACTGAAAATACAGTGCGCGACTTGTTTACATCGGGAGGGAGCACCTTGATGCCCTTATCCTTTAAATACAGCACATACTTGGTTATTTCGTCTATCTTGTTGAGACGGTTATTCAGAAGCGCGCAGATGAATTCCTTTATATAATATTTTTTGAGCCATGCCGTCTGATAGGCGAGCGTGGCATACGCCGCGGCGTGCGATTTGTTGAAGGCATACGAAGCAAAGCCTTCCATGTCGGCGAATATTTTTGACGCGGTCTCAGCCGATATGCCGTTCTTCACGCAGCCGACTATCGTGCTGCCGTTTGTATCGCTGATGCCGCCGTTGATAAACTTTTCCTTTTGCGCCATCAGCGTCTTTTTATCCTTCTTGCCCATGGCGCGGCGCACAAGGTCTGCTTCGCCCAGCGAAAAGCCTGCAAGATACTGGAATATCTGCATGACCTGTTCCTGATAGACGGGAATGCCGTAAGTGACCTTGAGAATCTTTTCCTCTTCGGGAGTATCGTAAGTTATGGGGGCTAGCCCGTGCTTGCGATTACAGAAATCATCGATAAACCTCATGGGTCCGGGGCGATAGAGAGAAACGCCGGCTATGAGGTCTTCAAGACAGTCGGGTTTGAGCTGGCGCATGAACTTTTTCATGCCGCCGGCTTCAAGCTGGAACACGCCGTCGGTATCGCCGTCGGAAATGAGCGAATACGCGCCCTCGTCCTTGTAGCCGATGGTATTGAAATCGACTTCGAGCCCATAATTTTCACGGATATAATCCTTGCATTTCTTAATATCCGTTAAAGTGACCAGCGCAAGGAAGTCCATTTTGAGCATGCCAAGCGCTTCAATCTCTTTTGCGACGAACTGCGTGGTGATATCTTCGCCGTTGCGCGACAGAGGTACGTTATCCGCTATTTTTTTACGGCAGATGACCACGCCTGCGGCGTGCATGCCCGTCTGGCGGGGCATGCCCTCTATCTGCATAGCCATATCTATTACGCGACGCAGAGTACTGTCTGTTTCATAGATTTCGCAAAATTCGCTGTTTCTGACAGCTTTGAGGTCATTAAATTTCCCCTCTGCTTCGACCTTCTTGTCGGGGTCGGTTTCCGCCTCGAATGCTGCACGCGCTCCCTCTATCCTGCGCCCCAACAGGTCGCCGATAGACGTCTTGCCATCCATTATTTTGGTAAGCCTGTCGGTTTCGGAATAGGGCACGCGCATCACCCTGCCTACGTCCTTTATCGAGTTTTTGGCAGCCATAGTGCCGAACGTGACTATCTGACAGACGTTTTCGGGGTGGTACTTGCGCCTTACGTACTCTATCGTTTCGCTGCGGCGGTCGGTACAGAAGTCGATATCGAAATCGGGCATGGATACGCGGTCGGGATTGAGGAAGCGCTCGAACAGCAAGTCGTACTGCAGCGGCTCGACATCGGTTATGCCTATGGCATAGGCGACTATTGAACTGACGCCAGAACCGCGGCCCGGACCGACAGGTATGCCGTTTGCCTTCGACCAGTTGATGAAGTCCCACACTATCAGATAGTATTCGGCAAATCCCATACCTATGATGACGCCGAGTTCATATTCCGCCCTGTCGAGTTCGCGCTTTGTAACTTCGCCGTAGCGGCGTTTGAGCCCTTCGGCGGTGAGCTTTCTTAAATATTCGGGCGGCGTAGAACCATCGGGCGGGGTATAACCCGGAATAAGCGACGTATCGCGTATTGGATAGCCCTTTTTATCGAGATTGAAGGCGGGCTCGGTCACCTTGTCGGCGATGACTCGGGTATTTGTTATCGCTTGCGGATAGGCAGAAAAGAGCTGCGCCATTTCGTCGCCCGACTTAAAATAGAACTCCTGAGTGTCGAACTTCATTCGCTTGGTATCGTCGAGCGTCTTTTTCATCTGGATGCACATAAGAACATCCTGCATTTCCGCATCTGCCTTGGTTATGTAGTGAACGTCGTTAGTTGCAACTATTTCGACGCCTATTTTGCGGGCGAGATTGACGAGCATGGGCAGCACCCTCTTTTCTTCGGGGATGCCGTGGTCCTGTATTTCGATGTAGAAATCTTCGCCGAATATGTCCTTTAATTTGAGAGCCAGACTCTCAGCCCCCTCCTCATCGCCGTTGAGCAACCTGTGCGGGATGCCTCCTGCTAGGCATGCAGATAGACAGATCACACCTTCGGAGTGTTCCTTTAAAACTTCGTAATCGATCTTCGGCTTATAATAAAATCCGTCGACAAACGCCATGGAGTCGAGCTGAACGAGATTTTTATAGCCCGCCTTGTTTTTGGCAAGCAAAATAAGATGTTCGGAGATATTCTGCGATTTGTCGTGCATATCGCGGGTGACGTAAAATTCGCAGCCGATTATATACTTTATGCCCGCTATCGCCGCCTTTTCGGCAAAATGCAGCGTGCCGTACATGTTGCCGTGGTCGGTTATACAGACGGTGTCGACGCCGTTCTTTTTGCAGTAATTTATTAAATTATCTATCTTGCACGCGCCGTCCAGCAGGGAGTACTCGGTGTGCAGATGTAAATGTACAAAATCCGTCATCTTTTATCCTTGACTTTTATAATTAGCTACATTTATGAGAGCTGTTCCGCCAGACTGATCAACTTTCTGAATCTGTGATTGAGGCAGCTCTTGGTTATGCCCAGCCTGTCGGCAAGTTCCTGCATGGAGGCGTTAGGGTCAGCCAGACGGGCTTCGGCAACTTCAAACAGCATGGGCGTAAGATTTTTGAGCCCTATCACCTGCCGTATGGTCTCTATGGCGCCTATCTGTTTGACTGATGCAGTGACCGTCTTATCGATATTCGACGCCGAGCAATTGCCGACGCGGTTGACGTTGTTGGTCTTATCTTTCAATTCCACAAGCCTGTTCAGCTTTTGCAGGCAGCGGTAAGCGCCCATTGCGTTCAACAGGTCAGAGATGACCTCCTTGCTCTTGACATACACCACGGCACTATCTTTTCTGGATACGGATTTTGCCAGAACATCGACGGAGCACAGCAAATCGCAAAAATCGCCGGCTGTGACTTTATTGTAAAACACAACTTCGAAATGATAGCCGGTGCGGCTGTAACTACTCTCGTCCGGAAGAGTGCAACTGCCCCCGCCGAGAAACGCACCGTTGAGATACGCCGCTATGCAGCCGTCGTCCTCCAGAAGATCGTCATCGATGCCAAAAATTATAGATACGCCGTCCGTGCTCCTTTTGATGAGCTTCAGCGAAGCGAGCAACCCGGTGGTTTTTTCATCGACGCAGGAAAATGTCAGCCTGTCCCTTCCCGTGAATTTATCAAAATCGGCAGCAGCGCGGTCAAGTGTGATGCCGTAATGATTTTCCAGCATGTCGCATAAAAATTCTGCCGTGCGGTCATTTTCGGTGACGATTTCAAAGCCGTAATTGCCGCCTCGCGAAAGGATGCTGCCGCTCGTTCTGAGAAACGCCGAAAGAAACGCAAGCTTGCAGCACTCGCGCTCTATACCGTTATCTATTATTTCGTTTTTGATCTCTTCGGTAAAATTTGCCATATGCAGATGAAAAATTCAGCCGTGAAGGCGCTTGTATTCGGCAAACCGCAGATGCGGCGTTCTGCCGTCGATATTGTCGATAAGGTCGCGGGATATGCCCGCTTCGGCAAGCAGACTTTCGGCAATCGCCGTATCGCCCACCCTGTCGGCAGAATGAGCGTCGGAATCGATGACGAACCGCGCACCGCAATCAGCCATTATCCTCAGCTCTTCGGCAGAGATATGCTGCTTTTTGGTATTGATTTCTATATAGGTGCCGTAGTCGGCGCAAACTTTTGCTACTTCGGCAACATCACAAAAACATTTATAGTTGATATGGGTAAGAATATCTATCGGATTATTTTTTACGGCATTAATGTACGCCGCCGTCGTTTGTGCGACAGTTTTATCAGAAGGTCTGACACCGCGTTTGTATGCAAGGTAATTCTTAAGCATCAACGCGTACGCGTCACCCAAGCTTGCATATTTTAAAATGAGATGAATACCCATAAGGTATATATCGAAAACGAACATGTCGCTCATCTTCATATCCGTGCGACCGTCAAGCGAGATAAGATTGCTCTCCATTCCCATAAGGACGTTGAGCCCGGTGAGTTTTTTCGCCTCCTCTACCTCGGCACGCATGTCGGCAAGTGCGCTGCGCTTGATACCGTATAAAAGATGATTGAAGCCGTGGTCGGTGATAGCTATTTCGCTTAGTCCCGCATGTTTTGCGGCAAGCGCGTTTTCAAGCACGCTGTTTTTGCCGTGCGAATATGGCGTATGTGTGTGATAATCCCCTGTGAGGCGCATAAATTCTCCGTAAATGTCAGGCGTAGTAGTATGTAAACGATTCAATATTAAAAATCACCCACACAGACGACTTCCTCTTCAAGCATTATGGAAGTCTTTAAAAACACTGTGCGCTTGACTATATCAATTAACTCTTTTACTTCTATGGCGCTGCCGCCGTTATTGATAATAAAATTGCAATGAGCAGGACTTACAAAGACTCTGCCACTGCCGATCCCGCTCAACCCGCACTGCTCTACAAGCTTGCCTGCCGAAATACCTTCGGGATTTTTAAAGACGCAGCCGCAGCTTTTCCCGGCGGGAAGGTTTTTTCTGAGCTGCAGGACGCGAGAAATCTTTTGCTCCGTCTCTCGCCTGTCTTCACGTACAACAGCCAGCAATATACCAAGAATTATACAGTCCATGTCTTGCATAGTACTATGCTTGTATGCAAATTGACAGTCTGCTGCCGACAGAACGACATCGGTGCCGTTGTATATTCTGACAGATTTGACATTTGAACATATATATCGCCCTGCCGCTCCGCCATTCATATACACTATCCCGCCTATCGAAGCAGGTATGCCGGCAAGATATTCCAGCCCGCCGAGACCATGCGCGACGCAGTACCTGAGTATTGTGCCGACGCCCGTACCGCTCAGACAAAAGATGTGTTCCTCATCGACGCGCACTATCGCCGAAAGCCTGCGGGTGCATATGACGTCTCCGCCGTAGTCCGAATCGGAAGCCAGCACATTGGAACCGTTTGCAAGGACAAAATGCGTCACGCCGTCTTGCTTCGCGATATCAAATGCCGCCCTCGCCTCTGCAAAATTTCGCGGAAAATATGCTCTTCGCGCGCCGCCGCCGAGGCGGTACGTAGTATAATTTGAAAACTTAAAATTTTCGTCGGAACATACCGAGCGCGCATCAGGCATCACAAAGCGCACGCAGAGATTTTTACTCTTATTATATGATAGCATTTTTTATAAACTTTTTCAATCACTTTAACAGATTTTTCAAATAATTTATATCGCCGTTTGAGAGTGCAGACATTATGCTTTGATGCACCTCGCTGCTCACAAAGGTGCGAAGCGAGTACTCCGCCTTCGCCTTCTTTGCCTCCGCCAGCGCACCGAGACATTCGGCACCTTCAGATATCATGCCCAACTCCGCCACTCCACCGTCGTTTTTTAAAAGATGAGATATAAACGACATGCAGTGCGCGTAATTTTCGTCCGTACACAGAATGGAAATATTCTGGTAAAGGTCGTTGAAACTTGTCACGGGCATGGCGCAGTATTCTGCCCCTCGCGTTTCAAGTCGGCATAAATCGCGCTGTGTGCCAAGAAGATACTTGTATTTTTTATTGATGAGTTCTACATACGCCAAAGTCGGCGGGGACATGGCGGCGCCGCTCAATCCTTCGAACATTGCGCATGCAGCGGCAAGATTGTCTCTGCCCGAATTGACAACGGTATTTAACGATTGGGCATCGGCAAAATCCGCCTCATCATCCAATGTAATTATAAAGTACGCACCCCTGCACCAGCATTTATAGGCAAAATCCCTGTCGTTTATAAGGCTTTCGATGCCGTAAAAACCTGCACCGTACGATATCATATCGGGTATATTTCCTGCCGAAATGTTATCCCGCGCCGCCTGTGCAGATAGAGAAGTTACCGTCACATACACTCCATCGCCTTTAAAAAAATTGTCAGCGGCGTCTTTTAGGTATCCGGCACGCGAACTCTTGCCTCCCTCGAAACAATCTATCTGCCAGAGAGTCAGCACACTCGCCCCCTCAGCTTCATTATCAGAACCCGAGCGGGAGGTCGTTATTGCAAGTACGGGAGCAACAATTAGTATTGCCGCCATTAAAATCAGCAACGCAAGCCTTCTCTTTGTAAGCATACATTATTTTATTTGCGGCATATAAAAATAATGACAAACAAACATAGGGAGCCATGCAATTGCATGGCTCCCGCGTTTGCCCTTCAATGCGCAACAACGCTTTAAAGAACAAACTATTTTCAAAGCGTTGCCGCTTGTAAAATTAAATTGCGCAACTTTTTAAATATTATTCGCTAAACTTAATTGATTTTAAACGCAAAAACCGCGGATCAGACATTTCTGCCTGTTCCGCGGTCATATAAGTTTTGATAATATTTACTTGAAACAATGAAGAATTTATTTATGGTCTGCCGATGAGTCCTTGCGGATGACGTCGTGCGCACCGCCTTCAACAATGCTCGTTGCCGAAACAAGCGTTATCTTTGCTTTTTCCTGCAGTTCCTTGATAGTCAGCGCACCGCAGTTGCACATTGTAGACTTTATCTTGCTTGTAGTCATTTCGACGTTGCTCTTTAAAGGTCCCGCATAGGGCACATAGGAGTCGACGCCCTCTTCAAACGACAGCTTTGCCGCACCGCCGAGGTCATAGCGCTGCCAGTTGCGGGCACGGTTGCTGCCTTCGCCCCAATATTCCTTGACGTAAGTGCCGCCGACGAAGAGCTTCTGCGTGGGACTTTCGTCAAAGCGTGCAAAGTACCTGCCCAGCATGACGAAGTCGGCGCCCATTGCGAGCGCGAGCGTTATATGATGGTCATGCACAATGCCGCCGTCCGAGCACACGGGAACATAGATACCCGTCTTTTTATAGTATTCGTCGCGTGCGGCGCATACTTCGATGAGCGCTGTTGCCTGCCCCCTGCCTATACCCTTGGTTTCGCGGGTAATGCAGATAGAGCCGCCGCCTATGCCGACCTTGACAAAATCGGCGCCGTTTTCTGCGAGGAACATAAAGCCCTCTCTGTCAACGACATTGCCTGCGCCAACTTTAACTTTATCGCCATACTTTGAACGTATCCATTCAAGCGTTCTCTTCTGCCACTCGGAAAATCCTTCGGAAGAGTCGATGCAGAGCACGTCCGCACCCGCTTCAACAAGAGCGGGAACGCGATCGGCATAGTCACGGGTATTTATGCCCGCACCGACGACGTACCTCTTTTTTGCATCGAGGAGTTCGTTGGGGTTGCCCTTGTGGTCATCATAATCCTTGCGGAACACAAAGTACTGCATATTTCCGTTCTTGTCGACAAGAGGCAACGCATTGAGCTTTTTATCCCAAATTATGTCGTTTGCTTCAGAGAGAGTTGTGGTATCCGGCGCAATGATGAGCTTTGAAAGGGGCGTCATGAAATCCTTCACCTTGACATCCCTTGCCATGCGGCTGACACGGTAATCGCGGCTGGTGACTATACCTACGAGTTTGCCGTTGGCTTTGCCGTCCTCGGTGACGGCTACCGTGGAATGCCCCGTCTTTGCCTTGAGCTCAAGGATATCTGCAAGGGTGGCATCAGGGGTGATATTTGAATCACTCACAACAAACCCTGCCTTATACGCCTTTACCTTTGCAATCATAGCCGCCTCGTCTTCGACGGACTGCGAACCGTAGACGAACGAAACGCCGCCGCAACGCGCAAGCGCGAGAGCGAGCTCTGAACCGGATACCGACTGCATTATTGCCGATACCATAGGGATGTTCATCTCTATTGCGGGCTTTTCGCCCTTTTTAAATTTAACAAGCGGCGTCTTTAACGTGACGTTGGCGGGAATATGTTCGCTTGAAGAATATCCGGGTATGAGCAAATATTCGTTGAAGGTGTGCGAAGGTTCGTTGATGTATGTTGCCATTGGTTCTCTCCTTTGCCTTTCTATGACTTATTTAGTATTTCTGTAGTTATTGATTAAAAATTATACCACAACATTTTTTAAAAGACAAGCGATGAAAGATAAATTAACCGCCGCAAGGGCATAAATTTTTTATGGCTTTATTTTTTTATGCAAAGCAAACTTATGCAACACGGAACAAAACGCAAAAAGCATGAAATTTATCTGTCATTCATCAAAAAGCGCGGCAATGCGTGCAGCCCAACCCTTTTTCAATCCGCCGTAGTTTATTACGGCGGTGCGCGTACATTCGCTGTGCGAGTCGGCGAGGTAGTCGCTGAGACAGCGGATATTGACGCCGCGCTCCGCCGCAATGCGCCTTATGCGCTCATCGGAAGACGCTTGAGGAAATGTGACGGTGAGATGCAATCCCGACCCTGTATCGTGCACTTCCGAAGCATACGGCAGCGACGCCAACGCCTGCGTAACTTCGCTGCGCACGGTGCGGTAATAATTTTTCAAACGGTCGATATGTCGCTCAAAATATCCGCCGCTTATCATGGCGGCGAGCGTCTTCTGTTCAAACAGCGGCACCACGTTTGCGCTGCCCGAAAACACAGATAGAAATACGTCTACGAGCTCGGGCGGCAGGACCATATACCCCATGCGCATTGAAGGCGCAAGACTCTTTGAGAAGGTATTTATATAGATGACCCTGTCGGGACACAGACCGAGCATTGATTGCAGCGGCTTGCCCGAAAGGCGAAATTCGCTGTCGTAATCGTCTTCAACGATATACGCCCCGCTCGACCTTGCCCAAGCGATGATGCGCAGCCGTGCGGCGGCAGGAATAACGCTGCCCGTAGGGAACTGATGCGAAGGCGAAATATGCACTGCATCCGCCCCGCTGCACTCCACGGCGCCCACATCGACGCCGTCATTGCCAACGGGAATAAAAGCGCACCGTGCGCCGTAGCGGACGTATGACGAAGCTATCTTCAGGTGCCCGGGATTTTCAACAGCAAACAGTTTATCCCTGCCGAGGAGTTGCACGATAATACCGTAGAGATATTCGGCTCCGGCGCCCACCACTATTCGCTCGGGCTGAACGACGACGCCGCGCATGCGGTTAAGATAGTCTGCAATTGCGCAGCGCAGCGAAAGGTCGCCGCGGCACGGCACCCTGCACAGCAGATGGTCGCCCTCTTCTGACAGCACTTTGCGCATCAATTTTGCCCATACCGAAAACGGAAACAGCTCGGGCGGGGACGAACCGCCAACGAGGTCGAACGCGTATTCATCCGCAGGCAATGCATGCTCTTCAATGCTGCGGACTTCTGCCGAGCGCCCCGATACTCCGCCCGAAACAAAGTAGCCGCTGCGCTCTCTTGAAACGATGTACCCTTCGGCAAGAAGCTGTTCATAGGCGGTCTGCACCGTCATTACACTGACGCCGAGGTTTGAGGCAAGCGCCCGCTTTGACGGCAGCTTTTGCCCTTCGGTCAATTTGCCTGCAAGAATGTCGCCGCGTATGGCGGTATACAGTGAAAGATATTTATTTTTTGCATTGAGTTCATATGTCAGCATGTCTATATGATAACACAAAAAAGTACGGCAGGCAACTGATATTATAAATCCATACAAAATTACAATACCAAACAATTAATTTTTAGATTCACCTTAAAACTCTACGGAGCGCAGGTGTACAACGAACTGTGCACATGGTATAATTTAATAAAGAAAATTTATCAGGAGGACATAATGAATAACCTGCAGACCGGGCAATTCATAAAACAATTGCGCAAAGAACAGGGCATGACGCAGCGCAAACTTGCCGAAAAGCTGAATATTTCGGAAAAGACGGTCTCCAAATGGGAGACCGGAAACGGGCTGCCCGACACAGGCATAATGCTGCCGCTGAGCAAAGTTTTGGGAATAACCGTTAACGAGCTGCTTGCAGGGCAGCGGCTCGACAGCGTTAATTACGCCGACAGAGCCGAAGAAAATATAAAGATGTTTTTGCAGGACAAGGTAAGCGGCAAAGCCAAGAGCCTGACTGCACTCATATCATCTGTTTTGGTAATAATTTCTTCGCTGGCGCTGATAGTAATATGCGCAGGATATGCCCAAGTTGAAATTTGGCTGAGGATAACATTGATAATCATCGGCTTTTTTAATATATTTGCATTTACGGCGCTCGTTTGCATACTCGGTGCGAGCAGCGAAATTTTTGAATGTTCCGAATGCGGCAAAAAATTTGCACCTGAACTTAAAGCATACATCTTTGGCGCACACACATTTAACAAGAGGCGGCTTAAGTGTCCGCATTGCGGCAAAAAGAGCTGGTGCAGAAGTTTTTGGCGAAACTGAACATTTAAAATATTTGCGGGCGGGCGGCAAAATATTGCCGCCCGCCCGCAACATTAACTCTGCGTCGCGCTTAAAATATTTTTATAAGCGCAAAATAATTTCATGAACAAAAAACTCTGCTTTTTTACCGCCTTCATGATAATATTCTGCGCGTTAGTTTTACAGCTCGTAAATTCAAATGTAGTACAGCCTGCCGCTGTTTGCGGCGCGTTCGCCGATTCCCGCCGTGTTTACCTGACATTTGACGACGGACCGAGCGACAGAGTTACGCCGAAAATTTTGGACACACTTGAAAGCGAGGGCGTTGCCGCCACATTCTTTATTGTGGGAAGAAGCGCCGAACGCCGCGAGAATATTGTAAGGCGCGCGTTTGCAGAGGGACATTCGATAGGCGTGCACAGCTATTCTCATGAATATAGCAGCATATATTCCTCGCCGCGGGCGCTGCTCGACGACATACAAAAGTGCAACGAACTGATATACGACATAACGGGAAAACTGAGCCATATTTACAGATTCCCCGGCGGAAGCTTTAACATAGACAGGCAGCTTGTAAGCGCGGTAACAAGCGCAGGCTACAGGTATATCGACTGGAATGCTTCGTGCCGCGACGCCGAGATTTGGTCGCCTTCACCCGAACAACTGCTGAATGCCGTAAAGGCAACTTCTGCCGACAAAAATACGATAGTTCTGCTCTGTCACGATTCAACCGACAAGACTGCCACCGCGCTTGCATTGAAGGATATAATATGCTATTACCGTCATTCCGGATACGAATTCTGCACTTTCTGATATGTTTTCAAATTTATAACGTCAAACAACAAATAGCACGGCAGCGGGCGAAATTTTGCGCCCGCTGCCGTGACTACAAATACAGCCCGCGGCATTTTGCCGCGGGCTGAAATTTATAAACTATTTTAATTACTTGAGTTCTGCAAAGTACTTGATAGTTCTTACCATCTGAGAGGTGTAAGAATTTTCGTTATCGTACCAAGCGACTACCTTTACAAGGGTAGAACCGTCGCCCATAGGCATGCACTTTGTCTGAGTAGCGTCGAACAGCGAACCATAGGTCATGCCGACTATATCGGAGGAAACTATCTCTTCTTCGGTGTAGCCATAGGATGCGGAAGCGGCAGCTTTCATTGCTGCGTTTACTTCTTCGGCGGTAAGTTCGCCTTCGCAGACTGCGATGAGCTGAGTAAGCGAACCGGTGGGAACGGGTACGCGCTGAGCGCAACCATCGAGAACGCCCTTGAGTTCGGGAATTACAAGCCCTATAGCCTTAGCAGCGCCCGTGGAGTTGGGAACAATGTTTACGGCAGCAGCCCTTGCGCGCCTCAAATCGCCCTTGCGATGAGGTCCGTCGAGAACCATCTGGTCGCCGGTGTATGCGTGAATGGTGGTCATGTAGCCCTTCTTGATTTTGCAGAGCTTGTTGAGCGCATCAGCCATGGGAGCAAGGCAGTTGGTGGTGCAGCTTGCAGCGGAGATGACGGTGTCTTCTGCCTTAAGAGTTTTTTCGTTTACACTGTAGACAATTGTGGGAAGATCGTTGCCTGCGGGAGCCGAAATGACTACCTTCTTTGCGCCGGCATTGATGTGTGCCATGGACTTTTCTTTAGAGGTATAGAAGCCGGTGCACTCAAGCACTACGTCTACCCCTACTTCCTTCCAGGGAAGGTTTGCGGCGTCCTTTTCAGCATAGATCTTTATGGTCTTGCCGTTGACGGTAATGTAGTCGTCGCCTGCGACAACGCTGTCGGCATACTTGTATCTGCCCTGAGCCGAATCATACTTCAAAAGATGAGCAAGCATCTTGGGGCTGGTAAGGTCGTTGATAGCTACGATTTCATAACCTGCTGCTTCGAACATCTGCCTGAAAGCAAGACGACCGATACGACCGAAACCATTGATAGCAACTCTAACATTTGCCATAATTACTTAATCCTCCGATTAAAAAAATATTTTCTTTTTTTGTCGCTAACATTATATCAAATAAGTTTTTTCAAGTCAACAATTAAAACAAAATTTTCCGATAAATATGTAAACATAATTAAATTGTTACATTTATGTTACAAAATCGCGTTGTTTCAAGACCGCGCAGGCACAAAATATAGTATAAGTAAAAATTTAATCAATAATTTTTTGAAATGCGCTTGAAATTTGGAATAAAAACATTTATACTATCTATGTGGACGGCGACAAGCCTTCCGCACCGGATTTTATATTTTAGGCAGGAGGATAATTATGGGTTTAGTTACAGCACAGGAAATGCTTGAAAAGGCATTAAAGGGCAAGTATGCAGTAGGTCAGTTCAACATCAACAACCTTGAGTGGACAAAGAGCATATTGCAGACTTCGCAGGAGCTCGGCGCTCCCGTCATTTTAGGCGTTTCCGAAGGTGCAGGCAAGTATATGACGGGCTTCAAAGTTGTAGCCGCAATGGTCAAGGCTATGATAGAAGAACTCCACATCACGGTGCCCGTCGCGCTTCATCTTGACCACGGTACATACGAGGGCTGCTATAAGTGCATAAAAGCCGGCTTCTCCTCCATCATGTTCGACGGCTCGCATTTCCCTATAGATGAAAATGTAGCGAAGACTACCGAACTCGTGCACGTTTGCAAGCAGCTCGGTCTGAGCCTTGAAGCCGAAGTCGGCGCCATAGGCGGCGAAGAGGACGGCGTTATAGGCAAGGGTGAGTGCGCAGACCCCGACGAATGCAAAGCCATTGCTGACCTCGGCGTAACCATGCTCGCCGCAGGCATAGGTAATATTCACGGCAAGTACCCCGCAAACTGGCCCGGGCTTTCGTTTGAAACGCTTGCGGCGGTAAAGGCGAAAGTTGGCGATATGCCCCTCGTTCTCCACGGCGGCACAGGCATACCCACAGACCAGATAAAGAAAGCCATTTCTCTCGGCGTTGCCAAGATAAACGTGAATACCGAGTGCCAGCTTTCGTTCCAGGCTGCCACAAGAAAATATGTTGAAGAAGGCAAAGACCTTGTCGGCAAGGGATTCGACCCCAGAAAACTGCTTGCGCCCGGCGCTCAGGCGATCAAGGATACCGTCAAGGAAAAGATGGAGATATTCGGCTGCATAGGAAAAGCGTAAAATTGAAATATTGGAATGCGCGGAGCGCCGCCCGTCAGGGTGGCGCTTTAATATTTTGCCGAAAACTGCACATACTCCACTTATGAAAAAGAGAACGACATTTTTATGCGTACTTGCTGTTTTTGTTATTTTGTTTGCCTGTGCCTTTAAGCTTGACGAAAATTCGTCAATCAAAGACCTGACCCACCCCTACATCAACACCTATGAATGTACCCGCGCCACGTTGGGAGAGACCGACCTTTTGGAAGAATACGAATATTTTCGCATAATTGTTGGCGAAAATAACGACCTTAAAGTGCTGTTCAAAAGGAAGGACGGAAAGGCCTATGAATTTTCGAGCAAATACACTTTCGATGACACAACGCATGAACTGACGGCAGAAATCGGCGTGCTTGGCTACCCCTATAGACAAAAAACGGTAATAGAAAAGGGCACATTCACAATTTCCATGCCCATACTCAATAAACAGCTTATAATGATTTTTGAGACAAAATAACGCAATTGTATATAGAGCGGCGGTCAGCTGAGCTGACCGCCGCTCTTTTATGTCACGCATAGTACTTTGTATTTTTTTAATATCCTTATTCCCAATGGGAGATTCGCTTTTTTACACCATATAGAGTTCCTGAATTATAGGTTATATACGAGCGCTTTCTGCATTCAAGTATGAATTTGCGCCCGTCTTGCGTCCGGGTATAGACGGCCTCCACCTTTCCCATCGACAGTTTTAATTTTTTTGCCAAGCACTGCACGTATTCGCCCTTTGCACCGAGCACGTCGGGGCAGGCGAGCGCATATCGATATTTAAGCTTTCCGAATATACCGCGCGGCACTATGATATAGCGCGGATTTTCGATAGGCGAAAGTAATTGTTTTACGGCCGCATGAAAGACATTTTGATCATGAACGGAGGCGTTGAGCAATTCCATTTTAATATAGAGACCGTACTCGCCTGCCTCCACCTTAACGTTGGCATCGTCAGAAATTATCCCCTTATCTTTCATGACCTCCGCCACGCATTTGACGAGCGTCCTTACAGACCGCTCCGGATTAAGGAAGCACAGGATTTTATGAAAAATAAGATTGCGCAAGTATGCTATTGCCACGATACAGCCAACTAAAGACACTATAGCGATAGGAATATTATTTCCACTCGATAAAATAGCCGCATTTGTGAATGAAGATATAAACGAGCTGAGAAAAACCGACAATATACAGGCAAGCAACACCGCATAACCTATGTTGACAAATTCAAAGGCGGGAATTTTGCCCTCCTTAGGGATTTCGCTGACGTTATTGAGGCGCGCAGAGCCTTTTACGGCGTTTTTCCAAGCTTCTTTGATTTTGCCCTTATCGCGCGACAGCCCGAGCATTTTCTCATTAATAGCCGCAATCCCCTTCTCGTTGAAGGGCGGCTTTATAATCGTAACGCGGTCTATGCCGCTCTCCACCTCTCCCGTTTCATAATTGGGTGCCACAAAGCATTCAAAGCGGCGCGAAACGATGCTGAAATCATACGAAGGCAAACTGTTTTTATCTTCGTACGCAAGCGACATAAGCTTTTCGCCCGTTTTTTCCTTAAACATATAAGGCCTCTCAACCGTAACGAGATGCCATATGTTGGCGGTCTTGTCCGGCTGATTTTTATCTGTCCTAATAGCCCTGCCGCGCATTTGGTTTGAAAGCATGAAGCTGCCCACAAAGCTTGCCAAAATCAGGCTGTTAACGCAGGGAGCGTCCCACCCTTCACCCAAAAGCGACTTGGTGCCGATGAGCACATTTATCAGGCCTTCATCGAACAGCCCGCTTACTATTTGCACCTTAAGACGGTTGTCGCCATCAAACTTGCACACTGAATAGCCGGTACCCGACAATCTGTCCGCGTCCACCTCCATGCCGCGTTGCCGCAAAACTTGAACGCAACTGTCCGGCAAAATGACGAGACTTCCCGACAGAGCCCCGCAACACACGCCCGTTCTGCGCACAACTTCAAACACGCTTACAAGACTGACGCTGTCAGGAGAGGTATTTGTACCTATAAATGAAAGACTCTCCTTTTTGATATAGTCTGTAAGAATGAGAAGGCGAAGATTGCTGCCCTTATCCTCGTATTCGCTCTGCACAATGCAAGCAATACTTTTAAGTTTACCTACGGATGAGATGAGTTTTCTCTTCAGTTTTTCGTTGAGATTTAAGCTTACTTCACCGCGCTCCGTAAGGCCGAATCTCTTAAAAATTTCGGCACACCTTACACGCCCGTCCTCATTCAGAATTTCATCTTTAATAAGAAAATTTACCGTTTGCTCGAACCTTGCCATATCGGCCTTAGGCAAATTTTTATTTGCAGTTATAGAGCCAATCAGTCTTTTATCCACAGCGATGCCTGCATAAGAACATGACGACAACAAACAGACAATGTCGGATGTGTTTGAATACAAAAAATCATAATCATTGGCGCGGCCGAGCACATATTGATAGGCCTCATGCAAAATGCCTGACAAAGCCAATTCCTGCACCGCAGAATAGGCGCGCAGCCTGTACGCGTCAAAAGATTCTGCCTCTTCCTGTGTGGGATAATTGAAATAAATAAAATCCTGATGCGGACAAAGCGTATTCTGCTTAACAAGTTCAGGCACAAAAATTTCTTCATCCACCTCGCCGCAGACATTGATATACCTCTTCCACTCGTTGGGAGAAGCGTCGTATGGCGGTGTGGCGGTGAGGGCAATAACCTTTACCTGTCCTTTAACAGCCTGTAAAAAATTTTCAAGGGCCTTCTGCCATTCGTTTTGCAGATGATGAGCTTCATCAAGGCAAACAGCTCCTACCCCGCACCTTTTCACTTCTTCGATCAGGCTTTCGCGAACGCAACCATTTTCGCCATTTTCTTCCCCCATATTTTTCATGGCCGCATGCAGAGCCTGATAAGTGATCGAAGTTATGGGCTTTAAATGCGCAATATCGTATGAAATATAATCCTGAGCACTGTTGTCACCAAGAAAATATTCGACAAAGCGTTCGCCCCACTGATTGCGTATGGTTGTAGTCGGCGAAAAAATTATACATTTAACGTTGAGCCTGCGGATAAGTTCGAGACCCAAAACGGTTTTGCCGCTGCCGGGGGCAGCCACGATATGTATATGGCCGTCCTTTAGATATTCATCTGCACCATCTAAAATTTTTTGCTGATATGTGCGAAATTGTCCATGGAATTCAATATTTTCAAACACAAATTCATTATAACATATCAATTCTTAAATTTCAATTGCAATATAAAAATATTTACGCTTTATGATAAAAGCGAATCCGTCTCCTAATGGAAACGGGTTCGCCTTTAACTTGTTTGGTGACCCTGCCGGGAATCGAACCCGGGATTGAGCCTTGAGAGGGCTCCGTCTTAACCGCTTGACCACAAGGCCAAATTCAATTGCTTTGTGATTATAACATAACACCGCGCACTTTGCAAGCAAAAAACGCATGATTTAAAAATAAATTTACAAACAGAAGCGCAACATTTACAAAGCAGGACGCGCACCTTGCGGTGCGCACCCTATCAGAGAGAATATGAAAAAAGTTAAGTGTGGGCAAATATCATCTATCCCGATTGCGTATTTATTATATCGCTTCATTGTGTTATTTGTATGATAACACAATGATATTTTTATATTACCTGAATTTTTCAAAAATCCGTTCAGCCACGCGTATACCATCGGCGGCAGACGAAGTTATCCCGCCGGAATAGCCGCTGCCTTCGCCGCACGGATACAAATTTTTTAACGATATGCTTTCAAGCGATTGCCCTCGAACAATTCTTACCGGAGAAGAAAATCGCGATTCCACACCCGTAAGCACTGCATGCGGCGAGGCAAATCCGCGAAGTTTTCTGTCCATATCAGGAATAGCCGACTTCAATGCCTCCACTGCCACCGACGGCAACACCTGCGACAGCGGAGCGTATTTTACCCCCGCGGCATATGAAGGCTTGACATCGCTAAAATCCCCGCAAATTTTATCGCTCATAAAATCGCCGAGCGTCATTGCGGGCGCCCTGTAATCGCCCCCGCCGAGAGCAAACGCACGCTCTTCGAGCTTGCGCTGAAAACGCATGCCCGAAAAGAGGTCGTCACTGCCGAAATCGGTCCTGCGCATTTGAACCATGAGTGCGCAGTTTGAATTTGTACCCGAGCGAGCATAAAGACTCATGCCGTTGACGACAACGCCGCCCTCTTCGCTTGCCGCCGGAATGACGACGCCGCCGGGACACATGCAGAACGTAAACACGGTGCGCCCGCCCGCATGGGAAACAAGCTTATAATCTGCCGCGGGAAGGCATGACGACGCCTTGCCGTACTGGGCAAAATTTATATCGCGCGCAAGATGCTCAATCCTTACGCCTACGGCAAAATCACGCGGCTCCATAAAAACGCCATGAACATCGAGCATTTGAAATGTATCGCGGGCGGAGTGACCTATGGCAAGTACAGCGGCATCGCAGGCAATGAACGAGCTCTTGCCTGTGCGGACGTCAACGACATTGAGACCTGCGAGCTCTTCACCGCGCTTTTCGATGCCGACAACGCGGGTATCAAACATGAAAGAACCGCCGCGCGAAATTATGTGAGCGCGGATTGCGCGCAGCACGTCGAACAACTTATCGCTGCCAATGTGAGGCTTATTCAGATACAATATCTCTTCGGGTGCGCCGAACCGTGCAAAATACTCTAAAACGTCGCGGTTGAAGCCGTCGTGCGTCTGAGTATTCAGCTTGCCGTCCGAAAAAGTACCGGCTCCGCCCTCGCCGAACTGCACGTTGCTGTCAGAGTCAAGCGTATGTTCGGTAAAAAATTTATTGCAGGCGGCGCGACGAAGTTCGACCGACTGACCGCGCTCCAATATTATCGGCGCAATGCCGTGGTCAACAAGGCGCAGCGCACACATCAAGCCTGCGGGGCCGCTGCCGACGATAGCTATGCGAGGCGTAGTACATGATAAATCGAACTTTTGACGACATTCCGCCTCTTCCGTACACGAGCATGCGACCGAATATACCCAACAAATATTGGCTTTATCGCGGGCATCGAGCGATTTCTTTATAATTTTGAAATACTTTACAGGCGCCCCGAGCTTGCGCGATGCTATATTGATAAGAGCGCTCTCACTCTTGAATACACTGAGCTTAATATTATCAAAACGCTTTATCATATCATCCCCGTAATACTCCGGGCGGCGCACCCGGCACTTGCAAATGCCCACAGCAAGTTATATCCGCCGCAATCGCCGTCTACATCGACGTATTCCCCGATGAGATAGAGTCCTTTTGCGAGCTTGCTCTGCATATCGTCGCCAATATCGGAGCAGTCTATTCCGCCGTGCGTCACCTGCGCATAATCAAAGCCGAGCGTCCCCGTGACGCGAAGAGTGAAATTTTTTAAAGTTTTTACAATATCTTCGGGGCGCGGACCACTCCTCTTAATAACAGCTCTTCCAACCTGATTGTGAAGAGTACCCGAAAGAAGTTCGCAATCGGGATATCCCAGCCGGGATTTTTTTATTATGTCAGACATAATTTCTTCGACGCGGCAATCGGGCAAAAACTCAAGCGACAGCTCAGCGCCGTCTGTCCCCGCCAGCGCTGACGATATCTTAAATATCGCATTGCCCGACAGGCCATAATCGGTAAAGATGACGTCACCGCGGCAGGAGCACAAATGACTGCCGTGCAGACGCGCACAAACCACACAGTCGACGCGGATCCCCTTTAGCCCCTTTGTATATGTGGTATCCGTCTTTAGCTGTACTAGCGAGGGATACAGCGGCGTAAGTTTATGCCCGAACTTCTGCGCAAGAGCATACGCCGAGCCGTCGGTGCCAAACTGCTTTTGGGTCTTGCCGCCGCAGGCAAGCACAACTTTTTCTGCCGACAACGAATATCCTTCGGAAAGCTTCAATACAAAAGAGTCATCTATCGCGATCACACGGGCGGGATGTATAAATTTTACGTCGTAGGCGGTAAGTTCACGAATCAAACTGTCGGTCAGCGCAGACGCCTGACGCCCGGCAGGATATATCCTTCCCTCCTCATCTTCGACAAATAGGCAATTGAATATGCTTAGCGGCAAACTGCTGTCGCCGCCTATGACACGAGCGGCGAGCGCCGCGCCTCCGCCGTGATAATTTGCCGCCGAGAGTCGTTTGTTTGAGACGTTGCCCTGACCGTTGCCCGTAGCGGCAAGTTTTTTACCGAGGCGTTCACCTGCATCGATCACCGCCACGGAAAGTTTGCAATTTAACCTCTTTATTTGGAGCGCACAGGCGAGCCCCGATGCTCCGCCGCCCACAATTGCAACATCAAAATTCTGCATGGCAATATTTTATAATATTGCCGACGCGTTGTCAATCGGATAACTTGGCAAGCAAGCGCGTGAACGCCTCCAAATGCAGCTTTTCATCCTCGAGAATGCGTGCTATCACCTCTTTGACGCGCTCATTTCGCAATCTGTCGAGCATGTGCGCATAGCTCATCACCGCATGCCTCTCGGCAATGACGTCGTCTTCGAGCATGTTTTTGAGGGTGCGCGAGTAACTGACAAATTTTGCCGAATAAAAATTGAAGCCGGCTGGCGGACAGACGGAATATACAGGCTGGGCGCCGAGCGCAAAAATGAGCTTGCCTAGCAGTTTGAGATGCATCATTTCGGCAACCGCAACCGAATCTATCAGTTCGGCATATTCTTCAAACCCCTTACATTCAAATGTGACCGCATGATAGTTGTACTGCAGTATGGCATTGAGTTCGCCGGTGGACGACGCGTATGCGGGCGATATGATATGCAGCGCACGGCAATCGGGAGATATGCCGTCGAGCGTGGGATAGGGTTTATCCGCAATGAGAGGTCTGGACATAAAAAAGCTCCTTGAACACTTTGACTTTACTATCAAAGTATTCAAGAAGCACGAAAAAGTGTGTAAACACGGACAGGCTTCACCTGTGATTTGTTATTTTCAGGCAGGCGACAACGGCAGCAATCGCATAGACAACAGCCGAAAGCACCGATACAAGCGAGACATAGGCGGCATAGGAGAGCCGGGCGCCGGACAAACCGATACACGCCGCGCATATGCCGTGCATGGCGCAAAGAATCAGTCCCGGCAGAGCGATGAGGCAAAACAGCTTATAATGTTTTACGCGCAGTTCCGTCCTTTCACACGCCTGCTTACGCCGGGATAAAACTTCGAAAAATGCGACGGCTGCGGCGCTTATAACCAAGCCGAGGCACAACAGAACTACAGATACGGCGTCGTCGCCATGCGCATACGAACACAGCCAGAGTGCTGCCGCGCAAATTTCTAAAACAAGCGCACAGACATACGCGATTGCAGAAAATATAAGCAGGCGCGACATAACACCGTCGGAGCGGCGTACTCCCTTTTTTTCACCGCATTGCTGCAAAGAAGTTAAATCGTCTGCACGGGAAGGATATTCTACAGTCACGACCTCGTCGACGTCATCGGAAATGAGATAATCAGCACTGACGCCGAAAAGTTTGCTTATCTGCTTGAGATTGTACATATCGGGGCAAGCAGTGCCCTGCTCCCAACGCGATATCGCCTGCCGCGTTACGCCGAGCTTATCAGCAAGTTCATCCTGCGACAATCCGGCCCGCTTGCGGAGCATGAGAAATTTTTGTTGAAAATTCATAGAGCGACCTCCTGTCTGTACAGGTATTATATATGCCGCCACGGCAAGAGCGCAACCGCAAAGTCTTTGCATTTCCGCAACAAAACTTTACGTTTACGCATTTCGCTCAAAAAACAGGATGTTATGCGTGCCATAGTACTATACAAACTTAAAACTACCGAGCTTCAGCCCTTCAGCAGCTTTTTAAGGAATTGACCCGTATAGCTTGCAGGATTTTCGGCGACCTCTTCGGGCGAACCGGTGGCAATGATTGTACCTCCGCCATCGCCCCCTTCGGGACCTAAGTCTATTATATAATCGGCAGTCTTTATAACGTCGAGATTGTGCTCGATGACTAGCACCGTGTTGCCGCCTTCGCGCAGGCGGGCGAGTATCTTTACAAGCTTATCGACATCGTAGCTGTGCAGACCAGTAGTTGGCTCATCGAGAATGTAGAATGTCTTTCCCGTAGAACGCTTTGAAAGCTCGGTGGCAAGCTTGACCCTTTGCGCCTCGCCGCCCGACAGCGTTGTGGAACTCTGCCCGAGCTTGATGTATCCCAATCCGACATCGCACAGCGTCTTTATTTTATTGTGTATAGCCGTTATAGGTCTGAAAAACTTCTCCGCCTCTTCACACGTCATTTCGAGCACGTCAGAAATCGACTTGCCCTTATATTTGACTTCAAGCGTTTCGCGGTTGTAGCGCTTTCCGCCGCACACCTCACAGGGAACAAAGATGTCGGGCAGGAAGTGCATAGCTATTTGCAGTATGCCGTCGCCCTGGCAGTGTTCGCACCTGCCGCCTGCCACATTGAACGAAAATCTGCCAGCTTTGTATCCCCTCTCCTTCGCATCCGGAGTGGCGGCAAACAAATCGCGTATGGGCTGAAAGACGCCAGTATAGGTTGCGGGATTGGAGCGCGGCGTTCTGCCTATGGGCTGCTGATCTATAGCAATGACCTTATCGAAATATTCCAGCCCCTCAAACCCGTCCGCGGCGCCCTGCTTTTGCCTTGCGCCATTGAGACAATTTGCGAGATACGGGTATATTATTTCATTGACGAGCGAAGATTTGCCGCTACCCGAAACGCCCGTGACCGCCGTAACAAGCCCTACAGGCACCGAAACATCGATGTTTTTAAGATTGTTCTGCCTGCAGCCGCGTACCTTCAGCCACCTACCGTCAGGCTGCTTGCGAAGCGCGGGAACATCTATTTTTCTTCTGCCTGCAAGAAAATCGCCTGTTATCGACTTGGGCTCGTTCATGATGTCCTGCTGAGTGCCGCATGCCACCACCTCGCCGCCATGCACGCCCGCCTTGGGACCTATATCTACTATATAGTCGGCGGCGCGTATGGTATCTTCGTCGTGTTCGACAACTATCAACGTATTGCCTATGTCCCTCAGCCCCTCAAGAGAACGCAAAAGCTTTTGATTGTCGCGCTGATGCAGACCTATAGAAGGTTCGTCCAGAATGTATAACACGCCCGTAAGCGCACTGCCTATCTGCGTGGCAAGGCGTATTCTTTGGCTTTCTCCGCCGGACAGTGTTGACGCGCTGCGCGACAGAGTGAGATAGCCCAGCCCCACATCTTCAAGAAAGTTTATGCGGTTATCTATCTCCTTTATGATGCTGTCGGCTATCATGTGCTCGGTAGCGTTAAAGAAGGAAAAATCGGAAAATTTTTTGAGGTCGTCCACGGACATATCGCACACTTCGGCGATATTTTTACCGCCGACAGTGACGGCGAGCGCCTCCTTTTTAAGCCGCTTGCCGTGACAGCAGGGACATTCGGAAGTGCGCATGTAGCGCTCGATGTCCCACTTTACGCTGTCGGACTGCGTCTGGTTATACCTGCGCTGAAGGTTGGCGGCAAAGCCTTCCCAGTCTGTCTTGTAGCTGCCGGTAAAGCGGTGGGCGCTGTACTTCATATCTATCTTTTCGCCGTTGTTGCCCCACATAAGCATATTGTATATGTTTTCAGGCAATTCTTTTACGGGAACATCCATCGAAAAGCCATAGGCTTCCGAAAGGGCGCTTATATACATCTGCGTCATCGCCGACGAATCGAGATTCCAGCCGCTTATCTTTATTGCGCCATCTCTCAGCGTCTTTGTTTTGTCGGGACAGATGAGGTCGGGGTCTATGGACTGTGTGAAACCAAGCCCCGAACACTCGGGACAGGCGCCCCACGGGGTATTGAACGAAAAGAGCCTCGGCTCAATTTCCTCTATTGAAATGCCGCAGTCGGGGCAGGCATACTTGGATGAATACAATTCCTCCCTGTCATCGCAGTCGATGACGACGAGACCGTCGGCAAGTTTTAAAGCGCTCTCCAGGCTGTCGGTAAGCCTCTTTAAAATGCCGTCCTTTATTATCAGCCTGTCGACGACGACGGAAATATTGTGGCGGATATTCTTTTCGAGATGAATTTTCTCCTGCAGGTCGTAGACTATCCCGTCTATCTTTACCCTGCCGTAACCGCTCTTTTTATAGGAGGCGAGCTCCTTTTGATATTCGCCCTTTTTTCCGCGCACTACGGGAGCTTCGACCATTATTTTACTGCCGGCGGGCATGAGCATGACCCTGTCGGCTATCTCGTCGACAGACTGCCTGCGTATCTCCCTGCCGCACTTAGGACAGTGGGGAATACCCACACGGGCAAACAGCAGACGGAAATAATCGTAAATTTCCGTGACCGTACCGACTGTTGAACGCGGGTTATGCGAAGTAGTCTTCTGGTCTATGGAGATGGCGGGCGAAAGCCCGTCGATAAATTCGACATCCGGCTTTTCCATCTGTCCCAGGAACTGGCGGGCATAGGACGACAGACTTTCGATATATCTCCTCTGCCCCTCGGCAAATATGGTATCGAAAGCGAGCGTAGACTTGCCGCTGCCCGAAAGCCCAGTGAACACGGTGAGCGTGTTGCGGGGAATGTGGACGTCTATATTTTTTAAATTGTTTTCCTTTGCACCCTTTACAAAAATTTCTTCTTTCATACTTTACTTCTTTTTTGCCTGCATCATCCTCTTTTTTAATTGAGATATTTCATCGCGTATCTCAATTGCCCGCTCAAAATCAAGCTGGGCGGACGCCACCTTCATAAGCGCCTTTAACTTTTCTATCTCCGCGGGGATATCCGACATCTTGATATCGTCGCCCGCCTTCTTTTTGGTCGTTATTCCCAAATCTATCTTTACATCTTTTATTATAGTCTTCGGCACTATGCCGTGCTCTCTGTTATAGGCGTCCTGAATGGCGCGGCGGCGCTCGGTCTCGTCTATCGCACGCCTCATGCTGCCGGTGATTTCATCGGCATACATTATAACTCTGCCCTCGGCATTTCTCGCCGCCCTGCCTATGGTCTGAACAAGGGAAGTTTCGCTCCTCAAAAAACCTTCCTTGTCTGCGTCGAGTATCGCAACGAGTTTAACTTCGGGCAGGTCGAGCCCCTCCCTGAGCAGGTTTATGCCGCAGAGTATATCGAACTCCCCCGAACGCAGTCCGTTGATGATATCTATGCGTTCGAGCGCATCAATATCCGAGTGCATGTACCGCACCTTAAGACCGTGTTCCTTTAAATAGTCGGTGAGACTTTCCGCCATCTTTTTGGTCATGGTGGTTACGAGCACCCTGCCGTGTTCCGCAAGCACCTTTTTAATTTCACCCAACAAATCATCTATCTGACCCTTTGTAGGGCGCACCTCTACATTGGGGTCGAGCAGCCCCGTGGGACGGATGAGCTGTTCCACTACCTGCCCCGCCTGTTCGAGCTCGTAAGGAGCAGGCGTCGCGGAAACGCAGATAAGCTGCGGCACGCGCTCATCGAATTCTTCGAACGTGAGCGGACGGTTGTCGTATGCCGACTTTAAACGAAAACCGTAATTTACAAGATTTTCCTTACGCGAACGGTCGCCGTGATACATTGCGCGTATCTGCGGAATGGTCATATGGCTTTCATCGATAAACACGAGAAAGTTGTTCTTAGGAAAATAATCGAGCAGCGTAAACGAAGGCTCGCCGGGTGACCTGCCATCGAAATAGCGCGAATAGTTCTCTATACCCGAACAGTAACCAATTTCGCGCATCATTTCGAGGTCGTAAGTCGTGCGCTGCTCAAGGCGCTGAGCTTCAAGCAATTTTCCTTCGTCGCGGAACGCCCGGACTTCATCGCGCATATCGCACTCTATCATGGAAAGAGCGCTCTGCATCTTGTCGCCGCCCACGGCGTATTGGCTGGCGGGGAAGATGAGAACGTGTTTGAGCTCGGAGATAACGGTGCCCGTCAGCGCCTCCTCTTCACATATCCTGTCTATCTCGTCGCCGAAAAATTCCACCCTGATTGCTATTTCGGAATTTGACGCAGGGAATATTTCAACGACATCGCCGCGCACGCGGAACGATGAGCGCTGAAAATCGATATCGCGGCGCTGATACTGTATCTCTACAAGCCGCCTTAAGAGCTCGTCGCGCTCCATTGTATC
This sequence comes from uncultured Clostridia bacterium, assembly GCA_944327465.1. Classification (GTDB taxonomy): domain Bacteria; phylum Bacillota; class Clostridia; order Christensenellales; family Borkfalkiaceae; genus Coproplasma. The sequence goes on along the minus strand of CALVHH010000003.1, from coordinate 107,034 downwards.
GCCCGGGCGCATTGATACCGCCAGACGAAAATACTCTTCGGGCGCACCAAGACCGTATATGCACGACACCGAGGCGACGACTATAACATCCTCCCTTTCACCCAAAGAGCTCGTAGCCGAGTTGCGCAGCTTATCTATCTCGTCGTTGAGGCTCATATCCTTTTCGATATAAGTATCTGTGGACGGGATATAACTTTCGGGCTGGTAATAGTCGTAATAGGAGACAAAGTACTCTACCCTGTTTTCGGGAAAAAATTCTTTGAACTCGTTGCACAGCTGGGCGGCAAGCGTCTTGTTGTGAGCAATTACGAGCGTGGGGCGGTTGACGTTTTTGATGACGTTTGCCATAGTGAACGTCTTGCCTGAACCCGTAACGCCGAGCAGCACCTGCGTTCTGATACCGTCGCGTACGCCCTCAGTGAGCCGTTCTATAGCCTGAGGCTGGTCGCCCGTAGGCTGAAATTTTGAATGTAACCTGAACTCCATATAATTTAAACAAATGTTTTTGGATATTATAGCGCTCGCGCAGGCACCTTGTCAAGCAGAAGGCCTGCATTTATTGTAAGGCGAGGATATCCTTTACCACTTCGCTCGCCATCAGCAGTCCAGCAACGGATGGAACGAACGCACAGCTTGCCGGAACGGGGTGCCCCGATGCGCGGACGGGCAAATTTTCCGACGCAGTCAACGGAACTTCGCACGAGCTGACTACCTTGAGCGCTTTTACTCCCGCCTTTTTGAGGCGCGAGCGCATCACCCTTGCCAGCGGACAGACGGAAGTAGAAAATATATCGCAAATTTCCAGCTTTGAAGGGTCGAGCTTGTTTCCCGTGCCCATGCAGGAAATTATCTTTACTCCCGCCGCCTGCGCACGCACTGCAAGCGATACTTTTGCCGCCACCGTATCGACGGCGTCGACTATGTAGTCATAGCGCGAAAAATCAAACATTGCTGCACTTTCATCGGTATAAAAAACGGGATACTCCTCAACATCGACAGACGGGTTTATATTCTTTAATCGTTCGGCGGCGACGTGCGTTTTCAGCTGCCCCACGGTGGAGCGCAGCGCAAACAGCTGTCTGTTGATATTGCTCTCTTCGATGACGTCGTTGTCGACTATATCGAATGCGCCTACTCCGCTCCTTGCGAGCGCTTCGAGACAATATCCGCCAACTCCGCCCAGACCGAACACGGCAATGCGGCAGCTGTTGAGTTTTTTATACGCGCTTTCGCCGAGCAGCGGCACGGCGCGGGAAAATGCTTTGTCCATACAATAATTATATCACCTAAAAACATTTAAAGCAAACTTAAAGCCGTCGGCTTAGTCGGCGGCTTTGTAAAAATATTTTATTTGTCCGGTTCCGAAGACACTTCGGGGAAATCGACATAGAACGTCGAACCGTTGCCCTTTTGCGACTGCACTCCGAAATCGAAACTGTGCGCCTGCAAAATTATTTTTACTATGTTCAATCCCAGCCCCGTGCCCTTGACGGGCCGCGCATGGGCATCCTTGGAACGGTAATACCTGTCCCAAATGTGCTCCTTTTCCTCATCAGAAATGCCCTTGCCCGTATCGCGCACGGCAAATCTTATACGGCTGCTCTCCGGGCGGTCCTTGAGCGACACATACACGCACTTGTCTTCGCCCGTATAGTTGACGGCATTCGAGACCAGATTGTATATGACCTGATATATCTTTTCCTCGTCGGCAAACGTATACATGTTCGGGTCGATATCGACATAGAACTTATATCCCGAAGTTTCCTGCAGATAGTCGAACTTATTCATTATGCCGTAGACAAAGTCGGTCAGATTGAACACCTTTTTGTTGAGCTCGGAGAGCCCGGCGCTGACTTTGGAGGCATTTAAAATGTCATTTACGAGCCCCGTAAGTCTGTCCGATTCGTCTATTATTACCTGGAGATGCCTGTTGCGCTTCTGCGGGTCATCGCCCGATATCTCCTTGACCATCGAAGCATACGCCTTTATCATCGTGAGCGGCGTGCGCAAATCGTGCGAAACATTGGCGAGCAGTTCCTTCTGAAAGTCGTCGCTCTTCTTTATCTCGTCCTTGGCATAGTTCAAACTCTCCGAAAGCTGGGCTATTTCTTCAAATTCCGCCGAAGCGAACTGAACGCTGTAATCCCCCTTTGCCATGCGCGTGGCAGTTGCCGAAATATCGCGTATGGGACGCGAGATGCGCTGCGCCAGGACGTAAGAGATTATAAATGCCAGCACGATAGCCACTGCGGCGATGATTATTATATAGACCTGCATGCTGCTTACCGACTGCTGGACTATAAACAGCGGATAGCGGACGAGCAGATAGCACTGTTCATTATCGAAAGTCAGGCACGACGCGTAGTTGAACATCGTACCCGAAGAATAGATGGTCTGCCTGCCCTGCGTCCAGCCGTTGACAGCAGAATTGAGTTCGCCAAATATTTCATCCCAGTTGTCGGGCGGTTCGACGGTGCAGATGACAGGTCTGCCTTCAACGCCGACGACAAATATGTCTATGCCTTCCGAAAACGCATATCTGTTCATTTCGCCGACGACTTCGCCCACAAACGCCGAAGTTTTACCGTCGATAACATGTGTGAGACCGGATCCGAGCGCACTTATCCTGTCCCTCGCCTGGGTAGAATATGCGCTCCCCAAAATGCCGGAGCATACTATTGATACTACGGCTATTATGAGGACGGTGAATACGGCAAAATACCGCCACAGCACCACCTGCATATTCTTTATTTTTTTTAAAGGCAGTTTATGCTTCAAATTTGTAACCGAGTCCCCTTAAGGTGACGATAAATTTGCGATATTGTTTTAAATTTGCGCGAAGCATCTTTATATGTGTATCCACAGTGCGGTCGTCACCGTAGAAATCAAATCCCCACACGTCGTACAGCAGCTTTTCGCGGGTGAGCGCCACACCCTTATTCTTTATGAAATAAAAGAGGATCTCGTATTCCTTGGGCGTCAGTTCTGCCTTTTCGCCATCGACATACACATTCCTGCCCACCATGTCCACGGTGAGTCCTTCAAATTTATATACCTCGGGATTGGTATTTTCACCCGCCGCCGCATGCCGCTTGGTCACCGCGTTTATTCGCGCCATAACTTCCTTGGGCGAAAAAGGTTTTGTGACATAGTCGTCCACGCCTATTTCAAAGCCGAAAAGCTTATCATACTCCTCTCCGCGGGCGGACAGCATGATGACGGGCACATCTTTAAGCTTTTTTATCTCCTTCACGGCAGAAAAGCCGTCGAGCTTGGGCATCATGACATCCATCAGAACGACGTCGTAATCGTTGTCGCGGCACAGCCTGACTGCCTCCATTCCGTCGGCGGCTTCATAAGCTTCGTTGCCTTCAAACTCCACATACTCCTTCAATACGTTGCGTATCATCTCTTCATCATCGACGATAAGTACTTTCATTGCGCGTCTTCTCCTTTGGAAGTTTATTACAATTTTATTATAACCACTTTTGTGTAAAGGTAAATAGGCGACAATGAAATATTTGTGAAAGTTTAAATTATTTTAATAAAATTTTTCCGTCTGCGCTTGACAAAGCAGTTTTTCCGTCCTATAATACACTTACAAACAAATGTTCGCATTCGCCGTACGGGCGGCGAGGGCAACATTGTTTGCACTGCCCGCAAAGGCAAAATTACGGGTTAAAAACGCCTTGAGCGGGTTAAAACGGGATGACTGTTATGTTGGACGCCGAAAGACTTGAAATTTTGACAGAAAGCGCAAAATATGACGTATCCTGCTCCTCGTCCGGTTCAAAACGGGTAAACCGGGGCGGGGGAATCGGAAACGCTTCCGTCGGGGGAATATGCCACTCCTTTACCCCCGACGGAAGATGTATTTCCCTTTTGAAAATACTAATGAGCAACGACTGCATATACGATTGCGAATACTGCCCGAACAGGGCGAGCGCAGACGTAAAGCGGGCGTCAATGACGCCCGAAGAGATATGCGAACTGACCATAAACTTTTACAAACGCAACTACATTGAGGGGCTGTTCCTCTCCTCTGCGGTATGCGAATCACCCAACAAGACGATGGAACTGCTCGTACGCACGATAACGCTGCTGCGCAAGCAGTATAATTTCAACGGATACATCCACTTGAAAGGCATACCTCACGCCGACGAGTTGCTGTGCATGCGCGCAGCACACCTTGCCGACAGAATGAGCTACAACATTGAATTGCCGAGCGAAAAATCGTTGAAGCTCTTGGCGCCGCAGAAGACGCGGGACAGCATAATGCTGCCCATGAAAAAGCTTCAAGCCGCCACAATTTATGATAAAGAGAACAAAATCAAAAAATGTGCGCGGGTGATACCGGCGGGACAGACGACGCAGATGATAATAGGCGCTTCACCCGAAAGCGACGGGCGGATACTAAAACTCACGCAGGCGCTGTACAGAAATATGGGATTGAAGAGGGTGTACTATTCTTCCTATATCCCCGTCGTCAAAAGTTCAAAGCTGCCGCAGACGGGCGCAGGACTGCTGCGCGAACACAGACTGTATCAGGCAGACTGGTTGCTGCGCTTTTACGGCTTCGACGTTGAGGAGCTGTGCGGCGAAGACGACAATCTTGCCGCCGAATTCGACCCGAAATGCGCATGGGCGCTGAAAAATTTACAGCTGTTCCCGGTAGAAATAAATACCGCCCCGCTTGAAACTCTGCTGCGCGTACCGGGGATAGGCGCAAGGGGCGCATACAGGATAATCGAGGCAAGAAGATTTTGCCGCCTAAATTTCGATAATCTTAAAAAAATGCGCATAATACTTAAGAGAGCAAAGCACTTCATAACCTGCAACGGCAAATTTTACGGTGCAGACGGCGAAAAAATGATAAAGGCTTCGTTGATGCTGTCAGACGATATGCATAGATGCGAACAACTTTCAATTTTTTCCAAGCCGAGCGAGACATTTGCCGCTCTCACCGGAGAATTATGACGTTTTACATTACCGACGGCAGCGAAGAGAGCTTTTATACCGCCGTCTTTGATTGCTATAAGGACAGGGAAGGCATTATAACCTGCCGCGGCGACCTGCAGATGACGCTTGACAGCACATTCAGGCAGATAAAGACCGACGAGAGCAAGTGCGCCAGAGTAAAAAACAAGATAGCCGAATACGACGGCGCCGCATTGAACGACATAAAGCTCGTCCTTCGTTCGTGCGCAGGCAACAGGGAACAGACCGCGCTGGAATATATACGGCTAATAATGCAGCACAAGCGCCCAGTACGAGCCATGACGCATATACCCGCAGTGCTTGAAATGGAGGACATCCGCAAAAAAGTGACGGGCGAACTGCATAAAATGAAGGGGTTCCTGCGGTTCATGGAAAACGACCGCGGCGTGCTGTACGCCCCCTACTCGCCCGACAACGACATTACCGACCTCATCGCCCCGCACTTTGCCGAACGATTGAAAAACCAGAAGTTTGTAATACACGACATTAAAAGAAAAACCGCAGCAATGTACGACGGCAACGAAATAGTCGTCTGCCATGCCGACGGCGCAGACATATATCTTTCGGAATACGAGCAGACTTTTGAAGAACTGTGGAAGCTGTATTATAAGTCGGTAAACATTGAAGAGCGCCCGCACGAAAGACAAATGAAGGGCTACATGCCCGTCAGATACTGGAAATTTTTACCCGAAAAACGGCAATAAAATAAAAGCAGCGCCCTGTTATGCGTGACAGAGTACTATCTTTTAATCAAATCCCCTACAAAAACAGCCCGCCGCGGATGCTCCGCGGCGGGCTGTTGCTATATATTAATTATCTGATTTATCCTTGAGCCGTTCATCAATCTTTGCAAAGAAACCTTCGTAATAGTTGTGATCGAACTCCTCTATCCTTCCGCTGTCTGCCGCATCGGTGAGCGAGCGGTCTATGGGCACCTTGACGACGTTGGTTATGCCGTGCTCCATAGCGATGGCATCCACCTTGCTGTCGCCGAATACGGAGATATTTCTGCCGCAATCGGGGCAGGTTATATAACTCATGTTTTCGACTATTCCCAGGATGGGCACCTTCATCATATCAGCCATGTTGACAGCTTTTTTGACTATCATGCCTACAAGGTCCTGAGGGGTGGTGACGATGACTATGCCGTCGAGCGGAATGCTCTGGAAGATAGTCAGGGGCACGTCGCCCGTTCCGGGCGGCATGTCGATGAACATATAGTCTACGTCTGCCCAGATTACATCCGTCCAGAACTGCAAAACCGTGCCCGATATGAGCGCACCGCGCCAGACAACGGGCTCCTCTTCGCTGTTGAGGAGAACATTCATAGACATTATCTGCGTGCCTCTATCCGATAGAACGGGTAAAATGCCCGCCTCGCTGCCCATTGCACGGTCATGCACGCCGAACATTTTGGGTATTGAAGGTCCCGTGATGTCTGCATCCATTATAGCGGCATTGTAGCCTGCTTTACAGGCGGCACAGGCAAGAAGAGCGCTTGTCATCGACTTGCCCACTCCGCCTTTGCCCGAAACCACGGCAATGGTCTTACGTATTTTGCTCAGCTTGTGGGGCTGCTTCAAAAAGCTTTTTGGATCGCGTGAAGCGCAATTTTCACCACAGGAAGAGCAATCGTGATTGCAATTTTCTGCCATATCAAACTCCTTTTATAAAAGACACATATATTTTATGGCAACGCAGGGCAAAAGTCAAGTTATTTATAAAGTAGCTTGAATTTACTTGCAAAACATTGAACACTTTGATATAATAATGACGCTGCGCTAAGTGGGGAGATAGCGGTGCCCTGTACCTGCAATCCGCTACAGCAGGACTGAATGCTCTTCCCGATCGCCAAGGTGGAAGGCCGCGCCGTATAAGGGGTGTTGATAACAAGGTCTTATGCAACCGTCAACTGCGAACCGTGTCAGGATAGGGATATAGCAGCACTAAACAGTCGCGACGGTGTGCCATAAGGTTGCTTTGCAGTAGCTACCTGTACGGTTTACGCTTCGGCCTTTGCGGGCAAAAAGAGCTGCGCAGTTTTTTGAATGAAATGCGGCGTGCAACTTTAGTTGCACGCCGCTGTTTCATTTTTTAAATCAGGCACGGTTGAACATTATTTTTTCAGAGTTGAACATTGCGCCGAGCAGCACAGCCAGGAGCGCCGCGCACACTATATTTATGCCCATAGTTATAAGGAAAGGCACAATGCCGAACGTGCCTGCCATGAGTGTGGAGATGCACAGCGCACTGTTGAGCACGGGTATAAAATACAGCCCCATAGGCGGCGAAGCAACAAACATTGACACGAGCGAGCAGATGACGGCAATGATCATTACGGGGACAATCAGCCCATTGGCTTCCTTTACCGACTTTGCGTATGCCGAAACTATTGCAAGCAGCGACACAAGGACGAGCACCGTGGACATAACTACCAGGAATAACCCGAAATAGTCGAGCACGCCGTACGCCGCAAGCGAGAAATCCACTTCCATACCGCCCATCAGATTGGGCAAAGAGAGTATAAGCCCCAAAAAACTGGATATACCGCTCAGCACGGCTATTACCGAGAGTGAAAGTATTTTGCCTATAGCAAAATAGCTTCGCTTTATAGGCGTCACGAGCAGTGTGGCTATCGTCCCCCTCTCCTTTTCTCCCGCTATCGATTCGAGGACAACGGCAACGCAGCCCGAAAGCAACAGCATTATAAGCACCATCGGAACTATCATTGAAAGTATATTCGCCGAAACATCCGAGCTGTCGGCGAGGTCGTATCTATCGCTGCCCGAATTGATATTGAACACGTTGGCTATCGACTGCTCGTAAGCATCGAGCAGCGCAACAACCGAAGAATACGCCAACGATGACGACGTCTGCGCTGAGTTGTAATATATTGAAACATCCGGCACATCCGAACCGACCGTCAAATCATCGAAATTTTCGGGAAAGATAATAAAGATATCGGCGTCGCCTTCGACGAGTTGGCTTTTGATTTCTTCATCCGTCAAGTCAGTATCGCGCAAGTCGAATATTTCATCAATGGCCTCGCCCAGGCTTTCGGGCATGTTGCGGACGTACGCAACGGGCACGGAGCTGTCCTGCATGACGTTTGCAAAGACGGCGCCGAGCGCCGAGTACACCGCATACAAAACTATACCCGGCAACAGCAGCGTGGTCAAAAGCAGCCTTCTGTCGCCAAAAAAGCGCATAAATTCCTTTTTGATTATAGTCAGTACGGCTTTCATGAGCGACCTCCCGTAACTTCGGAATACAGGTCAAAAAACTTTTCTTCCATACTCTTGTCCTTTGTGAGCGCCGCGAGCGTATCGAGCGCCACCATGCGCCCGTCAATCATCACACCTACGCGGTCGCACAGCTTTTCAACGAGCGAAAAAATATGCGTCGATAAAATTATACTCTTGCCCTCGCCGCGCAGCTCGGAAAGATAGTCTGTAACAGTCTTTGCCGTCAACACATCCAGCCCGTTTGTCGGCTCATCGAAAATTATGAAATCGGGATCGTGTACTATGGATATGACGATAGATACCTTCTGTTTCATGCCCGTAGACAGATTTGCCATCTTTACGTTGGCAAATTCATCTATGCCGAAGCGCGCAAACATGGAGCGCTTTCGCTGCTCGCGAACGTCGTGCGGCACGCCGTGAAGTTCCGAAAAGAAATCAAACAGATAGTCGGGAGTAAAAAAATCTTCGAGCCTGAGTTCGCTCGTCAAAAATCCTATCCTGCCCCTGACGCCGTAAGGGTCACTGACGACGCTGACGCCGTCGATAAAGGCATCGCCCGAATCGGGCTTTATCAGCGTTGCAAGCATGCGCAGCGTAGTAGTTTTGCCTGCGCCGTTGGGACCGAGCAAACCGAATATTTCGCCGCTGTACGCCGAAAAAGACAGGTCGTTGACGGCGAGTTTGAACTTTTCGCCCGTCTTCTGCTGTTTGAGCGGCAGTCTGAAACTTTTAGTCAGATGCTCTGCTTTTAAAATTTCCGTCTGCATATAGACCATCCTGAACTTTTTAAAGAGACAAGCTCTTCACATTCAATTTTACAATATGCACCACCTCTTTGTAAAGCGCTGACATGTAAGTTATCTGATTGTGAATTTAATTGATATTTTTAATGATATATGAGCTTAATCGATAAAATTTTTGAAAATATCATATATGTATTGACAAATACTAACATTGCGATATATAATTGAAAGTGTGGTACACATACCGCAACTAAACTGATGAGGAGAGAAAATATGAACAAACACATTGCCGCCGCGCTTACTCAGATGGGCATGAGCGTCAACTCTAACCTTGCCACGGGCAAGTACAAAGGCTTTGAAATCAATGCGTTCTATTCCGCGTTCGATAACGTAGCCCCGACTAAAATTCACATATCTTGCTATACGACCGATGAGCAAAAGCGACAGATAAACGACGCTCTGCGCGCCGCAGCGACAAAATACACAAAGTATTCGTTCACGCAGTACGGTCTGCTGATTGGAATGAACGACCTGACGGCAAAAAGGCTGGCGGGCAGACTGCAGGCACTCATAGACATGGCGGCTGATATTTTAAAAAACAACGGAGCGCTGGGCGAAGAGTTCTGCCCCGTATGCGGCAAGCCGCTGAACACATCGGAACATAAAGCCTACACGATAGACGGCATACAGATAACATTGGATTCTGACTGCCTGAATTCGATAAATAAAAAGATAGAGGCAGAAAACGCCGATTTTTACAGCGCACCAAACAACTACTTAAAGGGATTCTGCGGCGCACTGATTGGCGCCATCGTAGGCGCAGGCGTGTGCTTCGGCTTATATATGGCGGGATACATAGCCTCGCTGGCGGCGATACTTTCGGTAATTTTGGGCTGGTGGCTGTATAAAAAGTTCGGCGGCAAACAAAATTGGGTGATGATAGTAATGATAGCAGTTGTCACCCTTGCCGCGATGATAGCTTCGATTTATGTGGCAGCAATAGTCGTCGTTGGCAACGCATATGCCGAACTTGGAGTACCTATGCCCTATCTCGACGCATTCAAACTTGAAATGTCGTTGAACGAGGAACTTGCCGGCGCATTCTACAGCGACCTTGCCATGGTAGCGCTGTTCACACTATTGGGCATAGGCTGCATGATTTTTACCCTGATAAAGAGCATTAAACGCCCGAGTGTTATTAATAAATAAATATGTAACAGACTAAATATCCAAGGGGCTGAGCGCTGTTTTGAGCGCTCAGCCCCTTTTATACTACCGTATTATATGTGACATAGTACTATTAAAACACCCTTTAATACCGTCCCTCACCGTCAAATGCAGAGTTTGAAATTTCTTGAGATATCTGTGAAAGCGCCGTCCTTGCTTCGGGAATGGGATACAGCGGATAGACGTGGTTCAATCCCATCCCCTCCACAAACGCCGACTTGACGCCCGCGGATTTCAGCTTTTGATGAAACAGCTTGCAGTCAGGATACAACAAGTCGCGTGTGCCGACATACTGCACCACCGGCGGCAGCCCGCTAAGGTCGCCATATATCGGGCTGAGCATAGCGTCGTTCAAAGGCATTCCGCCCGCCCATGCACTTCCCCAAAGCTTGGCAAGCGCTCGCGAATTTCGGGGGTCCGACATTTCGTAGTCGGGAATATCCTCGTTAGTCATAGTCATATCCACCCAAGGCGCAAGGAGAATCAGCTTTTCTGGCAGCTGTCTGCCCTCTTCTTTGAGCTTTAACGTCAAACCGACGGCAAGCCCTCCGCCCGAGCTATCGCCAAGCAAAACGATATCGCCCCTTTGCACAACAGCAAGATACACCGACATTGCGGCGCGATAACCTTCGTTGACTGTCGAAAAAGGCGAGCGCGGAAGGACGGGCATGACTATTCGGCAATCGGACAGGCGAGCAAGTTTATCGTAAAACTTTATGTGATATCTGAGCGGTCTGTGCACATATGCTCCACCGTAAAAGGCGAGGACAGTGCGCCCGCCGCCTGCCGGATTGAATTCATACACTTGCAGCCCATCTGTTTTGTACTGTATAACTTTGCTCTTTACGCACCGCGGCAATTTGTACGGGGCATCGCCTTCGGCTTTTAGCCTTTCAAGTTCGGCAACCGCCCTGACGTAATACTTTGTCCCGCGGGAGAGGCGCATGTACCACTCGGCAAACGTTGCAGCCACCGAACGGTTCAGCCTGCGGCTGACGATTACCGCACAAAGTAAAACCGCAATAAAAGCAAGCGCGAATACGGCGGCTATGCATGCAACGAACGTCGTCATCTGTGGGCGGCGTGAGCGGAACCTTTCAGATTTTCCCTTGCGTTGGCGAGCATGAGCTTTATACGGTTTTCCTGATTGACTTTGGTGGCAGAAGGGTCGTAGTCTACGGCGACGATGTTTTCGTGCTCGTACATGTTTTTAAGCGTCCTTATAGTGCCCTTGCCCGCTATGTGATTGGGCAGACAGCCAAACGGCTGCGCACAGACTATGTTTTCTGTACCCGTTTCGGCGAGCGCAGCCATTTCGGCAGGGATGAGCCAACCTTCGCCCATTTTTACTCCCTGGTTTATTACCTTATCGGCACACTGTCTTAAATGCTCAAAGTCATGTATGGGCTCAAAAGTACCATCCGCCTTATATTGCTTAATAATATTCTTCTGCATGCGGTACAAAACGCGATATAGCAGACGGTTTGCAGTATAGAATATACCCTTTTTGCCGTACAGATCCGAATCGTTTATATTGTTTACTATGCAGTAGAGCACAAAGTCCATCAGGGCAGGCACCACCGGTTCGCAGTCCTCATCGAGCAGAAACTGCTCGAGATGGTTATTGCCGAGATATGAATACTTTACATAAATTTCGCCCACTATGCCGACCTTTACCTTTTTTACGTCGCTGCGCCTTACCGCGGCAAAGGTGGAAATTATCTGCGCGTTTATCTTTTTGTATCTGAAATAGCTGCCGCTGCGATAACTTTCTATGACAGTATTCATTGCGGCGTCGCGGGCGATATCGGCAGAGCCAGGCTGCTCTTCGTACGGTTTGGTCTGATTGTAACACCACATTATGCTGTCGCCGTAGAATATGGCGAAAGCCAGCTTTAACAGCAGTTTTAAGCCTATTTTAAAGGACGAATCCCTTTCAAGTCCCGAAAAATTGAGCGAAACTACGGGAACGTCGGGGAACTGAGCCTTTAACGCCTTGCGTATCAGCGCCACATAGTTTGACGCCCTGCAACCGCCGCCCGACTGCGAAATCATGACGGCGGTATGTTTTACATCGTACTTGCCGCTCTTCAAAGCGTCGATATATTGCCCGACGACGCACAGGCAGGGATAGCACGTGTCGTTATGAACGTGCTTCAAACCCTCGTCTATGACGGCGCGGCTGTCATTCTTTAAAATTTCAACGTCGTATCCCTCCATCTTTAAAAGCTGCTCTATTATTGCAAAGTGCCAGGGCAGCATGTCGGGAATGAGTATTTTGTACGTGCTCTTATACTCATCCTTCCAGCGGGGATAATTATCGGTATAATCTACGGTTATTTTTTCTTGATTATTTTGCATGGCTTTCATTTGAATGCTTTTTGCTCTCCTCTATGGCGGCGAGCATGCTGCGCAGACGTATTTTTACTACGCCGAGATTATTGATCTCGTCTATCTTTATCTGTGTATACAGCTTTCCCGAGCTCTCCAGTATAGAGCGCAGCTGGTCGGTCGTTATGGCGTCTATACCGCAGCCGAAGGAGACGAGCTGAACGAAATCGACATTTTTGTGGCGGGTGGCAAATTCCGCCGCCCTGTACAATCTGGCATGATAGGTCCACTGGTTGAGCACGTTCACTTTTACATAATTGCCCTTTTCAAAGACGCTGTCCTCGGAGAGAACCGCCATGCCGAGCGAAGTGAGCAGTTTATTTATGCCGTGATTTATTTCGTTATCGAGATGGTACGGTCTGCCAGCCAGGATTATAGCCTGCTTGCCCTGCCTTTCGGCTTCGGCGATGATAGCTTCGCCCTTTGCCCTAACATCGCAATGATAGCTTTCCAGCTTTGCAAAACCTTCATCCAGTGCCGCCGATATCTGCTTTTTGGTCACGCTATATTTTTTGAAGCATGAATACAGCTTTTTAACGGTATTGGTTGACTCGTTCAAATCAATATAGGGCATGACAAAATTATCGTCGTTGAGCCGCTCGTTGTTTGCCTTTAAAAGTTCGGGATAATAAGCAACAACGGGACAATTGTAATGATTGACCGAGTCGTGCTCGTCTATGTTATAGCTCTCGCAGGGCATGAAAATAAAATCGACGCCGGCATCGAGAAGGCTTTCGATATGTCCGTGAATGAGCTTTGCCGGGTAACATGCCGTATCCGAAGGTATCGTATGCTGACCTTTGAAATAGAGCTTGCGCGAAGATTTTTCCGACAAGACGACTTCAAACCCAAGACTTTCAAAAAATCCCGCCCACAGCGGGAGCTGTTCGTACATGCCGAGCTGCAGCGGCAACCCCACCCGAGCCCTGCCAGAGCCCTTGTTTGCACCGCCGACGCACCGCAAAAGACGCTCCTGCTTATAGGCATAGATATCAAGTTCGGCAGATGCGGGTTTGAGACCGGCACCGCGCTCGCACTTGTTGCCCGAAATGAACTTTCTGCCGTCGCCGAACGTAATGACGTTGATGTTGCAGTTGGATGTGCAGCCGTGGCAATTTGTCGACAGCGACTTATAGGAAAAATCTCTGAGCTGTACTTCGCCAAGCGTAGTACTATCGCCCGACATATTCTCCTTGGCGTACAGCGCCGCGCCGAACGCGCCCATCAACCCGGCTATGCCGGGTCTTATCACGCGCTTGCCTGTCTCCATTTCAAACGAGCGCAGCACGGCATCATTTAAAAACGTACCGCCCTGAACAACTATGTTGTCGCCAAGTTCATCTGCCGATGACGCACGGATGACCTTATAGATTGCGTTTTTGACTATTGATGAGGAGAGTCCCGCGGAGATGTCCTGTACGCTCGCGCCCTCCTTCTGCGCCTGCTTGACGGCGCTGTTCATGAATACTGTACAGCGCGAGCCGAGCTCGACTGGGTGTTTCGCAAACAATCCCTCCTGCGAAAATTTATCTATTTCCATGCCCATGGCGCGCGCAAACGTCTGTATGAACGAACCGCAACCCGAAGAGCAAGCTTCGTTGAGCATTATGGAATCGATGGCGCCGTTCTTTATCTTAAAACACTTTATATCCTGCCCGCCGATATCTATTATAAAATCGACATGCGGATTGAAGTGCAGAGCCGCCTTGAAATGGGCGACCGTTTCAACAATACCGAAATCTGCCTTTATCGCCGCCTTGATGAGGTCTTCGCCATAACCTGTGACTGCGCTGGCGCGTATAGTAACTCTGCCGCCCGTCAACGCATAAATTTCGCGCAGCTTTTGCACGACTATATCGAGGGGCTGACCGTTGTTGGACTGATAATGCGAATAGAGAATGCGGCAGTCGGGCGTTATCAAAATGAGTTTCGTAGTTGTAGAACCCGAATCTATACCGAGATAGGCATCGCCGGAATAGGTGGCGATATCGCAGAATTTTAAATCCGTCGCCCTGTGACGAGCGACAAAGTCGGCATATTCCTGCCTGCTTGAAAACAGAGGATTGCCCGTGCGCAGCTCGTCGCTGTCGCGCACGTTGGAGAGCTTTTGAATGACGGACGACAGGCTTTCCGCTCTGCCGCCCGCCGAATTGAGCGCCGCGCCTATAGCCATAAAGCAGGGCGCGTCCTCGGGGAATACGGCATTGTCGCCGAGAGCCAGCGTTGTGACGAACGCCTTTTGAAGAGATTTTAAAAAGTGCAGCGGTCCGCCCAAAAAGAGCACCTTGCCCTTTATGCGCCTGCCCTGGGCAAGACCCGAAACCGTCTGGTCGACGACCGCCTGAAATATGGAGGCGGAAATGTCCTCCTTTTTGGCTCCCTGGTTTATGAGCGGCTGGATATCCGACTTTGCGAACACGCCGCAGCGGGACGCTATTGGGTAGACCTTTTGCGCCTTTAAGGCAAGGTCATCCATCTGCTCCACGCTGATATTTAAAAGCGTTGCCATCTGGTCTATGAAAGCTCCCGTGCCGCCGGCACAGCTGCCGTTCATGCGCTGTTCGGTACCGCCCGTTATGAATATTATTTTGGCGTCCTCGCCGCCAAGCTCTATGGCGGCGTCGGCATCGGGATAATAGCGGCGAATGGCTATGAACGCCGCCTGTACCTCCTGCACAAAACTTATGCCGCTGCGCTGCGAAAGTCCCAGCCCCGCGCTGCCCGTTATGCAAACGCTGTAGTCGCCGGGTATAGAGGCGCAAACTTTGCGAAGCTCGTCAAGCACAGTCTCCTTTACCTTGGCAAAATGCCTGACGTATGATTTATACAGAATATTGAACTGCTCGTCGATAACAACGACCTTGACGGTGGTTGAACCGACGTCGATTCCCATTAATTTAGACATATACCGTTTATCATCAAAATTTATTTTATTTCATAATGAATTATAGCACAAAAAAATGTGCAGTTACAAATTTTTTTACGCATTCAAGGCGTGTAAAAATATTGAAATGTTGGTGAAGAGCCTGCACGCGGCAAATAAATATTCGGCGGCGGGGAAGGCATGCCTTTCCCGCCGCCGAATTTAATCTTGTTTGACAATATATTCGCGATACAGAGCAACAACGTCGCAGCGCAGCGCTTCGGCTATCGCCTTTCTGTCCATGCCGCTCTCCTTCATGGCGTGGGCATAGCGCGGCTTTCCCACCACCAGTTTGTTATGCCCGGAATGGTAATACACGGGATAGACGGGAATATCTTTACCCGTCTTGCGATAGAAACTTTCGGCAAGCATTACAAAACCGGGAAAGAATTTTTTTGGTTCTTCGCAATACCCGCCGTCGGAATCTTCGGGAAAAATCCATACGGACACCGAATCTTTCAGTACTTCCACGCTGTCGGATATGGTTTTAGCCAGGCGGGCATCGGTATAGGTGGGCATCATATTCATGCCGCGGTAGATATACAGCGAAAAGAACGCCTCAAAAAAAGCTTTGAATGACGCCTTTGCCCTGCTCATCCCCTGCTTTTTTATGTAAAATATGTCGCGAAGATATTTTCTGCGGCTGTTATAGCCGCAAAGCATTTCATACGCGCCCCACTTGGCGGTGCGCACAGGGAACCACGCCTCGCTTGTGACCGGACCGCGCTTGGCGTCGTGATTTGACACAAATATGGCAGGTTCAGCGATATCGCAGACAAACGTCATCTTCGGTTTGCGATAAAATGGCTTCATTATCAGCAGTCTGAACGCGCCGAACAGCGGATAGTGCGCCCTGTATTTAAACGGTTTAGGCTGAGAACTTTTATTCAATGCTTCCCTCATTCGGCTATATACGTAACTTTATTGCCGTAAAAATATACAGCCATTGTGCCGGGACCCACCGTAGCGCCCACTATTGGTCCGATATAATCTATAAGAACGGTCATATTCTTATCAGGAAGCAACTCTCTGACGCTTTCGGCAAACTGCTCGGCCTCTTCTCTGCAATCGGCATGAGCCACCGCAACTATCTGATAGGGGAATTTTTCGTCAAAGCTTTCAGACATGAGCTGAAGAGCGCGCTTCTTTACGGAAGCCCTGCCCTTTATTTTTTCCACCGCTACGTTTTGACCTGCCGCATCGGAAATTATAAGCGGCTTTATTTTGAGTATACCGCCGAAAAACGCGCTCGTGGGAGCCACCCTGCCCGCCCTCTTGAGATACACGAGGTCGTCGGCAAAAGCGAGCTGGTTCATCTTTAATTTGTTTTCTTCAATGAACTCCGCCGTCTCTTCCACGCTCTTCCCTTCGGCGCGCAGAACGGAGGCGGTAATACATATCAATCCCAGACCTATGCAGGCATTGAGAGCATCTATACAGAAAATCTTGCTCTCTGGATGATTTTTAAGTACGCGGTCGCGGGCGACAGTGCTCGCCTTAAACGAGCCTGAAAGCGCCGACGAGCACGAAACGGACAAGACATCGCAGCCTTCCGAGATATATTTTTCGAAGGCATCCTCGTAGTCTGAAGCAGTTATCTGCGAAGTGGTAAAGCGAATACCTTCACGCATTTTGTCATAGAAGGTTTTAGCCGGCATGAACTGCCAGTCGAGGTCGGCAGGTCTGTCGATGTTGCCCTCTATTACGCGCATGCAAAGGTACTCAATATCGTACTTTTTGCGCAGTTCGCCGTTTAAATCGGCGCAGGAATCGGTGACTATTACAAACTTTTTCATATTCTTCCCTTATGTATAATTTTGAGCATGTCTTTATATTATTTAAGTTAACACATGCGCATAAATCAATTATAAATTAAACGCATTAAAAACACAAATAAAATTTACAAAATAAAACGATTTTGCATTTTATAAACCGAACAGCCATTTGCCCGCACGGAGAATTTCTCCGTGCGGGCAAAAAGCGATACGAGTTTGACCTGTAAGCCGAGTTCTGTCTGGTGCGGCCATCTATCTACGCCTGCAGTCGCCTGCAGGCTCAAGCGATGTTTACGGACGACGACGGACGGGCAGCCCCGATATTCAAATCAGCCGTCGTCCCAATCTTGCATCCGGTGGGGTTTGATTGGCTGGCGGCGTTACCGCCGCCACGGTGAGCTCTTACCTCGCCATTCCGCCCTTACAGGAAAATTCCTGCGGTATATTTCTGTTCACTTTCCTTGAAGTCGCCTTCACCTGCCGTTAGCAGGCACCGTTGCCCTGCGATGCTCGGACTTTCCTCATGCAAATTTCTTTGCCCGCGACCGCACAGTCAACTCGAATCGCTACCATTTTAGCACATTTTACAAATTATACAAAACTATTTTTCGCTAACTGTTGCATTTTTTATTATTTTGTTTTACAATATATAAGGATAAATTTGCATCAGGAGTTTTCTACAATGAAAAAGACCAAAATCATATGCACCTTAGGTCCTTCAAGCGATACCGAAGAAGTACTCACAAAAATGATACAGGCGGGCATGAATGTTGCCAGGCTCAACTTTTCGCACGGTACCCATGAAGAACATCTTCAGAAGATGAACACCGTCAAAAAAGTGCGCGACAAGCTTCATGTACCCCTCCCCATCATGCTCGATACCAAGGGTCCCGAATTCAGAATAGGCACATTTAAAGACGGCAAAATAACACTGCACGCAGGCGACGAATTTACGTTCACCACCGAAGATATCGAAGGCGACGATAAGAGAGTTTCGGTATCGTTCAAGGGCATCTGCGAACAGATGAACGCAGGCGACAAAATACTTTTAAATAACGGACTCATCATATTTGAAGTAATTAAGGTCAATAAGCCCGACGTACTGTGCAAAACCGTGGTGGGCGGCGTGCTTTCAAACAGAAAATCCATGTTCTTCCCCGACAAGGAGCTGGACATGGTGTACCTTTCAGAGCAGGACAAATCAGACCTTAAATTCGGCGTTGAGCAGGGCATAGACTTTGTGGCATGCTCGTTCGTTTCAAAGGCGCAGGACGTTATTGACGTAAGAAATTACCTCCGCGAATGCGGCGACGTCAACGACGAGATCGATATAATTGCAAAGATCGAAAACCGTTCGGGCGTAAACAACCTTGAATCCATCATGAAGGCATGCCAGGGCATAATGGTTGCCCGCGGCGACCTCGGCGTTGAAGTGCCCTATGAAGAACTGCCCGCCATTCAGAAGCAGATAATAAGGATGTGCCGCATCAACGGCAAGCGCTCCATTACAGCCACGGAAATGCTTGAATCGATGATACATCAGCCCAGACCTACGAGAGCCGAAATTTCAGACGTGGCAAACGCCGTTTACGACGGTTCATCCGCAATAATGCTTTCGGGCGAAACCGCCGCAGGCGAATTCCCCGTCGAAGCCGTGCAGGCTATGGCAAGGATAGCAAAGCAGGCAGAAGCAAACACTCAGTACATCGCATACATCGAAGATTCGCAGTACCACATAAACAATCTTGCCGAAGCGCTTTCGCATTCGGCATGCACGCTGGCACACGATATAGGCGCAAAAGTCATAGTCGTATGCACCCGCACAGGCGGCACGGCGAGAATGGTTTCGCGTTTCCGTCCCATGATAGACATAATAGGCATGACAACCAACGAACGCGCTTACAGAAAGCTCGGCATGTCGTGGGGCATTATTCCCATTATGAGCGAAGAATTCTATTCGGTAGACGTGCTCTTCCACTACGCAAAGCGCGCAGCCATAGGCAGCGGTCTTGTGAGCAAGGGCGACAAGATAGTTCTGACCGGCGGCACGCCGAACGGCAAGAGCGGCAACTCCAACCTCATCAATGTAGAAACTATACAATAACAGATATTTGCGGCGGGCAACAGCCCGCCGTTCACTTTACAAAAAAACAGATGCGGGCACGCGCTTTAAGCGCGTGCCCGCATCTATTATATGTGACATAGTATATATTTAAATGTAGTTGAGACAATAGAGTACTATGCAAACGATTGCAAGCAGGATAAGATACAGGCTGAACCACTTATAATTTGCCTTTCTTATCGCCCCGAGCATGACCTTGATGGCAAACAAGCCGGAAATTGCGGCAACTATGAATCCAAGCGCAACACACCAACCTGCATTGGGACCGAGTGCCGAAAACGAAGTCGCCAATTCGCCGTCAATAGCGCCTTTGAGCAGCGACACGGCAAAACTGCCGAGTATGACGGGTATGCTCATAAGGAAAGAAAACTTTGAAAGGTCTTCAGACCTGCCGCCGGCAAGCACGCCCGCACAGATGGTGGTACCGCTGCGGGAAAGCCCGGGAAAGAGCGCTGCCACAGCCTGCGCAAGTCCCATTGAGACCGTAGTGCGCCAGCATAGCGGAAGCTCCTTTTCCTTTGCTCTGCGTTTTGTATAAATTTCCGTGATGAGAAGCAAGATGGCGGTGAGCGTAAAGAAAACTGCAAGCAGTATTCCGATATACCTGCTGCCTCCTATGACCTCTTCAGACCAGTCCATGAGCAGCAACCCCACTACTCCGGCGGGAATTGTGGCAACTATCAGATACAGGAGAGTTTTGAAAGGCTTTTTGAATAGGTCGATTATGTCGCGCCAAAAGACGACGCATACAGCGACAAGCGTACCGACGTGAAGGATTATATCGAACAATAAATCCATTCCGCCGAGGTCGAGTCCCATTACGCTCTGCACGAACGTGAGGTGACCGCTTGAAGAGACGGGCAAAAATTCGGTAAGTCCCTGAACCAGCCCCAAAACTATCGCCTGCCAGATTTCCATTGTTTACTCCTATCGATTACAGTCCGAGCAAATCCTTATAAGTATCTTCATAAGTTGTGACGGTATCGTCGCCGCCGAACTGCTGGTTGATGACCGAGCGGCGGGCAGATGTGACATCGGAGAGCGTGCTGTCCTTTATCCAATTGTAATACAGATTCTGGAAAGTGCCTTCTTTGAGTACGTATTCGGTAGTCCAGTTGACGTCGTCGCCGTAGACGGCTCCGCCGGCGGTATCGAATGTCGCGGTGACATAGATGATATGCCAGCCGTAATCGCCCGCACAGACGTATATGGTGCCGGCGCCTTCATCTACAGCAGCCTGAGCGGCATATTCAAATTCGGGGATATAATCGGTATCATATGCGGATACGGCGTAGCCGATATAATCCGAAAGTACCGCGGTATCGGTGGTATAGGCATATTGCAGCTCGTTGACCGCGCTCATTGCCTTATACGCCGCGCTATCCTTGACAAACATGTCGGTAAGGAAGGATGAAAGCGAAGTGACCCCGAGGTCGACTTTACCGGTAGCATACACGAATTTTGAATAGTCTATCTGCTTTAACCTGTCAGGAAGGTCCTTGGTGTCTTCGGTGTAGTAATCGGTATAATCTGCAACATTATAGCTGTCGAGCTTATTTATGGTGACGGTATCGCCGCCCATGACGTATTCAACATAGCTTTCAAGCTCGGAAAGCACGTCGTCCACAGTCAGTTTTGCAGGGATAAGGCTATAAGAACCGTCTTCGTTTTCGGATACGCTGCCGTTATAGGAATAACGACCGTCGTACTTTTCAAGGTCGGCATACCTTTCAGTATCGGTAAGATTATTTTCAAAGAATAGATAGTCTCTGCCTTCGGCTTTGCCATAGTAGTCGATATCCGACTGTGAAGCATCGAAGGAATAATCCTCGGCGCCGTTGAACCATGCCGAACGCTGGTCGGTGGCGACTATGTCATCCAGGATAGCCTTTCTTGAATAATAGTAAGCCGCGGTGGTGTTGGTGTTATCTATATTTACATTCTGTGCCTCGCTGAACGGAAGCAGAATATTGTATATATAGCCGTATGTTCCGCCGTCGGTTCCATCAGTTGCGGGAGCATAGAGTATGAACGACGTATCGGAGAGAGAGCTCATGGACGACTCGAAATCGTCGTGCGAGGAGTTTGCGACCGACTGGTCGTCGAAATCGCGCTGATACCTTTCGGCAAGGAACGTATAAACCCCGTCGGAATCGACGCTGTCAATGAGCTTTTCCTGCTCTTCTTCGTAGCGCTCGTAGTACTCGTTTATTACTTGCTGCTGAAGCTGCGAAAGATATTCTTCGTTTATATACGAAATGGCGAGCACGTCGCGGGCGTCTTCATCGTCGCCGACAAGGAAGTTTGCCTTGAGGCTGGAGATGAACGAAGCGTAGGCAAGGCGGCGCGTCGACTTGGTGGTGCCCTCTACGGCATCATCACTATACGCACCGCAATCGCCAAGTTCATAGCCCGCATAGCCGGTGTATATTCCGTAGTTCAAAGTGCCGTCGGAATTTAAGGGGAGATAATCTTCGCTCTCGACATCGGCGCCTACCGGCGTCGTGCGTGTATCTGTGGAAGACGAAGTACCGTCTTTTTCATCTATAATGCTCTCCTCAAGCGAGTCAAGCGAGGAGTTTATGCTGGAATAGAGAGTGTACTTTGCAAGCAGAACGCGGTCGCTTTCGCCGTCTTCACTCTCCTGCGTCTCGCCTTTGAGCAGATATTCGAGCGCAGCTATTTCGCCTTCCTTGCCGAGGGTATCGATATAGCTGTCGAACGAGAAGCCGTCACCCTCCTGCACCTTCATGGAAATAAGCTTGAGCGTGGAGTACTGAACTACTACGCTCGTCGTGGTGAGTGCGTCCACGAGCAGTTCGAACACCTGGGCGGTATCCATACCGCTCTGTACATACGAATAGCCTACATTGTAGTAGGAAGCGACGAGGTCCCTTTTGATAATGTCGGTAGAAGATTCGATAGCCGACACGTAAGCGGACAGCCCCTCGCTTTCAAGATTGGCGCTATTTGAAATGTCCACCGTGGCTATGACCTGGTTCATGTCCTCTCTATTTCTGGTGGCGTTGCCGCATCCCGAGAATACGACGGACATAGTGAGCGCAGCCGCAAGGGCGCCGCAAACAAGCATTTTACTTTTCATTAAAAATCTCCGCAGCCGGGCACATATTATGGCGCCCGAACTTTTTTACAATACTCATTTATTATACGATATTTAGAATATTATAGCAAACAAATTTTATGGATTTTGCGTGAAACTTGCCGCAAATTTTAAAAAATTTGTCATGCCGAGCATAGTTTTGACGGGTGTTGCCGCAGGCTTGAATACTATTGCGGGCATGCGCGCCATTGACAGAGTCACCTTGCCCGAATACCGTTTTATGGCGGCGGACAATTTTCCGTCGCTGAGCGAGGCGAGCGACGCGAGCTCGAGCGTGCCGCCATTTGAGTCGACGCTTATCTTTTTTACCGAGAACGGCGTGGCGTACGCTTTAAGCACCGCGATTATAAGAAGATTGAACACACTGTCGGGCATATTGCCGTAATTGTCTTCGATAGAGCGCATAACGCGCTTGTAGTCGGACACGGTGCGTATTTCGGCTATCTGCTTATAGGCATCCAGCCTGCCGGCACTGCTTTCGATATAGCTTTCGGGGATATACGCCGTAGCCTTTACGTCGAGTTCTGCGGCAAACTGGTTTTCGCCCGTCAGCTCCTCCTTCAGGAGCTTGGAATAGAGCTCATAGCCCACCTTATCCATATGACCGTGCTGCTCGGCGCCCAAAACATTGCCTGCCCCCCTTATTTCAAGGTCGCGCATGGCTATTTTGAAGCCCGAACCAAGTTCGGTAAACTGCATTATCGCCTTTAATCTTTCGGTAGCTTCACTCGTCATGACCTTATCCGGGCGGAACGTGAAATATGCCGAAGCCAGCCTGTCGCCCCTGCCCACTCTGCCGCGAAGCTGGTAGAGCTGGGATATGCCGAGCCTGTCCGAATCGATGACGATTATCGTATTTGCGTTGGGGAGGTCGATGCCGTTTTCTATGATGGTAGAAGTGACCAGCACATTCTTTTCGCCGCGATAGAAGGCGAACACGTTGCCTTCGAGCGTGTTTTTATCCATTCTGCCGTGGGCATACGTCACTTTTGCTTCGGGGATGAGCTCGCACAGTTTGCCCGCAAACGACGAGATGGTCTCGACCCTGTTATACAGCACGAACACCTGACCGCCGCGGGTTATTTCGCGCAGCACGGCGTCGCGGATGAGCGCAGGCGTCTCCTCGACTACATATGTCTGCACGGGCAGGCGCTTTTGCGGCGGGGTATTGATAGTGCTTATATCCCTTATGCCTGCCAGCGACATATGCAGCGTGCGCGGTATGGGCGTGGCAGTCATAGTCAGGCAGTCGACGTCGTTTTTTATATGCTTTATCTTTTCCTTATGCTCGACGCCGAACCGCTGCTCTTCATCGAGCACAAGAAGCCCCAAGTCGTAGAATTTCACGTCGGCGGAGAGCAGCCTGTGCGTGCCGATTATCACATCGATATCGCCCTCGGCGAGCATCTTTATGACCTTTTGTTGCTCGGCGGGAGTTTTGAACCTGTTGAGCTTTTCGACCCTGACGCCGAAATCGTTGAAGCGCTTGAGCGCCGTCTGATAGTGCTGTTCGGAGAGAATGGTGCTGGGGCACATCAGCGCAGCCTGCTTGCCGCCGAGCACGCACAGATATATAGCGCGCAGCGCGACTTCGGTCTTGCCGTAACCGACATCGCCGCAGAGAAGCCTGTCCATGACTTTGGACGAGCACATATCCTTTTTTATTTCCTCTATGCTGGCGAGCTGATCAGGCGTCTCTTCGTATTCGAAGGCGTTTTCAAACTCCTCCATCATTGCGGCGTGCTCGGGAAAGGCAAATCCGCGCTTTTGAGAACGCTCGGCATACAGCTCCTTCAAGTCGAACGCCAGCTTCTTTATCGACTGGCGCACGCGCTCCTTTACCCTGTCGAACTCGGCGCCGCCTATCTTGGAGAGGGCGGGACTGCTGTCGCCCGTATACTTGGACAGTATGTCCATCTGCTCGACAGGGACGTATAAAACGTCGCCGCCGCGGTATTCAATGGCTATATATTCCTTTATGCCGTCGGTAGTCTCAATCTTCTTTGTGCCCGTTATTCTGCCGATACCGTGCTTTTCGTGTACGGCATAGTCGCCTATTTCCGGCGAGGTGAACATGTCGCCCCTGCGGCGGCGGATGCGCTGACGGACGGGTTTTGTGTATATATCGCCGCTGCCCACCACCGCAAGCTTTGCCTCGTGCAAAACAAATCCCTTTTGAAATTCATCGGAGCTGAGGCAGACCGTGCGCATGGCGTCCAATCTGTCGGGAAGCGGATCGGCAGAGATATATTCGTCGTCGAGCGCCTGCGAAAGTTTTTCAAGGCGCTGCACCCCGCCTGCAAATATGAGCACGCGGTATCCGCCTGCGCGCCAGTTTTTTACGTCCTGTATGAGTGCGGGCAAGCAGTTGAGATATGAAGGCGTCGGCGTAGAGCGCAAATTGTACGTTTTGAGCGGCTTAAAGAACTGTGTGGAAGAAGTAAATGTCTGCAGAGCGAGGTTACGGAAAGACTGTATGCGCGAAACGAACTGCTCTTCAGGCATAAACTGCCCGAGCGAAAACGGAAAGACTTCACCCCCCTCCTTAAGATTTTTATATCTTTCGCGGTGCTCCTTGCTGACCGATGCAAGCCTGTCGGATATCGTCTTGCACTCATCGAGTATTACGAGACTGTCCTGAGGGATTATGTCGAAGACCGTGCGCGACGACGAGAGCAGCGGCATCAAAAATGACGCCCCTGCAAATTGTCCGCCCGACTGAAGCCGCGCCTCAATCTCGTCAGCTATCGCCTTTGAGCGGTCATAGGCGTGCTTATCCTTGCATGCCTTTAAACCTTCCGCGAGCGCGGAACTTATCTTTTTATAGTCACCCTGCGCTACAGTGCAATCGGAGGCGGGTATGACGACAAGGCGGGAGACATCCTCCATGCGCTCGCCGCCGGCAAAATCATACGGTCTTATCCTTTCGACGACGTCGCCGAAAAAATCCACCCTGACGGGATTATCCGCCCCGACTGGCCAGATATCGAGTATATCGCCGCGCACGGCAAAAGAACCTGCGCTTTCAACCGAATATTCCCTTGTGTAGCCAATGGCGACAAGTTCGGCGGGAAGCGAAATAAAATCGCGCTCTTCACCCTTGACGAGCTCAATGCACGCCAGCGACAAAGGAACGAGCTGCAGAGCCGATTCAACGTCGCACACTACAATCTCCGCTCCGTCAAAAATGGCGTGCAGCGCAACTATTCTGCGGAAGAGCGCGTCCTTTGAAAGCGCATCCTTATAGAGAAGCACATCGTCCTTTGCGCAAAGATACGCACACTTCTTGCCCGACAAAACGGATATTGCCGCATACGCCTTTGCCGCAGAAATGTGGTCGGGCGCAATATAGAGCGCGTGACCTTCGAACAGACCAGCTGTTAGATATTTTTGACTATCGGATAGACCGAAAACCGCCGTCGGAGTACCGAGGCGGACGTCGTTTTGCAGGGCGGGATAGTCGCCCGATAAATTGTCGCAGGTAAAGAAATTTCTGTTCATAGAGCCGTCGGGCAGCCGATGATATCAGCCGTTGAACTTTGTCATGACGAGTTCAGTCTTCTGCCCTTCCGCAAGCGCCAGGGCGGCATCGGCGGCCCTGCCGCACGCGTCGATAAACAGCTCGTAATCTTCAGGGCGGACATTTGAAAGGACATAATTTATTATAGGTATGTTGACTTCGGGGTCGCGTATGCCTATTCTTATGCGCACAAAGTCGCTGCTGCCGGTTTCGGCTATTACCGAGCGCATGCCGTTGTGCGTACCGGCGCTGCCGGAAGGGCGGATACGGACATGACCTTTGGGCAGGTCGAAATCATCGTATATGACGATAAGGTCGCCGATGCCGGCTTTATGCTTTGCCAGCAGCTGCTTTACCGCCCTGCCCGAACAGTTCATATAGGTCAGCGGGCGGGCGATTATCACCTTTTCGCCGCCGATGTTGGCTTCGGCGCAGAGCGATTCGCATTCGCGCTTTTTAAACTTTACGCCGAGTTTTTGGGCGACGTCGCCCACTGCTGTCCAGCCCATATTGTGAAATGTTTTGGCATATTTATCTTCGGGATTGCCCAACCCAACGATTATCTTCATATACTATTAATTTAAACGGCAGCAGCCGCAATAAAACCGCGCTCAACTTCAAAAACAAAGCCACAGACGCGCTGTGGCTTTGCAGTTTTTAATTTAAATGGCTTTTTAATCGTAAATCTTGGACATGGATTTATCGAGATATACGTTTTCGATGGCTGCGGCGAAGATGCCGGCAGTGGATATCGTTTTGAATATGGGAAGCCGCTTTTCTTCGGGAATGTTTATGGTATCGAGCATGGCAAGCTCGGTTATGGGCGAAGCAGCAAGACGTTCGACTGCGGGACCGGAAAGCACGCCGTGGGAACAGCAAGCATATATCTCCTTTGCGCCCGCCTCCTTCAACGCCTTTGCGCCCTGTACAATGGTGCCGGCGGTATCTATCATATCGTCGACCATGAGGCAGTTCTTTCCTTCGACGTCGCCGATTATATTCATTACCTCCATTACGTTTGCCTTGGGACGGCGCTTATCGATTATAGCCATCTTGGCATCCATGCGGGCGGCGACTTTGCGCGCTCTCGCCACCGAACCTATATCGGGGGAGACGACCACGAAGTTTTCATCTACCTTGGGTTTGAAATAATTGTACAGCGTAGGACCGCCGACGAGATTATCCAGAGGAATATCAAAGAAGCCCTGTATCTGCAGGCAATGCAAATCCATTGTCAGCACCCTGTCGGCACCCGCAGAAGTGAGAAGATTTGCAACGAGCTTGGCAGTTATAGGTTCGCGTGAGCGAGCTTTTCTGTCCTGCCTGGCATAGCCGAAATAGGGAATGACGGCGGTTATTCTGCCCGCCGAAGCTCTCTTTGCAGCATCTATCATGATGAGCAGTTCCATGAGATTGGTGTTGACGGGGTCGGACGTAGACTGAATGAGAAAGACGTCCCTGCCGCGGATGGATTCATCGTAGCGGACATAGATTTCGCCGTCGGAAAAATGGGTAAGTTCCATTTCGCCGAGAGTGGTGTTGAGCTTTGCCGCAATGCCTTCTGCCAGAGGCCTGTTGGAATTGCCGGAAAAGAGTTTGATTTCGCTGCCGTGATTGATCATTGAAGTGATATTCCTCCCGATTTTTCATTCGTACCGCGGCACAGCCGCGCTTGCATGCGCTTTTCCGCGCAAACAATTTTATGCAGTGCAAACAACTTGTACAATAATTGTATAATTTATGCTCAACAAAGTCAACATTAATGAGCTCATTTTTGAATTATAAAATTTAATTGTGAAAATTTTTCTAAAATTGACGGTTAACGCAACGCCCGCCAAACGGCAGGGGCTGCGCAGCGAAGAGTCAGTCCCGCTCATCGGATTTTTTTGCCTTTTCGCGCCTGCGCATGGAGCAGAAGAAGTCAGAAAGTATTGCCCTGCACTCCTCCTCCATAACGCCGCCTTCCACCTCTATCCTGTGGTTCAAAAGATTTGCTTCGGCTATCTGAGCCGTGAGAGAGCGACCCTTGTCCTCATATGCGCCAAAATAAATCTTCTTTATGCGCGCATTGAGCGCCGCGCCCATGCACATGGGACAGGGCTCCAATGTGACATACAGCTCGCATTCGGGCAGCCGCCAGCTTTTAAGCTTTTTGCATGCCTTTTCTATCGCCTCGATTTCGGCATGCGCGGTGGCTATCTGTCTGCCCGTGCGGCGGTTGTGTCCGCGGGAGACGACCTTGCCATCGAGAACGACAACCGCGCCTATGGGTACTTCGCCCTCGGAATAAGCTTTTTGAGCGCACTTCAATGCGCTCGTCATAAATTTATTTTTCATAATTTTCCGTAAAATACTTCAGTGCGCCAAAGCAGCTCTTTAATGCGGACAGATTTGTCAGCGGATGCTTTAAGCCGTCGTCGCCGCATTCTATAGTATAGGCGGGAATGCCGAGTTTGCAGATACACCAATCCTTATACCCGCCGGCACTGCCGTAGAGCGTTCTAACGCTGTAGCCGGTAGCTTTTGAAAGCAGCGTTGCGCCGTTTTTATCGCCCTTGCCGCGAAATTCCCAATAGATTTCCCCGCCTTTGGTATGAAAACTGAACGTGACGAAAGGCGCTATTTTTAACGTGAAAGCGGCAAGCGCACTGCTTTCGCTTTCCGAAAAAGGGTGGTCGCCGATGCAGTTTTCGCCGCCGCGCCGACGGGTATTGAACTTACCAGTGCCCCAACCGGCATCAAAGTTTACGTTCAAATCGACCCCGCGGGCATTTGCCTTCCACATCGGGTCGATAGTACTGCTTATGCAGGCGCCGTCGGGATTGACGAGAGGGATTATCCACCCGCCGCAGTCTGAAGGTCGCACTATATGCCTTATGCCGAGCCGCGCCGTTATCCACTCCCTGCCGTGTATGGCGTATGTCGAGATATACTGCCTGCCGAAGTCGTCGCCGACGTGAAAGGCAAATATCGGACGCCCGGCAAACGAATAGCCTATTATACATTTGCGACCCTTGAAATTTTTATAAAAGCGGCAGAGCTCATCGTATATCATACAATATTATATTGTATAATCTATTTGTGATATTCTCCCCCGCCGTTTATCATAAACGCACGGTATATCTGTTCGCACAATATGACGCGCATGAGCTGATGGGGAAAGGTCATGTCCGAAAACGACAGCTTTAAGTGAGCGGCGGCCTTGACCTTTTCGGCAAGCCCGCAGGAAGAGCCTATTATAAAAGTAATCTCTTTGCCGTCGTCGCACAGCTGCTTCATGCGCGCAGCCAATCCCGTGCTGGAAAGCTTTTGCCCCTCTACGCACAGTGCGATCACATATCCGCGCACCCTGCGCAGTATGGTTTCGCCCTCATCTTCGAGACTTCTGCCCTCGGCAAGTTCGCATATCTCAGCCCGGCAAAAGCGCGAAAGCCGCTTTACATACTCCGCCACCGCGTCGCGATAAAATTGTTCCTTGATTTTTCCTACGCAGACAATGTTGACCTTTATCATATCATCACAACGAAAACAACCCGAGCACCCAAAGCAGCGCCATTACAAATATACCGACGGCAGCCCACAGCAAAAAAGCTTTGACCTGCGCCGACGAGCCGCGGATGCGCGGCTTTTTGTCGACAAAAAGCAAGACGAGCGCGGCTGCAAACGACAGCGCGGCAAGCACCGTCAGCATGATGTTAAGCCATTGCGGCAGCATGAGGGCACCCGAATCGTCCAAAAGATGCGCTCCCTCAAGCACTATTATTACGGCGTTATTGACAAAGTGAGCCAGCATGGACGGAAGCACCGACGCCGACCGCACCGCCATCAAAGCAAACACGCAGCCGCAGATAAACTGATAGATAGTCTGCTCGACAGAGCCGTGATAGAGCATGAACAGCACCGCCGACAGCAATACCGCCGCGGCAGTGCCCGCGCCTTCTTCGGCACCGCGCAGAATGGCGCCGCGGAAGAGCAGCTCTTCACACACCGCGGGGAGGACGGCGACGACGATAATGGCGCCAGCCATGCCGGCGCCTTCAAGCGAAGGCAGCGAAGATCGCACTGGGACATAACCGAGTTCGGTGAGAAAATTGACAAACAGCGTATTGAGAGGAGATACTGCAAACAGCAGGCCGAATATGGCAAGGAAAGCTATAACAATATATTTAGGACGGCATTTTTTGGGAACAAAGTCGCGCACGGGAATTTTTAAAACGGCAACGGCAAAAAAGAGCGCAAGGGCTATCGCAACCGGCGAGCATATATAGCCGAGATAGGCAGCCGCATCGCCGGCGAGCCCGGCGCCCGAAATGATGAGCGAAACGATGAGGCTGAGAACTATATACAGGCACACCGCCGCACTGTATACGGCGCCCGAAGACGCCGCGCGCGAATTTTTGCCGAACAAATCATTCATGCGCCCATTATACACTAAATTTGATATTTAGTAAATTAAATGATTTACTTTTGATTTAAAATGTACTAAAATTCTGTATATGAGAACAGTCGATACACAGGATATAGAAGAGCTGATATACAATATGGCGCTCTCGGCAGGAGTGAGCCTTACCGACGGCTGCAAGAGCGCACTGTACGCAGCAAGGGACAGCGAAGACGAGGGCGCGGCAAAATTTGCGCTTGACACGCTGTGCCGCAACTTTGAATACGCCGAAGCGCAAAAAATGCCCGTCTGTCAGGATACCGGCATGGCGATAGTTATGCTGGAGATAGGTCAGCAGGTGACGCTCAAAGGCAAACTTTTAAAGGACGCAGTAAACAGCGCCGTCAGAAGAGCTTATGCCGACGGATACTTCAGAAAGTCTGTCTGCGACCCGCTGACGCGCCAGAACACTGGCGACAACACCCCCGCCGTCATACACACCGACATAGTTGAAGGCGACAAAATACATATTACCTATATGCCTAAAGGTTTCGGCAGCGAAAATATGAGCAAGGTATATATGCTGAAACCCGCACAGGGCACCGAAGGCATAATCAGAGCGATAGTTGAAACTGTTGAAGTTGCAGGTTCGCGCCCCTGCCCTCCCGTAATCGTCGGCGTGGGCATAGGCGGAAGTTTTGACACCTGCACGCTGCTGGCAAAGAGAGCGCTTACCCGCGAACCGGGCATACACAGCGCCAGGACAGACATAGCCGAAATAGAAGAAGCTGCGCTTATGTGCATAAACAGGCTGGGCATAGGCTGCCAGGGATTCCACGGCAGAACGACCGCGCTTGCGGTAAACTGCGAGTGGGCGCCCACGCACATTGCGGGTCTGCCCGTGGCAATAAATATACAGTGCCACTGCATGCGCGTAAAAAAGGAGGTATTGTGATGAAGAGACTGCAATTACCTCTTACAAGTAAGGATATTAAGGAATTGAATGCCGGTGACAGCGTACTGCTCAGCGGCACAATACTGACGGCGCGGGACTGCGCACACAAGCGCATAAAAGAGCTTATGGACGAGGGCAAGGCGTTGCCGTTCGAACTAAAAAACGCAATTATATATTATGCAGGTCCCTGCCCCGCCAAACCGGGATTTGCCAGCGGAAGCTGCGGCCCCACTACCTCTTCGCGCATGGACGTATTTGCCCCCGCGCTTTTGGATGCAGGGCTTGCGGGAATGATAGGCAAAGGCGAGATGAGCGACGAAGTGAGAAAGGCAATAGCAAGGAACTGCCGCGTGTATTTTGCTGCAATAGGCGGCGCCGGCGCACTCTATGCGCAGTGCATAAGGAAAAGCAAATGCATTGCTTTTGCCGACCTACTTTCGGAGGGAGTGTACGAACTTGAAGTTGAAAACTTCCCCGCCGTTGTGGCATTTGACTGTTACGGAAAGTCTATCTACGACAATGAATGATCGACAGCCAATTTGTGTCGCAAATCGTTTGACAAGCGATTTTTAAATTTGTATAATTTTTTCAACGGCTGTGACCGGGACAGACACCCATATATACTTTTTAAAAGAGAGAGCGACCCGTCGGCTGCAAGGTTGCTTTAAAAAGTTTGGGCGTTATTCACCCGCGAGCCGGGCGCATGAAATCAATTAAAGTAATGCACCCCGTCCGCCTGCGTTAAAGGTTAACAGAGTTTGTAAGGACATCCTTACAATAGAATCGGGTGGTACCGAGTAAGTTGAAAACTTTCTCCCCGTGTCCTGAGGCACGGGGAGCTTTTTATTATTTGCTTTTGCGAGGTTATTATGATAGAGGAAAAAATTGAAGAACTGAAAAAGCGCATAGACGAAGTGACCAAGGATATCAAAAGCAGCAAGTCACTGGCAGAGCTCAAAATGGCGTTCTTCGGCAAGCAGGGAGAAATTTCCGAACTGATGAAGGGCATGCGCGACGTGCCAAAGGAAAAGCGCCCCGAAGTTGGAAAGATAATAAACGCGCTGCGCGACTGGGCAAACGAGAAGTTTGACGCGCTTGCCGAAAGCGTTAAAAAGATAGAGCTTGAAGAGCTGTACAAGACCGAAAAGATAGACGTCACCCTGCCCGGGCGCAAACTGCCGTATGGCGCATATCACCCCAACACCCTTGTAATACGCGAACTTGTAGATATATTTTCGGGCATGGGATTTGAAGTTTTTGAAGGTCCCGAAATAGAGAACGATTATTACAACTTTACCGCGCTGAACACGCCGAAAGACCACCCCGCACGCGACATGCAGGATACGTTTTATATAACCGAAGACCTCCTGCTGCGCACGCAGACTTCGGCGGGGCAGATACGCGTAATGGAAAACAAGAAGCCGCCGATAAAGATACTTTCGCCCGGCAAGGTCTACCGCAGCGACGACGACGCCACCCACTCGCCCATGTTCGGACAGATGGAAGGGCTTGTCGTCGACAGGGGCATAACGCTGTGCGACCTCAAGGGTATGCTCGATGAATTTGCACGCAAAATTTTCGGAAGCTCAGTCAAGACAAGGCTTCGCCCCTCCTACTTTCCCTTCACCGAACCTTCGGTAGAAGTGGACGTAAGCTGCTTTGAATGCGGCGGCAAGGGCTGCAGGCTTTGCAAAGGCACGGGCTGGATAGAAGTTCTTGGCGCGGGAATGGTCAACAGGCGCGTTCTGGAGGGCTGCGGAATAGATCCCGACGAGTACACGGGATTTGCCTTCGGCATGGGCATAGAAAGGATAGCCATGCTCAAATACGGCATAAACAACATGAAAATGCTGTTTGAAGGCGACGTGAGATTTTTAAAGCAATTCAAGGACTGAGGAGATAATGAAATATGAAAGCACCTTTAAGCTGGCTGAAAGATTATGTTGATATAGACGTGACCGCCGAAGAACTGCAAAAAAAGTTGTTCGGCTGCGGTTTTGAAGTGGAAGAACTTATACAGGTAGGCAAAGACATCTCGGGAGTCGTCGTCGGCGAAGTTACGGAATGCCTGCCGGTAGAGGGAACTCACCTGCACGTGTGCAAAGTTGACTGCGGCAAACACGGCGTGCTGCAGATATGCTGCGGCGCGGACAACGTAAAGACGGGCATAAAAGCGCCCGTGGCGCTGATAGGCGCAACCGTCTATGCAACGGCAAAGGACCACGTTACCGTTGAGGGCGTGATGACCATCAAGAAGGGCAAGCTGCGCGGTATAGAGTCCTACGGCATGCTCTGTTCGGGCGTCGAGCTGGGCGTGAGCGGCGACATGTTCGAGGGAGCCGACTACAACGGTCTCCTCCTTCTCCCCTCCACGACTAAAAACGGCGAGGACGTTAAGCCCATATTGGGACTGGACGACTATATCTTCGATATAAGCATAACCGCCAACCGCCCCGACTGCCAGAGCATACTGGGAATCGCAAGGGAAGTTGCGGCAGTGCTCGGCAAGCCCATAAAGCTGCCCGACTGCACATACGCAAGCGTACATTCGGACGACGGAGTTAAAGTGACCGACCTCGCACCCGACCTCTGCCCGAGATACATTGCACACTACGTAAAGGATATATCGATAGCCCCTTCACCAATGTGGATGAAAAGGCGCCTGGCGCTGTGCGGACTGCGCTCTATAAACAACGTGGTAGACATAACAAACTTTGTACTGCTTGAAATGGGTCAGCCCATGCATGCGTTCGACCTTGACACGCTGTCCGGCAGGGAGATAGTAATACGACGCGCCAAAGACGGCGAGCAGATAACTACGCTTGACGACAAGACGTTCGATCTCACTCATGAAAATCTTGTGATATGCGACGGCGACAAGCCCGCAGCGCTTGCGGGCATAATGGGCGGTCTCAACAGCGAAATAGAGGCGCACACGAAGGAGCTGCTGTTCGAAGCTGCTAAATTTGCCCGCGACAGCGTAAGAAAGACTGCAAGAGCTTTGGGTCAGCACTCCGACTCTTCCGCAGCGTTTGAAAAGGGAGTGAACGAATACACCACCTCTCTCGCCATGGACAGGGCGCTGCACCTGATCGAAGAACTCGGCTGCGGCACCGTGACCGACGTGCACTGCGACGTGAAGACGGAGTATTCGCACGACGGCGCAAAGAAAATGAGCGTGAGCATTTCAAAAATAAACGAACTGCTCGGCATAACCGTGCCCACGCAGACCATGTGCGACATTTTAAAGAGGCTGGATTTCGGCGTTGACGCCAACGGCGACACGCTTACGCTGGACGTGCCCGCCTACCGCGAGGACATAGACGGCTACCCTGACATTGCCGAAGAAATAATAAGAATGTACGGCTACGAGCATATTCACGGCACGTTCATGCCCACCGCAGCCGTGACGAACGGCGGATTCAACGACGAGCAGAAAGCTGAAAACGACCTTAAGCGCGCCCTCGTAGAGCAGGCGATGTATGAGATATCCACCTATTCGTTCTATTCCGAAAAAGACCTCGACATGCTGAAGATACCTGCGGACGCACCCGAACGCAGGTTCATAAAGATAAAAAATCCCATAGGCGAAGACCTTTCGGTCATGCGTACGACGCTCGCCCCCTCTATGCTGCACACCATTGTGCGCAACCTGCGCCGCGGAAATATGGAGGGCAGATTGTTTGAGATTGCCAAGGTTTATCTGCCCCGCCAACTGCCGCTCGCCGACTTCCCCGATGAGAAAAAGCGGCTGTGCATAGGTCTGTTCGGCACATGCGATTTCTATGATTTGAAGGGCGTGACCGAAGCTATAGCCGACAGATTGAGAACGACGTTCGAATATGTCCCCTCCTCACGTTCATTCCTGCACCCCGGCGTATGCGCCGACATAGTGTGCGGCGGTAAAGTTATCGGCTATGCAGGCAGGCTCGACCCCGCCATCTCGAACAAGCTGGCGCTTGAAAGAAAGGTGTTCGTTGCAGAACTTGACTATGACGCACTGATGAGCTGTGCGCATCCGTTCAAATACAAGCCTCTGCCCAAATTTGCCGAAGTGACCCGCGACCTCGCGCTCGTGGCGGATATGGACGTGACGTGCGGTCAGATAGAAAAGGCAATATCGGGTGCATGCAAGTATGTGACCGACGTTAAACTGTTCGACATATACGTAGGCGCACAGGTGGGCGCAAACAAAAAGAGCATGGCATTCACCGTAACGTTCACCCCCGGCGATGAGCCGATAACGCCCGAAAAATGCGATTCGTATATAAAAAAGATACTTTCAAACCTTTCGCACAATCTGAACGTGACACTGAGATGATACTTTAAATTGGCGCGCCGCGGCAGGACAGCAGTCCTGCCGCGGCGCTGTCTTTTACGGCACAAGCATACCGCCGCCGAGCATGCCGCCCTGCAGGTAAACTTCGGGGATCTTGCCGTTTATTATGCTTTCGCAGACGAGTACTTCTGCGGTGGCGAACACTCTTTCGGTGCGGGCGGCGAGAACTATTGTTATATCGGTGACGACGTCGATATACACCGAATGAATGGTCTGGTTGATCCCCGCCTGCGAAAAGCGCGATACAAAATTGCACTCCACCGATATGACGGGCACCACCTTCACGCACACGCTTCTGCCATAGCCCGAGAGCGCCTCGATGCCCGTAAAAGCACCCAGCGGTATCATAGTGCCGTCGGCACTCAGCCTTTCGAGGGCGGACTGAGTGAGATATGCCGTATTTCGCGAAATTGCGTTTATTTTGGAGCTGTCGGCAGTGACGGCGGCGACGTCGCCCGATGAATCGTACGTTATTGTGACGATGTCGCTGTAAGACGTGTTCCCGAAGGCGCTGTCCACCGCCTCGTTTACGGCACGCGTATTCAGCGCACGCATACTTGCCGAACTGACGGATATCATGACATTTGCGGCATTATTCAAAAACATTGCAGCCGCAAAAACGAGCAAAAACACAACAGCCGCAATGATGAGCTTTGTCTTAAAGCGAATTTTGCGCTTCCTCATACCACATTATATGAGCAATTGCGCATAAATATTAAGCGCGGGCACATACTGCACATATGCAGACTTATTCGGGCATGCGCGGACAGACGATATACTTTAAAAACCTTCCCAAAATAATAGCTTCCGGCACGGTGGCAGGTCCAAAAGAATGTGCGGGCATTGCGGGAAAATACGTGGACAGAGCGCTTTGCGACGATATGTTCGCGGAGAGCACGTTTGAAAAGGCCGAGTGCAAAATGCTGTACTGCGCCATTGAAACGGCGATAAGCAACGCCGGACTGAAAAAGGAATGTGTAGACGTTCTGCTGTCAGGCGACCTTTTAAACCAGATAATTTCGGCTTCGTTTGCGGCGCGGGATATTGCAATCCCCTTTTTGGGAGTATACAGCGCATGCTCAACCATGTCCGAAAGTATCGCCTTGGGCGCGGCAATGGTGAACGCAGGGTATATACACACTGCCGTGGCGGCGACGGGCAGCCACTTTGCCTCGGCAGAAAGGCAGTACCGCTACCCTCTGGAACAGGGCACAACGCGGCCGCCGCAGTCGCAGTGGACGGTTACGGGCGCAGGCGCTTGCGTGATATCCGACGCAGGCGACGGAATAAAAATAGCCAATGCAACGATAGGAAAAGTTGTCGACTACGGGGTTACCGACGTGAACAACATGGGTGCAGCCATGGCGCCGGCTTGCGCAGATACGATTGTGAGACACTTCAAGGATACAGCAACAGTTCCCGGTGATTACGACCTGATACTTTCGGGCGACCTCGGAGCACTGGGCGGCAGGATATTGAAAGACCTCTGCTTTGAAAAGGGGTACGATATTACGGGCAATCACGTCGACTGCGGCGAAATAATATACGACGTCAAACCCGAAGAATTTCAGGGCGGCAGCGGCGCAGGGTGCAGCGCAGTAATATTCAACTCGTATATCCTGTCAAAACTTAAAGCAAAAATTTTTAAACGCGTGCTGTTTGCGGCGACCGGCGCACTGCTTTCGACGGTGTCGTCGGGGCAGGGCGAAAGCATTCCCTGCATAAGCCACGCCGTGCAGCTGGAGGTATAGTACATGCAGCAGGAGATATTGGACATTGTGCTCGCATTCGTTAAAGCATTCGCGGTAGGCGGCTCTATCTGCCTTGTTGCGCAGATAATAATAAACGTGACAAACCTTACAGCAGGTAAAATACTTGTATACTTTATGCTCGCAGGAGTAGTGCTGACGGCTTTGGGTGCCTATCAGCCGCTGGTTGAATTTGCAGGCGCGGGCGCGACCGTGCCCATAAGCGGATTTGGCTACCTATTGGCGAGCGGAGCCATGAGGGGCGCCGAAAAGGGCTTATTTTATGCAGTCACGGGCGCGCTTTCGTCGGCGAGCGCGGGCGTAACGGCGGCCATTGTATTTTCGTTTGCCGCGTCGCTGCTGTGCAAATCAAAATCTAAACGCAACTAAATTTGCGCCTGCTGATCATGTATTTATCAAAAATAAGTTAACGATAACATTAATATAGTCTTCAAGCACGCAAAAATGGCGGTTCGGCTGTTAAATGCAGCCGAACCGCCACTTTAAAATTACTATGCGTAACGCAGTACAAATATTATTCGACGCCGTACTTCGCACGGTATGCCTTCATCTGCTCGAGATATTCACTGCCTTCGATAATACCGTCCTCAATGGCGGATATTATGTCTGACATAGTAGCTATAGAAAATACCTTGATGCCAAAGTCGCGGTACACTTCCTGCACAGCGGAGAGGTCGGAATTGAGCCCCTTTTCCATGCGGTCGACAGAAATTATCATACCTGCCACCTGCACGTTCGCCTGAGCTTCAAGTTTGGGAAGTATTTCCCTGAGCGCCTTGCCGGACGTCATGACGTCTTCTATTATCGTCACTTTCTGACCTTCGGCAAGCTGATGTCCAACAAACAGACCGCCTTCTCCGTGGTCCTTTGCCTCTTTACGGTCAAAGCAGTAATTTACGTTTATCTTGTGATTGTTCCAAAGCGAAACAGCCGTCGTTACGGCGAGAGGGATGCCCTTATAGGCGGGACCTACCAGGCAATCGCTCTGTATGCCGTTATCTGCATAGCAGGCTGCATAGTATTCGCCGAGGCGGGCAAGCTGTTCACCCGTCTTGTAGTTGCCCGTATTTATAAAATAGGGCGCTATCCTGCCGCTCTTTAAGGTGAACGTGCCAAATTTGAGCACGCCGCTTTCGACCATGAATTTGATAAACTGTTGTTTATAAGTGAGAGCCATAATGTTTCCTCCAAGATTATATCGACGCGCATCTTTGCCGCCGACGCGCTTATTTTATAACTGACTGAAAGTCAATTGAGTTGCAATGTATCGACGATGTCGTTTATATCGGCTATGCCGTGCGCATCCAGCCAATCGTTCATCTCGGCTATTATGCGAGGCATGGCGAGAGCATTCGTAAAGTTTGCGGTGCCTACCTGCACGGCGCGTGCGCCCGCGCACATAAATTCAAGCGCGTCGACGCCGTTTGCTATGCCGCCCATGCCTATGACGGGGATCTTTACCGCGTGCGCGGCTTCGTACACCATGCGCAGCGCAATAGGCTTGATACCTGCGCCCGAAACGCCGCCCGTATTGTTGGCGATAACGGGTCTGCGCCTTTCGAGGTCGATCGCCATACCGGTGAACGTATTCACAAGCGAAATGCAGTCTGCGCCCCCCTCCTCCGCAGCCACAGCGTTTGCGGGTATCGATTCGACGTTGGGCGAAAGTTTTACGATGAGCGGAGTTTTATCAAGCTCTGCCTTGGTGAGGCAGGTCACCTCCCTTATGTTGCCAGGCTTTATGCCGAGCGCCATGCCGCCGGCATGCACATTGGGACAGGATATATTCAGTTCGACCATATCCACAAGCCCGTTGAGCCTGCGGCAGATGAGCTTGTAATCTTCAAGCGTACTGCCCGCTACGTTAGCTATAATGACCACGCCCTTTTGCTTTAAAAAGGGCAGATCTTCCCTTATGAAGTGCTCAACTCCCGGATTTTGAAGCCCGACGGCGTTAAGAATTACCGAAGGACCTTCGGCTATCCTGGGGACGGGATTGCCGAGACGGGGTTCGAGCGTAGTACCCTTGGTAGACACGCCGCCCACAACAGAGATATCGTATATCTCATCAAATTCCTTGCCGAAGCCGTATGTTCCGCTTGCGGCGATGACGGGATTTTTAAATTTAACCCCGCAGATATTCACGTTTAAATTTGCCATTAATTTTCCTCTGTATGATTACTTTGCACAATAAGCGCCGAAAGTTTGTCGTAAGCCGACCGCAATTCGAATATGCATGAGTTTTTCAATACCGTGCCATCTTTTAAAACTATCATAATGTAGCCAAACATTCCAAACAAACTGCGCGGAAAGGCTGAGCCGATTCTGTAACGAATATAGTCAATTTCATTCAGTTTAAAATTTTTATTTACAAAAGTCAGCTCATCACCTTTTAATGAAATTATAATATCGGGCGAGCGGAACCACCCTACAATGTATACGCCTAAATATATAATAAATACAACGAGCAGCAGGCAAAACAATGAATAAACGATGATCAACGCAGCTAAATTTGAACTACCTTGCTCTTCATAAAGGCGATAATAAAAAAGAGATGACAAAAGCAACAAGGATAATTAAAAACAAAGCCAATAGCATGGCTGCGACAAAGAAAAATTTTTTACTCTTTTCGGCTAAAATTTCTGAATCGCAACTAATCATACAATGCCCTTTAATTTGCCATAATATTATAATTTCCTGCTTTGGTATTCAGCTAAAAATTTTAATAGCTTGCTGTGAACTTCCTCGGCATCGCCCACAAAATTGTTTTTAAACTGTCTGCCATCCTTTAACACGACTTCAAGACTGCCGAACGACGCCCTCATTCCCCAACGATTTCTGCGGCACTCGTAACGAATATCGGCTATATCTCCCACGGTAAATACTCCGCCGCAAAAATTAATGGTATCGCCCTGCTTGGTTATAATAGTCTGCGGCGTCTTATACCACTTTATCATTGTGTAAACAGTACAGACAACCGCTGCGGCAGACGCTGCAAGCAGCAAATAGTACATGTAACCGGCATCGGGGATGAGCACCAGACAAATTATTACGGCAATAATACATATCACCAAAAATACCGCAGCAAAAATGAGCCAACGCAATATATTTCTGCTCTTTTCGGCTATAACTTCTTCCATAACAAATCACCAAAAAGCCATCGCTTATCCCACACAGCCGAACACTCGTCGACATTGATTATTATCCTGCCGACGGAGAATTTGCTTTTGCGGGCAATAACTTCGGGGTCGGTCATCAGCCGGTCACCTTTTGGGATGCACTTTCACCTACTATCACTAAAAGTCTGTTGCATACCTGCTCCGCGCAGGAAATGCCTTGGCATTTATACACCCTTCCGTCATTCAAAACTATAGTTATTCTGCCCGTCTGAAACAAACTGCGCCGCCACAGTCTGCCGCCATAATCGTAATACGCGTTTTTAATATCCGATATGCTAAAAGCAGCGCCGGCAAATATGATCTCCCATTCTCGGCGAACGATGAGTTCTTCGGGCAACTTTGCATATTTTATCAATCTGACCGTACAGATGACACCTATCAAGAAAACCGCAGCAGACATGACGGGAATGAGTATGTATGCTATGGGCAGACTATACATATCGGAACGCATGCCCCAAAAAAAGGCAATGATCATGACGGTGAACAGCAGAGCTAAGGCGGCGGTTATTGCAAGATATGCGATGTGCAGTTTGCTCTTTTTAGCCAGAACTTCATACATTTTAAAGCTCGACCTCGTCTATATTGAAAACGGGACCATCCTTGCAGACGCGGGCATTGGAGCCGTCGCTCTTTTTACAAACGCACACGAGACACGCGCCTATGCCGCAGCCCATGCGCTCTTCCAGCGAGACGAGGCAGGGCGTGGTTATGCCGCGTTCTTTGAGACAAGATTTTAGAGCCCGCAGCATTACAGGCGGACCGCATGAAATTATGAGGTCGGGCGAAATATCTTCGTAGTCGGCGACGAATGCCGAAACGGCGTTTGTCTTTTGACCAATGCTGCCGTCATCGGTGACGACGGTGAGCGATTTGCTTGACGCTTTGAAATCTTCCAAAAGGCAGGCATATTTTTCCGAGCGGAAACCTATGTAGCTGTAGTAGTCCCTGTCCTTTACGCCCTCCACGACAGAGAGCAGAGGAAAGACGCCGACCCCGCCGCCGACGACGGCTATCTTGCGGGCGCTTTCGGGAATGGAAAATCCGTTTCCGAGAGGCAGAGTGACTTCGAGAACTTGCCCGGGCTTGGCGAGAGACAGAGTTTTTGTTCCCTCGCCCTTGAGCTGATAGCAAAAGGTAACATCCCTGCCGTTAATGCGCATTATGCCGAACGGGCGCTTTAAAAGATTAGCCGCATTGCCCGTGGAAATATTTAAAAACTGCCCGCACTTTACTTTTACGTCGTCGCTTAAAGTGACGGTCATTTCAAATATGCCGCACGCTATTTGAGCATTGCTCTTTACTGTACAAGTCAACTCTTTCATTTACTCATTTTACCTATCACAGACGAGAGGTCCTGCTGCATATCTATGCAGGCAGCGCGGGCGGCTTCGGCATAGCCCATGCCGCTGTACTGCGGCTTTTTGTAGGCACAGATGATGCCGCGGGAGTTGTTTACGATGCCGCCGAGACCGCGGGCGTCGAAGCAGCACTTGAGCATCTGTGCGTTTCCGCCCTGGGCGCCGTAGCCGGGAATGAGGAAGAAAGTATTTTTGAGCTGTGCACGGAGATTTGCCGCTTCCTCGGGATGAGTGGCGCCGACGACGGCGCCGACATCGGAATAGCCGTATGTGCCTACGGTGTCTTTGCCCCACTCCTCTACAAGCGCACCCATCTGTTCATAGATACACTTTGAGTTTTCAAGCTTCAAATTCTGCAATTCGCCCGATGAAGGATTGGAAGTTTTTACAAGTGCAAATATGCCCTTATCGTGCTTTTTGCACTCCTCTACGAAGGGTGCTATGCCGTCCGTGCCGAGATAGCCGTTGACTGTGAGCATATCGGCGGGGAACGCCTTTATCTTTTTGCCGTTGATATCCGTTTCGCCGAGATACGCCTTGGCATAGCATGCAGCCGTCGAACCGATATCGTTGCGCTTGCAGTCTGCAATGACGAACATATCCCTGCCCTTAGCATAGTTTACCGTATAGTCGAAGGCACGCAGTCCCTCGTAGCCGTACTGCTCGTAGTAAGCGACCTGCACCTTGACGGCGGGAACTATATCGCACACTTTGTCGATTATGTTCATGTTGAATTCGATCAGTCCCTCCGCAACGCCTTCGAACGTGGCGATACCTTCGCGAAGCTCTTCGGGAAGATAGGAAAAATCGGTGTCCAGACCGACGCAGGTGGGGTTTTGCAGTTCGATAATTCTGTCGATGAGTTTATCTACCATGATGATATATTCTCCCTAAATGTTTTTATTTAAAGTTTTTCGGCATCGAATTTGACTTTGCCGTCAACAAGAGTTTTAAGCACTTTGCCCCATACCCTGCAGCCGTTGAAGGGCGTATTCTTTCCCTTTGAAAGGAACTTTTCGCCGTCGACGACGTAGTCGGCATCGAGGTCGACTATCGCAATGTCGGCAACGCCGCCTTCGCATATTTCGCCGCCCTCAAGCCCGAGCACTTTGGCGGGTTCGTAGCTCATTTTGCGCATGAGCTCGGGCAGCGTGAGCGCACCCGTCTTTACAAGGTAGGTATAACTTACGGCAAAACTCGTCTCTATTCCGCTCATGCCGAATGCGGCAAGATTATATTCGACCTCCTTATCTTTTTTGGAATGGGGCGCGTGGTCGGTGACTATGCAATCTATCGTGCCGTCCTTAAGTCCTTCGATGACTGCCAGTCTGTCGCGCTCCTCCCTTACGGGCGGGCTGACCTTTGTGTAAGTATCGAAGGAAGTTATTATGTCGTCGGTGAGCGCAAAATAGTGCGGGCAGGTCTCCGCGGTCACTTTTACGCCGTCAGCTTTGGCGGCGCGTATTATGTCAACGCCGGAGTAGGTTGAAACGTGACAGATGTGCACAGGGATGTCGAGGCTGCGGGAAAGGCAAATGTCGCGACAAATCATGATATCTTCCACTGCGCGGAGCTGACCTTTGAGCCCGCAGAGAGTGGAATTGTAGCCCTCGTTGACGACGCCGCCGTCGACAAGCGTTTTATCCTCGCAGTGGCAGAGGCATTTGAGCCCGAAATCGGAAGCATATTCCATTGCGAGCCGCATGATGTTGGAGTTCATGACCGACCTGCCGTCATCGGATATGGCGACGATGCCCGCCTGAGCCATTTTGCCGATATCGGCAAGGCTTTCGCCCTGCTCGCCGCGGGTGATGGCGCCTATGGGACGGACTTTGCAGAGATCGACCTGTTTTGCCCTGTTTATGATATAGTTTACGACGACTGCATTGTCGCAGACGGGGTCGGTATTGGGCATGCAGCACACCTGCGTGACGCCGCCCGCCACTGCCGCGAGCGAACCCGAGGCGATGTCTTCCTTGCCCTCGAAGCCGGGCTCGCGCAGATGCACGTGCATATCTATTATGCCCGGGATGACGGTCTTGCCGGAAGCCCGGATAACTTCATCCCCTTCCAGCCCGCTGCCGATACCGGTTATTATGCCGTCCTCGATGAGCACGTCGCATTTTTCAATGCGGTCCTTTAAAACTACGTTGCCGCCTTGTATGAGAGTTTTCA
This sequence comes from uncultured Clostridia bacterium, assembly GCA_944327465.1. GTDB lineage: Bacteria > Bacillota > Clostridia > Christensenellales > Borkfalkiaceae > Coproplasma. Next base: position 62,813 of record CALVHH010000003.1, on the reverse strand, counting down.
TAAGCCGTTCTTCTCCCTGTATTCCGCAATGAGCCTGAGCGCCGCCATGCGCACGCACAGACCGGAAGTTACCTGATCTTCTATTCTGCTGTCGGCGCCGTCGATGAGCGAAGGCGTAAGCTCTATGCCGCGATTTACGGGACCGGGGTGCATGATTATGGCGCCCTTTGCGGCAATAGAGAGCATGTCATCCTTTACGCCGTAGAAACGGGAATATTCCGAAAGCGAAGGAAACAGCCCGCCCGACTGACGTTCGAGCTGTATCCTGAGCCCCATGACGACGTTTGCGCCCGCTATGGCTTCCTCGCGCGAACGGGCTATGTGCGCGCCGAGGGCATCGAAACCGACAGGCATGAGCGTTCTGGGCGCGTAGACCCAGACTTCGGCACCCATTTTAGACAGACCGAACAGATTGGATTTTGCCACCCTGCTGTGCTTGATGTCGCCGAGAATGGCGACTTTGAGCCCCTTTAAAGAGCCGAAAGTTTCGTGCATGGTGAGCATGTCCAGGAGCGCCTGGGTGGGGTGTTCGTTCATGCCGTCGCCGCCGTTGAGAACGGAGACGCCGACTGTTTTGGCGAGCAGATGGGGCGCACCCGCCATGGGATGGCGTATGGCGATAAAGTCGGTGCCGAGCGCCGCCAAAGTCTTGCCCGTATCGATGAGCGATTCGCCCTTCTGCACGGAGCTTGACGAAGCGGAGATATTGACTTCGTGCGCACCGAGATATTTGCCCGCAAGCTCGAACGAAGTGCGCGTGCGGGTGCTGTTTTCATAGAACAGCGTGACCAGAGTCTTGCCCGAAAGGTCGGAAAATTTTTTCTGCCCGGCTTTTATTTTGAGCTTGTACTCATGCGCGAGATTCAATGTTTCGGAAATCTCCTCCGCAGATACATGAAGCAGACCGAGCAAGTCTTTTGATTTGAACATGTATAAATTTCCTTAAAAAATAATTTGACAGCATTAAAGAGCCGCAGCCTGCGGCAGGCATAAAAAAAGCGGAAATTATCGCCCCGTCAAAGGAGGCAATGATTCCGCAATGAAAACGACAGGTTATGAGATGAATTTTGACCGATGAAAATACTCAATTTATTTTCCGCCGATATACTGATTTTCTTTAAAAAGTATAACATCAAAACGCCAAAATGTAAAGAGAAAAGACAAAAAAATTTTATAAAATTCTTTGCAGACAGAAGTTTACTTTATCGCAGGAAGTGAGTATATACTCTATGCCTTCTCTGACGTGACGAAAAGGGAAAAACACATCGCCGTGCAGGTGCCCGAACACAACCTTATCCACCCCGTTCGATTCGAACAGCTGAGTAAAAAGCGTAGGCTGCAGCCTGAGCCCCATGGGCGGGTAGTGTATGAGCGCTATAAGCGTATCTCCCTCTCTTTTTATCTTTTCGACCTCTTTGAAGCACAGCTTGAAGCGCTCGGCTTCGCGCAGGTAAAGTTTTTCGTCATGCTCGGTATAGTCGGCGCTGCCCGGGCAGGTCCAGCCGCGTGAACCGCAGATGACGACGTTTTCGAACCTGACGCAGTCGTTCTGAAGAAAATAAAAGGTATCGTCGGGCGCGGCGCGGCGCAGTTTGGTTATACCGTTCCACCAATAGTCATGGTTGCCGCGGATAAACACTTTTCTGCCCGGCAGACACTTTAAACTTTCAAGGTCGTACAGTCCTTCATCCAAAGTAGTGCCCCAGCTTATATCGCCGCAAATGAGCACAACGTCCTCGGGCAGAACTTTTGCGAGCCAATCGCTCTTTATTTTATCGAAGTGACCTTCCCAGTTGCCGCCGAATACATTCATCGGCTTATCGGCAAGTCCCGATAGGTGCAAATCGCTTATCGCATAAACTTTCATGCACCTATTGTAGCATATTTTTTTGCGCGATAAAAGTATTTTTATCCCCGGCGGCTGCGCCGCGAGCAAAAAATACAAAATTTTAACCGATTATATGTGACATAGTACTGTGCAATATTACAAATATCGTCAACAATGCTCAAAATATGCGCGGCGCCCCATCGGGCGCCGCGCCGCAGCAAACATTATTTATTTGCATTTGCCGCACGTCTTGGCGGATTGGGGATAGAGAGGCAGTTCGAAAAAGCCCTGGCACACTTCGTGCGAGTAGTCCTGTGCGGGCGGAATGGCACAGTAGCCGTACGAGGGAAGCAGTATCTGGACGTCGATAGATACCTTTAAAATTATCGTGACGCACGCTTCAACCGTGAAGGTGTTGTTTTGGGCATTGAATGTTCCCTCCGCCGAGACAGCCGAAGTTTCAGCCGTTATGCGATAGGGCATGATTGACGGAGCGGGGACTGACAAGAGCACATCCTGCGTGACCGAAATTACTGCCTGGGCTACCCCCTCCGTTCCGTTGGCATCGGTGTAAGCCACTTCGACGGGAACGGACACGACCGCCTGCACGCGGGCGCAGCCCTGCTTATCGGCGAGCCTGTCGACCGTGAGTGAAGTTATCGTGCCTGCCGAAGTGACCGAACGGGCGCTGACAAAAGTTAAAGGATATGTAGGGTCGGCGGGAGTGAGGTCGGTGAGCGTCAGGGTGTAATTTTCTATCTGTACCTGCTTTATGCAGGCATCGAAAATTTTCTGTGCCTGAATGCATACCTTTTCACTCAGACCCGTGAGCGCATTGCCCGTTATGCAACCCGGACACTGCGACGATTGAAAGTTTGAATAAAAGGACATATTTCTACCTCCGTAAAAACTGTTAGTTGTATTACTTTATTTTATGAATGAGACGGGCAATTTGTTATGACCCGTTGGCGCCAAAATCTCAAGGCACGTAGATTGTGCGCGAAGCGTATACTTCGCCGCCGTTGAATTTTTTTAACTCCGCGGCATCGGCGCCGAACTTGCGCGCAATAGAACCAAAGCTTTCAAGCGGACCGGCGACATACGCCGTACAATTGCGCGGAAACAGGGCGGCGACGTCGCCGCCTCCCCTGGCATGGACGGGACACATAAAGCAACGCTCCGCCCTGCGCCGCATATCTTCGCCCGATATCCTGATAAATGGCGGTCTGTCGCATTCAAGCACATACATTTATATATCTTATGCGACGAACTGCGGCACATGTTAACATATTCCGCGGAAAAATTATGTAAAATAGAGCGTAATGGCAAAAAACATTTACGCATCTGCGGCTCAGGTAACAATATTTTCCACTATCGAAAAGGCTCTATCCTTTGCTTACAGAATAGTGCTTTCGCGCTTTCTCGGCGCGGAGGGCGTAGGCATTTACCAGATATGCCTTTCTGTCTTTTCAGTATTTTTGACTATGGCGTCGAGCGGAATACCGGTGACGGTATCGCGGATGATAGCAAAGCAGAGCGCCACCGGCACCTTGGCGGGCAAACACGCGGTAGTTTCGGCAGGCGTGGCGGGAACGCTGCTGTTTACCGTGCCCGCGGCAATAATATTGTTTTTCGGCCGCGGCATGCTGTCATTCCTCTTCCCCGACGGGGACAGCATAGACATATTCGTCATACTGCTGCCAGGACTCATACTTACATCGGTATACGCGGTGATGCGGGGCACATTCTGGGGCAACAAGCAATTCATGCCCTATTCGCTGATAGAGCTCGCCGAAGACAGCGTTATGGTCATTCTTGGCAGCATACTCGTAATGTTCGCTTCATCGCCTTCTGACGGCGCGTTCCGTGCGACTGTCGCCGTGCTGATATCCTATATATTTTCGTTTATCGTTTCGGTGGGCTGGTACCTTGCGCACGGCGGAAAGTTCGTTCACCCCCGCGAGCAGCTCAAGCCGCTGCTGGCTTCGGCAATGCCAATAACCGCAATGCGTACTTCGACCTCGCTGATAAATTCGGTGGTGGCAACATTTTTGCCCGCACTGCTCATAAGCACCTGCGGCTACGAAAATTCGGAGGCGCTTGCCCTTTACGGCGCGGTCACCGGCATGAGCCTGCCCGTGCTGTTCATACCAAATTCGCTGATAGGTTCAATAGCCGTGGTGACCGCTCCCGAGATGAGCGAGCATTACTACGCAAAGCGCACGCAAAAATTGCGCGGCGACATCGAAAAGACGATCAAAGCCGCCGTGCTGATTGCCGCAATAGTCATACCACCCCTGTATGTGCTGGGCGACGAAATAGGCGTGCTGCTGTTCGACAACGCCTTCAGCGGACGCGTGATAAGCGATTTTTCATTCATGCTGATGCCGATGTGCATATCGATGATAACTACGACCGTGCTCAACTCGATGAACTGCGAAGTAAAGACGCTCATCTACTTTTTTATAGGCGCCTTGTTTATGCTGGCATGCATATTTGTTTTGACGCCGATTGCAGGGATATACTCATACATGACGGGACTTGCGGGCAGCAACTTTATTACCGCGGGGCTCAACCTTGCATTGCTTAGCAAAAAGTGTCCTTCGGTATCGTGGGCAAAATACACGGTCACCTGTACCGCGCTGTGCGTACTCGGCAGCATGTTCGGGCTCGTCATAGACAGCCTGACGGACAGTATGCCGACGGCGGCAGCCATGGCGGTATGCGGCGCCGCCGTTACGGCATTCATGCTTGCGGCGCTGCGGGTTGCGGGAGCGGTAAAATTTGCGGCGCTCAAAGCCATACTTAAAAAGTGAAATTTTATGTCCCCTCTCCGCGCAGCGCCCCGACGGACAGCGAGAGCGCGCTCTTGACCGCAAGCGCTACGAGAAATGCGCCGAAAAGTCTGCCGAGCAGGTCTGCGGGCAACACGAGCGCCACGAGCCCGCCGCCGACCGACGTTAATACAGCCGGCAGGATGAGCGCCGCAAGCCCGCCCGTGCGGATGAGACCCTGTTTTTTGTGCATAGCCACGGAAAATGCCGACATGGGCAAAAACGAAAGCAAATTTGTGACCTGAGCCGCCTGCTGGGCTACGCCGCAGAACACGGTGAGTACGGGTATGAGCACCGTTCCGCCGCCCATGCCCATACCGCCGAGCAGACCCGAAACAAACCCCGCCGCAAGATATACCAAAAAAGACATACTATAACATCATCCTTATGCCCGCGGCCAACATCACGACGATAAAACATATCTGCACGGCGAGCGCGGGCAATTTGCCGAGCAGCAGAGAGCCCAACAGCCCGCCGGCAGTACTGCCCAGCGCGGCGGGAATGACGAGCTGCGGCGAGGCGCAGCCTGCAAAAACATATGCCGCCGCGCTGACCGCGCAGACGGGCGCTATAACCGCTATTGCCGTGGCGTGCGCCTCCTTTTGGGGATATCCCAAAAGCCCGGTGAGCACGGGCACGGCTATCATTCCGCCTCCGCCGCCGAACAGTCCGTTTATTATGCCGATGAGCGCTCCGCTCAATATGCGCTGTTTGACTTGCGAGCCGCTCTTTATCTGCTTCATACCCAAAGAGTTTGTGCAAATTTGCAATGAATATTTGAAATTTTGCTTTATTTTCACTCAGAAATAGTTGCTTAAAAGGTCGATTTATATTAAAATGTAATGGTACGGTCAAGCGGCGCGGCACAACGCGCCGACTGACAAGTAAAACGTAAAATTTTGCAATTATTTTTAAGGATACAGATATGAGCAAAAAATTTAAGACGAAAAACTCAAAGTACAAGTCAGCCCTGTTCGGGGCGGTGGCTGTGGCGGCGTCTTTTGCAATGTTTGCAAGCGCCTGCACTCCCGCTTCCGACGACGGGGAGGAAGAAAGCAACACCTCCACACGCGTGGACGAACAGATTCTTAAAAACGGCAACTTTGAATTTTTCAACGACAACGACGGAACTTACATCCTGGGCTCGGCAGACAACTGGTCTTCTGCCACCGACAGCGGCGCCACTTCATCCGATTCGGCATCGGGCGTAATAGGCACCACTGCGGCTGCGTGGAACAGACTGACCGACCCCGAACTTCCCCAAAAGCTTTGGGACAACGCCGCACTCGATTCCGGCGACGAGGACTACGTGAACTACAACGCTTCGCCCGAAGACCTGCCCTTCAAAGACCCCGCATCTGCGATAGTCGAAAACGAGGATGACGACGAGGACGACACCGACGATTATTATATCGCCGAAGGTGCCGAATACATCGCCAACCCCGATACGCACGGCTACCGCTGGGCGGAAGAGGACGGCAAGACGGTGCTGTACGATTCCGAAGGCAACAGCGTTGAGTATTATGAAAAGGACGGCAGCTACTATACTTCCCCGGATTTTGACGAGGACAGCCTTATAGAGAGCAACGTGCTCATGATACACAACTATGTAGACGACGACAAGCAGGGCACCGCCACGAGCTTTACCTCGTCCACCACCCTCACCCTTGAAACAAACACCGCTGCAAAGATAAGCGTATGGGTGAAGACGAGCGACCTCTTTTTCGGCGGCAACAACGACACCCGCACCGAAGTCGTTGACCAGCGCGGCGCATACATCGAGATTGAACAGACTGCCGGCGGAACCGACCTTGACAGCTTTAAGATAGAGAACATAAACACCGCAGTGCTCAACCCCTACGACGAGGAGAGCAAAACGTGGGCAAACGGCAACAACGGCTGGGTGAAGTACGATATATACGTAAGCGCGTGCGACTACGCCTCCACCACCCTTACAGTAACGCTCGGTCTGGGCGCGGCTGAAAATTATACGCTCGAAGGCTACGCGTTCTTTGACGACGTCACCTTTGAAAAGTATATGAGCGTGGACGAGATGATTGACGCCGCAGGCGGCAGCGAAGCGTTCGACGCAGCGGTTAACGACCCCGAACTGGGCACGACGTGCGACCTTTTGAGCGAGCCCGAGGACAAGATATTCCGCGTAGATAACGAAATTTTCAACGACGGCGACACCGTTGTAGAGCACTACAGCTCGAAATATTCCTACCATATCGACCTTGCCATAGCTTCGCAGACGGCGGTTGAACTCAACGCCGACAACACAGTTGCGGGACTCACCGTTGACGACAGCGGCTATGCAAGCAGCAACGGAAAGGTGAACTACGTGGGACAGGTCGGCAGCCCCGAGGACCGCACGACATACCTGCCCACCGACCTCAACCTCAGCACCGCCGACGACGTGATAGCCAATCTTTCGGTCAGCGATTCCGAAAGCTGGACAAGCGGCATAGACGGAAACTATCAGAGCATACTCGATGACGAGATAAGAACGGCAGCCACGCTTCCCGCGGCTGGCGGAAATGCAAACGTGCTACTCATGCTGAGCGCAAGAGGCGCTGCCTATGAGAGCGTCATAGCCGACCCCCTGTTCACGGTCGACGCGCACGGCTACAAGATAGTTTCATTCTGGATCAAGACGAGCGAACTTAACGACAGGACCGCCGTCACCGTTACGGCGAGACAAGCGGGCGACGAGGACAACGCTTCGAGCTTTGAAATAGACACGACGACCGTTGACCCCACCACCATAAACGACGTTGATGACGTTTACAACGGCTGGGTACAGTGCTACGCGCTGGTATCCAATTTGCTTGACGAGGAACAGCAGTTCGAGCTCGTAATAAACTACGGCACCAATGAGATAAAGGGTACTACCGCTTCAGATTATTACGGCGGCTGGGCGGCAGTTGCCAACCTTTCCACGATAGACGTCACCGAAAAGGCGTTCGATTATGCCGAGAGCGGTTCCACCGCCGCCTCCCTCTCCATCACCGAGGCTTCGTCGACGGACACCAAGCTCGACGATACGCTCTATCCCAACCAGATACAGACGAGCCTTGCGGTACCTTCGACCTATGTGGGCGTAAACGGCGCGAGCGGCAGAGTTCAGAGCGTTCCCGTAGAGCCTTCGGCATACGACAAGGCAAACCAAAACGAATACGCAGGTCTTATAAACAAGGAATACTTTGAAACTTATAAGGATACCTATTCCGAACTTTTGACGAGTCTGGATGCAGGCAGCCCGCTCAAAGCGCTGTTCGCTTCGGACGCAGACTGGAACAAGGTGGTAGGTTCGGCGGCAAACCAGCCCCTGCTTATCATAAACACAGTTAGGGAAGTTGCCGAAAACACTTCGGGCATATATAATTATGGTTATATAGGCAGCGAGGCTTCGGCAAGCGCAGACAGCTATACCGCAGTCAGCGTAAAGGTAAAAGTTTCCGAAGGCGCCGTTGCTACGGTATATCTTGTAGATCCCGACAGCAGAAAGGAACTCGCATACAGCACCCCCGCCTATACCTTCTGGTATGACAACGACGGCAACGTGCTCAAGGGTGAACCCGATGAGGACGCCACCCGCGAAGAGCAGCGCGCAAACATAGCTTACAGCCTGCGCGAAGACGGTCTGTACGAGGATGCCGAAGGAAACCTGTACGCAAACCTCTTTAACTACAGCCGCGAATATTACGACGAACGCGCAAACTACTTTGACGCAGAGGGCACTAAAGTTCCCTTCGACAGCCTGATCGAAGGCGAAATTTATTACGCCGACGCAACGGGCAGCGCATACGCCCCCCACTACCTTACCACGACGGACGGCGACAGAGTTTATTCGTACGTATCGGGAACGGACGGCGACGTCGTATACAAATACTTCGTCGACGGCGAAGTGAGCGACACGCAGGTCAAAGCATTCGACGTGACCGTAGCGGTTCCCCGCTACACCGCCGAAGAGAGCTCGCCCTACTCCTTCACCATAGACGCGATAGCCAACCCCGAGCTGGCAGAAAAATGGATAACCGTAAACTTCTTTATCCGCACCGGCAGCCAGGCTAAGGATTATCGCCTTGAGCTTTGGAGCGGCACCCGCGACGAGCAGATGACCGAAGGCGTTGTTGACGGCAGCTATGTCATGTTCGATTACAGTGCCGTAACGCTTGACGAGAGCACCTATTCTTCGCTGCTCAACCACTATCAGAGCGATATCGCCGACGCATACAGGCAGGCGATAAAGGCAGCCGATGCCGATATAGTGTTCGATTCGAACGATGAGAGCATAGCCTACTACGAGGAGATCGCAAAAGAACTTGGCGTAAGCGTGGATAAGTATGCGTACGACGCGCAGTACTACACCTACACTCTCTACGATTCGGCAACATATGTACCCTTCAACGCAACTACCGCCGAAGAGGGCGAAACCGGTTACAACTACGCTTACAACGACTATTCGGAGGCACTTGCAGTGCTCAGAGTGGACGACAGCGCAGTCAACGGTTCGCCGATGATGAATATGTTCATAGACTACTCAAACGTAGACAAGAACATATCCATAACAACGACGACCGATGTCGAGGACGATGACCACGATCACGACCACGGCACGACGACCGATTCGACAAATATATGGCTGCTTGTATCTTCGATAGTCATGGTTGCTGCCATCCTTATTGCGATAGTTGTCCTTTTGATAAGGGATATGCGCAAAAAGTTCAAGAGAAGACCCAAGACAAGCAAAAACACATATAACTACACCAAGAATAAGCGCTATGTCAGAACTTACGTAAAAGAACACGGCGAGACGCCCGCAGATAACGGCGAGCTCAGCGAAGACGATAAGTTTGAACAGCAGCTCGGCGAAAATGCAGATAATTCGCCCGAAGGTGACGACAGGAACTAATTGACCTGTTGAGGCAAAACGGCGCCTCGCGAAGTTTCTTCGCGAGGCGCCTTTATTATGAGAGCGGCGGGAGCGACATTTTATGTGCGCTCCCGCCGCGTATTTCAATTTGTTATTCTCAGTGCCTTTGGCAGATGATTTTTTGCTATGCCGTGAGTAAGCTTGCACCAGCCGAGCGGAAAACCCAGATAGCTTGCCACAGCCCAACCCGAAGCGTTTTCATCGCAGGCAAACGTATTGCCTCGCAGATAGGACAGCGCCCCTTGCTCATCGAGCGCGATAAATGCCGCCTGCCCCGCCTTTAAGCACATTGCGAGCGAATGCGAAGGTTCAAACCTGCCTTTCACCACTTCGCCCAGCTCGACGCCTGCGCGGAGAGTCTGCACGCCGACGGCGGGACAATTATCGGGCAGGCTGTACAGCCTGCCGCCGACTGCATTGATGTTTTTATAGGACACATTGAGATACTTCGAGCAAAATTCACCAAAGAGCGACAGACTCTTTTTATCTGCGTGCGGGGACATGAAGGCAATACTTGCCCCATCACTTCCGCTCTTTTTGAACAGCGCCGCATAGTGACCTTCGCCCCTGACCTTGTGGGGATAGAGCTTAAAGCTCTTTACAAGGCGCATATCGGCGTGCCTTTCGACAAACGACTGCACCTGCTCTTCATCCTCCTCGCGCGAAAACGTGCACGTGGAATATACCATGCTGCCCTGCGGCGCGAGCAGTTGCGCCGCACAGTCGAGAATTTCAGACTGCCTTGCGGCGCACATTTTTACATTTTCAACGCTCCACTCGGGAATTGCCGCCTGCTCCTTTTTGAACATGCCTTCGCCCGAGCAGGGAGCATCGACGAGCACTTTATCGAACGCTCCGCCGAGCTTTTGAGCAAGCGCATCCGGCGAAGCGCAGGTGACGACGGCATTTGTTATGCCCAGCCGCTCCACGTTGGACGACAGCGCTTTTGCGCGCTGAAAATTAATTTCATTGAGGACGATGACGCCCTCGCCGCGCATTGCCTGGGCAAGCTGCGTCCCCTTTCCGCCCGGCGCCGAACACAAATCGAGCACGAGCTCGCCCGCTCTTGCATCGAGCAGGGGCGCCGCGCACATCGCCGAAGGCTCCTGAACATAGTATGCGCCCGCGGCGTGCAGCACGGTTTTGCCCGGCTTTTCCTCATCGACATAAAATCCGTCCGCCGCCCACGGCACCGGTTCAAGCGCAAACGGGCTGATTTTTTTAAAACTTTCGACATCGATCTTCAGAGTATTGACGCGTATGCCCTTTGCGGGAGACAGCGAATATGAAGCCAAAAATTGCGCGGCCTCGTCGCCGAGGTCGCGCCTGATACGTTCTTCAAATGCCTTGGGAAGAGATATCATGACCCGAGCATCTCCTTTAACTGTGAGACATCTATTATATTCACGTCGCTGAGCTGGCGGGCGTTTTTGGTGCGGACGGTGGCGTCATCATCTTCGCAGACATAGTCGGTGCAATCGACGAGTTTTTGCGAATACACGCCGCCCTGTTCATATATGGACTGCACAAGGGGTATGGAGATATCGACGTCGTCTTCGATATTGCGCGAAAAAGTGAACACCCTGCCCAGGAGTCTGCCCTCTTTTTTCCGCTTGCGGCGGCTGAGAAAAATGTAAAATTTAGTGCGGTCGCGGCTGCGCTTTTCACGTGCGGCAGTTCTTGCCGCGACGTATTTTTCAAACGCCGCCGATGTGGGGCGGACTATGTTGTGCCCCGATATCCTGCCGCATTTTACGCCGAGGTCGCAAGCGAGACCGGCGGGAGAGACGGAACGTATGCGGCAGAGCTCTTCGACTATCTTCATCGTGGCAAACGCGTCGTCGGCGGCGCGGTGAGGAGTGAAGTCGACGTTGAGGTTTTCGGTTATGTATTCGAGCCCGAACTGACGCGAAAAATCGCCTATGTGCGTCATATACATGAGCTGACTGTCGAGAAATTCGAAGCTGAACGGCGGAAGATGAAAGCGCCTGGTTTCAAGGTCGAGATACTTTACGTCGTTCATTATCGCATGACCGAACACAAGGCTGTCGTCATCTTCCAATAGATCGCGGATAAACGAATATACTGCGGGAAAGGGCGGGTGCTTTTTGAATTCCGAATAGTCGTACGGAAGTTCCAGACCCTTTTCGCCCTTTCTGTCGGTGAGGTGAAAGCCGCCCTTGGGATTTATGAGGATATCTTCCTTTTTTATGATATTGAACTGCTCGTCGCACACGACGTAGCCGAAGGCGCATATCTTTGCCGTGGTCTTGTGCACGCTGGCGCATTCGATATCGAAAAAGACTAAATTCATACTCTATTATTATACCAAAATATTAAAGTATTTGCAATCCATTTTGCATTGCAAAGCGCAAAATGCGGCGCGGACAGAATGTCCGCGCCGCAGCAATTGAATGCAAATGCTCATTCAAAATATTCTATTATGACATAATAGACCGCGATGCCGCTTCCCGCAGAGCCGAGACGATAGGTGCCGCCTTCGGCAACTTCCACGGAGGTGACGGTGGTGCCCGCCGCGGCCTCGAACGTGCCGAGCACGGTGTTGGAAGCCACGCCGACGAGCTGAACGTTTCTGACCTGCGACGCGTTTGTGGACTGCGCGGCAACGGTTATGGTGCAGGGACCTTCGACGGTAAATTCAATATATCTCCTTGCGGAAGACGTGAGGTTGGAACTGCCCGGTATGTATATGCACTGTGTGGTGGCCTGATAGGTATTTCCGCCATAGTCGAAGGGCGAGGACTTGTAATTTGTTCTGATCTCCATATCGCCGGAGGAGAAGCTGAACACATGATCGCCCACGGTGACGGGGCCGCTGACATACGTTTTGCCGTCCACCGACGAGACCTCGCCGACGGCGGCGCTTGCGTCGAGCGTTATCACTTCGACGGGCTTGGGTCTGGCCGCCTCGATCTGTGCGGCTATCGCCTCCTCCATCTCCACAAGCTTGTCGTAGTTGGTGACGTCCTTTCTGATGTCGAAGTTGAGCGACTCGTATTCCGCGCGGACGGCTTCGCATTCGGACTGAAGCGCGAGGTAATTTTCCGCCGTGACGGGGCCCTTTGCAACGAGAGCATCGATTGCGGCGATGACTTCGTCGGCCTGCTTGTAGACCCTGTCGGGATTTGTGACGTTGACTTTGTCGAGAACGTCTTCAACCTTCGCCACAGTGGATATGGGCATGCGGTTGGAGGGATCCACGAACTGTTCGGGCTCGGCGAGCACGTGCGAAGCAAAGTTGAAATATTCCTTGCCGTCGTTAGCGGTTACGGACGCGCCGCACTCGACTATGGTCTGCGCGACGGCAGCCGCGGTTATGAACGCGCCGTACTTGTTGTAGTGCGTACCTTCTATCTTTTCAAACCCCAGCTCTGCATTGCCGTAGATATTGTCGTAATCGGTGGGCCATGTGCCGGTGAGGTCGTTGGGAACGAGCGCCATCAGATAGTCCGCATAGCTCGGGCCGGCGGTTTCGAGCACGGTCTTGGTGTAATCGAACAGATCGACGAGCAGAACGTCCTCCTCTTCGGCGAGCTGGCGCACGGCCTTGACGTATGCGAAATCGTCGCCGTGGCGACCGGGGCCGTCCTTGAGCGTGCCGTCGGAATTGAAGCCCGTTCTTGCCACGGGCGTGACGAGCACGGGCGTGGCGCCCGCTTCGCGAGCGAAGTCGACGTAAACTTTCAAATAGCCCTTATACGTTGCGCCGCTGTCGTAGGCATAGTATTCGGAGCCGTATTTTGCTATCTCCTCCAGAGCGCCTGCCGTGTCGGACACGTTGGAGGTGTACTCTTCGGGGAGATATGTGGTGGGCTTTTTCATGTCCTCGGTGGGTTCGACGGTGGGATATATGCCGTTCTCGTCGGGAGTGCCGAGGGAAACCATGCGGTTGTACATCGTGGAATACGAGCTTTCCTTTTTGGTGTCGTCGTCGTTGTGACCGAACTGAATGAAGAGGAAATCCCCCTCCTTGATCACATCCTCGATGGAGTTGCCGTTATTTTCGGAGAAGTTGTAGCTGTATTCGGGGTCGTCGATGTTGTACAGCCTGCCCTCGTTGATGAACGAGCGCGTGCTGCGTCCGCCCTGCGCGGCGTTTGCAACGACTATCTGGCTGTCGAGGAACAGGTCGAGATACTGTCCCCACCCGCCGATGAACTGGGAGTCGGAATAGGTTTTGACGGTGGAATCGCCGGCAAGGTATATCGTGGGCGTCTTGTCGGTGGGAAGAACGGGCGCGTCGTCTTCGCCGCCGGGGTTCTCCTCGCCGCCGGGGTTCTCCTCGCCACCGGGATTCTCCTCGCCGCCGGGGTTCTCCTCGCCACCGGGATTCTCCTCGCCGCCGGGGTTCTCTTCGCCGCCGGGGCTCTCCTCGCCGCCCGGAGTCTCGCCGTCGTTCTGGTCATTCTGCTGACCGTTGCCGGGATCCGCATCGTCGCCGCAGGCGACAAATGCAAACGTGCCGAACGCCATAACAAGGGACAGCAATCCGACAATGAGCTTTTTGAACTTGTTTTTCATTGCATTTCTCCTTTTTCTGAAGCAGGCAAAGGGAAACTCCGCCCGCATGGATATTATATCACGGGGCGGAGCGCAAGTCAATGCATAATGTAAAGAATTTGCAAAATCCGATAATTATAGACAATCTGTCCGCTATCAAAGCGACGGCAACGAAGCAAAGCCGCGATCGAGGTCGGATTGCGTGGGGACGTAGTCCTTCATATTTCCGTCGTTAAAGGATTTGTAGGCGGCGAGGTCGAAATAACCCGTGCCGGTGAGTCCGAAGAGGATGACCTTCTTTTGCCCGCTCTCCCTGCACTTTATCGCCTCGTCCAAGGCGACCTTTATGGCATGGGATGATTCGGGGGCGGGCAATATGCCTTCGCACTTGGCAAAGCGTTCGGCGGCGGCAAAGACTTCGGTCTGCCTGACCGCCTCTACGCGCATATACCCGTCGTGATAGAGCTTTGAAATTATCGGGCTCATGCCGTGGTAGCGCAGCCCGCCCGCGTGGTCCGGCGAGGGCATGAATGCGCAGCCGAGAGTGTACATCTTGGCGAGGGGCGTTATCTTTGCGCTGTCGCAGAAGTCGTACGCATACCTGCCGCGGGACATAGAAGGGCAGCTTGCGGGCTCTACGCCGACGAAGTCGATGTCGTTTTTGCCCTGCAATTTTTCTGCCATGTAGGGAGCTATGAGTCCGCCGTAGTTTGAACCGCCACCCACGCAGCCTATGACAATATCGGGGCGAACGCCGTACTTATCGAGCGCGATCTTGCTTTCAAGCCCTATCACTGTCTGGTGCAGCAGCACGTGGTCGAGCACGGAGCCGAGCACGTAGCGGCAATCGGGAGTGTTCACCGCCGTTTCGACGGCTTCGGCTATGGCACAGCCGAGCGAGCCGCCGGTGCCCGGGAACTCGGCAAGAATCTTTCGCCCGGCAGAAGTAGTGACCGAGGGCGAAGGAGTGACAGACGCGCCGTACGTGCGCATGACCTCCATGCGGTACGGCTTCTGCTCATATGAGGTTTTGACCATGAACACATGGAGGTCGAGACCATAGAACGCGCAAGCCATGGCGAGTGCCGTGCCCCACTGCCCCGCGCCCGTTTCGGTAGTGACGGACTTGAGCCCCTGCTGCTTTGCATAGTATGCCTGGGCAATGGCAGAATTGAGCTTGTGCGAACCCGACGTGTTGTTTCCTTCGAACTTATAGTATATCTCGGCGGGGGTATCGAGCGCTTTTTCAAGGAAATAAGCCCTGACGAGCGGTGAAGGACGGAAGTTTGTGTAGAACGAGCGTATGCCCTGAGGTATCTCTATCTCCTTATCGGTGTCGTTGAGCTCCTGCTCGACGCACTCGCGGCAGAACACTTGCTCAAGCTGCGCCGCAGAGCATGGTTTTCCCGTAGCGGGGTCCAAAAACGGCGCGTGGGATCGAGGCATGAACGCCTTTAAATTGAGCCAGGTAGAGGGCATCTCTTCTTCGGAAAGATACATTTTATAGGGGATTTTTTTTGCAGACATATTTATACCTCCTTTGTCCGCTGCGGCGATGAGCCGCAAATTGTGTATTTTTAATAGCCCTAAACCTGCGGCGGGCGACTGCCGCAATATAAAAAAACACACGGATAATATCCGCTTGGGACGAATATATCCGTGTTGCCACCCAATTTCGCTGCAAAGCCTGTTTGCAACCTCGTTTACGGGCATCAGACAATGCCCTCTTTCTGTAACGGGAAAGCCCCGTCGGAAGCTACGCAGAGCTTTTGAGCCCCTTCACATCCGCTCTCAGTAACCCATTCACCTGCTACGGGCGCCCCGCTTCCACCTTCCGGAGCTCTCTTAAAAGCCTGTAATGCGCAGATTACTCTTTACTTCATCGATTTAGTCTATTAAATTGTTTTTATTATATGCGATAAAGTGCGCTTTGTCAATAGTTTTTAAAAAAATTTCCCGTGCAAACTGAAATATGTTTTAAAAGACAGCGCGGCGCGGGCAATTTGCCCGCGCCGCGCCGTTTTGGATTTATGGAGCCGTTACTTGCGTGTATTTGAAATTTTAATCTTTCTTTTCGGATGCACTGCCTGCAATCGCTCCTGCCTTGCCGCTTTCTGCCGACTTGTCGTCTGCAGTTTTAACTTCCTTATCTTCGCCGTCCTCTTCCCTGTCCTTCTTGAAGAGGCGGAATTTTTTGTCATCTTCTTCCTCGGCGCTGTCAGCCGTCTTCTGCTTTTTGGTTATGAGCATCTTTTCGATCCTATGGTCTTCGACGAGCAGCACTTTTACTTTTACGAGGTCGTTTTCACACTCGGGCATAGTGCCGTCATCGGGCACTTCGCCGAGCATTTCGCAGACGTAGCCGCCAAACGTTTCGTAGTCGTCCTCTTCCTGCTCCTCTTCCGAAAGTCTGATATCCATAGCTTCTACGACCTCGTCAAAGGGCGCAAGACCGGTAACTTCCCAGGTATCATCGCCTGTACGGTTTATGACGTAATCGGGTGCTTCACCCTTTTCGTGCAGGTCGCCGACGAGCAGCTCAATGAGGTCGTGAATGGTTATGATGCCGTTTATTCCGCCGTATTCATCGAGCACGATGGCAAAATATTCGCGTGTGGTCTTCATGCGGTAGAACAGATCGTCTGCCTGCATGGTCTCGGAAATGAATACGGGTGGCATTACCGCCTGGGCGAGGACGTTTTGCTTTGACTTGTCCTTTAAGCGGAAATATATCTTTGTGTTGAGCACGCCTATGACGTCATCGGTATCCTTGCCGCATACGGGATAGTATGTATGGCTGGACTGCTTGATGGTATCCTCCCACACGGAGAGGTCGTCGCGCTCGAACAGGAAGTCTACGTCCTTGCGGTGAGTGCATACTTCGCCGACGTCGTTTTCCTTGAATTCGAAGATGTTCTGAATGAACTCATTCTCCTTTTCGTCGATGGAGCCCTTTTCGCTGCCGGCTTCAGCCATGAGCATGATCTCCTCTTCGGTGACTTCCTCGCCCGAATCTTCGGGCTTTATGCCGAACAGACGGAGCACGCCGTTTGCAGATACGGTGAGCAGCCACACGAAGGGCGCGAAGGCATAGGATACGAAATTGAGTATGCCCGAAAGAATGAGCGAAAGCTTTTCGGCATTGCGCATAGCTATACGCTTGGGAACGAGCTCGCCGAATACTATTGAGAAGTAGGACAATATGAGCGTGATGACTATCATGCAGACGGTGCTGACAACATTATAGTAGCTGCTGCTTTCACCGACTATTGCCTGAGCCAGAGGTTCCGAGAAGCTGTCTGCCGCAAACGCCGAACCCAAAAGGGACGCCAACGTAATTGCAACCTGAATTGTGGAAAGGAATTTGGAAGAGTTTTTGGTGAGACGGCAGATGCGCCTGGCGCGCCTGTTGCCGTCTTCGGCAAGCTTTTCCATTTTTGTTGAGTTTGCGGAAATGACCGCTATTTCTGCGCTTGCAAATATAGCGTTCAGTGCAATGAGCACTACCTGAAGCACTAAGGCTAAGGCAATTTCGCCTGCTGTCATAATAATTTTAGCATATTGTGTGCATGACTTTGCACACACCGGTGGAAACAGAAAATTTGTGGATTTTTATTTATCTTCTGCTTTTTTACAACACAAAAAACACAACCCTTTTGCACTGTGCGCAAAAAAGTTATGTTCGGCAAAGTCAAGTATTAAAATGCTCGCATGTCGGGGCACGCTACTTGGGCTGTCGTCCACTATGCTTAAATCCTCCTGTGCAATTATACTATCACAGGCATACAGACGATGTCAAGCAAATTGATATACATTTTTTAACGTAGGTTAAAAAAGTAAAATTAGCCGCGGACGGCTGTGCCGTCCGCGGCCGACGCGCATCAGATGCGCTTGTCTTCGGTATATACGGTGTGCAGTACTTCGTGGGCCTTATGGCTGTTGGGGAAGATGAAATAATCTTCGTACAGCATATCCATAACGGGGGAATTGGACGAACGGCGGATATCGGCGTGACCGTCGGAGAGATACAGCACCTTTGCACGCGCCTCCTTGAGGTCGATATCTGCATTGTTGCGGACGCTGTCGGAGAGCGTAGGCTGTCCGCCGCCGTTCACGCAGCCGCCGGGGCATGCCATGATTTCGACAAAGTCGTACTTCTTTTTGCCCGACTTTATCTGTTCGAGCAGCGTTACGGCATTTTCGAGACCGGATGCAACGGCAACCTTGAGCGTGTGTCCCGCCACGAGATAGGTGGCTTCCTTTATGGGGTTAATGCCGCGGACCGAATAGAAGTCGAGAACTTCGAACGAGCCGTCGAGCATGTGCGCAGCCGTGCGCAGAGCAGCTTCCATTACGCCGCCGGTGGCGCCGAATATTGCGCCGCCGCCCGTTGCGGTGGCAAAGGGATTATCAAACTCCTCATCGGGAAGTTTGGTGAACTCTATGCCCGCCGTCTTTATCATGCGGGCAAGTTCGCGTGTGGTTATCGCCGCATTGACTTCGCCCTCCATTTCGGGACGGTGACACTCGTACTTCTTTGCCGTGCAGGGTATTACGGATACCGTGAAGAGGTCCTCGGGGCGGACGTGATGCTTTTCGCACCAGTACGTCTTCAAGAGCGCGCCGAACATCTGCTGGGGCGACTTGCAGGTAGAAAGATTGGGTATCATTTCGGGATAGCGCTGTTCGATGAACTTGACCCAAGCGGGACAGCACGAAGTAAACATGGGCATGGGCTTGCCCGTCTTGATGCGGTTTATGAGTTCGGACGCCTCCTCCATTATCGTGAGGTCGGCGGTGACGTCCATGTTGAACACCTCGCACTGACCGAGCCTGCGAATGGCAGCGACCATTTTGCCTTCGACATTGGTGCCTATGGGCATATCGAACGCCTCGCCGAGGGTGGCACGCACCGAAGGCGCGGTGAAGAACACCACCTTTTTGGTGGGGTCGGCAAACGCATTCCAGACTTCGTCAATGGTGGAGCGTTCGGAAAGAGCGCCGACGGGGCAGGCGACGATGCACTGACCGCAGCCTACGCATACGGATTGGGAGAGGGGCATATCGAACGCCGAGCCGATATGTACGTTGAAGCCGCGGCCTATGGAGCCTATGGCGTTGACGTGCTGTTTGCGGCAGGCAGCCACACAGCGCATGCAGTTGATGCACTTGTCGTTATCGCGCACGACATAGGGCGCGGAATCGTCTATGGGAAGGACGAAGTCTTCGCCCTTGAACCTGTCCTCGTCCACTCCGTAGCCGAGAGAGAGCTTTTGCAGCTCGCAGTTATGGTTTCTTTCGCAGGAGAGGCACTTCTTTTTATGCTTTGAAAGGAGGAGCTCCAGCGTCATTTTGCGGCTTTCGCGGCACTTTTGGGTGTTGGTGCGCACCTCCATTCCCTCGCTGACGGGATAGACGCATGCGGCGACGAGTCCGCGGGCGCCCGTCGCTTCGACTACACACATACGGCAGGAACCGACGCATGAGACATCTTTGAGGTAGCAGAGCGTGGGTATTACTATGTGCGCCTTGCGGGCGGCGTCGAGGATGGTAGTTCCTTCGGGAACGGTGACCGAAATATTGTTTATCTTTAAAGTTACGTCTTTAGCCATGCCTTTCACCTCAATTTCTTACAACTGCACCGAATTTGCAGTTAGCCATACACAGTCCGCACTTTATGCAGATATCCTTGTCGATGACGTGCGGTTCGCGCACCTTGCCGGTAATGGCGTGCGTGGGACAGTTGCGGGCGCACAGCGTGCAGCCGTGGCACTTGTCAGGGTCGATGGAGTATGTGAGCAGCGCCTTGCACACGCCTGCTTCGCAGTGCTTCTTTTCGATATGGTCTACATATTCCTGGCGGAAATAGCGAAGCGTGGAAAGTATGGGATTGGGCGCGGACTGCCCGAGGGCGCAGAGCGACGACTGCTTCATGTGCGACGCGAGCTCTTCAATCTTTACAAGGTCTTCGGGCTCGCCCTTGCCTTCGGTTATCTTTGTGAGCAGCTGCAGCAGCCTCTTTGTGCCTATACGGCAGGGCGTGCACTTGCCGCAGCTTTCGTCTGCGGTGAATTCGAGATAGAATTTGGAGATATCGACCATACAGTCGTCTTCGTCGAGAATTATCATGCCGCCCGAGCCCATCATTGAGCCTATGGCTACGAGCGAATCGTAATCTATGGGAGTATCGATGCACTCGGCGGGGATGCAGCCGCCCGAAGGTCCGCCCGTCTGGGCAGCCTTGAACTTTTTGCCGTGGGGGATGCCGCCGCCTATCTCCTCTACTATTTCACGCAAAGTAGTTCCCATAGGCACTTCGACGAGACCGACGTTGGTTATTTTGCCGCCGAGCGCAAACACCTTGGTGCCCGAAGAGGTCTGCGTGCCTATGGATGCGAACCATGCGGCGCCGTTATTGATTATGGGGTTGATGTTTGCCCAAGTTTCTACGTTGTTTATGATAGTGGGCTTGCCGAACAGACCCTTGACCGCGGGGAAGGGCGGACGGGGACGGGGCTCGCCGCGGTGACCTTCGATGGAAGTGAGCAGAGCCGTCTCTTCGCCGCAGACGAACGCGCCCGCGCCGAGGCGGATTTCAATATCGAAATCGAAGCCGCAGCCGAGTATATTCTTGCCGAGCAAGCCGTATTCGCGAGCCTGAGTTATGGCTATCTGCAGACGGTGAACGGCGACGGGATATTCGGCGCGGACATATATGTAGCCCTGATTTGCGCCTATGGCATAGCCGGCGATAGTCATCGCTTCGAGCACGCAGTGAGGGTCGCCTTCGAGCACGGACCTGTCCATGAACGCGCCGGGGTCACCTTCGTCGGCGTTGCAGACGACGTACTTTACGCTGCTCTGCGAAGCCTTGGCGAACGACCACTTGCGCCCCGTGGGGAAGCCTGCGCCACCCCTGCCGCGCAGACCCGAGGCGGCGACTTCGTTGATGACGTCGTCGGGGGACATGGTCTTGAGCACCTTTTCGAGCGCGGAATAGTCGCCTGCGGCAATGGCTTCTTCGATATCTTCGGGAGCGATCACGCCGCAGTTGCGCAGAGCTATACGCATCTGCTTTTTATAGAATGCCGTTTCGGCAAAGGGAATGATTGAGCCGTCCTCTGCCACGGTGCCCTGATAGAGGAGCTCCTTTACTATGTGCCCGTCCTTTACCAGATGGGTTTCGGCAACGGTCTTGGCATGTTCGGGCGTCATCTGGGCATAGAAAGCGCCTTCGGGATAGACTATCATTATGGGGCCGAGCGAGCAGAGACCGAAGCAGCCCGTCTTAACGATGAGCACGTCGTCGAGCCCGAGTTCCTTTATGGATTTTTCAAGCTGCTCAATGACTTTCATGGAGTGCGAGGATGTGCAGCCCGTACCGCCGCAGACGAGCACCTGCTTTCTGTACCCCGTCTGTTTTGCGAGCTTTTCGCCCTGTTCGCGCACGACGCGCCTTACATCGATGAGAGCCTTCTTTTTGGAGCGGATATTATCTATTTCTTTGATAGTCATACCTCTTCATTCCTCCTGTAGCTGTCCAAAATGCCCTTTACCATTTCGGGCTTGAGCCTGCCGTGGACGTCCTCGTTTATCATCATTACGGGCGCGAGACCGCAGGCGCCGACGCAGCGGCAGCTGTCGAGAGAGAACAGACCGTCGTCGGTGCTGTCGCCGCACTTGATGCCGAGCTGGTTTTCGACTTCTTCCAATATCTTGTCCGAGCCCTTTACATAGCACGCGGTGCCGAGGCATACGGACACCCTGTATTTACCCTTGGGTTTGAGCGAGAACTGGGAATAAAATGTTGCGACGCCGTATACTTCCGAAAGTGAAATATTCAGTCCTTCGGCAATCTCCTTTTGTACAGGCAGGGGCAGATAGCCGTAGATGGCCTGAGCTTCCTGCAGAATGTGCATAAGGCAGCCGGGAACGGAGCGCGATTGTTCGATGACCGTCCTGAGCTTTTCAGCCTGTTCGACAGTGCCCAGGGAGCCTTCGCATTGTTTCATAACAACCTCCTATCATACGCAAAAAATGTTTACTTTGACTGAACCGAAGCAAATCGGCCCACAACGGAGCTATTATAACATATAATTTATAAAATATCAATTCAAATGGATAATATAATAGCGAAATATGGTATTAAATTAATAAATTGCGCTAAGCGCGTACCGTTTTGAAGGCAAAATAAGCGCGGCGGAGAGCAGAGCGGTATGGCTTTGCTCTCCGCCGCGCAGGCGCATATGAGCTTTAAAGTTTTTGGGCTATATTTTGCAGGAACTGCCTGGATTCGAGCCTGTGCAGCTGCACTCCCGGACGATTGAATAGAGGTATCAAATCGCCCGTCATATAGCCGCTTTCGATAGTCTGAAGAGTGGCTTTTTCGAGCTTTTTGGCAAAATCGACGAGGGCAGCGTTGCCGTCGAGCTCGCCGCGCTTTGCCAGTGCGCCCGTCCACGCCCAGATGGTGGCGACGGAATTGGTGGAAGTCTCTTCACCGTTGAGATATTTATAGTAGTGCCTTGTCACCGTGCCGTGCGCGGCTTCGAATTCGTACTTTCCGTCGGGAGATACGAGCACGGAGCTCATCATGCCGAGCGAACCGTACGCAGTGGCGACCATGTCGCTCATGACGTCGCCGTCGTAGTTTTTGCATGCCCAGAGCATGCCGCCTTCGCTGCGCATGACCCTTGCGACCACGTCGTCGATGAGCGTATAGAGAAAATATATCCCCTTCTCTTCAAACCTTTGCGCGTATTCGCTTTGGTAAATGTCGTTGAATATGTCCTTGAAGCGGTGGTCGTACGTCTTGGAAATGGTGTCCTTGGCGCCGAACCAGACGGGCATGGAGCAGTCGAGCGCGTAATTGAAGCAGCTGCGTGCAAACGATGCAATGGAATCATCTACGTTATGCACCCCCTGCACTATGCCAGGCGAAGCAAAGGAATGAATGATGTTGCGGCTGACTTCGTTGCCCGCGGCGTCCTCGACGACGAGGTAAGCAGTCTGACCGCCCTCTGCCCTTGCTTCTACGCTGTTATAAATATCGCCGTAGGCGTGGCGGGCGAGAACTATGGGCTTTTTCCAGCCAGGGACATAGGGTGTGATGCCTTCGACAAGTATGGGTGCGCGGAAGACGGTGCCGTCGAGTATGCGGCGGATGGTGCCGTTGGGCGACTTCCACATCTTTTTTAGGGAATACTCCTGCACACGCTGCGCGTTTGGAGTTATCGTTGCGCACTTTACGGCGACGCCCAGGCGCCTTGTGGCTTCTGCCGACGCGACGGTGACGGCGTCGTCGGTGGCGTCCCTTTCGGGCAGACCAAGGTCATAGTACTCCGTCTTTAAATCGACGAAGGGTTCTATAAGTATCTCTTTTATCCATCGCCAGAGGATGCGCGTCATTTCGTCGCCGTCCATTTCGACGAGCGGCGTAGTCATCTTTATCTTTTCCATGATGCAATTCTCCGATATGAGCTTTTGCAATTATTTTACTAAATATTACTTTATCTTGCAAGTGTTTGAAGCAAAATTATTGATTATGCCCGTGTTGAGAAGCAATTTTGAGTGCGCCTTGCGCCTGTCGCTCTGCGCCGTAGCGATGAGCGAGCAGAGCAATTTATAGAAGTCGTCGTAATTTTCCGCCAGAAGGTAGTTTGAAAGCGAGCCGGGCACGGTGTTTACCTCGCTCAAATACACCGTCTGCCCGTCAAGAATAAAGTCGAAACGTACTATGCCACGCATATTGAGACGGGTGTAGACGAGCGAGGCGATGCCCTTGACCTCTTTTTCGGTATCTTCGGGCAGGTCGGCGGGGCAGACCCTTTTGCCTGAGCCCGAATATTTATCGTCATAGCTGAGTATGTCGCCGCCGAACACCTCCTCGCACGGGGACACGGCGAGTTCGCCGCCGGCAAGACAGACAGCGCAGTTTATCTCCCTGCGGTCGGTTATGCAGCGCTCGATGAGAACGCCGTCATCAAGGAGAAATGCCGCCGACAGCGCATCGTTGAGCTGTTCGGCGTTGTCGGCGCGGGCGACGCCTATGCTTGAGCCGAGGCGGGCGGGTTTGACCATGACGGGAAAATGCGCTATGCCGTCGGCGCTGCAGCCTTCGGAGAGGTAGACATACTCTACTGTGGGAACGCCGAGCGCCGACAGCGCCAGCTTTGTGAGGTATTTATCGAGAAAGAGCGAGCTTTCGAAAATGCCCGCCGACGCGAGCGGCAGCGACATTGCCGCGCACAATCCGCTCACCCCTCCGCCCTCGCCCCAGCCGCCGTGGCAGCAGTTGACGGCACAGTCTATGCGCACGAACTTTTTAAACGAACGCCTGCCGCAGATGTACATGCCGCCCGCGGCGAACGCCACGGCTTTCGCCGCGGGCACCGCGCCGTTGGCAAAATTCTTTATTGAAAACAACTGCACGCCGCTGAGATATGTGCCGCTCTGAGTGATATATACGGGGAACACGTTCATGCCGCCCCTTTTTAGCACGTTGCACACCATTGTGCCCGTTATGACGGATATCTCGTTTTCGCTCGAAACTCCGCCGAAGAATACGGCTATATTTTCGGACATAAAAAAAGCACCTCCGCTTAAATTGTTGCCATGGCATTTTTCTTTGGCAGGCATTGCGGAAGTGCATCGCCCGCGCCGCACGGCGCAGGCTCCAAATGTAAATATTCTATTTTTCGCAAATTATTTGTAGACATCGGGCAGGTCGTTCAAAAACAGCACGGCGTCGCCCTTTTTCAGGTTGCCCGAAAGCAGTTCTTCTGCCTTGAAAAGCGTGGGAACGACGGTGAGCTTTTCAGGGTCGCCGCCAGCGCCGAGATAGCCTTCCCTTATATATCCGACGAGGGTATCGCCGACGAGAATCACGCGGTCGAAACCGACGAGTTTGGCTCCGAGTGCGGCGTTTTCTTCGTGGTCGAGGATGCCGAGCTCGACGAGCCCGGGCGTGACCACAGTCTTTTTGCCGCCGAAGCTTTTAAGCACTTCGAGCGCTGCCGCCGCCCCGACGATGTTGGCGTTGAAGCCGTCGTCGATTATGTTTACGCCGTTGCTCTTTATGAGCTGCAGGCGATGTTCTATGTAATCGAGTTCTGCTATCGCGGCACAGATATCTTCAAAACTTACACCCATCGCCGAAGCGCACTGCGCGCAAAGACCGATATTGTACGCCGCGTGCGCACCCAAAAGCCTGGTGCGAACATCTGCGGTGCGGTCGCCGAGGGCGAGCGTGAATGTGGTGCCGTCGCAGTCGGGACGGACATTGCCGACGCAGTCGCAGGCGACAATTTTGCAGGGACTGCCGGCAAAGCGTTCGAAACAGTCCGCGGCAATGAACGCACAGCTTTTTGTAGACTGAAGTATTTCGCCCTTACCTTTGACAATATTTTCGAGCGAGCCAAAACTTTCGAGATGCTGAGGGCAGATGCCCGTTATTATCGAGTAGTCGGGAGGACAGAGTTTGCACAGAGCGGCAATATCGCCGACGTGCCTTGCGCCCATTTCGGCAATGAACACGTCGCAGGCGGAAAGGTCGGGGCAATCGTTTATGGTCTTTGAAATGCCGAGAGGCGTATTGTGCGAACGGGGCGTGGAGAGCACAGAGTATTTTTTCGCGAGCATGCGCGAGAGGATGATTTTAGTGCTCGTCTTGCCGTAGCTGCCCGTGATGCCGACGACTATAGGATGAGCGGCGGCGAGCTTTTTGGCGGCGTCCTTTACGTACTTTGCGTTGCGAGGTACTTCGTATATCTTAATTACGAGGTTGGAAAGACAGACAATAGGAGCGATGAGCAGCGGGAACACCGCGAGAGCGACATATTTGAGGTCCGAAAAGAGCGCATTGCCCCAGAGATAATCGGCAAAGTTGAGCAGCGTTACGGCAAGATATGCAAGTATTGCATTGACCAGCCACACGGCAGCCATCAGCCTCATGAAGCGGGGCGTGAGCGTTGCGGGGCTGCGCAGCGACAGCTTTGTATCCGCATTGATATACAGCACGAAGAATATGGCAAACGCGGCGAGACTGATGATTGAAGCCCACTGCCCCGCAAACGAAAACACGAGCGCGAGCACAGCCGACGACAGACCGCAGCACAGCGCGAGCAAGAGGTGTCTGCCGAGGGTGAGGTTGTATTTTTTACGCATCCATTCGGATAGTTTGCGGTTGGAATATGTACACGACTGAAGTATGCCGAGCAGCTTTGCCGACGACAAGAGCATTGCCGTTGCCAAAAGGACGGCAATGACGGCACATTCTATGGTCTTAGGTACCGAAATAAATATTCCCATTTAATCCTCCGTAATAAACGATAATACAGTGCGGTTGAAAACTTCGGGATACTGCGAAAAGCAAAAGTGCCCGCCCGGCACTATGCAAAGGCGGCTTGCCGGAATGAGCCTGCTGAAGATCCGCCCCTCCTCCTGCGGCGGAGTGACGGCGTCTTCGGCGCCGTAGACGAGCAGACAGGCATTATTTATTCGCGAAGCGCAGGAGCGCAAATCCTCGTTGACGATGAGTTTATAGCTGCCGCGCATGACGGGCGGAAGGGCGCGGTATTCGGCGCTGCCGAAGTGACTTTCGGCAAAGCGCGGCGCAAACGTTTTTACTGCCCTGTACAGCTTTACCTTGCGCCTGTACGCGGCGGTGCGCGGCTTTACGATGCCCGCACCGCCCGTTATGACGAGGCGGTCGGCAATATCTTCGCGTGAAAGCAATTTGAGCGCGACGCGCGCGCCGAACGAATGAGCTATAATGTGCGGACGCACTGCGGCGCTTGCGGCAATAAATTTTTTGAGCCAATCGGCATAGTCGCCCACAGACCACGGACCGGTGAGCGCCGCCGACGCGCCGAACCCCGGAAAATCGGGCGCAATGACGCAAAAACCGTGCGAGGCGAAGTACTTTATCTGATAGTAAAAGCTGTCCTTTGAGGACATGTAGCCGTGCAGAAGGACAATTGGTCTGCCCTCACCGACGCGGACAAAGCCGACAAATCTGCCGTCTATTAAAATGGCATTTACCTCCCGACAAATCAGACGTCCTTTTTCATTACAAGGCAGTCCTCGCCGTCGGAATAGTAGCGCGTACGCGCATAATTTCCGGCAAAACCGTACTTTAAATACAGGCACATTGCGGGGACGTTTGAAACGCGGACCTCCAAAAATATGCTCTTTACCCCGCTTTTGACGGCGTGAGAGACGAGCGACTCAATAAGCTTTCCGCCCACGCCTGCCCTGCGGTAGCGCTCTGAAACGAGCACGTTTTCGATATCGGCGCTGTCGGCGGCAACCGTTATACCGGCATAGCCTATTATCTCGTCGCCGTCAACGGCGACTATGCCGTAAAATGCGGGATTTTCGTAGCAGGAAGCAAACGTGCGGTAGCTCCAGCGGTCATTTGAAAAGCACTGCTCTTCAAGCTCGGACAGGGACAGGATATCTTCGAACTTCCACTGACGGATGGTCATTTCCTCCCCTCCTCAGCCTGGCTTTTACGGACATAGAGCGCATGCAGCTCGCCTTCGCCCCTGCCTTCGGCAGCGAGCACGGCGGCACAGAGACAGTCGCCCGCGTTGAGTTTTGTATAGTCATTAAACGGCAGTGATTCAAAACCGTAGAGCGGCATGCCGTAGGATTTGACCTGTTCGGCAGACAGATAGCAGGGCTCGACGACGCAATTCAACGAAGGGTCGTATGCCTTGAAGTAGTAATTGCCGCGCATGGCGTCGATAACCACGCCGAAATTGCGCGAGCTATTTACATTGTATGCTATGAGGTCGAACGACGTTACGCCTACGCAAGGTCTGCCAGAAGCCACGCTCATGCCTTTGACGGTGGACAGACCTATCCTTATGCCGGTGAACGACCCGGGACCGGTGACGGCGGCAAAAAAGCGACAGTCGGACGGAGACGAACCGAGCTCGTCCATGACCGATGAGATATTTTCCATCAATATTACAGAATGGCGCATGGCGCAATCTTCAATGTGGCGCACGGCGACGCGTTCGCCCTTCTTTGCCAGAACGGTGAGATATTTTGAAGACGTATCGACGGCGAGAAAATCAATCATAGACTATCTCCCTTGCGGTTTCGGAAATTTTGTTTATGACGACGCGCCTGCAGCAATCCGGAAGGACGTCCTTGATGTTATCCGCCCACTCTATAAGGCAGACTCCGCCGCCGTAAAAATAGTCGGTGAGCCCGAGGGCTTCGGCTGCGGCGCCCGAAGACAGGCGGTAACAGTCGTAATGATACAGCTTTCCGCCATAATCGTTCATATAGGCATAAGTGGGCGAAGTGACCGGATCGGATATGCCTAAACCGATTGCCACGCCCTTGGCGAACACCGTCTTGCCCGCGCCCATTTCGCCGTCCAAGAGCACTATATCGCCCGCCTTGAGCGTGCGGGCATACATTTCGGCGAAGCGCAGCGTCTGCTCTTCGCTGTGCGATAAATACACTGACATATATTTGATTATAACCATTCGGGGCGCAATTTGCAATAATTTGAGCGCCGTTTTGAAAAATTGTATAGATTTACCCTTAACGAGGATGCCATGAGGCTGAAAGCTGAGGCAAAAAGGCGGCGGGCATCTGTCAAATTGACAGACGCCCGCCGCGGAGCGGAAAATGTTTAAATGTTTTTAAGGCATCATTGCGCAGATTTTTTGGCGTGCTTGGCGCCTTCGAACTTGGCAGCAGTAGCCTTTATCAGCCTGGACAGCGGCTTATACAATATGAGCGTTGCCGCTGTGATGAGCACGGCTTTTACGAGGTTGAACAGCACTGCCCAATACCATACCGACAGATATACATCCATGCCCTCTGCCCACGAACCGCCGGTCATAGTCCAGAAGAAAGGAAAGTTAATGAAGTAATTTATTGGAACTGAGAATACCACTTGCGAAACGCAGCCTATGATAAGAGTGACAATTACGGTTTTGATGCCTTTGTGCTTTACATAGACGATGGAAGGAACAAGAGCATAGGCAAGAATGAACAACATATTTGCAAGTTCGCCCACGCCGACGGTCTGTGAAAAGAACAGTCCGTACAAAACTTCTTTAAGAGCCCCCACTATGATGCCCGAAACGGGACCGAGAGCGAAGCCCGCTATCATTACAAAGGTATTGGAAAAATCCATTTTAAGGAAGGGCACGGCAGGGAAAATCATGAACTCGAATGACGGCAGCCGCAAAACAAATGACAGAGCGGTAAACAGCGCAAGATATGCTATGCGCGTGGCAGTAAAATATTGGCGGATATTAAACTTTTTGCCCTGCCGAGCCTGTTCGGGCGACGTTTTTTGCTGAGCTTCGGTAAGCTGTTCAGATGTGTTTGCAGACATAATAAGAACTCCTTAAAAAATATTATTTTTAAAGCAATTCTTTGCAGTGAAAGCCGCCCCTGAAAAAACAGACGTGTTTTTCAGGGGCGGCTGCAAGTTTTTTTAAAATAAGCGCCCCGCAAACAAGTTTGCGGGGCGCGATAAAAAAACCGCTTTAAAATTCTTTTTCCATCCGGACTGTACCGTCGGTTTCGGAATTTCACCGAATCGGGAAAGTGAGCCACAAAAAGCCCTCCTCTCGTCGCAGACTTATGCCTTGCGGCAATCACTGCCGGTGGGGAATTTCACCCCGCCCCAAAGAACTTACTTTAAATTACATTTATATTATATATCTTCATACAGGCGTTGTCAACGAAATGAATGTTTCCCTTAAGTTTTTTTGCCGTTATTTTTAAAAAAATGACCATCTACGATAATGCTCTTTATCTCGGCAGTGAAAATAATCTCTACTTTGCGCTTGTCGAAGCGGTCAATCAGGATATAACAGGCTGTCAAATAAACGACAAGACGAAAATTATTTGTGGTCGTGCGTTCGAGGGTTGCACTGCACTTATAAGTATAACCATTCCCGGCAGCGTAACTTCAATAGGCAATGGTGCGTTCAGCGATTGCAAATCGCTTACAAGTATAACCATTCCCGACAGCGTTACAGAGATAGGCGATTATGCGTTCGGTTCGTGCGAATCGCTTGAAAGTGTGACCATTGGTGATGGCGTTACTTATATAGGTAGCGATGCATTCTACGGCTGTACTTCGCTTGAAAATATTTTAGTTGATGAAAATAATGAGCATTTTGCCGATATCGACGGAATATTATTCAATAAGGGCTGCAAAGCACTACTGTACTATCCTGCCGGCAAAACTTCGGCTACATATATTATTCCCGACAGTGTTACTCATATAGCTTATGGTGCATTCTCCACTTGCACTTCACTTAAAAGCGTGATCATATCCGACGGCGTTACTTCTATAAACGATTCTGCGTTTAGAGGTTGCACTTCGCTTAGAACTGTTTATTATACAGGCAGTGTAGAGGATTGGAACAAGATCGTATTTGGAAGCGTCAACGATGACCTTTTAGATGCAGAGATAATTTTTAATTATCAGGGATAAGCTGCAAAGCAAAATGAAGCCGCGGGCGCGAAAATCGCGCCCGCGGCTTCATTTTTTATTAAAACACATTATTTTTTATGTACTATGCGTGGCATAGAAACAAAGTCGTGATGGAAAATAACGGCTTTTTTCAGGCTACGGCTATGTAGAGCAAGCCGACGTTGCCCGACGAGGTGAGAGTGTAGCCGCCTGCGGCAAGGGGACACTCGAAGGTGAAGTAGCCGTTGCGGAAGCCCTGCGCGTTGGGGGAATTTTCAAGACGGTATGTAACGGAAAAACTTCCGCCCGAAACGGTCAGCTCGCCTGCAAAAATGCCGAGGTTTGCCGCGCAGATAGTTACTACGGCGCTGCCGCTTACATTTATAAGCACGCTTGAATTAGAGGTGAGCAGCGCGTATTTGGAAAACTTATCGTTTTTATAGTCCTTGATTTGCAACTCGCTGCCCGCACTTACACTGCCCGAAACGAGGCTGTACCCAGCAGAGATAGTCGGCAAAGCGCAGTCGGAAAAATCGTACCCGCCCGCAGATACTTCTACATCCTGCGAAGGGTCTGAAGGGACGATTATCACTCCTTCGTCGTCATCGTCTTGGTCGTCGCCATCGGGCTGCTCCTGGGGAGGAACGGGGTCTTCCGGCTGATCTTCGGGAGGCTGTTCGGGCAAATCGCCGCCCGCGGAAGCCCCGCCGTCATCGTCGTCAGGTTCATCGTCATCGCCGACGGGAGGAAGTTCGGGGACGTCCCCTTCCTCCCCGTCGTCGGGGTCGGATATGTCGGGCTCGTCATCGGAATCGCCTTCATCATCGCCGCCCTGCGGAGCATCGTCCGGGGAATCGTCTTCATCATCGCCGCCCTGCGGAACGTCGTCCGCGGGGTCGTCACCGTCAAGGTCGGGGTCGGGCTCTTCCTGCGGGGGATCGACTTCGGGTTCTTTATCGGGCTCGTCGTCCTGTTCCGAATCGGCGCCGGGCAGAACGACGGAAGAATCGCCAGACATATCGCCCACGGGAAGGTAGCGCTGACAGCCGCACAGCCCTGCAGATAGGCACAGGGCGAGCGCGAGCGCCGCGAGTTTATGTATCTTCTTCATCGACAGACTCCTCCTCGGGCGAATTTTTAAAAGAAACGACGCGTTCGATGCAATCGAGCAAGTTTTCAAGCCCCAGCCTGGTGACGGCAGAAGTGGCGATTATATCGCCCTTGCCGCACTTTAAAACGGCAGCTATGCGGGTGAGCGACCTATCGACCTGCGCGCGCGAAAGCTTATCTGCCTTTGTTGCAACCACCGTAAAGGGAATGGTGTTGCAATACAGGTAGTTTATCATAGTGACGTCGTCGGCGGTAGGGTCGTGGCGGATATCGCAGAGCGCAAAGACGTGCGAAATGTTTGCCTTATCGGCAAAAAAATCGTCGAGCATCTTTGCCCACTTTATTTTTTCTGCCTTGCTGACCCTGGCATAGCCGTAGCCCGGAAGGTCGGCGAGGATGAACGAGCCAAAGTCGAAATAGTTGACGAGCCGCGTTCTGCCCGGCTGCTGCGAGACACGCGCAAGCTTTTTGCGGTTGGCAAGCATGTTGATAAAGCTGCTCTTGCCGACGTTTGAACGGCCGCAGACGGCTATCATGGGCTTGTCGGGTGAGATGAACTGACTTTTTTGAGCCGCGCTGGTTATGAATTCGGCTTTGGTTATCTTCATAGGTTGACAATTGCCGTCCTGAACACGGCGTCGACATCGGAGACGGGAATAAAGTTAATGTTTTCCTTGACCGACTGAGGTATTTCCTCCAAGTCCTTTTGGTTATCCTTGGGGATTATGACATCGTGAATGCCTATGCGGTAGGCGGCAAGCGCCTTTTCCTTGAGCCCGCCTATGGGCAACACCTTGCCGCGCAGTGTTATTTCGCCCGTCATTGCTATTGAACGCTTTACGGGCTTATGCGTGAACGCCGAAAGTATGGCTGTTGCCATTGTTATGCCTGCGCTGGGACCGTCCTTGGGCGTGGCGCCTTCGGGCACGTGGATATGGATATCGGTATTTTCGAATGTTTCCGGCGAAATGCCGTATTCATCGGAATTGGAGCGGATATAGCTGATTGCCGCACGGGCGCTCTCCTTCATCACGTCGCCAAGTTTGCCCGTAAGCAGCACGTCGCCCTTGCCGTGCATGGCTGAAACTTCGATTGTGAGCGTAGTTCCCCCAACCGCCGTCCATGCCAATCCTGTAGCGGCGCCAACCTGATCGCTTTCGAGCATTCCGTCGCGCTCGAACCTGCGGGCGCCCAGATACTCCGACACGTTATCGGCATTTACGCGCACCTTGCGCTTTCTGCCGCCCGCCTTTAAGACCGCCGCCTTGCGGCAGACTGCGTCGATGCGGCGTTCGAGTTCGCGCACGCCCGCTTCGCGGGTGTAGCCATCGGCAATTTCGTCTACGGCGGCGTCATCGAAGAGCACGTCGCCCTCCTTTAAGCCGTTCGCCGCCATGCGCTTGGGAATGAGGTAGCGCTTGGCTATTTCGCGCTTTTCCTCCTGCGTGTAGCCTTCGATTGTGATGAGTTCCATTCTGTCGAGCAGAGGCTCCGGGATGGTTTCAACCGAATTTGCCGTCGTTATAAACAGCACCTTCGAGAGGTCGTAGGGGACTTCGAGATATCTGTCGCGGAAGGTGGAATTCTGGTTGGGGTCGAGCACTTCCAAAAGGGCGCTCGAAGGGTCGCCGTGGAAGGAATCGGAGGACAGTTTATCAATTTCATCGAGCAGGAATACGGGGTTTACAGAGCCCGCATTCTTCAAAGCCGTGATGATACGCCCGGGCATTGCGCCCACATACGTCTTGCGGTGACCGCGGATTTCCGACTCGTCGCGTACGCCGCCGAGCGACATGCGCACGAACTTTCTGCCCAGCGCACGCGCAACCGAGGTCGCGATCGACGTCTTGCCCACGCCCGGAGGCCCCACAAAACAGAGCACGGGGGCGTTGAGCGAATTAGTCAGCTTGAGCACGGCAAGATATTCGGTTATGCGCTCCTTGATCTTCTTTAATCCGTAGTGGTCCTCTTCGAGAATGTTGACGGCGTCGGCGAGGTCGGGGGTATCTTCGGTGCAATGCTCCCACTCGAGGTCGAGCATCCAGTCGAGATAAGTTCTCAGCACGTTGTAATCGGGCGACGCAGACTGCATGCGCGACATGCGCGAAAGTTCTTTAAGCGCCTTTTGCTCGACTTCGGGAGGCATGTGCTTTGCCCTTATGCGCTCTTCGAGCTCGCCCTTTTCATTTTCGTCGTCGCCGAGCTCGGTGTGTATTGCCTTGAGCTGTTCGCGCAGGTAGTACTCCTTCTGGTTCTTTTCGATATTCTGCCTTACAGAGCTCTGTATCTTGCGCTCGAGCCTGGCTATCTCGAGCTCGGAATTGAGCTGCCTGTCGAGGTCGGAGAACATATCCACGAGGCGCAGCCTGGAATATACCGACTGCTGTACTTCGCACTTGAGCTGCAGACCGTCGAGGGCAAGATAGACGAAGAGTTCCGGGTCCTGGCAGCTGTCGAGCCGCTGGGAAGACTCCTTGGAAAAGCGGGAATCGGACTGCGCGATGTCGTGAAGAATGCCCTTGGACGTACGGAAATACGCCTCCTCGAACACGGGGTCGGTGCGCTCGACAGGCATTTTTTCTATGGTGGCAAAGAGCGAACCGTCCTGTTCGTAGACGGACAGTGTACGGGCGCGGTAGAGTCCGCGGCAGGTTATGCGCAGCCTGTCGCCGGAGATGGGCGCAACGCGCTCGATGCGGGCGACGGTGCCCACATCGTAGAGGTCTTCGGCAGAGACATCGTTTTTGGAGCCGTCTATCTGTGCGCATATAAACACGATCCTGTCGTTTTCGGTCGCCGCACGAATGGCATAGAGCGTGGCGGCACGCCCGGCATCGAAGCCCGCCGTTATGTTGGGGTACACCACCCTGTCGCGCAGAGCGACAAGGGGGAGCTGCAATCTTTCATTCGCCATAGCATTCCTCCGTAAAACGCGAGGGAAGAGCCGCAGACCCTTCCCCCGAAGCAGTACATGCGTGACATAGTACTGCGTAAAATCAATAAAAACTGAATTTGAACGCGGTCACGCCGACTTTTTATAGATTATTACAGGTTCTGCCTTGCCTGTAATACAGTCGCGTGTGACAATGACCTCCTCCACGTTGTGTTCGGAAGGTATCTTGTACATGACCGACGTCATAAAACTTTCTATAATAGTTCTTAAACCTCTTGCGCCCGTCTTGAGCTTTATGGCAGTGTTGGCTATCTCGCGCACCGCCCCTTCTTCTACGGTCAATTTGACTCCGTCGAGAGCGATGAGCTTTTGGTACTGCTTAATTATGGCATTCTTGGGCTTTGTGAGGATATTTACGAGAGCGTCTTCGTCGAGGGGATGAAGGGCTACGACGATGGGGACGCGCCCGACGAATTCGGGAATGAGCCCGAATTTCGTAAGATCCTGAGGCTTGACGTCTGCGAGCATTTCGTATACGCCTTCGCCGTCGTCGCTCTTCACGTCGCCGCCGAAGCCGAGGGTGGTAGTATCCCTGCGGGCGCGCACGATCTTATCCAGACCGACGAAAGCTCCGCCGCAGATAAAGAGAATGTTCGTTGTATCTATTCTGAGGCACTCCTGCTGGGGATGTTTTCTGCCGCCCTGAGGGGGAACATTTGCCACAGTGCTTTCGATTATCTTTAACAGCGCCTGCTGAACACCCTCGCCCGAGACATCGCGGGTTATGGATACGTTTTCGCCCTTTCTTGCTATCTTATCTATTTCATCTATATAGATAATGCCGCGCTGGGCTCTTGCAATGTCGTAGTCGGCGTTCTGAATGAGCTTTAAGAGAATGTTTTCAACGTCTTCGCCCACATAGCCCGCCTCGGTCAGCGTAGTGGCGTCGGTGGTGGCAAACGGCACGTTGAGTATCTTTGCGAGCGTTCTAGCAAGCAGAGTCTTGCCGCAGCCCGTGGGACCGAGAAGCAGGATATTGCTCTTTTCTATCTCGACATCCGAAAGGTCGTCCTCCTCCTTTTTGCCGAGGTTGTTTATGCGCTTATAGTGATTATATACGGCGACGGACAGCACCTTTTTTGCTTCGTCCTGTCCGACGATGTACTTATCGAGCTCCGCTTTGATTTCGGCGGGCTTTTTGAGGGGCACCGGGGCAGTATCCTGCTCTTCGGTGTCCTTTATCATGTCTTCGCATATCGCAACGCATTCGTTGCATATATACGCGCCGTTCTGTCCGGAGATGAGCCTTTTGACGAGGTCTTCGGGCTTTCCGCAGAACGAACAATACCTTGTCTGTTCTTTCATTTTTACTCCGTTGGGCAAACAGCCCTATAGCCGGTTTACACGGCTTGCACCGCTATTTTATTGACAGCGATTACCTTTTATAAAACACTTTATCTATGAGACCGTATTCCAGAGCTTCCTGAGCGGAGAGGAAATTGTCCCTGTCGGTGTCCCTTTCGATGACTTCGACGGGCTTTCCGGAATTTGCCGAGAGGATGCTGTTGAGTTTTGCCTTGGTCTTAAGGATGTGTTCGGCAGCAATCTTAATGTCGCTCGCCTGTCCCTGTGCGCCGCCGAGAGGCTGGTGAATCATTATTTCGCTGTTGGGCAGGGCGTATCTCTTGCCCTTGGCGCCGCTTGAAAGCAGGAAGGCGCCCATGGAGGCAGCCATGCCTATACATATCGTAGAGACGTCGCACTTGACGTAGTTCATCGTATCGTAGATGGCTAGACCCGCAGAGACCGAGCCGCCGGGACTGTTGATATAGAGAGAGATGTCCTTTGAGGGGTCCTTTGCTTCGAGATAGATGAGCTGAGCCACTACCGTGTTGGCGGTGGCGTCGTCTATTTCGCCGCTCAGAAAAATTATTCTGTCCTCCAGAAGTCTTGAGTAAATGTCGTATGAGCGTTCGCCGCGCGAAGTCTGCTCGACGATATAGGGCACGAGCGCCGATTTTTCGTTGTGCATGATAATAGTTTTCCTCCTTTTTAAGGTTTTTATTACGCAACGGCTGCGGAGCCAACATTAAAAGTTGCGGGGCGGACTTAATACCTAAGCCGCCCCGCAAGGGTTTTATCCCACAGCCAAAGATGGCTACCAAACTTGCTTATACCAATTACTTTACCATATTGTTATTTTCTTCAAGGAAGGCAAACAACTTGGTTATGACTATGTCGTTGGTGATATACTCCTGCTGGCGGGGATCGATGTTCTTTTTGTATTCTTCGGCACTCTTGCCTACGGAAGCAGCCTGTTCGGCTATCTTTGCATCGACCTCTTCGGCGGAGGCGGTTATATTTTCATCTTTTACTATCTTTTCTATTACGAGCTGCGAGAGCACACGCGTCTTTGCCTGGTCGGCAAACTGAGCACGGAACTGTTCCATGGTCTGACCCATGTACTTGATGTAGTCTTCAAGCTTGAGTCCCTGATACATGAGACGGTAGGAGAAATCCTGCACCATCCTGTCGATTTCGCGCTCTATCATAGCCTGAGGTATGTCGCACTCGGCGGTCTTGCTTATGGCTTCGATTATGGAATTTTCGGTCTCGTCCCTGCCGCGGCTTGCCGCCTGCTTTTCAAGGCGTTCCTTTACCTTCGCGGTATAGGCTGCGACGGTGTCGCTGCCGGCATGCTTTTTAACGTATTCATCGGTGAGTTCGGGAAGCTGCTTGCCCTTTATGCCGTTGAGGTGAATGGCAAACACGGCGTCTTTATCGCGCAGATTTTCAGTCTGATAGTCGGCGGGGAAGTGCACGGTGATGTCCCTGTCTTCTCCTATGTTCATGCCTGCCACCTGAGCTTCGAAGCCGGGGATGAACGAACCAGAACCGAGCACGAGGTCGTAGTTATCGGCAGTGCCGCCGGGGAATTTTTCGCCGTCGACGGAGCCGGAGAAGTTGATGTTCACCGTGTCGCCTTCGGCGCAGGGACGGTCGGTGACGTCGATAGTCTTTGCCTCGCGGTCGAGAATTTTGTTTACTTCGTTTAAAACTTCCTCGTCCGTGACGGTGTATTCATATTTCTTTATTTCAAGACCCTTGTAAGCGCCTATCTTTACTTCGGGCTTTACGGGAATGACTGCAGAGAGCGTCACCTTTTCATCGGAGAGGTCGTCCACCGAAAGTTCAGGCTCGCCGACCGCCATAAAGTTATCCTTTTCCTTTTCAAGAATTGCGAGATAATGTTCGGAATAAAGTACGTTGAAGGCTTCATCGAAGAATACAGCCTTGCCGTAATAATTTTCTACGACGTTTTTGGGCGCCTTGCCCTTTCTGAAACCGGGAACGGTATACTTGCCGCGAGTTCTTTTAAAGGCTTCGGCGATAGCTCCGTCCCATTCCTCCTTGGAAAAGTCGATGGTGAGTTTTACGGTGCTCTTTTCGCCCGCCGCAGTTGTGTACTTCATTTTTTATTCTCCTGAATATGGTAATAATATTTTCAACCTTAACATTTTATCACATGTCAATTATTTTGAAAAGCGTTTTGACAATGCTTTTAATTAATTTACAATCAATTTTTTTTGTATTATAATTTTTAGCGATGCCGCAAGCCGCGGCAGACACACCTACTGCAAGGAGAAAACTATGCCGCAGGACGCCTTTACGTTGCGCCACGTTGCCGCAGAGCTCGAAAAAAAGCTGCTCGGCGGTAAAATTTCCAAAATAAATATGCCCGAAAGAGACGAGCTTTCCTTAATTATATACACCCGTTCGGGCTCGGTTAAACTTGAAATTTCTTCTTCGGCAAAAAATAACAGGATAAGCCTGTCCTCATCCGAAAAACCCAACCCGCAGAACGCGCCGAATTTTTGCATGCTGCTGAGAAAACACCTGCAGAACGCGCAGATAACGGCGATAAGGCAGATAGACTTCGAGCGCATAATTGCAATAGATTTTGATTGCTTTTCGGAATTTTCGACGACAAAAATGATGCTGTACTGCGAAATAATGGGCAAATACTCCAACATGATACTCGTTGAAAAGGGCGTCATACTGGGTGCGCTGAAACAGACGACGCTGGAAGAAAACGCCAGGCGCGTGCTTTTTTCGGGCGCGAAGTACACTCTTCCTCCCCCGCAGGGCAAGACAGACCCGACAAAGCTTGAAGAGCTGCAGAAAGCGATGGCGGGACGACGCTACGACGAAAGGCAGATATGCGCGGATATCGAGGGCATAGCCTACTCCACCGCCGCCGAAATATGTGCAAGCTCGGGCGGAGACGCGAGCGCAGAGGAGATATACGACTATGTAACCAGCGATAACATAGCGCCCTGCGTGACTTTTGACGAGCACGGCAAACCCAACGATTTTAAAGTGAGGACTGTGCAGCAGAACGCCGCAAGGCATAACGATATTTTATCGGCGCAGCGCGAATACTACGACTACGTATATATAAAAAAGACCTTTGACGACATGTCGCGCAGGCTGAGCGCGGCGGTGCGCGCCGCGATTAAAAAGGTCGAAAAGCGGCTGGCGCAGATACAGGAAAAACTTCTTGAATGCGAGAGCGCCGACGAGATAAAACTCAAAGGCGAGCTGATAACGGCGAACATTTACAGATTGGAGCGGGGCATGACGAGCTTTGAAGCCGACGACTACTACAGCGAGCAGCCGAAGAAGATCAAAATTTCGATGGACAGGCAGCTCACTCCCGCCCAGAACGCGCAGAAGTACTATAAAAAGTACGCAAAAATGAAGCGCACCGTGGAATACCTGACCGTGCAGCTTAGCGATGAGCAGGGCAGGCTGGACTACCTGACTTCGATAGAGTCGAGCATAGCGACGGCGGAGTGCACGGATGACCTGAGGGACGTGGAGAGCGAGCTGACAACCGAAGGACTAATAAAAAAGGCGCCCGAAAGAAAAAAGAAAACGCCCGAAGTCACGCCCATGAGGCAGTACGAGATAGCAGGATTCCGCGTGACCGCCGGCAGGAACAACGTGCAGAACGACAGGCTTTTAAAGAGCCTTGCGCCCGAAGATATTTGGCTGCACGTGAACAGATTCCACTCGGCGCACGTGGGCATAGCCGCCGACGGAAAGGACGTGCCGGACGAGGTGATAGCCAAGGCGGCGGCAATATGCGCATATTATTCGCAGGCACGCGGAAGAGACAAGGTCACCGTCGATTACACGCGCAGAAAGTACGTTAAAAAACCGCCCAAAGCCAATTTAGGATTTGTTATATACACCGACTACAGCAATATAATAGTCACACCCGACCCGCACAGGGAATGCGCAAAAAATTAAACGGATCCTTTCCTCGTAGTTTTTGTTATACAACAAAAAACAGACGGCTTTTTTGCCGTCTGTTTTTTTGCGTGTCAATAGTTCATAATCGGAATATTTCGACAAGCGTTCTTTCAACACACTTGATCGCGCGGAAGGTTCCGTTACCCACCACGGCACCGTCGTCAACGGCGCGATCGACATAACTGAAGGTGTAAATTTCCACATCGCCCGTGAAACCAACATATTCGTTATCGGACAGTTTGGTCGTATCGAATGTGAAATCCATCGTTATACCGAGGTATTCCTTGGGTGTATAGGTATACAAATTTGTACCGTTCAGTAAAATTAAAGAATCCTGTACACTATTTGATGCACCAAGCATATCGCTTATTACAGTTGCACCCTCCGAATTTACGGCGTAGGGATTTTCGAAAAAGATGCTGCCGTAGGGGAAATATTCGGAAATTTTAATGGTAACAACGTCCTCCGTAAATACCGGGTTCTTATCGACGATCACTTCCAACGGAAAATTTTGCACATTTTCGGGTTCGCCCTGCAGCGTGATCATGCGATATACTTCCCCGGATCGAAAATATGTTTCGCCGTCGGAAGGGCTGTATGAGGCACAGCCGCATATACCTAAACTTACAATCAGCGAAAATACGGATAGAGCAAATAATTTTTTCATACTAAAAATTTAATCGACAAATGTGCCGTCCATATATATTTTTAAATTATTGCAATTTTATTACAATTATGTTTTTTTGCAATAGTTTTTTGAGTCTATATGTTACTATTTACAAAGTGTCAATATCAAACATGCATTGATGAATTTTTACATCGGTGAACATGCTTAAAACACAAAAAAATAAGTATAATACCGCAAAATAATTTCCACAATACATAGTATGGAAGAACTGTGCAAGCTGATATGCGGCAAGATATATTCATCCACCCGCGAAGGGTACGGCATATTTTACGAGGACGAACTTTTAGATATCCTGCCCGAGGACAACCGCACCCGCGAAGTGCTGGAAGCGGTATTGAAACAGCTTGTCAACGGCGGCAACATAGAAGTAAAATACGCCAAAGGCAACGCCTTTTGCATTTTAGGGTTAAAAAACTATGCCGAGCGCACCGCTCCCTCCTCCCCCGCCGCGCCCGCTGCAAGCGAGTGCCGCGGCAAGAGCTTTAAAGAAGTTGCACTGCCCGTAGCGGCGGCATTCGGCGGAGGTTTTTTGGGCGGTATAATAGCGGGGCTGATAACTTATGCTTTCTAAATACGAGAGCCGCATAATGGACGCGGTGTACAGACTGTGCGACGGAACGGACGGCTGCCTTATTTCTGCGGCAGAGATAACTTCGGTACTGCCCGACGGCAAAAAATTTACGCGTGACGGCGTGGACAAGGCGCTTTTGAACCTGCACGCCGACGGGTACTTCGATTTGATATCTTCAAGCAGGGCGGGAGAGAGAATGTACGTTATAACGCTCAAAGACAGGGGCATGAACTTCCGCCGCGAAATAAAGCAGCGAAGGCTGGACGTTTTGTATAAGATATGCCTGGCATTCATAGGCGCCTTTGCCACCTTTATCTTCGGCGTGATACTGAAGGCGATAACCGGCGGGTAATCAACGAAAAAATTTTTTTGTAAACTTGACAAATTTAACTTAATATGGTAAAATTCAATAAACAATGAACGGAAGAAAGCCATGAAGATTTTCAATCTGTCAAAAACGTATAAATTGAGCAAAAATCAGACCGCGCCCGCGCTGAAGGGCATAAGCTTTGAGCTGCCCGAAAGGGGCATGGTGTTCATTTTGGGGCGTTCGGGCAGCGGCAAGAGCACGCTTTTGAATATTTTGAGCGGACTGGACGGCTTTGACGGCGGCGACGTGATATTTGAAGGAAAGAGCTTTAAAGAATTTACCGACGCCGACCGCAACGCTTACCGCAACGGCTGCTGCGGATTTGTATTTCAGGAATACAACCTGATACCCGAACTGACCGTAGGCGAAAACGTGGCGCTGGCGCTTGAACTGCAGGGCAAAAAGCATGCCGAAAAGAGCGCACGAAGCGCACTTGCCGACGTGGGGCTGGAAGATTATTATTGCAGAAAGCCCGCCACCCTTTCGGGCGGGCAGAAGCAGCGCGTGGCAATCGCGAGGGCAATAGTAAAACAGCCGAAGATAATTTTTGCAGACGAGCCGACGGGTGCGCTTGACCAGGGCACGGGCAGGGACATT
The DNA here is from genome assembly GCA_944327465.1 of uncultured Clostridia bacterium. Classification (GTDB taxonomy): domain Bacteria; phylum Bacillota; class Clostridia; order Christensenellales; family Borkfalkiaceae; genus Coproplasma. The sequence goes on along the minus strand of CALVHH010000003.1, from coordinate 20,684 downwards.
TTGCAGCTATTGAAGAACCTTTCGCGCGAGCGGCTGGTCGTGGTAGTTTCGCACGACAGGGAATTTGCAAACGAGTTCGGCGACAGGATAATTGAGCTCGCCGACGGAAAAATAGCAGGCGATTCCTCCCCCGCCACGGAGAGCCGCACGGAAAACAGCGAGCACAAAGTTAATGCCCCTGAATGCGGACTGCCTATAAAACACGCACTGAAAATAGGATGCAGAAATTTTTTAAAACACCCATTAAGATTTGTGACGGCTATAATACTTTCGGTAGCCGCTTTTTCTTTTTTGGGGCTGTCTTTGAATATAGCAGCTTTTGACAGCGCAAAAGTATATACCGATACCCTGTACAATACCGGCGCACAATTCGTATCGATACACAGATATCATTCGTTTGTGCCCGACATAGAGGGTTCAGGCATAATATTTGACAGCATTGTAGGTGTGCCGATAACAGACGATGACGAAATAAAAGTTGAAAGAGAGCAATTTGCCGATATAGAAAATGTTTCGGCACGCAGCGCGGCTGCCGTTTATAATTGCAACATCAGCAGATTTCAGCGCCGCGTTGCCGACATGAATTATGTGCTAAAAATTATTAGGCAAGATGATTTTGACGACTGCTTGCAATTTTCGGCATATGGATTTGCCGAGTGCAGCGAACAATTTTTGAAAGAAGCCGGCTATGAACTGACGGGCAGATTGCCGCTTGACGACAGAGAAATTGCCATACCCGAATGTATTTTGAATCTCTTTATTATCGGCGGACTGACGGAAGACGGCGAAGTGTATAAAATAGCCGACGCCGAAGATATTATAGGGCACAAGCTGCCAATTGAACAAATAACTCCCACCGGCAGTTCGAACGATATAGCCGAAATGACCATAGTCGGCGTTGTGGACACCCATTGCGGGCACGGATGCTTTAAAGGTACAATCGAAAACTGCGAGCACATGCACGAAAAGCTATTTGTTTGCAGCGGGTACATTGAAGCAAAAGGTCTTAACGCCTACGCTATGATATCGCTGCCCGAAGACAGAGGCGCGATGCAAAGGCTGGCAGAATTTGTATTCGATTCACACTCACAGACCGACCATTATGAACTGACCGCCGAGGGAATGGAAGATTTTGAATTTGCAGATCTATACGCCTATGTCATAAAAAATGCAGGCTACTACCTGAGCACAATATTCTTTATCTTTGCAATACTGTTTATGGGCAACTTTATTGCCGCATCGGTGCGCGGGCAGCTGAAGCAGTTTGGCATTCTGCGCGCCACGGGCGCAAGTTTTAAGGACTGCGCAAAAATTTATCTGGTCGGCGCACTTATAATTGCCGTCATAGTATTCATATTATGTGCGGCGCTGCTGCCGGTGATTTTGCACTATATAAATATTTTCATCTCCGCCACGAGCAACTTCAACTATACGCTGCTGAGCCTGAACTATCTGCCGTATATCGTTCTGCCGCTTGCAGCCATCGTATCGGCTTTGGCGGGCAGTTTGCCCGCACTGCTCAAATACGGCAAGCAAACTCCTGCGGAAATAATACGCAAAGGGCAGATAAAATGAAAGTCTCCAAACTTACAAAGACATATAAAATCAGGGGCGGCGACGACGTGCCCGCGCTGAAGGGCATAAGCTTTGAGCTGCCCGAAAGGGGCATGGTATTCATTTTGGGGCGTTCGGGCAGCGGCAAGAGCACGCTTTTGAATATTTTGAGCGGATTGGACGGCTTTGACGGCGGCGACGTGATATTTGAAGGAAAGAGCTTTAAAGAATTTACCGATGCCGACCGCAACGGTTACCGAAACGGCTGCTGCGGATTTGTATTTCAGGAATATAACCTGATACCCGAACTGACAGTGGGCGAAAACGTGGCGCTGGCGCTTGAACTGCAGGGCAAAAAGCATGCCGAAAAGAGCGCACGGAGCGCACTTGCCGACGTGGGGCTGGAAGATTATTATTGCAGAAAGCCCGCCACCCTTTCGGGCGGGCAGAAGCAGCGCGTGGCGATTGCGAGGGCAATAGTAAAACAGCCGAAGATAATTTTTGCAGACGAGCCGACGGGTGCGCTTGACCAGAACACGGGCAGAGACATTTTGCAGCTATTGAAGAACCTTTCGCGCGAGCGGCTGGTCGTGGTGGTTTCGCACGACAGAGAATTTGCAAACGAATTCGGCGACAGGATAATTGAGCTCGCCGACGGAAAAATAGTAGGCGATTCCTCCCCCGCCGCCATAGCGAGCGGCGACACCATTGAGCCGCGGCGGATAAAGCCGAAGATGCCTGCGGCGGCGGCATTCAGGCTGGGATGCAGTTCGTTCGCATGCCACCCCGTGCGGACTGCGGTGACGCTTATACTTTCGGTGATGACGCTGCTGCTGACGGGCGTTGCGCTTTCGGGCGCGCTGACGAGCTATGCCCAGACCGCGCTTTCGGCAATGCGCGACAACGGCATACGGCTTAGCTCGGTGACGACGAGCACACAAAACAGCGAAAGATTTCTTTTGACGGATGAACTGTGCGAAGAATTGGCAGCGAGGCTTGACTGCTCTACGATAGGCGTAATGCCGTACGAGGGCGAAATGTCGGACAGCGAATATACATACTACTCCATGCTGCCCTGCGAGGCAGCGCACATAGACGAAAGTCAGCTGGAAGCCATGAACGCGCAATTGCAGGGCGAGCTGCCCAGGCGCGAAGGCGAGGCGGCGATAACAAAATACAGCGCCGAAGTTTTTGAAGAGCTGGGATACCTGCACGGGGACAAGCTGGTGTACTGCGACAGAGAGTATACTGTTACAGGCATAGTAGATACGCACCTTGACGAAGCATACGGACAGCTGAAGACGGTACAGACCGATGCGCATTCAGACCTCTCCTCCCGCTTTATTTCAGACATAACATATTCGGCGCACAACATAATCTTTATTGACGAAGGCACGGCGCAGGCAATAAAGCAAGCCGTTCAGGAAGAGTACGACGGGTACTACTTCAGGGTGCTTGCCGATATAAAAAATACGCTGCCCGAAGATTTTTTAGACGGCGAAAGCGGATATATAGTGCGCAACTACATAGCCGACAAGATAGCCGAAATGATGTCCGAAACAGACCTGATAAAAAATATCGCGGGGGTGCTGGGCGGCATAATGGCGGTATTTTCGGTGGCGGTGATGCTCAACCTGATGTCGCAGAGCGCGAGCGACAAGACGCTGACGCTGGGCGTGCTGAAGGCATTCGGAGCTTCAGGGCGAAATCTGGCGGCAATTTTCGCGGTACAGAGCGGACTGATGGCGCTGGCGACGCTGGCGGTATGCACAGCCGCTACGCCTGCACTGTGCGCGGCGCTCAATTGCGCCCTTTTGGGACAATACGCCGCGCAGGGAATGGCAATATTCGTATTCGGCGCACTGCCCGCACTGGCGCTGGTCGCGATCGCGGCAACATTTGCGCTGCTCGGCTGTTCGCTGCCCGCGCTGAAGACGGCAAGAATGAAGAGCGCGGAAATACTGCGCAGCCTTTAAAACGATTACATGCTTGTGCGCCCGCACGGACAAAATTGTCCGTTCGGGCGCAGATTTTTGAGTTGCTTTTTGCCGTGTACAATGATATAATGCCGCTTATGAACAGAGTAAATTCGAATGAAAAATTGCAAAAGGGGCTGATACGCAGATTCATACCCTACTACCGCCCGCACCTTAAACTTTTTACGGCAGACATAATATGCGCGGCGCTCATTTCGGCGTTCAACCTGGTATATCCGTATATAACGGGCGAGATCATAGACAACTACGTGCCCAACGGGCTGATGGACATGCTGCTTATAACTTCGTTTGCGCTGCTCGCCTTTTATATAATCAAGGCGGGACTGAACTACTTTTTGCAGTACTGGGGTCACGTTGTGGGCGTACGCATTCAAAAGACGCTGCGAAGCGAGCTGTTCGACCACATGGAAAAGATGCCACTGACGTTCTTTGACGAAAACAAGACGGGCGTGCTGATGAGCAGACTGACGAACGACTTGTTCGAAATTTCCGAACTTGCGCACCACGGACCCGAGGACGTGCTGCTTTCGGTGGTGACGCTGATAGGCGCGATAGCCATAATGTTCACATACGACGTGTGGCTGGCGCTCATACTGCTGGCTCTCGTGCCGCTCATACTCATCTATTCCATGTTCATGCGCAAGCGGTTCATAAAGGTATACGACGAGATGCGCGTAGTTCAGGGCGAAATAAACAGCGACGTGGAGAGCGCCGTATCGGGTATACGCGTGGCGAGGGCTTACACCGCCGAAGAGCACGAAAAGATAAAGTTTGAAAGGGGCAACAGCTGGTTTGCCGAGTGCAAGGGCAGGCAGTATAAAGTAATGGGTCAGTACTACTCCTCCATGCGCCTGCTTTTGGACTTTATGAAATTTGCCGTCATACTCATAGGCGGCGTGTTCTTCTTCAATGACAGAATAGAAGCCGGAGTGTATTCGGCATTCATTATGTACGTGACGGCATTCAGCGACCCCATATGGACGCTGACCACAATTTACGAACAGATCCAGCAGGGGCTGACGGGCTTCAACAGATTCTGCGAGATAATGGACAAGCCCTGCGAGCCCGACGACGCAGACGCAATAGACTGCGGACAGCTTAAAGGCGACATCGATTTTGAACACGTCAGCTTTTCGTATAAAAACGAGGACAGGACAAACAGGGTGATAAGCGACTTTACCTGCCATATCCCCGCAGGAAAGACGGTGGCGCTTGTGGGACCTTCGGGCGGGGGCAAGACGACTTTGTGCCACCTGATACCCCGCTTTTACGAGACGGACGAAGGCAAAATTTTAGTTGACGGCAACGACATAACCAAGCTGACGCGCAAATCGCTGCGAAAGAACATAGGCATCGTGCAGCAGGACGTATTTTTGTTCAACGGCAGCATAAAGGAAAATATTGCTTACGGCGACTTCGACGCGAGCGACGAGCAGATAGTTGAAGCGGCAAAGCGGGCAAACATACACGACTACATCACGTCGCTGCCGGACGGCTACGACACGAATGTGGGCGAGAGAGGCGTCAAACTTTCAGGCGGACAGAAACAGAGGATATCCATTGCCAGGGCGTTTTTGAAAAATCCGCCAATACTCATTTTAGACGAGGCGACGAGCGCACTGGACAACGCCACAGAAATGCAGATACAGGGCGCGCTGAACGAGCTTTCGGAGGGCAGGACTACTATAGTGGTGGCGCACAGGCTGTCCACTGTAAAGAACGCCGACGAAATAATAGTTATAACCCCCGGCGGCATTGCCGAAAGGGGCACGCATGAACAGCTGATGCAACTCGGCGGCATCTATAAGGGACTGTACGAGTATCAGTTCAAGGACGCGCAGGACTGATACGCTGTACGCATAACAGTGCTGCCGCCGCAAAAAATATACGCGCCGACTCCATTACGGGAGTCGGCGCGTATATTTTAACTAAAAATTGACATTGAAGCCGACTATGCGTGGCATAGTACATTATCAATGCTTGTTGACAAAGGCGAGCATTGCCCTGTGCATCGAGTACAGATCGGCTTTGGAGATTATTTCGTAGGGCGCGTGCATGGAGAGCACGGGAACGCCCATATCGAGCGTGTCAATGCCGAGGTTGGCTATGAACATGGCGACCGTACCGCCGCCGCCGGCATCGACCTTGCCGAGTTCGCCCGTCTGGTAGACTACGCCGTTTTCTTCGAGGGCGTCGCGGACGTACCCCACCATCTCTGCCGAGGCGTCGTTGGTGGAGCTCTTGCCCCTTGCGCCGTGATACTTTGTGACGGACGCGCCGCAGGAGATGAACGAAGAGTTGCGCTTTTCGTATACCGAAGAATATTCGGGGTCGTAAGCCGCGCATACGTCGGCGGAGATGCACTTGGACTTGTACCTTACAAGTATGGGGTCGGCGCCGAGCGAACGGCTGATGCTGTCGATGAGATCCATTATGACGCGTGACTGCATGCCCGTGACGCCCTGGCTGCCCGTCTCCTCCTTATCGGCGAAGATGGCCATTACGGTATCCTTGCCGTCGCCTTCGAAGAGTGCGGTCATTTCGGGATAGGCGCACACTTTGTCGTCGTGACCGTACGCCGATATGAGGGCGCGATCGAAGCCGACGTCGCGAGGCCTGCCTGCGGGCACGAAGCACAGCTCCGAGGTCTGGAAGTCGATCTCCGTCATGCCGTACTTATCGTGCAGCAACCTGAGCACGGCGGACTTTATTCCCTCTCCCTCCTCACCGCCGTCGGCTATTGAGCCCACAATGGCGTTTAAGCTTTCGCCGGCGATGGCTTTGCCGAGCTTTTGCTCGTTCTGCTCCTGCGAAAGGTGGGGCAGAAGATCGGTGATGTAGAATATGGGGTCGCCCTCGTCGTCGCCCACGTTGACTTCGACGCGCTTGCCGCCCGAAAGGACTACCACGCCCTGGAGAGCAAGAGGAATTGTGGGCCACTGATACTTTTTGATGCCGCCGTAGTAATGCGTTTTAAGGAACGCCAGACCCGCATCCTCGTACAGGGGATTGGGCTTTAAGTCGAGGCGGGGACTGTCGACGTGGGCAGCCATAATCTTGATGCCGTGCTCGGCGATATCGTTGGTGCCTATCCTTATAATAAAGATGTTCTTGTCGCGGTTGACAAAGTAGAGCTTGTCGCCGGGCTTTACGCTGTCGCCGAACATATAGGGCTTGTAACCGCGCTCGTTGCACAGCTTTACAGCCGTGGCGCAGGAGCCGCGCTCGGTCTTGGAAGTGAACAGAAAGTCCTTGTAGCCTTCGGCATAGTCGAAGATGGCTTTGAGTTCGGCTTCGTCCGCCTCTTTAAAATAATTTTTTCTGGTGTATTCGTACTGCATTTACCAAAATCTCCTTAACTTTTCTTTCAGTCATACATTATATATTAACCGAAGTTGTTTGTCAACAGCCGATATGCGTGCGCGCATGTGAAAATTTAAGGGAAATTTTTTGATTTTTTGTGCAGGATATTTTGAAATTAAGTTTACTATTTTTTAAAATTAATATATAATTGTAGATGTATGAAAAGAAACCACGGCACAACAAAGCGCATAGCGGCGGACGCGCTGTTTACGGCGCTGGGGCTGATAGTCTTTCTTATAGAGAGCCTGTTCCCACCGCTGTTCATACCGGGAGCAAAAATGGGGCTCGCGAACATCTTTTCGCTTGCCGCGCTGGTGCTGTACGGTCCCGCCGACGCGTTTGCCGTAGTTGCGGCGCGCACCCTTTTGGGGTCGATGTTTGCGGGCAATATAGCTTCGCTGATGTATTCGCTGACGGGCGGATGCGCGGCGATGGCAGTTTCTGCCATACTGATATATGCGCTGTACCCCAAGGTTTCGATAATAGCCGTGAGCATAGTGGCTGCGATAATGCACAACATAGTGCAAAACCTTGTCTTCGTGGGCATATCGCAGACGGCGCTGACCTTTTCATACATGCCCTACCTTGCCCTGTTGGGCATACTTTCGGGCGCGATAGTCGGACTTGCCGTAATGCTCATTTTCAAGCGCGTGCCGCTGAGCGTATTCGAGCGGGCATGCGGGCAAAAGCTTGAAGGCAAGACCTGCGAAAAACAATAAAAACATCTGCTTTTTGACACAATGCGGATGATAAAACGGGACGCGGCAAACAGCTGCGCCCTAAAATATGGAGGTTGATTTTGAAAGCTGTTAAAGGCAAAAAACTATTCGGCGGCGTGCATCTGAGAGACCGCAAGGCGCTCAGCTGCGAATTGCCGACAGAAGTTTTGCCCGAACCTTCCGAAGTGCGCATCTCTACACAGCAGTCGCTGGGCAGACCTGCCATACCCTGCGTTGAAAAGGGACAGAAGGTCAAAGAAGGGCAACTGATAGCCAGGGCGGACGGAGCCATCTCCTGCAACGTCCACGCGAGCGTTGCGGGCGAAGTGAAGGACATCGTGAAGATGCCTTCGCCTGCCGGCACGGAAGAGACTTTTATAGTCATTGCGTCGGACGGGAGCGGAGAAAAGAGCTGGCTTGCACCCCTTAAGAACCCCGATGCCGGACAAATTCTGGCACGCATTGCCGAAGCCGGCATAGTGGGCATGGGCGGCGCGGGCTTCCCCGCGGCGGTAAAGGACGCGCCCAAGTGCAAAGTGGACACGCTGCTTTTGAACGGCGCCGAGTGCGAGCCCTACCTGACCTGCGACCACAGGCTGATGCTTGAGCACACCGACGAAATAATACGCGGCGCAAGATACATTGCAAAGGCGCTGGGCGGTGCGCAGATAGTAATTGGCATTGAAAAGAACAAGCCCGACTGCATAGCCGCGTTTGAGCCCTATGAAGACGTAAAGGTGGTGGCGCTTGCAAAGCGCTACCCCATGGGCAGCGAAAAGCACATCATTTATTCCTGCACGGGCAGAAAGGTAAAGGTCGGGCAACTCCCCGCAAGCGAGGGCGTGATCGTGCACAACGTGGGCACAGCCTATGCCGTGTGCCAGGCGATAGAGCTGGGCAAGCCGCTGTATGAGAGAGAGATGACGGTATCCGGCGGAGCCGTGGCGCAGCCCAAGAACCTTTGGGTCAAGCTGGGCACGAGCGCCGAAGATATTATAAAGTACTGCGGCGGCGAAAGCGTGCCCCCCAAAAAGGTCGTGCGCGGCGGTCCCATGACGGGCGCTGCCACCGCCGATTATAAAAACTATATGAATAAGACAGCCGACGGCATACTGCTGATGACTGCCAAGGAGGCAGACACCCTTGCCCCCACAGCCTGCCTTAACTGCGGCAAGTGCGCAGACGTATGCCCCATGCACCTTATGCCCATGCAGACTGCGTTCTACTCGGCGGCAGGCGACTTTGAGACGGCTGCAAAGCTGGGCAACACCATGTGCTGCATAGAGTGCGGCGCGTGCGAATACGTTTGCCCCGCAAGACGTCCGCTGATACAGGCCATAAGAAAGACCAAGGCGGCGATGAGGGCAAAACAAGCCGAGGAGGTGAAAAAGAATGGATAACACGGTAGTAGTTTCGACTCCTCCCCACGTCAAATCGCCGAGGACTACCAAGGGCATCATGCTTGACGTGATTATAGCCCTGCTGCCGGCGACCATAGCAGGCATAGTATTTTTCGGCTGGCAGGCAGCGGTGCTAATTATAACCGCCGTGCTTTCAGCCGTGGCTGCCGAGTTTGTATATTACTTTATATATAACGGCGGATTCAAAAACAAATGCTCAAACGCCGGCGAGGTGTGCCTCAACTGGTGGAAACAGTTCGACTACACTTCGATAGTCACGGGACTCATACTTGCGCTGATAATCCCCTCCACCGCCAACTGGTACGAAGTGCTGATAGGCGCGGTGCTGGCGATAATATTGGTCAAAATGCTGTTCGGCGGCACGGGCAAAAACCTTGTCAACCCCGCGGCTACGGGCAGAGTTATAATGTTCCTCAGCTTTTCGCTGACGACGTACATCGCTACGACCTTTGAACCGATAAGCCTGGACAGCCAGCTGTTCACGGGCGCTACGCATCTTTCGGGATACCTTTTGGGCGGTAACGCCGGCGCGAGGATGGAATGGATAGATTTGTTCCTCGGCACCGGACTTGCTGGCTGCATAGGCGAAACGTGCAAGCTCGCGCTCATAATCGGCTACCTGTACCTTGTTATAAGAAAGGTGATCAAGTGGTGGCAGCCCCTCCTCTACGTCGTGCTTTCGGCATTCCTTTCGGTGTGCATGGCAGCCACGGCAGAGGGCGCCGCGTTTGACATAACGCTGTTTGTGGACTACGCGCTCTCGGGCGGACTGATGTTCGGCGCGATTTTCATGGCAACAGACTACGTGACCTCGCCCAAGGGCGTTTACGGACAGATAGTTTACTACGTTCTGCTTGCCGTGCTGACTTCGCTTTTGCGCTTCTACACCAAGATAGAAGTAGTTTCCTTTGTGATAATGATAGTAAACCTTATAGTTCCCCTCATCGATACCTATATCGTGCGCAGACCGTTCGGCTATGTAAAGGCAAAGAAGACTCAAAAGGAGGGCAAATAAATGACTGCAAAAGAGTTTTTTAAGAGCACTGCTTTCAAGTGCATAGCCGTCCTTCTTTCGATAGTGCTCATATGCGGCGTGCTTTTAACATTCTGCAACGCGCTGTTCTTCGTTCCCCAGGACGAGCGCACCGCAAGGGCGGTAGCCAAAGTTTTCCCCAACGAAGAAGTGACTTTTGAAACGGACGAGGTAAACCGGAAGTATGCCGACGCTTCGGGATTCACAATAAGCCAGGCATTCACGATGACCGGCGAACATGAAGGCGAATACCTTTTGGAAGTAGTAGGCAAGGGCGGCTACAAGAGCGGCACAGTCACTTGCTGGGTGCTTGCCGAGGCTGTCGGCGGCGATACTTCCGCCCCCGGCGAGTTTACGGGTATAATCAAAGTAGTCATCACCGCCAACGAAAAACAGTCGTTCATAGGCAACATAACGGGCGATTCCATTCAGGCCGTCATTGACTGCCAGGACGAAGAAGGTTTTTCGGCTTACACCACCGACGGCATAAAGACTGGCGCAACGTTCACCCTGGGCGCAATTGCTTCGGCGATGAACGGAGCAAAATCGTATATCGAATCGGTCTACTGCGGACTTGCAAATCCCTACGAGGATTGGATCGCAAGCTCTATGATAGACCGCACCACTGCCTACACTGTTTCGGGCGGGGTAGTGACTTACAACATAGTCACGCTGGGCAACTCGCCTGCAAGCGCGTTCAACATCACCGTGACCGTAGGTGCCGACAAGAAGATAAGCGCCTTTGAAATCACAAAGGACGGTTCGACCGACGCTTCGTATTCATCGTCGATATATTCGGGATTCGTTGGCAAGGACGCAGCTTTCTTTGCGGGCATCATAGGCGAAAACGGCGAAAACGCCACAAATTCCAACTACGGTTCAAACGGCATAACGACGGGCGCCACGCGCTCGAACTATCTGTGCCTGAGCGCGGCGCTGTTTGCGACGGCAAACTACGACACCGCCGTTGCCGAAGGAGGTAGCGCACAATGAACAAGTATAAGAAGATAACCTTAGACGGCATTATATTCAATAACCCCACGTTCATGCTGGTGCTGGGTACCTGCCCCACTTTGGGACTTATATCTTCGGCACTTTCCGCACTCGAGATGGGGCTGACGGTAATAGTAATACTGACGCTGAGCAACATAATAATTTCGGCGCTGAGGAACCTTATCCCCAACGAAGTGCGCATACCCTGCTATATAGTCGTCATAGCGACGCTGGTAACGCTGATAAGGATGATACTCGATAAGTTCCTGCCTTCGGTATACGAGGCACTTGGCAACCTTTTGGCGCTGATAGTCGTAAACTGCATAATACTCGGCAGAGCCGAAGCATTTGCAAACAAGCACACCGTTTTGGAGAGCGCCGTAGACGGCGTGGCAAACGGCATAGGCTTTACGATGGCGCTGACGGTGATGGGCATCGTCTGCGAATTCATAGGCAAAGGCAGTCTGTTCGGTCAGCAGGTGATGGATTTCAGCATAGGGCTGTTCTCGTCCTCGGCAGGCTCGTTCATAATTTACGGACTTTCGATATGCGCGTTCACTGCGATAATCGACACATTCCAGCGCTCGAGACGGGTAAAAGCCAACAAGCTTGCGCGTGAAAATCTGCTTGGCAGCGAGGCAACTAAGGTTGAGGAGGTCAACGCATAATGGCTACTTTTATTGCAATGGTTCTGGCAGCGGTGCTGACCAACAACTTTATAACCGAGCAAAAACTGGGCATATGCCCCTTCCTGGGCGTATCCAAAAAGACGTCTTCGGCAATAGGCATGGGCGTTGCGGTAACGATAGTGATGACGCTTGCCGCCGCCGTGACCTGGCCCATATACGAATACGTTATGGTGCCGCTCGATTTCGCATTCCTTGAGATAATAGTTTTCATATTCATCATCGCTTCGCTCGTGCAGATGATAGAGATGATAATACGCAAGCTTTCTCCCTCCCTTTACAATGCAATGGGTGTGTACCTGCCCCTGATAACCACAAACTGCGCCGTACTTGGCGTATGCGAACTGGTAATAGACAAGAGCGCCATGGCTGGTCTGTTGGGCGGCGCCGCCGTAAACTTCGGCTGGGCTGTGCTGTACTCGTTCTTCTCGGGACTGGGCTTTACGCTCATAATGATAATAATGAGCGGCATGCGCGAAAAATTGAACAACGTGAAGACGCCTAAATACCTGAACGGCTTCCCCATCTCCATGGTCACGGCTTCGTTCATATGCATGGCATTCGCCGTGTTCAGCTACATCGGATAAGGAGGCGCTAAGATATGAATAGTTTATTGACTGCACTCGGCGAGATAAACGCCGATACGCTGAAGACAGTGGGCATTGTTGCAGGAATACTTTTGGGCGTCGCGCTGGTGATCGTTGTGGCTATTCTCGTTGTCGGCAAAGTATTCAAAGTCAACATGGACGAAAAGGTCACAAAGATACTTGAAAACCTTGCAGGCGCCAACTGCGGCGGCTGCGGCTGCAGCGGCTGTGCCGGATTTGCCGCAAAACTTGCCGACGGCAGCGGCGACCTTTCTGCCTGCCATGTGACTTCGCCCGAAAAGAAGGCTGAAATTGCCAAGCTTTTGGGCATTGAACTGAAGGCGGAAGAGCCCGAAGTTGCAATAGTAAAGTGCAATGGCGGCAACGGCAATGCCGCGACCGCGTTTGAATACAACGGCAACCCCACTTGTGCGGCGTGCGCAGGGCTGCTGGGCGGCAACAAAGTGTGCAAGACTGCCTGCCTGGGCTGCGGCGACTGCAAGAACGTGTGCCCCGAGGGCGCTATAAGCATTATAGGCGGCACCGCGCACATAGACCCCGACAAGTGCATAAACTGCGGCGCATGCATAAACGCATGCCCCAAGCACATTATAGAGCGCATACCCGTGAAGGCGCCCGTATACGTTGCCTGCTCTTCGCACTGCAGGGGCAAGGAAGTAATGGACGGCTGCAAGGTGGGCTGCATAGGCTGCGGAGTGTGCGCAAAGAAGTGCCCGCACGGAGCCATTACAATGGTGAACAACCTGCCGGTATTCGACTACGACAAGTGCACGGGCTGCAAGACGTGCGTTGCCGCATGCCCCAGACACATAATTTTAGAGCGTTAAGACGCCTTAAATATGCTGAAAAGAGCGGAAAGCTTTGGCTTTCCGCTCTTTCATTTTGGCGCGTGACCGCCAAAATTACTGCTGCGGCGGGCGCATGCCCGCCGCAGCACATATTATTTAATAAATCCCAGACTTATAAGTATTGCTCTGTCTACCTTGGACATAGTATCGGACGGCAGCTCGCCTATGCGCTCTTTGAGGCGGCGCTTATCGAGAGTGCGTATCTGTTCGAGCAGGATGACCGAATCCTTGTTCAGCCCGTACTCGTTTGAGGGCAGTTCGATATGCGTGGGCAGCTTTGCCTTGTTTATCTTGCTTGTGACCGCCGCCGCTATGACCGTAGGGGAAAATTTATTGCCGACGTCGTTCTGAACAACGAGCACAGGGCGCACCCCGCCCTGCTCGCTGCCGACTACGGGCGACAGGTCGGCATAGTAGAGTTCTCCTCGCTTTATCATATATTTAACCTCCTGCGGCGGGACGCCGCGGGGCAGTTTATAATATATTATATGTAACCCGACCTGTATAATTTGAACGCGCCCGAAAACCCGATTTCTGCGCATTTAACTGATGCCGTGCACGCCGCCACTGCCCGACTGGGGCGATGGCAGACGACGTTCGAACTATGCCGACCCGGTTGACTGCCTTAAAAATATTTTTGACAGCCGCACCGCATTTTATACTACGCCGCATTCACTGCCTTGTGAGATTTTTTATTGCGTTTGGCAGCTCGGCTATTATATCGGTGGCAGTGGCGCAGTAGGCGGTATTTGCCGCCTCGATCTGTTCGGCAGCCATGCCGAGCACGTAGTTTGAACAGACTGCCGCGTCGAACAGCTCCACCCCCCTTGCCGCCGTGCCGCAGATAAAGCCGGTGAGCATGTCGCCGCTGCCGCCCTTTGCCAGCGCCGTGCTGCCGCGGAGATTGAGAACGACCCTCTTGCCGTCGGTTATAACTGTCGCCGCACCCTTGAGGAGCACCGTGACGCCGTATTCTGCGGCAAACTCCCTTGCGCTGCCGACGGGGTCGGAGAGTATCTGCTCAACGGACAGACCGCTCAGGCGGGAAAATTCCTTGACGTGCGGCGTGAGCAATATGCCGCACTTGGCGCGGCGCAGTATATCGGCGCCGTACCTGGCGAGCGCATTTATGCCGTCGGCATCGATAATTAGCTTTCCGCCGTAATTATTGAGGGCGGAGCGCACCTTTTCATACGTCTTCTGGCTGTCGCCGCAGCCCGGACCTATCGCAAGCGCCTGACAGGAAAAATCGATATCAGCAAGATATATCGCCTGAGGATAGGCGGCTACGAGCGCATCCTTGACGCAATCTTCGGTGCAAAGCTTTACATAGCCGCAGCCCGAGCGGAGCGCCGAAGCGAGGCACAGAGCCGCCGCGCCCGGATAGGGACGGCTGCCCGCCGCCAGACATGCCGCGCCATAGCTGCCCTTGTGCGTGTTGTGGAGCCGCTTTGGAAAGAACGGACTGATGTCTTCATCCTCGCACGCAAGCGCCGCGTCGCCGTCGCATGGTATGCCTATATCTGCGCGAATGACGACGCCGCAGTGGTCGGGTCCGTCGCCGAGGACGTGACCGAGTTTGTAGGCGGCTATCGCCACGGTCATATCCGCCCTGACAGCCGCGCCCATAACGGCGCCGTTGTCGCCGTTTATTCCGCTGGGGATGTCCGCCGCAATGACGTACGTGCCGCTGTCGTTTATAGCGGCTATAATTTCGGCATGCCTGCCCGAGACCTCGCGGCTGAGCCCCGTTCCGAATATGCAGTCGATTACCACGTCGGCGCCTTCAAGATTTTCAACATATCTGCCCCGGTACTTTGCACGCTGTTCGGCACAGTCCTTGGAATATCCGCTCCCGAACGAGGCGTCGACGACGACTGCTTCAATTGACATGCCGCACAGCAGTCGGGCAGCCACATAGCCGTCGCCGCCGTTGTTGCCCGCACCGCAGACTACGGCGACGCGCTTGCCCCCGCGTGCGGCTTCCGCCGCTCTGTCGGCTATCGCCCTGCCTGCACGCTCCATGAGCTCCGACGAGGGCACACCGAGTTCGTTTATCGTATGTAAGTCGGCACTGCGCATCTGCGCATTTGTTAAAAATTTTTGCATATAAGCTCCTGCCGACGTACCGTCGGTCTGTCTTTGATTGCCCTTAGTTTTTGTTCAGTCAAATTCATCTCCGCCATCTTCGGTGAGTTCGGCAATGACGCTCTTTACAAGGTCGTACGCATAGCCGCGTGACATAAGATATCTTGCGGCTTTATTGACGTTTACACGCGTAAACTCCTTGCCGCGCATGTATTTACGGGCGAGCTCCAGCGTCTGACCGCCGTCCTCTTCCACCTCTTCAAGCGCGGCGTCGATTGCGGCGCGGTCGGCGCCGCGGGATATCAAAGCGGCGCGTATTGCCGCCTTGCCCTTGCCGCTTACGCTGTTTATGTATGCGCGGCAGTAGGCGGCGTCGTCGATATACCCGTAGCTTTCGAGCTTTTGTATAGCATAGTCGATCACCTGCCCCGTGTAGCCCTTGGAGGAGAGAAAATCGCTCATCTGGCGGCGAGTCTTTATGGTTGCCGACAGGTGATTCATTGCCTTTTCGACCGCCTGAAGTTTTTCATTTTCGAACTGTATTTCGTCGAGACGGCTCTTTTCTATCTCATCGCCCGGCTTAAGGCGGTATTTTACTGCGACTTCTATCTTCAGCCCGCAATAAAATGCGCCGTCGAGGTACACCGAGCAGCGCGTCTTATCCTTCTTTTGTTGTTCAATGCTCGTTATCTTAGCCATATATATCCATATTCTATCACTAATCCGGCAATTGTGTCAATCGTACAATTGACATACGGCGGCGGCGGGAGTATAATTATTTTAATTAATTTATTAAAGAAGGTAGAAAAATGTCTGTTCAACTCGATTGGAGCAATTTAGGCTTCGGATATATAAAGACGCCCTACCGCTACGTTGCGCATTTTAAAGACGGAAAGTGGAGCCAAGGCGAACTCACCACCGACGACAAAGTGGTCATAAACGAGTGCGCCGGCGTTTTGCAGTATGCGCAGACGGCATTTGAAGGTCTTAAGGCATACACGACCGAAGACGGCAGGATAGTCACGTTCCGCCCCGACCTGAACGCCGAGAGGATGGAGCAATCCGCCGCACGGCTGGAGATGCCCGTATTCCCCAAAGAGCAATTTTTAAAAGCCGTAGACATGGTGGTGGCAGCCAACAGCGAGTACGTGCCCCCCTACGGCAGCGGAGCGACGCTGTATATAAGACCTTACATGTTCGGCTCTTCGCCCGTGATAGGCGTAAAGCCCGCGCAGGAATACGAGTTCAGAATGTTCTGCACGCCCGTTGGTCCCTATTTTAAGGGCGGCGCCAAGCCCATAATAATACGCGTGAGCGACTTTGACAGGGCGGCGCCCAACGGCACCGGGCACATAAAGGCGGGGCTCAACTATGCAATGAGCCTGCACGCCATTGTCGACGCGCACGCGCAGGGTTTTGACGAGAACATGTACCTTGACGCCGCCATGCGCACTTACGTGGAGGAGACGGGCGGCGCGAACTTCATATTTGTGACGAAGGACGGAAAGGTTGTGACGCCGAAATCGCACTCCATACTGCCCTCCATAACCAGGCGCTCGCTCTGCTACGTTGCCGAACACATTCTGGGCATGACGGTTGAGCACAGACCCGTAAGGTTTGACGAGGTGAAGGACTTTGCTGAATGCGGATTGTGCGGCACGGCGGCGGTAATTTCGCCCGTGGGAAAGATCTATGACCACGGCAGGGAGATAGATTTGCCTTCGGGCATGGATGAGATGGGCCCCGTCACTAAAAAACTGTACGACACGCTCACCGGCATACAGATGGGCAGACTGCCCGCACCCGAAGGCTGGATAAGGATAATCAAATAATTTAAAAAACTGCAATCATTATGCCGCCCGCAGCGCTTATAGCGCTGCGGGCGGCATTTCAGTTCGTCTGTTGCGGGGGGAGCGCGTGCTCCTGCGTGCAATTTTTAATATGCGCATATTTGCACTTTGTTGCCTGACCGCCGCGGATGTGGCGTTCGGACAGATTTTTTTGCAGCACGCTCTTTACCTCGAGATAGAGTGCGCCATCTATCTCCTCCAGCCGCTCGGTCACATCCTTGTGCACGGTGGACTTGCTTATGCCGAAGTGCGCGGCGGCGGCGCGGACGGTGGCGCCGTGACAGGCAATGTATTCCCCCTCTTTAATGACGCGCTTTACGATATATTCCCACATAGGCCATCCCCTCAGCCCCACAGGGCTTAAGATAACCTATGCCGCAATTTGACGATTTATGACGAATTTGCGCTCATTTGGCGCCGTCTTCATCCTGCGCGGAACGCAGAGCTTCGTCTATCTCCCTTTCGATGGGGATCGCCTGACGGCGCAGCCCCTTTACGAGCGCCTGATTTAGCAGGAGCCCGCCTATAAGAGGAATCAACGACAGGGCAGAACACAGCGTTGCGGGCAGCACGGCTGCGAGCACCCAGGCGAGGATGACGGAAACGGCTATGAATATTAAATATATCTTACCCTTGAAGCGGGCAAAACCGCTGTAAAGTTTATACCACTCATAGTACTTCGCATATTCGGGATTTTCTTCCAACTCCCTCTTCTGCTCCCTTTCGAGGGCGGTGAGCTTTATATTTGCAGGCAATGTGCAGACGAGCAAACCGCCAAACAGCAGCGTGAACGCTGCGGGCACGGCATAACCTTTTACGTCTGCACCCGTTATTTCGGGACTATAGAGCACGGTTATGACGGCGAGGGCGGCGATTGCCAGCACTATGCCTACAACGAGCGTGAGCTTTGAATATTTGCGCCTGATCTCTTCCGCAGCGGCATACAGCCGCCTGTTAGGGAAGAGATATTTATACGTGCCGATGTTGGGGTCGGACTGCAGGTCGTAGCTGTGCTTTCTGCCCTGCGCACTGTCTATCACCTCGGCTTCGGCAGCCGTCTGTTGTTCGGTCGTCTGCCCCTTCTGCAGATTGACGTTTTTATAAATGCCATAGCCCAAAATTACTGTGAGTATGCCTACCGCCAGCAACACGCTTGAAGCTATGCCCCAGGCGCCGAGATCGTCCCCGGTGTTGTATATCGTCTCCATGACGAGGCAGACTATGAACGCAGCTATACACACGCCGAAAACTGCCCACGTCCACCACAGCCTTTTAAAAGCTGCCCTTCTGCCCTGCGCAGTCTTTTGGCGGTAGGCTGTGACTTCGGGCAGTTCGCCCTCCGAAGCGGGCAGGTTGAGAATTGCGTTGTAGCGCGAACGGAAGACTAATGTCACCGCGATGAGCGCCGCGCCGCAAATCAGCCAGAGAGCGAGCGTGACGAGAAAGGCTATTGCGAGCGCAAATGGCAGCTTATCTTCGGGCAGCGCAGCGACGACGCAGGCTTCAACTATGACGGCTAAGCTGAGCGCCATGGATATGATAAACAGGACCGCCTTGACGGCATACAGACTGTAAAGAGCGCACCGCCGCGCCTCGTCCTGGACGGCGCGGGCATACTTTGCAAAAAATTTTTCGAACATCTTTTATATTCCCCCATGCAATATTGCTTACGTATATATTTTAACATATGACAAAGCCGTTTGCAATAAAAATTTTACACAAATTCAGGGCTGCGGAATACGCAGCCCTGAAGCGTTTTATATGCAATCACTCGCCCTTGAGTTTTGAAGCGAGCTTGCCTGCCGCCCTGCGGGCGTAGTGTCTGAAATCACCATCGGCAAGCGCCGCGCCGAGAGAGAGCGCAGCGGCGATGCCCACGGCAATACAGCCGTTTACGAGCAATTCCGCTGCCGCACTGCTCATATCGAGCATGCAGTAGTTTATGCCGACGAGCGCCGCCGAAAAGACGGCGATATACAGATAATTTTTTAAATAGTAAGACTTTGCCGAAGTTTTGAGCGCGTACTTATAGAGGACGTGCGGCTCAACTATGTGACATATCGTGAGATTAGTGATTATCGTTGCCACTATTACGCCGACGACGGCGAAATCGTCGCCGAACGCATAGGAGAACACATATACGAATGCAATTGACAAAACTACGTTCAAAACGCCTTCGAACAGCGGCTTCCACCTGTCGTTATAGAAGGTGCCGGTGGCGTCGCGAAAGAGCAGCGTCGCCTGGCGCATGAACTGGATGAAGTAGTTTAAAGTTATTACGAACGAGACGCTCTTTGAAAGCAGCAGCTCGCCGTCGCCGGAATCGAAGAGTATCAATATCAGGTCGTCGATGACGGCATAGTAGCCGAGAAAGAACAGTGCGCCGATGATAAAATTGAAGGTATGAAAGAAATTGAAGTAGCGGCGGATGTCGGCGTTCCGGCTGCCAACGCACATGTGACCTATAACCGAGGTGAGCGGAGTGAAGAACAGCACGATAGTTTCGGTCATAGCCGTCATTATAGTTGTATAGTTGGAATACTTGCCGAGTATCACAACGCCGATAAACGCGGAAATTATAACGCTGTCGGCAGTGTTTACGAGCACGGCGCCTATCCTGTGCATGAACATCGCCTTGATGTTTTTGGTGACGTCGCGGCGCGTGCGGACGTCGATGGTACTCTTTATCTTTATTATTCTGCCGTACTTTATGCGTGCGATGATTTCGGTAGCCGCCCACTGCACCGCCGCTGCGATTATGCGGCATGCGAGGAACCATTCGAACGAGCGTGTGCATATGAGCACTGCTATTTGCAGACCGTACTGCAGCACGAGCCCCGAAGAGGATATTATCGTGGTGATATAGTTGTTTTTATAGGCGTTGATCAGCGACGTCTTTGAACTGAACAGGTAGGTTATGACCACCGACACGAGCATAAGCGCAAACGTGAGGTAGATGTTCTGATTCAAGCCCGTATAATCGGCGGCGAGATAGGGCAGGAAAAACATGACGCCTATGCCGCAGACAAATATTATGCCGCCGACGATGAGATAGAGCGCGGTAAACAGGCGATATAGCGCCGCGACCTTTTGGTCTTCGCCGTTGACGATGGGACGGTACATGCAGAATGTTATCGCGCTGCCCACGCCCAGCTCTGCCACGGAGAGAAAGCCTATTATGCTTGTATAGAGCGAATTCAGTCCGTTGACCTCGTTGCCGATATATTGAATTATAAAGCGCCTTACGAGTATTGAACCTACAAGGAGCACTACTTTGAATGCGATGGATACGAACACATTCAAAAGACTTTTGACTTTATCCATTGACCTTTGATCCCGTGCGGCTGCGGATTATATGATTATAAAAATTATCCCCGTCCTTTATGCACTCCTCGCTTACTTTGTAAGTAAGTTTATGAATGGGGGAACGGGCAATTATTTCATCGCAAATCTGCTTGTCGTATTTTCTTTCGAACCACTCCTGCAGAAGATTGATATCGGCACGCGGGAACGGGTGCACCTTC
>CALVHH010000002.1 GCA_944327465.1 uncultured Clostridia bacterium | reverse complement strand
CCGCAGTTAATGTCCACGTCCGTATCGTATAAGAACCACAAGAGATTTAAGAAAGACCAAAGCGAATGGGTTGTCGTTCACAATACGCATCCGCCTATTGCACTTCGCTTACAAGTATAACCATACCCGACAGCGTGACTTATATAGGTGACGCTGCGTTCGAGGGTTGCACTGCGCTTATAAGCATAACCATACCCGATAGCGTAACTTATATAGGTGATAGGGCGTTCGACGATTGCACTTCGCTTGAGACCGTCTACTATGCGGGCAGCAAAGAGGATTGGGAAAAGATTGGAATAGAAGGAGTCAATATAATGCTTGAAAATGCCGAGATAATTTTTAATTATCGGGGATAAAAAATAAATATTTGGAGGAAAGATATGCAATGTTTCAACTGCGGTACCGAAAACCCGCAAGAAGCCACATTCTGTAAAAAGTGCGGCAGAAAGCTCGATGGCACGGCGCTGTGCTCCGCCTGCGGAAAGTACACCCCCGCCGACGGCGAGTTCTGCATTCACTGCGGTTCAAACCGCAACGCGCCCGTCTGGCTGATGCCCGCCCGCTTTGAAAGTTCTGTGCCCGCCGCAGGCGGGGCGGAAGCCGCGCCTGCGGCTACGGCTGCAATGCGCGTCTGTGCGCCCGCAGCCGCGGCGCAGCCCGCTCCCATCGCTCAAAGGCAAATTAAAGCAAAAGTCAAAACCGATGCTGCGGCAGCGGGCGGAAAGGCAAACGGCATAATTGGCAAGATAGCGCTCATACTTTCGGCGGTCGGCGCGCTGATATCGCTGATATTCGTCTTTCTCATCGGCAATTCGTACAGCATGGGCGTGGGCGGCGTTTCGGGCGGCAGCCCCATGGGGTACAGCATTTTTCACTACTTCGGCGACGCGTACAAGTCCGTATTCGATACCCAAAGCGTTTTGGGCAACGCCGCGCTCATGGGCGCAGTCATCGGCACGGTGTGCAGCGTAGTTGCAATAGGCGGCACCGCGGCGGCATTTGCGTTCACCGCAGTGCGTGCGGTAAAAATATTTAAAGGCAATGCGGATGGCGGTCTGCTTGCCCCCGCCGCCACAACTTATGCGGCATATGTGGGCGGCTCGGCGCTCGTGCTCGTCTGCATGGCGCAAAGGGCAGAGCTGGCGGGCGTCTCCACCGCAATGGTGGCAAACGGCGGCACTGTGGCGGGCATAGTGCTGGGCGGCATAGTCATACTTGCTGCCTGCGTGCTTTCGGCAATTTCGCAGGGCATTGGCGGCAACGTAAAGCTCTTTGCCGTAAACGCCGGCAGCAAATGCCTGTATGCCGTATTCGCCTTCGCGGCGATAGGGCTCGCGGGCGGCTGCGCGGCGGCGGTCAGCGTTCCCGATATGGACGCGGGCTATACATACGGCATAGCCACCTTCCTTGCGCAGGTAGCCGCGCTCGGCTCCGACGCCGAAACGGTGGCTGCGTACAACGGCTGTCTTGCCGTTGAATTTATATTCGCGGCAGTTTTAATAGTTCTCTGCGCGGCAGCCGCGCTTGCATTCGGCAGAGTCGCTGCCCTGCCGGGCAGCGGCAGCGATAAGCGCACGGGCATGTTTATGCTCATATCGGGCGTTGCCGCCGTCGCTACGGGCGTAATAATGATAGCGGCGTCCTCAATATACGTCGGGCGCGCAGGTTCAACTTTCGCCGTGGGCGCGGGCATACCCGTGGGCGTCATCATCTGCGGTCTCGCAATGATCGCCGCCACCGTGGGCGGAAATATCGCGGCAAAGAAAATTTCGCCGTCTGTTCAGGCTCAAGCCGTCAATTAAAGAGCCTGCGCCCCGCCGCCAATGCGGCGGGGCGCAGCCAAACCGCCCGCTGCCGCATGCGGCAGCGGGCGGTTTACTGCATTTGCTGATAAAAATTTATTAATTTGTACCGTAACATTTGAAAAATGAATGTACGCGTTGTATAATTATATCGTAATAATTTTATCGCATGCAGTGCGGCTATTTGTGCATTCCCGTGCGCCCGTCGCGCACATAAAAATATACAGAGGCAAAGTAAAGCAATGGTAACTAAGAAAAACGTAGGAAAATACGGCGGCAGACAGGTTGTCGCATACACGATTTCCGAAGGCGACACGGAAGTAGAGGTGTGGGACCTCGGCGCACGCATAAACGCCATACGCCTTAGCGGCACCGATATTGCGCTCGGCTTCAACAGCCCCGAAGGCTACTTCGAAAGCGACTGTTACGTGGGCGCCACCATAGGCAGAACAGCCAACCGCATTGCGGGCGGCAGGGCGGTAATTGCGGGCAAGCCATATTTTTTGCCCTGCAACGAGGGTAAAAATCATCTCCACGGCGGATTTTTGGGGTTTGATAAGCGCTTTTTCACCGCGCAGGTCATACCCGACGGCGTGGTGATGACAATTGTCAGCGAGGACGGCGACATGGGTTATCCCGGCAAACTCACCATGCACGTCACCTTTTCGCTCGTCGGCAGCGAGCTCAGGATACTCTACGCCGCCGTCAGCGACAGGGATACGCTTTGGGCGCCCACCTGCCACGCATACTTTAACCTCGACGGCGAAAGTTCGGGCAGCTGCGGCGGCAACGTGCTCACCCTCAATGCCGATAAGTACACTCCCGTAGACGACGAGCTCATACCCACGGGCGAGAGCGCAGACGTGGGCGGTACCCGCTTCGATTTCAGGTCGCCCAAGCCAGTCGGCGCCGAGGGCGGCTACGACCACAATTACATCCTCTCCTCGGGTGCGCCCGCGGCGGTGGTCAGTTCGCAAAAGACGGGCATAAGCATGGAAGTGTACACCGATATGCCCTGCATGCAGCTGTACACGGGCGGCATGCTTCACGCCGCGCACGGCAAGCACGGCGCATACGGCGCGGGCGACGGGTTCTGCCTTGAGCCGCAGTTTATGCCCAACGCCGTCAACTTAAAGGGCTTCGAAGTCCCCGTCCTTGAAAACGGCGAAGCCGCAAACCACTATATAGCCTATAAGTTTACAAGAAGAGCCTGAACTTTTTGCGCGCCGCTCGGGCTTTTGCATAGAGGCGCGGGGCGGACAAAAAATTTTTTGTCCGCCCCGCGCCGTATTTTATATCTGATTTTCGCTTCGCACCGATTTACGGTATCTGCCCGGCGAGCAGCCGTACTTTTTTTTGAATTCGCGGTGGAAGTAGCTCTGATTTTCGTACCCAACGGCGTGTATTATCTCCTCGACCGAAAGTTTGCTGTCGCCCAGCAGCCGCGCCGCCTCATTGAGCCGCTCTTCAAGCACCAGCTCTTTAAAGCTTTTGCCGAACAGCTGCGCTATCCTGCGCGAAAGGTATGCCTGCGTGTAGCCCATGTCCTCGGCGAGCGATTTAAGGCTCATTCCCTCGGGGCGGCGCTTTACGTAGTTTCTTACCGCCTGCATGAGTTTTGTCTGCGGCGTATCCGCCCTGCCGTCGCCCGCAAGCGCACCGCGATAGAGCGCCAGGTACGAAAACAGCACTTCCACCAGCCCCGATATCAGCCCTTCGTCGCCTTCGCGCCTGTCTGCCGCGGCGTATATAAGGTTGTCCATAAGGTTGCGCACGGGGAAAATATCCCCCGCCCTGAACAGCAGGTACTGCCCTTCGCCCGTCTCTTTAAAGTTGTTTTCCAAAAAATCGCACATTACCCTGTTGCCCAAAATGTTGCTGTGCAGTCTGTGGGTAAAATTTTCGGAAAGTATAAAGTTTATGCCCAAATCGTCCCTGTCAGCCCTGAGCACGGCGTGCCTTATATGCCTGTTGAGT
The DNA here is from genome assembly GCA_944327465.1 of uncultured Clostridia bacterium. GTDB lineage: Bacteria > Bacillota > Clostridia > Christensenellales > Borkfalkiaceae > Coproplasma. The sequence goes on along the minus strand of CALVHH010000002.1, from coordinate 139,713 downwards.
ATAAGTATGTCGCCCCTTTCAAGCGCTATGCGCTCGCCGCCTATCAGGTGGGTTATCGAGCCCGAATACACGTACATGAACTCGATAAAGTTGTGGCTGTGTTCGGGGAAATCGGTAAAGCGCGTGTGCGGCCGCAGCGCCATGTCCCTGCCGTCGGACATCAGTTTTTTCCAGTTGACAATAAATTTTTCGCCCGTAGAATAGTCCGATTTTTCTATCCTGCCCGAACGTATTATCTGCCGTTCCTCGTCGGTCAGCTCGCTCAGTTTTTCAATAACTCTTTCGTCCATGTAAGCATTATAGCATATTGCCCGCAACATGTCAAATGCGGTCAGTATTTTCGCAAAACAGTGTCCTTGTTTTATTTGTTTGGTGTGATATAATATTGTCAAAGAACAAAAGGGGGCTGTGACGGCATGGCTGAAATATACCGTCTTGCAATAGATATAGGCGCGTCTTCGGGGCGGCATATCGTCGGCCGGGAAGATGGCGGCAAAATTATGACCGAAGAGGTCTATCGCTTTAAAAACGGCGTGGAGGAGCTCGGCGGCAGCCTCGTTTGGAATACCGAGGCGCTATTTTACAATGTTAAGGAGGGCATAAAGCGCGCCCTTGCAAAGTATCCGCGCATCTCGTCGCTCGCCATAGACACATGGGGAGTCGATTACGTTTTAATGAACGGCGACAGCGCCGTTTTGCCCTGCGCCGCCTACCGCGACGACCGAACGGCGGATATAATAGACGAAGTTCATGCCCGCATATCCTTTGACGAACTGTATAAAAGGACGGGCATACAGTTTCAGCCCTTCAATACCATTTATCAGCTGTACGAGGATAAAAAGAGGGGAAGATTGTCCGCTGCCACCGACTTTTTGATGGTGCCCGAATACCTCAACTATCTTTTGACGGGCGTCAAAAAGAAGGAGTACACCAACGCCACGACGACGGGGCTTGTCAACGCCCAAACGGGCGATTGGGATTGGGACATAATACAGGCGCTCGGCTTGCCGAATGGAATGTTCGGTAAACTCTATGCCCCCGGCGAGAGCGTGGGAAAGTTAAAGAGTGAAGTCGCCGCCGAGGTCGGCGGACAGATCGAAGTGGTTTTGTGCGCCTCGCACGACACGGCAAGCGCGGTGGAGGGCATACCCATGCGCGGCAATCGGCCGTATATCTCCTCGGGCACATGGTCGCTCCTCGGCATAAAATCACCCGTTGCCCACACCGACGAAAGCAGCCTTGCGGGCAACTGGTCGAACGAGGGCGGCGTGGGCTATGTGCGCTATCAAAAGAATATCATGGGCATGTGGGTGGTCAACCGCCTAAAAGAGGAACTGTGCCCCCAAAAGGATTTCGCCCAAATCGTAAGGGAGGCGGAGGACAGCAGCTTTGACGGCATTACCGACATAAACGCCCCCGCATTCCTCTCGCCCGAGAGCATGAAGGAAGTATTTGATGAGGCATTTGCAAATAAAGAGAAAAAACCGCGGAAAGAGGGCGACTACTTCAGGTGCGCCTATTTAAGCCTCGCCGCAAGCTACGCGCAAGCTATAAAAGAACTTGAAGAAAACACGGGAATTAAAGCCGAAGAGCTCTATATAGTGGGCGGCGGCGCAAAAAACAATTATCTGAACAAACTCACGAAAGATTTTTGTAAAGTAAAAGTTATCGCACTGCCCATTGAGGCTACGGCGATTGGAAATTTAAAGATTCAAATAGAAAGAGGCAAAGCGTAATGAATATGTATGATTTGGCAAAACAAGAGTATAAGGCAATCGGCATAGATACCGATGCGGCGATAGAATGTTTAAAGCATATTCCCGTGTCAATTCACTGCTGGCAGGGGGACGACGTAATAGGATTGGACGGCGGCGGCTCTCTTTCGGGCGGCATACAGACAACGGGCAACTACCCGGGCAGGGCGAGGGATTTTGAGGAGTTGAAAGCCGACATAAAAAAGGCGTTTTCGCTTATGCCCGGCAAAAAGCGGCTCAACCTGCACGCCAGCTATGCAATTTTAAACGGCGAAAATGTAGACAGGAACGCCTACCGCCCCGAACATTTCGCCCCGTGGGTGGACTTTGCCAGGGAGCTGGGGCTGGACGGCATAGATTTCAATCCCACTATGTTCAGCCATAAAAACATAAAGGACGGGCTGACTCTTTCTTCGCCCGACGAGAATATAAGAAAATTTTGGGTGGACCACTGCATTTGTTGCCTTAAAATTGCAGAGTACTTCGCGGACGAATTCAACTCGCATTGCCTTGTAAATATATGGATACCCGACGGCTTCAAGGACGTTCCCGCGGACAGGCTTACGCCCAGACTTCGTTTAAAGGACAGCCTTGACAAGATACTCTCCTGCGGGTATGATAGAAACAAGGTGGTCGTAGCCGTCGAAAGCAAGGTGTTCGGCATAGGAGTTGAGAGCTACACCGTGGGCAGCAACGAATTCTACCAAAATTACGCGGCAAAGAACGATATCTGCTGCCTTCTGGACAACGGACACTATCACCCGCTTGAATATGTTTCGGATAAGATCCCCGCTCTCTTGGCGTTTAACGATAAGCTCGCATTGCATGTCACCCGCGGCGTAAGGTGGGACAGCGACCACGTAGTGCTGTTCGAGGACGAACTCAAAGAGATAGCTAAGGAAATCGTGCGCAACAACGCTATAGATAAGGTGATGATAGGACTTGACTACTTCGACGCGAGCATAAACAGATTGTCGGCATGGGTGACGGGACAGCGCTCCATGGAAAAGGCTCTGTTGTACGCGCTGCTGATACCCCACGAAAAACTGCGTTCGTTGCAGGATAGTGCGGCGTTTACCGAACTCATGGTCGCGCAGGAAGAGGTGAAGGACATGCCCTTTGGAGCCGTGTGGAAGGAGTACCTCTCCCGCGAAGGTTTGAAGGAAGATTACCTTACCGAGATAAAGAAATACGAAAGCGAGGTTTTAAATAAGAGATGAAAGATATTTTAACGGCGCCCTTTGTGCGCGAAATGTGCAAAACGGCGTCCAATATGTACCGCCTAGGATGGGACGAGCGCAACGGCGGCAACATAAGCTACCTTTTAAAGGAAGAGGAAGTCAAAGAATACCTCGATTTAAATAAAGTAATACGCACCATACCCCTTATGGGCGTCAATGAAGTCGACTTCGACGCAAGCCCTCTGGAAGGTAAGATCTTTATCGTTACAGGCACAGGCAAGTACTTCAAAAATGTCGAGGACGATCCCGAAACAAATCTGGGCATTGTCCGCATAGGCAAAAAAGGAAAGGAAGTCGAGCTTCTTTGGGGCTTTAAGGACGGCGGAAGGCCTACTTCGGAATTCCCCGCGCACATGATGAGCCATATGGCGCGCCTCTCCGTCGATCCCGAAAACCGCGTCGTTATGCACTCTCACCCCACCAACACGCTTGCTATGAACTATGTGCACGAGCTGGACGAAAAGAAGTTTACGCATACATTATGGGAGATGTGCACGGAGTGCATAGTCGTATTCCCCGACGGTGTGGGCGTGCTCCCCTGGATGCTGTGCGGCACAACGGAGATAGGCGTAGCTACGGCAAATAAGATGAAGGAGTTCCGCCTTGTGGTATGGGCGATGCACGGCATATACGGCGCGGGCAAGACGCTTGACGAAACTTTCGGCTTAATAGAGACGGTCGAAAAGGCGGCGCAAATCTATATGCTCACCGCACACCTGCCGCGCATAAACACCATTAAGGACGAGGATATGTTAAAACTTTTGGAACTCTTCAAAGTGACAAATTACAGAAAGGATTTTTTGGATATATGAATAAAAAGAGGATAGCGCTGATAGCGCATGACGGAAAAAAGCAGCAGATGGTAGAATGGGCGCGGGCGAACGCCGAAGCGCTTAAAAATTTTGAGCTGTGCGGCACGGGCAATACTTCGCGCCGCGTAGCCGAAGCCACCGGCCTGAACGTAAAGAGCTATCTTTCGGGTCCGCTCGGCGGCGACCAGCAGATAGGCGCACACGTGGCCGAAGGCAGCGTAGACGCCATAATATTCCTCTGCGATCCCCTCACCGCGCAGCCGCACGACCCCGATGTCCGCGCGCTGCTGCGCATAGCCGTTGTGTACGACGTGCCCATCGCAACTAATATTTCAACGGCGGACTGCATAATCAAAAATCTTTAAAAAGGAGAACATCGACATGGCAAACAGAATAGTTTTAAACGAAACAAGCTATCACGGCGCGGGTGCAATAAGGGAGATCCCGGGCGAAGTTAAAAGAAGAGGGCTCAAAAAGGCGTTCGTCTGCTCCGACCCCGACCTCGTAAAATTCAAGGTCACGGACAAGGTTTTAAATGTCTTAATAGATAATAAGCTCGACTATGAGCTCTATTCGGACATAAAGCCCAACCCCACGATTGAAAACGTGCAGGCGGGCGTGGCTGCATTCAAGGATAGCGGCGCCGACTATATAATTGCCATCGGCGGCGGCTCCTCAATGGACACCGCCAAGGCGATAGGCATAATAATCGCCAACCCCGAGTTCGAGGACGTGAGAAGCCTTGAAGGCGTGGCTCCCACCAAGAAGCCTTGTGTGCCCATAATCGCCGTTCCCACCACGGCGGGCACGGCTGCGGAAGTTACCATAAATTACGTTATAACCGACGTTGAAAAGAAGCGCAAGTTCGTCTGTGTGGACGTTCACGACATTCCCGTCGTCGCCGTAGTGGACAGCGACATGATGAGCACTATGCCCAAGGGCCTGACCGCCGCGACCGGCATGGACGCGCTCACACACGCAATCGAGGGCTACATAACCAAAGCCGCGTGGGAGATGACGGACATGTTCCACTTAAAGGCGATAGAGATAATCTCCCGCTCGCTCCGCTCGGCGGTAAAGGGCGAAAAGGAAGGGCGCGAGGGCATGGCGCTCGGCCAGTACATTGCGGGCATGGGCTTTTCAAACGTCGGCCTCGGCATAGTCCATTCCATGGCTCACGCTCTGGGCGCGGTGTACGATACCCCTCACGGTGTGGCAAACGCCATTCTGCTTCCCACCGTAATGCGCTATAACGCCGAAGCCACAGGCGAAAAGTACCGCGACATAGCCAAAGCAATGGGCGTTGAGGGCGTGGACGAAATGAGTCTCGAAGATGCAAGAAATGCCGCCTGCGACGCGGTGGCTAAACTTTCAAAGGACGTCGGCATACCCGAAAACCTCAAGGGCATAGTAAAGGAGGAGGACATCGATTTCCTCGCGCAGTCGGCAATGGACGACGCCTGCCGCCCCGGCAACCCCAAGGACCCCACCAAGGAAGATATAATTTCGCTGTATAAGTCGCTTCTTTAAGCCTTAAATGTGCGGCGGTGCAGCGTATTTAACATTTCAACGCGCATGCATGTATTATTTTTAAACTTAGCATCCCCGTTTTTTTGCCGCGCCCGCACATATGCGTAAAAAATAATATGTGCGCGGTTAAATATGCGGTATACTCGGTTTAAACGCTGCTGTATAATGTATGCATAAAGGTTGCCGCGTGCGTCGCGGCACACATCAATAAGCCCACACTCACGAGTTTTCATTCGTTATATTTCCCTTCATACCACATTGCGCGGCGCCTGCGGGCGCCGCGCAATGCGGCTTTCCGTGTGGCTGCGCACGCGCATGCAAATTAAAATAATTGCCAAACGCGCCGTCAATAAACTTGACAAAAAACACATATTTGTGATAAAATGCATACCGTATATGACTTTGGCGGCAGAGTTCTGCCTGCAAGCCGCATTTGCGGCAAAAATTTACAGATAATGCATACATTTTCAGCCGTGTGCCTGCGGTTTCGTGGGCGCATGCGCTTGCGGTGCGCACGCGCCGCATGATAAAATTATGATATACGCCGGCGGCTGCATTGCCGCCGAAAAAGAGGGAAAAATGAAGAATGACGTCAAGGGAGCGGAAGAAGAGGTCGCTGCGGCAGATGCCGCCGCGCTTCCCGCAGCCGCTCCGCCTTATGGCAAACTTAAAAATAAATATTTCTATCGCTTCGTCAAGCGCACTTTCGACATAGTTTCGTCGGGGCTGCTGCTCATTTTTTTGTCGTGGCTGATAGTCATAGTGCTGTTCATAAAATGGGCTGAGGACGCAAAGAATTCGGCATACGAACTTGTAATAACCCCCGTCGATGACGCAGACGCGCCCGCGGCAAAGCACGCCAAGCGGCTTGTCGCAAACGACGGCAGGGTGTACGACTGCCTGCTCCGCCCCCGCAAAAAACTCAAGGGCGAAAAGGTCAAAAAGAGCCCCGTATATTCTTCGGTGCGCGTCGGCAAGGACGGCAAACGCTTCAAATTCTACAAAATACGCTCAATGTGCCCCGGCGCCGAGGATATGAAGGATGCGCTCATCGCCGCGGGGCTCAACGAAGCCGACCCCCCTGCGTTCAAAATAAAGGACGACCCCCGCATAACGCCCTTCGGCAGGTTCCTGCGCAAAACTTCGCTCGATGAGCTCTTGCAGCTTTTAAACATTTTGCGCGGCGATATGTCGGTAGTCGGTCCCCGTCCGCCCCTGCCCAACGAAGTGAGCGAGTATACACCTTACCAGATGCACCGCCTGGACGTAAAGGGCGGGCTGCTGTGCCTGTGGCAGATACAGCCCAACCGCAACAGCCTGTCGTTTGACGATTGGGTGCGGCTCGACCTCGAATACATTCAAAAGCGTTCGCTCCGACTGGATTTAAAAATACTCGTCAAGGGCGCGTACATGGTGATATTCGACCACAGCGGTGAATAAAATCGATAAAAGAAGCGGCGGCGCGAACATCAGGTTCGCGCCGCCGCTTTTTATACTGTGTTTTACAAATATAATTTATAATAGTTTTGTGCAATTCAACCGTTCAATTTTTTAATTTCGCCGTCGCGCTTTATAACTGTTTCAAGCACGGCAATCGCTTCGCCCACCTTCTGTGCGGCGCCGTCAAAGCCCTCGCTCTGTTCGGGCTCGAGCTTGCCGAACTTGTAGGGCGCAAGCTCGTTGCGCGCTTCGCCAATAAGGTCGGCTATCCTGCTCAGGTCGGCATATTTTTCCTTTTCGGCAAGCATTGCCGCAACGTATGCCAGCCTGTCTGCCTTGTATACGACGTGCGAAACGCTCTTGTAAAATTTCACGCGCTTTAAAGGCGTTTTCAGCGCCGCAATGTCGGCGTTCAGCCCTTCGAGCTTCTTTTTGAGCTCGCCGTGCTTGGGCAGCCTGTTTCTTTTTGACATTAGTATCAGCACGAACACGCACACCACAATTATCACCGCGTACGTGCAGTACTGTATTATCGTGTTCCACATATCGGGCGAAGTGCCGTCCGCCGCGAGCAGTGCCATATCAAAGTTAAACATCTTTCTCCTCCCTGTCGCCCAAGTCTACGCGCACCCGCCTTGAAGAAGGCTCGGCGCTCAGTTCGCGCACGGTGGAATAGACCGCCGCCTTGACGTCGCTCTTTGCCGCGGAGTACGCCTCGGAAGGCGCCCATGCGTATACGGTGCACTTTATCGTGTCCTCGCCAAAGCTGTCAAGTCCCACCGATGCCGCCGGCGAATCGATGACGTTTGCGCTCGCCTTCAGCTTTTCAAGTATGCGTTCGCGCACTTTGGCGGCGTCCGCCGCATAGCACACGTAAAAGGGCAGCTCCACGCGCCTTAGCGGCATGTTACTTTCGTTCACAAGCGTTTCCGAAAGCACGTCGCTGTTTGGTATTATCACCTCTTCGTTGTTGAACGTAAGTATCTTTGTGTTGAACAGCCTTATATCCTGCACCTTGCCCTCTTTGCCGTTTATCATAATTATATCCCCCTTTTTAAAGGGCTTGGTGAAAATTATGATGACTCCGTTTGCAAGGCTTGCCAGGCTGTCCTGCAGGGCGAGCGCTATAGCCAGCGCTATTGCCGAAAAAGCCGCAATTATCCCCGCCGTGGATATGCCCAGCGAACTTGCCACCACTATGACCAGCGCCAGGTACAAAACAACGGTTATTATAGATATCACAAATGTTGCGGCGGCGTTGTCGAGCTTGCTCTTCATTGCCGAGCGGCGCACTATCGAAAGCACCGCCTTTACGATCACCAGCCCTAAAAGCGCAAACGCCACGGTGCGCGCTATAATAAGCCCGCCGTCATAAAAAAAGCCGGTAAAAAACTGCTTCAGCCCGTTTATAAAATCTTCCACGGTCATCCTCCTTTTTTTTGTGTCAACGCCATTGTATCACGCATTTTTCCGCATGTAAACATGCGGTGCGCAAAAAAGCGCTTATTTCACAAAAAATACACTCTTTGCTATCTCGCCCCGCGCTCTTTTGCCCACAGCCTTATTGTTTCGGCGGCAAGAGCGCGCAGTTCGGGCGGCAGCTTGCGGAAATTTTTTAAAAGTTCTCGCTCGCTGTCTGCCGCCGCCGAAGTCTGCCGTGCGCCGAAGTCGTCTTCAAGCTCCAAAAGATAGTCTGTTGAAACGCCGAAAAACTTCGCCAGCTTTCTCACCGTCGAAGCCGTCGCCTCGTTCCTTCCCAGCTCTATCTTGGCTATGGCGGATTGGCTTATGCCTATGCCTTCGGCAAGTTCCTTTTGGCTCAGCCCCCGTTCGTTCCTCAGTTCGGTCAATATTCTGTTCAGTGCCATGCAAACATTTTACAACAAAAAAATTACTTATATACTTGACAAACATAACTGTTATTGATATAATTGACATACAAGGACAAATATACTTGATTATGTCAAATAAATATTATAAATAGCTTTAAAACACCCCCGTATATGCGCGATAGATGAAATTTAATGCATTTGGAAAGTTTTACTAAGCAAATGTATTGACAACCTGCGCTCAACGTGATAAAATCATGATAGTAAAAGCTTAACTATTATTTACTTGGGGCGGGGGCATGCGGCAAAAAGAATTGCCGCGTGGCTTTTTGGCTTTTATAATTCGCCCCCGGGGAAGATTTATGGAGCGTAAACACAACATAGGCAGGATAATAGGCTGGGCGGTCATGATAGTGCTCACGCTCATATTGCTGCCTATACTCGTAATGAACATAATCCTCATAGCAAAGGGCAGTTCCGGTTCGCTCGTTCCTCCCGATATCGGCGGCGTTGCGCCGCTCAATGTAACTTCGGGTTCAATGGAAGGCGACAGGGAGGACAGTTTCCCCCAGGGTTCGCTTATTTTTGTGGATATACTTTCCGATGAGGAAAAACTTTCCCTCGCCGTCGACGACGTGGTAACATACTACATCGAAGAACAAGACGGCGCAACATACGTCACCCACCGCATAATATCAGTCAACTACAATTCCTCGGGCGAGCCCGTTTCATTTATAACCCGCGGCGACGCCAACGATTCAAACGACCCCGACCCCGTGCCCCTTTCTAACGTAGTCGGGCAGTATCAAAGCTGTATTCCTGTGGTGGGCTACATAGTCGGCTGGCTGCAAAACCCCGTAGTAATAGGCTTTGTAGTAGGCGTGCCCGTGGTGGCGTTCATCGCATACGACGTAATACGCATAACTTTATATAACCGCAGGCTGAACGAACAGACTGCAAACGACAAAGCCCTTGCCGATAAGGACGAAGAAATCGCCCGCCTGCGCGCCATGCTCGGCGAAGGCGCCGCGCAGTCCTGCGAAAACGGCGAGCAGTCCTGCGCCGAAGCTGCACCGCCCGTTGAAGAAACGGCTGATGTTGCAAGTGATGAAAAAGCACAATAAATATCTGCTTGTTGCATCAAAACGACTGCGCTCGAAATGACAGGGCGTGTAAGTCGACCGGGCTTTTTGCCTTTTTCTATTAAAAATAGCAACTGTACGCCACATTTACAGTTGTGAAGATAAAAAATATTATAAAGAGGAGATTAAAATATTATGAAACAGAAAACGAGGATAGCTTCCAAGCTGTTCGCGGCTTTGGTTGTTCTCACTCTCATCAGCTGCTGTTTCCTGGGCACCACAATGGCGCGTTACACCAGCGCCGGAACAGGTACGGCTACAGTACAAGTCGCTAAGTGGGATGTCAGTGTAACTAATAATGTAACTGAGCTTACATTTGGTGACCTTTCACCTGATATGGAAGGTACGGCTGGGAATAGGACTCATTCTACAGGTAGAAAACTTGTTGCTACTGTTACAAATGGTAAAAGTGATGTAACAGCGAATGTCACAATAGAGCTTGGTGAAATGAAGTACAATAGTACAGCGACATTTGAAGAAACAGCTTCTACTGTCGGTGCACCTACTGTAGCACAGCTTGAAAATTTATTTGAAATTAAGTTATATTATAATACAGAAGACAGTGCAGAAAACGCTAATCCAATTACAATTAGCGAAGGCGGTTCTGCAGATATGAAAACTATTGCCAATAATACAACTTGGTATATTTATGCAGAAGTCATTTGGAAAACAGATGATACAAATAAGACTGAAACCAATGGCTGGTATGGCGATAAGCTGGATACTTTTGTTGGAAGATATGTAACTGAAATTTCTTGGTCTCTCTCCTACACCGCAGTACAGGCTTCCGAGCTTCCTAAGACCTAAACAAAAGCAAGACCCTCAATTTTTTGGGGTGAAATGCCAAAGCAAAATTACATAAAATTTTAGTTTCGTGTAAAAGTGGGGCGCAGTTTTGCGGCTGCGCCCCTTATTAAAACAAATTTACGCATAAATAAAACTATTTTCCGCGCCGCCTTGTGGCGTGGCGGCTGTGGAAAGGTTTTATAAACATTATTTTTTGTTTTGTCGTTTAATTTTTAATTTTTCAATACACTTTTTTTACTTCTGTATATTTTGACACATTCTGTCACTTTTATGAACCGACCGGGCTTTCCCCCCTTTGTCATTTCGACCGGAGCGTAGTTTTCTCCCTAGCACTCGCGCAAAACCGTGGCTTTTGCGCGAAAGAGGAGCGGCAACGAAGCGAAGTTGCAAGGCGCGTTTGCGCGGCTTGCTTAGAGCGCAGTTTGCCGCGACGAGCGGAGTGGAGAAATCTCGGAGCGTCAGCGACGGACAAAAGGGCGTGCAAGTCGACCGGGCTTTGCGGTTGGATTTCTCGACTGCGCTCGAAATGACAGGGGTGCGTAGTCGACCGAGAGCCTCGCTTAGTCGAAATGACAGTGCGTGCAAATTGACCGGACCTCACTTTAAACATATACAAATCAGGTGCTTATCGTGGATAACAACTATAACGATAACAACTTAATACCCGAAGGCAGCCAAGGCAAAATCAAGGAAAGCCGCCCCGTAAAGCTCAGGCGCAAGGCGTTTGTGCTCAATGAGCACGGGCATCTCAAGGGCAAGGTGCGCCGCGGCGAGTGGCGCGACTTAAACGATGTACCCGTCGGCACGTTCAAAAAGGATGGCGACGAAGTATGGCTGTACGACGCGGCAGGTGTGCGCAAGGGCAGGCTCAATTCCGACGACACAATTTCGAGTGCCGAAGGCGAATACATGGGCACGCTGGGCTGGATATTTGCCAGACTGCCCCGCAGGGCAAAGGTGGTAAACGAGCACGGCGACAAGATAGGCAAGGTGCGCCGCTGCAAGTGGAGCGATTTGAACGACGTCGACATGGGCACGTTCAAAAAGGACGACGACGGCATATACCTATATGACAGCGCACAGCTCGAACGCAGGGGCTATGTGGACGCCAACAACAACGTGTTCGACCTTGCCGATAACTACCTTGCCACGGTACGGCGCTTTCCGTACATAATAATATTAATAATTTTGCTTATACTTGCGCTCATCACGGCGATATCCACCGCCGTGGGCGTATCATATATAAACCGCTCGGCGGAGCCGTACATTCCCACCCTGTTCGTTGCCGATGAATACGGCGACGAGTGGTCGCAGACGGAAAATTTGCAGGTGTTCAACAATTCTCTGTTCGGACCCGATAAAATTGCGCCCGGCATGCAGGGCAGGTATGTATTCAGAATGTCAAACGAAACGGCGAAAGCGGTGCAATTTTCGCTTGACTTTTCGTGCGAAAACGAGTACGGCATAGACCTTGCGTTCACGCTCTACCGCGACGGCGTGGCGCTGGCGGGCGAAGACCAAAAGGTGGCTGCCGACGAGATATCGCTCGGCGACCTCACCATAGAGGCGAACTCCGATTCGCTGTTCACGCTCGAGTGGGAGTGGCGGCACAACGACGCCGTGGATACCATTGCGGGCGAAAACGAGGCGGTATATACGCTTTATATCGAGTTCACCGGCGTAATCGCCCCCGAACAATTCGCATTTTGAAGAAGCTAAGTCGACCGGGCTTTGCGGTTAGATTTCTCGACTACGCTCGAAATGACAGGGGGTGTGCAAGTCGACCGTTCGGCTTGTGCTCGGGCTTGCAGGGCTGCGCAATTAAATACTTCAACCAAAATACATGAAAGCTTTTAATATAGCAAAAAAAGTGCTCATCGGCATTGTTGCCGCGCTGTGCGCGGTGTTGCTTGTGTACAATGCGTACATGCTCATCGCCAAGTATGCCTGCGACATACCCATGCCCACGGTGTTCGGCTACGCCGGCGCCAGAGTGCCCACGGGCAGCATGGACGACGACAGCGGCGACGACGATATCGAAATAGGCGACTTTGTAATTATCCACGCTCAGGACAGCTACGAAATCGGCGATGTGGTCACTTTTTACGATGCTTCTGCCAATATTACCGTCACCCACCGCGTTGTGGATATTGTGGGCACAACCTACTATATCCGCGGCGACACCACGGGCGAACGGGATGAAAACGGCAGACCTATAACCGAAGGCGTCGTCACCGACGCAGTGCCGCTTGAAAATATAATAGGCAAAGTGGTGGGGGTAATACCCGGCTTTGGCGGCTTTATCGAGTTCATGCAAAAGCCCTACGGTCTGCTCATCGTCTGCGGCATTGGCGTGCTTATATGGCTGGTCGGCGGCATAATAGACGAACTTTTAAACAGGAAGAACGATGAAAAGGAAAGCGAGTAAAAAATATCCGGTATTTACATATGCGTTTTACCTGATACTCGTCGGCATACTTGTGACCGGCGTAACTTTTTCGCGCTATTCTATTACGCAATCGGGCGACGTCTCTACAGGCGTTGCCGCTTTCGACTGTTCTTATACCATTGAAGACTTCTCGTCGCTCAACTTCAACAACTCCGACTACTGGCTGACGGCAGGCAACGACGGCAGCGGCGACCAGATTGCGGCAGGCACCGCGCACACCGTGCGCGTCACCATGAAAAACAGCAACAACGGCAAAACAAGCGATACAGGCGTGCAGGCGCATCTGCGCGTATACATGTCGTCGCAGCTCGCCGATAACCTCGCAATTCAGATAAGCACCGAACAAGAAGCGGGCACTCAAAACACCTATACCCCGCAGATACCGCTGGGCGAACTGTTCTGCGACGATAACGGCGCTTATAAAACTTATAATACCCAAACAATAATAACTTCAACAGATTTTAAAGATTACGACGCCGTCGGCAACGACGAAGCAGGGAAAAACGAGTGGGATGAACAACTCACCGTTTCGGGCACGCTTGAAAATAACGGCACGCTGGTGGTCAGCGGGCAAGAAAGCGGGTTGGGTATGACGGTCACCGCCCAGACGCGCACGGTAGATTATTCCGTAGGTTTCAGCCGCGGCGTCAGCAGTACGCCCGTCTATCTCGACTTGCAAAGAGAGGAGACTTACTACACATTCGATATCACGCTGCCTTCCATGCTGTATGCAGGCGGAACAGAGAATGAGAGCACGCACGTAGTATACTTTACGCTTACGGACGAGATAGATAATACCGCGTATTGGTACAATACTGCGCCGCAAAAAGATGGTGACGGCGGGTGGTATATTATTACCGACCAGGCTGAGCAAAAAGTAGTGCCCGTGTATGACGCGAACGGTAAGCTTGTCGAAAATATGAATACGCTTATAACTTCGCCTTCGCAGGGTTACTACTACTTTAAAGACGGCAAAGATGAAGTAAAAATAACCGGCTACCACTTCGAGCAGGAGGCAACTGCCGACGACAACGGAACAACAATAAGCACCACCGTGCGCGTAAAGTGCGAATATGCCGAAGACCGTAAATACAACGTATCGCTCTACCACGTTGCGCCGCTCAGCGAAACAAGCGCCGCCCACTACGTTCACCCCATAGAGTGGGGGGAGAACGACGACGTACTCATGAAAGGCGTCGAGTATTTCGAAGGCAGTATGCCCTTTGAAAGTATACCAACGGGCACCTGCATCAACTCGGCGGGGGGAATGGATATTGATATCTCAAAAATAACCATCGACCCCATAGATACAGCCGCCCCCATAACCGCGGCAGTCAACCGTTCGTACTACTTTGATATCACCGCGCTGTTCGTGCAGGATTCCGAAACGCCGTAGGCGCGTTGTCGACCGGACTTTCCCCCCTTTGTCATTTCGACCGGAGCGCGCAGCGCGGAGCGGAGAAATCTCGGAGCGTCAGCGACGGACAAAAGGGAATCGACCGGGCTTTGCGGTTAGATTTCTCGACTACGCTCGAAATGACAGCGTGTGCAAGTCGACCGAGCAATACAGTTAGATTTCTCGACTGCGCTCGAAATGACAGGGGGTGTGCAAGTCGGCTTGCGCTCTACCGATAAAACCAAAAAACAAACGCCAACAAGGAGGTAAAATATTTATGAAAGCCGCAACAAAAAGAATTTTATGCTATGTTCTTTTGTGCCTTTTTGTGCTTACAACAATAACGGCTTCCCTCACGTTTGGCAGATACACTTCGGAAAAGGCTTCCGATAACGACTACAAGGGCGATATAGAATATATCCTGGGCGATGCAATAATAATAAACACCATAGATGACTTCTTCCAGGCAATCGAAAACGGCTATAGCAACATTCAGCTCGGCGAGGAGCTCGATAACCCCCTGATAATTTCGGGCGGCATGAGCGGCGTCGTCAGCGACCTTACGATAGACCTCAACGGCCACGAAATTCAGCGCAACAACCGCGAACCCCTTCTTGACGTTAAAGACGGCATAAACCTTACCATAATAGATACCTCTGCCGAAAAGACGGGCAGCCTGTATAATCCCGTCGGCTCGGTTTTAAAAGTTTCGGGCGGCACGCTCACCGCCGCGGCGGGCATATTCGAAAGCGGACCCCGCTCGGGCAAACGTGATAATAAGGGCAGCCGCGTTGAAGTTGAAACTGACAGCAATTACGATGAATACGCCGTGGCGGAAGGCAGCGCCTGGTCGGCGCGTTCGGGCGGCGGGTTTGATACCGAAGACGACATCAAATCAGTGCAGCTCTTTACAAGACCAAAAAGCGGCAGCGGAGCATATGAAGGGCCAAACTCCGCCTCGCTCCCCATAATCACGCCCAAGAAAGCAGATGCTACGAACACCAACATTGCCGTCAACGGCAATATGTATTTTGATAAAGGCAGCGGAGTGTCGATAGGAAGCTACGATGGCACCGCCGTCATCACCGACGATACCTACCTTTACTACACCTTTGAATCGGAAAACATGCAGTTCACAGACACTGCGGCTTCGGGCAGCGCCGAATACTACTATCAGTACTATGTGGAGGGCGGCGAGCTTGGAGATACTCAGGAGTCTGTAGATTCTTACTTTGCATATGCAGGTTATGAAGGTGACGGTAGAACACATGACAACGATATTCTCGTAACCGTGTATGTGTACAACAACGTAAAGGGCAGCGCCGACAAAAATAACAGCTATGCCGCGATCAACATGGCAAGCGGCAACCTTTACGCCCGTGCCGGCTATTACTATTCGTACTTCGGCGAAGAGTACACTTACTGCGTAAACGCCACGGGCGGCTACATGGCTGTAACGCAGGGTCAGTTCAATGCCTTCGGCAACGGCGTCGGCATACGGTGCGCCTACACCGGCAGCGGCAACAACGAATATCTGAACATAACGCAGGGCACGTTTTATTCTCAAGATGGCGATACCATCCGCGTTTCGGGCGGCATGCTCGAAGTCGGCAAAGCCATAATAGAAAAAGACGCCACAGACTCTGCTGACGGTTGGTTTGCAAACGGTTCGGCAATAAATGTTTCCGGCGGCGGTGTCACCGTAAACAACTCTCTTGAAATATCTGTCGAAGGCTCCGGCTGCGCGGGCATAGAATCAGACGGCGCAGGCGCAGTCACCGCAAATAAAAATTGCACTATCACCCTTAAGGGTGACAAAAATGTAGGCATATATTCGGGCGAAACGGACGGAACTTCGCAGCCCGTTATAATAGGCAGTCAAAGCAGCGGCGAAGTCACCGCAAACATAACCCTTGCAGAGGGTAGTTCTAACTCCTACGGCATATTCTCCGCAGGCGGCAACGTATATATTGCGGGCGGCGGCGGTAGTGCAACTTTCACGCTTTCCGGCACCGAGCTGCAGGGCATATATTCCACGGGCGGCAACGTGAACATTGCCAATGGCACAGCCGGCGGTGAAGTTACATTTACAATAGATTCCGATAACGTATACTCAGGCTCTGACCCGACGGCTTCCGGTGCGCCCTATTCCCGCGCAATTTATTCAAACGGCGGCAGTATAAATATAGGAACTATTGGCGAAACCATTGCAACTTTCAATTTGGACGGCAGCTATCTGCAGGGCATCCACGCCAACGGCGGCAATGTAAACATCTGCACGGCAAATGTGGCGGGCACTTCGGCAACTTTCAATCTCGGAAGTCAAATCGAAAAGGGCGCAACAAATATTACGGGTATTGCCACGGGCACTGCCGGCGGTGCGGCTGCAACCGTAAATATCGGCTCAAACAGTTCCACATTCACCCTCAACGCCTATGGCAAAACGATGAGCGGCATTTTTGCGCAGGGCGGCGCAGTAAACCTTTTGGGCGAGGCAACTTTTGTGCTCGACGGCAGCGGAATGGGCGGCATCTATTCCGTGGGCGGCGCGGTCGTGCTCGGTGCGCAAAGTGGCGCAAAGCCTGCAGAGTTCACCCTTACGGGCTCTTCCATGCGCGGCATAAGCGTTTCGGGCGAAGCATCTTCTGCCACGTTCAACGGCGTAACTACTGTCAACATGTCACACGGTATAAATGATTCCTACGGCATTGCTGCCTCGCAGGGCACGCTCACTTTCAATAACAGCGTAAATATTACGGCTGAAGGCACAAGCACCGCTGCCTACGGCATACATGCCACGGGTGCGGACAGCGTGGTGGATATCGGCGGCGCAACTACCATAAGTTATACCGGCAGAGCAGAAAATTCCAACGCCATTCACAATGTCGGCGGCACGGTCGCCATATCCGCAACCACAAACATAACTTTCAAGGGCGGCGCCGAAAATTCCAACGGCATATATAACGGCGCCGAGCAGAACATAGCCGGCGGCACGATAGGTCTGGGCTATCAGTTAAATGACAATAACAATCTTACAAAAACTGACGACACTGCCGAATTTACGGTAGACCTCTCCGCGGCAACGAAATCCACGGGCATATACTCTGCCGGCGGCACTATAAATATAAGCGGCAGCAAGTATACAAGCACAATAAATAAAAGCCAGGGTGCCGACCTCGACAACGCCTCTATATACGCAACCGCGGGCGAGGTCAACTTTGCTGCGGCGGGCAAGGACGGCGTAACGCTCACTTCCGACTGCCTTGGCATAGTCATCCGCGGCAAGCTCAACTTCAACAGCGGAAATGTTAAAATAAACACCCCCAACGGCACCGCCATATATGTATATCAGGGCAGCTTAACTGCGGCAGAAGATGTCACAGTTGATATAACTTCGGGCATAAACGGCAATGGCTGGGGCGTAGAGGACGTTGAAAGACAAACCAACATCTACAACGGCGTGTTCGTCAACGGCGGCTCGCTTAAAGCTTCAGGCACGCTCAACGTCACCCACACGGGCGTTGCAAACGACGATGTTCGTGTTGCTGGCGGAGATAATGCCAATATTGGTTCGGGCTATGAATACCGCGACTTTAAAATAAAGAGCTTTGCCGTCAGGGTGGAAGGAGCTGCCGGAACAGTAGTGCAGCTCAACTCCGGCACAATTAAAAATACTGTCGGCGGCGGACTGTATGTTTCGGGCGGCGACGTCACGCTCGGCAACGAAAATCCGCAGCTGGGCGATATATCTATCACTACAAAAGGCACGTCATATTCCTCCGGCAAATACACCGTTGCGGGGCATGGGAACAGCAACTGGCAGGCTCCCGTGCCTATAACGGGCGGTCATGCAGTGCAGGTGAACGGCGGTGAGCTCACAATTAATAACGGAACTTATCAATCTGCACTTGGCAACGGCATTCTTGTAAGCAACGGCACGGCTACCATTCAAGACGGCTCGTTCAGCGGCGCCGACCCTGTGAAAAATAATGCGCGTATGGATGTCGCAGGTGCGGCGGCAAACTACGGCTTTAAAATGTACGGCGGCACGGTCACGATCGAGGGCGACACGTTCGGCGGCAACGGCAGCGGCGCGTTCGTGATGGGCACGGATTCGGCTACGGCCGTAGCAAACATATACGGCGGCACATTCGATGTAAGCGGTCAGGCTGGCTTCAGCGTCTATCAGTATGCAAACGTCACTTTCGGCAAAAAAGGTGATTCAAATGATAAAATTACAGTAAAAGGATTGGCTGCGGGCTTGGTTATAGAAACTACACCAAATGGCGATGCCCCCACGGTAACTATCAATGCCGGTACATTCGAAAGTATAAGAAATTCAAACGGCGACGGCGTCTGGTACGGCAACGGCTCGGCAAAACTTACAATCACCGGCGGCACGTTTAAAGGCTCTTCGCGTGCCGGGCTGTGCATAGATGATGCAACTCAAAGCAGCCATACAATAGTTATCACCGGCGGTACGTTCAATGGTACTGATGCGGGGCTGCGGTACAGCCAAAGCGCTTCTGTTAACGACGGGTTGCTTATAATGGGCGGCACATTCAAAGGCAATTATGGCGTTTACTTAGCCCAAAATCCCTGGAGCGAAGTTAGAAACTGGTGGAATACTGAAACATATAACAACGTGGCAATAGTTGCGGGAACATTTACAGGCGACAGTAAGGCGATTGGCGATGCGTCGGATAACCAAGTTAAAGTAGGCGACGTGCTGACTATGCATATAAGTTATACTGTTGGCAATACGACGTATAATCATTACGGCTATGCAGCCGGCGTAAATGAAAGTGCAAGCTACAATGATACCCCTGTCAATAACATAGGTACATCGGTTACCCTTACAATGCGATCGAAAACATAGGTACATCGGTTACCCTTACAATGAGACCGAAATAAAAATTTGTTTAAATATCAAGGCAAGCCGCGGTTTTCCGCGGCTTGCAATTTTTTGGGTTCAAATAATAATACCCTGTCATTTTGTCATGCGCCGCGGCAGTCGGGTCGACTTTTCCACCCTGTCATTTCGAGCGCAGCCGAGAAATCTAACAGTATGGCTCGGTCGATACCCTTTTGTCCGTCGCTTACGCTCCGAGATTTCTCCACGCCGGTCGAAATGACAAAAGGGGGGGAGTACGGTCGACCTTTCCACTCTGTCATTTCGAGCGCAGTCGAGAAATCTAACTATAAAGCTCGGTCGATACCCTTTTGTCCGTCGCTTACGCTCCAAGATTTCTCCGCTCCGCTCGTCGCGGCAAACTGCGCTCTAAGCAAGCCGCGTTTACGCGGCTTGCAACTTCACTCCGTTGCCGCTCCTCTTTCGCGCAAAAGCCACGGTTTTGCGCGAGTGCTAGGGAGAAAACTACGCTTCGGTCGAAATGACAAAAGGGGATGTCGGAATGATAAAAGGCGATGTATGAGCAATTCATTCACAGTACAAAGGCGGCGCCCCGCATGGGGCGCCGCCTTAAGCTTTTACCAAAAATCTATTCAAAACGTATTTGCAGGCGCGCTCAGCCCTCCTTGGGCAGGCGCTGCAAATATTCATGCATGGCATATGCCACGCGCTTGCTCTGTTCCACAGCCTCTACAACCGTCTTTGCGCCCTTTACCACGTCGCCCGAAGCGTACACGCCGGGGCGCGAAGTTTCGCCCGTCTGCGGGTCTATCTTGGCAAGACCGCGCTCGTTTACTTCCAGCCCCTTGGTGGTGGTGAGTATGAGGTTCGAAGGTCTCTGGCTGACGCATATCATAACGGTATCGGTTTTGTAAAGTTGAGGCTTATCCGACATGGATATTACCTTGTGGTTTTCATCGCACACGGTATCGGCAAAGTACACGCCCTCGTCGCAAATTTCCACGGGCGCCTTGTTGAATATAAACTGCGCGCCCTCTATTTCGGCGTATTCCTTTTCCTCCTCGCTGGCGGTGTACCTATCGGAGCGCACCATTATTTTAACGTCGCGCACGCCGCGGCGCAGCGCTGTCCTCGCCACGTCCATAGCCACGTTGCCCGCGCCTATAACTATCATGCTCTTGCCCAGCTCGTAGCCTTCGGGCCGCTCCAAAAAGTGCACGCCGTAGTGCACGTTGCCCAGCGTTTCGCCCTTTATGTTCAGCGCTATCGGCCACGTTACGCCCGTGCCTATCGATATCGCCTTGAACCCGTCGCGGAACAGTTCTTCAACGCCGAACGCCTTGCCTATCGTAACATTGAGCCTTATCTTTATGCCCAGGTGCAGCATGATCTGCTTGTACCTGTCAACTATTGCGTGCGGCAGGCGGAAGTCGGGTATGCCGTACCTTAAAACGCCGCCTATATCCGTTTTGCTTTCAAACACGGTGACGTCGTAGCCCAGCTGCGCAAGCTTTATCGATATCGTTATGCCGGCGGGGCCCGAACCTATAACGGCAACTTTAATGCCGTTCGAAGGCGCCCTGTCCAGCACAAGGCTGTCGAGATAGCGTTCGGAAATGTAATTTTCAATGGTCGAAATTTCTACAGGTTCGCCCTTGAGCCCGCGCACGCAGTGCCCCTGGCACTGGTTGCCGTGGTTGCAGACTATTGAGCAGACCACCGAAAGCGGGTTGTTTTCAAACAGCATCTTGCCCGCGGCTTCAATTTCGCCCTTCAAAAACATCGAAATAAAGCCAGGAATGTCCGTATTTATCGGGCAGCCCTGCCTGCACAGAGGCTTTTTGCAGTTCAAACACCGCTTTGCCTCTGCAATAACATTATGTGCCATAACTATTTCTCCCCCGAAAAATTTATTATGATTTTATTTTATAAGCCCTTTCGGGCTGCAAACTTTTTTCCGCTTACAGCGCGGCTTTAATTTTTTCTATCATCTCGGCGTATTCGCCGTCGGTAAGGTAAACCTTACCGGGATTCATCGTGAACGTGCCGCCCCATTCGTCGCCGCCCTTGTACTTGGGGCAAAGGTGAACGTGCAAATGGCAGCCCGTGTCGCCGTACATGCCGTAGTTCAGCTTGTCGGGCTTGAACACCTTGTGTATGGCTTTGGCTGCCCTCGTCACATCGGCAAAGAAGGCGTTTCTGTCCTCTTCGGATATGTCAACAATTTCGCTGACGTGATCCTTGTAGGCAACTATGCACCTGCCGCGCTTTGACTGCTCTTTAAAGAGTATGAGCGTTGAAACGCTCAAATCGCAGATATATATGCCGAACTTTTCCAAAAGCTCGCCGCGCATGCAGTATCCGCAGTTCGTATCTTTCATGCGTTATCCCCCTAATATTTTTTACGCATTATATTATACCATATTCTTGTGCGATATTCAATACTTAAAATTAAATTTTTGCCCTTTTTTTACGCCCGCCTTCACATAAGTATGCCGCGCTCGGGCGTATATATTCAATACAGATAATACAATTAATACAGTTAATACATTAAAGCGAGGCGCAAAATTTTAATTTGGCTATTGCAAACGCGGCATATGTGTGATATAATATGTATGTAAAATCGTTCAAGGAGAATGGTATATGAAAAAGTTATGCAAAATTTTGTCCGTAATTTCGGCGGCAACAGTTGCGGCGGGCGGCTTTGCGCTGGCGGGCTGTGCGCAGCCTTCGGCAGATGAGGTGATATCAAAAGCTCTGGAAGCTTCCCGCGGGACGGAGTACAGATCGATGGATTTTTCAGCGGGCTTTTCGGTCGACATCGCGCAGGGAGGCATTGTGCAGACGGTCACTGCCGATATGGACGGCAAGATAGATTTTTCCGAATACGGCGCCGACTTGCAGGTTGGTTACACTCAGCCGGGATATTCAAGGGAGTACGGCTATCTGTTCATACGCGACTACACTATGTTCGCTTCCGATACTTCATACGCTTCACCCGTGGATACGCAGGGCATGGTGCTGCAGGTGGCTTCCACATTCCTTCCTCAGGATGCCCCTTTGCAGGATACGGGGTCGGAAAGTTCGCAGACGGGGTCGACCTCGTGGGTTTCCGTCTTGGGCAGCATTTTGACCTCCTCCGATGCGGCTGCTTCGCTGGGGTTTGTGTCGCTGGCGGATAAGTACGGCGCGGTCACGGTTGAAGATGACAGCCTTACGATAGACATGGTGGCGTTCATCGGCGCCATGTACGAGGGCGTGGGGCAATTGATCGAGTCGCTGACCGACGATACCACGCTTGCGGAAGTTTATTCTTCGGGCATAGTCAGCGATTTGCTTTCGTCGGTGTACATAGCCGATGAGCAGCTGGCATACCTGGTTTCGCTCGTCAATTCTTCGAGCGGCGCGGAGCTGCTGCCCGAGCCCGAAGAGGGGCAGGGGCTGTATGAATACATAGGCGCACTGCTAAAAGACGAACAGTTCGGTGCTGCGGCGGGACTCGACGGAGCAATGGGCGACGTAAAATTCATCGACTGCATACAGGGCGCCACGGGCGATTACTCTATAACTATGCGCCAGATACAGGCTATGTATGCCGCCGCGGAGACATACGTATTCATGGAGGACGGCAGCTTTGTCATCGATCTGGAGACGGCACGCATAGAGCTGAACGACTGCAAGCTGCGCTGTCGCCTGAACGATGACGGCGCTCTGTGCGGCGAGGATATATCGCTGGCGCTCTCCGCCGAAGGCGGCGGACAGAGCGTCGAATTTGAAATGAATATGTCGGCAGACTATTCGGCTGAAGCCGCAGCCCTCGCCGACATAGGCAACAACCTCGTAAAGAGCAGCAATGGCTACAGCACGGTGGATGACTATCTCGCGTCCGTCGCAGGCTGAAAACGGAATATAAAAAGTTTTGCCCCGCGGCGCGCAATATGCGCCGCGGGGCGTATGCTCAAAAGGCTTAATCGGCAATTTGCGTTTGCCAAAACGCGGGGCGGGGGAGTATAATGCAGGTATGAAGAATCAGGATATGGGCAGGGACAGGATATGGCGGCTGTGCCTCGGCATGGGCATCCCGTGCGTGCTGGCGCAGGTGGTCAATCTGCTGTACAACATCGTCGACAGAATATACATAGGCAACATGCCCGATGTCGGCGCCGCCGCTCTGGGCGGGCTGGGGCTCTGTTCGCCTATAATCACGCTTATAGCGGCGTTTTCCGCCTTCGTTTCGGGCGGCGGCGCCCCGCTCGCCGCCAAGGCAATGGGCGAAGGCGACAACGAGCGCGCAAAAGATATCCTCAACAACGGCTTTGTCATGCTCGTGTTCTTTTCGGTCACGCTCGGGCTGCTGGCTTATATCTTTGCCGAGCCGCTGCTCTACCTGATAGGCGCGGGCGAAAGCAACTTCGGCTACGCCTACGACTATCTCGTAATTTACCTCATCGGCACGCTCTTCGTGCAGATAGCCACCGGCATGAACACCTTTCTGACGGCGCAGGGCAAGAGCATGACCGCCATGCTCTCGGTGCTCATAGGCGCCGTGCTCAATATCGCGCTCGACCCGCTGTTCATATTCGCGTTCGATATGGGCGTCGCCGGCGCGGCGATAGCCACCGTAATAAGCCAGTTTGCCAGCGCGTGCTTTGTGCTCGTTGCGCTGCACGGTAAAAAAATGACGCTGCGCCTCAGCTTTAGGCGCATGAAGCCCAACTTTGCGATACTCGGCTCCATAGCCGCGCTCGGCATAGCCTCGTTCGTAATGTCCGCAACCGAATCGGTGATAGGCTTTGTTCTGAACGGCAGGCTCAAATACTACGGCGACATGACGGATATCGGCGGCGATACCTATGTTTCGGTGCTCACCGTGCTGCAGAGCGCAATGATGCTCATAACCACGCCCATAGCCGGCTTCACGCAGGGCGTAACGCCCATACTCGCCTTCAACTACGGCGCAAGGCACAAGCAGCGCTTAAAGACGGGCTACTTTTTCACGCTCGCCGTCTGCTTCGGCTGGTGTTCGCTGCTCGGCGTGTTTATGATGAGCGCGCCGCGCATAGTCGGCTCCATGTTCACGCAGGACGAGACGGTGCTCGCGCTGACGCAGACGTATATGCCCGTCTTTGTAATGGGCATGCTGGTATTCGGCATACAGCGCGCCTGCCAGACGACATTTGTGGCGATGACCCAGGCAAAGACCAGCCTGTTCATAGCCATACTGCGAAAGATAATCCTGCTCGTTCCGCTGGCATATATCCTGCCGCTCGCAATGGGGGTGGGGGGAGTGTACCTCGCCGAAGGCATAGCCGACTCCACCGCGGCGCTCATCTGCGGCACCATCTTTTTCTTCAGGTTCCGCTCCATACTGCGCGGCATGGAGGACGACGGGTTCACGTCATAAATTTTGAAATGACCTATAAAATCAGGGGCGCCGCCATCGCACGATGGCGGCGCCCCTTTGCATGTGCAAAATTATCTGCGTATCTCGTAGTTCATGTTCATAAGGTTTATTATCGACTCTTCGTCGTCGGTAATGTTGAAGTCGCCGTGCATGGTGTGCTTTATCACCGACGACGCCACGCCGAAGTTGACTATGTCCTCGGGCGAGAACTGCCTCATCATGGCGTATATAATGCCGCTGGCGAATGCGTCGCCGCCGCCAACGCGGTCGAGTATGTTGAAGCGGAATGTGCGGCTCTCGTACGTTTCGCCGTCGTACCACAGGAACGCCTTCAGGCTGTTTTCGCTGCCCGAGTGCACATAGCGCACGTGCCTGCCTATCGCCTTGAAGTTATACCGCTTTGAAAGCTCGCGGAATATCCTGTCCTGCTCCTTGTATGAAGGGTTCATCGAAAGCCCGTCTTTTAAGTCCTTTCCGTCGGGACCGGGCAGATTTATGGGCTCTATGCCGAACAGCACGTCTACATAGGGCAGATATTCGGTTATGCAGTCACGCGCCTCCTGCCAGCCCCACAGCGCCGAGCGGTAGTTGCAGTCGAACGAAACGGTCAGACCCAGATCCTTTGCCGCCTTCAATGCAAGCATCATCAGCTCGCGGCAGTTGGGCGAAAGGGCGGGGGTTATGCCCGAAAGATGCAGCCAGGTAAAGCCCTTCAGCTTCTGTTCCCAGTCTATCGTCTTGTAGTCAAAGCGGGCGAAAGCCGAATCCTTTCTGTCGTAGGTGACCTTGCTCGCCCTCACGCCGAACCCCTCTTCCAAAAAATATATGCCCATTCTGTCGCCGTGGGTATATACGCAGGGCGAGCAGTGCACGTCGTTGGTACGTATGTATCTTATGGCTGCCTTGCCTATCGAAGAATCGGGCACAACGGTAAAGTACGAAGCGTCCACGCCGAGGTTTGCAAGCGACACGGCTATGTTGGCTTCGGCGCCGCCGAATGTTATGTTGAACTGGTTGGCGCTGCGTATCTTTTCGTTGTTGGGGGGCGAAAGGCGCAACAGCAATTCGCCCATGCTTATGAACCTGATATCTTTGATGTTGTCTTTGTTCGTCATAATTTTACCCCTTCATATTTACTTAACTACATTATATCACCATATTTTGCATTTGTACATAGTTAAATCAAAAATAATATTGATTTTTTTGCGCCTTTGCGCTATCATATAATTATGGTACTCAAAATAAAAGTCAACTCTTCGGCGTACGACGCCGATTACGGCGGTGAGCAGAAGCTTGCGCTGCAGCGCGGCGAATTTCAGCTCGACGAAATCTTCCGCCTGCCCTTTTTCAGGGTCATAATAGACGATATCATAGGCGACGCCCTCTGTTTCAGGCTGATGGAGGGTGCGGTGGCGCACTATTTCGTGCTCGAAGGTCCGGGCGACAGCGCCGTGTTCGAACGTCAGACTTCTATAGGTTCGGATGAATTTCTGTTTGAGTTGGAGGAGGAATAAAATGAAGATAGTTTCGGTCGATTTGTGCACGGTTTCTGCCGGCGATATCGATTTTTCGCCGCTCGACGAGCTGGGCGAAGTTTTGTACTACGACGTGCTCACCCCTGGCGGGCTCGCCCTCGCCGCGCGCGACGCCGAGGCGCTGCTCGTAAACAAGGCGCAGGTGGATGAAGCTCTGCTCGAAGCCTGCCCCAAGCTGAAATACGTCGGCACATATGCCACCGGCTACAACAATGTCGATTTAGCAGCATGCACAAGGCGCGGCATAACGGTGTGCAACGTGCCCGGGTATTCAACAAACGCCGTGGCACAGCATGCGTTCGCGCTGCTGCTCTGCCTGTGCGGCAATATCGATAAGTATTCGGCGTCCGTAGCCAACGGCGACTGGAAGCGTTCCAAGTCCTTTTCGTATATGCCCTGGCAGACGCGTGAACTCAGCGGGCTGACATTCGGCGTGTACGGCTACGGCAATATAGGCAGACGCGCCGCGCAGATAGCTTCGGTGTTCGGCATGAACGTAATAGTGTGCACCCGCACTCCGCCCGCCGACTGCCCTTACGAGCTCGTCACGCGTGAGGAAATTTTTGCCCGCAGCGACGTGCTGTCGCTGCACTGTCCGCTCACGGAGCAGACAAAGGAGCTCGTCAACGCGCACACGCTGTCGCTCATGAAGCGCAGCGCCATACTCATCAATACCGCCCGCGGCGGGCTGGTGGATGAAGCCGCCCTTGCCGCGGCGCTCAACAGCGAAAGGATAGCGGGGGCAGGGTTGGACGTGCTTGCCGAAGAGCCCATGGCAAAGGGCTGCCCGCTCTTCAAAGCCCGTCACACCGTCATCACTCCGCATATCGCCTGGATACCAAAGGAGACGCGCACAAGGCTGGTGCAGGCGGTGGCAAACAATTTAAAGTGCTTCATTCAGGGCCATCCTATAAACGTGGTCAACGACAAGTAAAATACGTTAAACGGCATAAATAGGGGCGGCGGGCGCCCGCCGCCTTTAAATATTCGTTTACTTTACGCGGTATACATAGTTTTGTTTTCTGGGCTTGGCTTCGCGCTCCTCGTCGGTATAGCCCACTATGCAGTTGCCTATGCCCTCGTATTCGCCCTCTATACCCAGTTTTTCAAGCAGCGCCCTGCCTTCGGGCAGTTCAAAGGTCTCCTTTGCGCGGTGTATCCAGCAGCTTCCCAGCCCCAGCGCGTGCGCAGCCGCCATCAGGTTGCCCATGACCAGCGAGCCGTCGTAAACGTGCGTGGGCACGCTCTTGTCTGCAAGCACGACCAGCACGGCGGGCGCGCCGTAGAAGGGGTCGGCGCCCTCTCTGCCCATTATTTTGGCGTTTATTGCCGAAAGCTCGTCGCGCACCGCCCTGTCTGTCACGGCGATTATGATGGGCGACTGCCTGCCCATGCCGCAGGCAGCATACGTGCCCGCTTCGGTTATTTTGTTCAACAGCTCTTCGGGCACGGCGTCAGGTTTGTACTTTTTTATGCTCCTGCGCGTTATAAGGTCGTCTATCGTGGCGTTCATATAAAATACCTCCCGCATGTTTTAAAATATTATAACACGCTTCGGGTAAAAATGCAATAGCGGTGCGAAAAATCGCCCCCGGGACGGGCGCTTTTCGCACCGAAAAAAAATTTAAAAAATTTTTGAAAAAGGTATTGACAAATAAAATTTATATGGTATACTTAAAGTACAAAAAGAAAATAACTTACAAAAAGTGTTAGCGCTAAACACAAATAAAGAGGTAAGCTATTATGACTTATAAGTAGCCGCGAAAGCGGGTCAAGGTTTTATAATTTGAGCGGATAGCTTTCAGCGACCGCCCGTATATATAAATTCACTCCAAAATTTCGACGCTAAGGAGGTACTCAAATATGATAAGAGCAGTATTTTCAGATGCGTCCGGATCAGGCGCATAAAATCTTGATCCCATTCAATGCTTAGGAGGTACACACCAATGACCAGAAATGTACTTTCAAGGGCACTCGAATCATAAGGAAGGTATAGTCCGATGTACAATTTAATGTGCAGAGGTTTAAATTCGTAAACACGGTTTTAATTTCGCAGTAGGCAATGCCGAGTAAGCAAATCCACTATGATGGGCGCACGGCTCACCTTTCAGGCACAAAGGCATCACTGCAAGGGAACATTACCCCGAACGGCTTATCAGTAACCGTTTCACGAGGCAAACCTCTAAGAAATTAAAATTTAATACTAAGCATATTCCACCCCGCGGCGATGTACTGCCGCGGGGTATACCGTTTCTTTAAGGGGGCAAATTTTTAAGGGTGAGGCAATAAACATGGCGGCGAAAGCGCAAAAGCTTTCGCCGCCATAGAGGCTGTTTAAATATTATGCGTCATGCCAGGTAAAAGTCGTCGCCTACTTTTATGACGTTGACCTTTTTTGCGGGCTCGCCGATGTATATGTTCAGCCCGTCCTTTTTGTTTGCCTTGCCTTCGAACTCTATTTCCAGCGTCGTCTTTTCAACTTCGGCTATATTGTAAACGGCGCTGTCGTTGTTTTTTCTTATTAGGCAGCCGGCTTTTATTACGTCCTCATCGCCGCCCAAGGCGGTGACGTATTTCCTGTCGCCTTCAAGGTGTTCTTCGACGGCAATTTCGGGATTGGCAGAAAATATGCCCGTGCCGGTAAAGACCTGGTATTTTACGTGATTTTTGTTGAAATCGGAAGTCAGGCGCGAATCGTACGTCGCGTCGTCAAACTTCTGCCCGACCTTTTTAAAAAATCCCGAAAGTTTTCCCTCTTTTTTTGCCGATTTATTTTCGTCTTCGGCTATAACTTCATCATTTTTTTCTTCGGTCATAATTTAACACCTTCTCTATTTTATTTATAATATATATAACCCGGCAGCGGCATTTTTAAACGTAAGATAAAAAGACGGGCGGCGGACGCATTCAAATGCGTCAGCCGCCCGTCTTCAGTGCGACATTATCCAGTCGCGCACCCTGCAGTGCTCTATCGGCACGATATCCTCGTTGGGATATTTAGAATACTTTCCGCCGTTCGTGTAGATAAAGTATTCGCCGTCCGCCGTTATGTACAGCGTCTCTTCATAGCCGTTGTCCGCACCGTAGGCGCCGTATGTGAACTTTTTGTCCACGGTCGCAAGCGCTGTGTCGTATACAACGCCGTCTATCTCCTTCCGCATCATTCTCATCCTCCCGATGTAATTTTACATCATGGCAATAAGTTTAACATAGCGCGTTAATAGTGTCAATATTTTTTATTTATCCTTTTTAAAAGTCGGCTATATTAAAATATACAACATTAAATGTTATTAAAAGACCGCCCGCCACGTCGAAAATTTTTTGTCAAGTAAAAATGCTTGACAAACGCCGCGCCTTTTTAGTATACTTTAAAAGTCGATATGAATAAGCTTGAGTTTATGCGCCTTTGGGATATCTACGGCGGGCTGCTCACTCCCACCCAGCGCGAGATGACCGATATGTATTTCAATCTCGACCTCACCGTGTCGGAGATAGCCGAACAAAAGGGCGTCTCCCGTCAGGCGGTGTCGGAATGTCTCGCCGGCTGCAAAAAGCAGCTTGAAGGCTTCGAACAGGCTCTGCACTATTCAAAAACTTTGCTCGAATGCGATTTAAGGCTGTCTTTCGTGCTCACCAAGGCGACGCGCTGGGCGCAGGAATTTGTTGCATTGCACCCCGAATATGCCGCAGATATCGGCGCATTAAAGGACATTCTCGGCGGCGACTATGCCGAAGACATACAAAAAGCTTTCAGGGACGATCCATGGCATTATTCTCATCTCTATCCGAAAGATTGAACCATATATTTTCCAAGCTGACAAAGCACGGCAGGCTGACCGAGCTTGAAATAAAGACCGCCATGCGCGAAGTTCGCGTGGCGCTGCTCGAAGCCGACGTCAACATTCAGGTCGCCAAAAAGTTCTGTTCGGACGTGTCCGAAAAGGCGGTCGGTCAGGAGATTTTAAAGAGCCTCAATCCCGCTCAGCAGGTAATAAAGATAGTCAACGAACAGCTCATCGAGCTGATGGGCCCCGCCAACGCCAAACTCAACGTGTCGCCCAAGCCGCCCACGGTAATAATGATGTGCGGTCTGCAGGGCGCCGGCAAAACGACGCTGTGCGGCAAGCTCGCCATTCTTTTAAAAAAGGGCGGCAAAAAGCCGCTGCTGGTCGCCGGCGACATATATCGTCCGGCGGCTATAACCCAGCTGCAGGTGGTCGGCAAAAACGCGGGGGTGGAAGTCTTTCAAAAGGGCACTCAGGACCCCGTAAAGACGGCAAAGGAGGCGGTGGAATACGCCCGCTCCATGGGCTACGATACCGTCATAATAGATACCGCCGGCAGGCTGGAAATAGATGAAAAGCTCATGCAGGAGCTCGAGCGCATAAAGGCGGCGGTGGAGGTATCCGAAATACTGCTCACCGTCGACGCAATGATGGGTCAGGTGGCGGTAAACGTAGCCAAGACATTCAATGAACGGCTCGAAGTCACGGGCATAGTTTTAACCAAGCTCGACGGCGACACTCGCGGCGGCGCCTGCCTTTCGATAAAGGCGGTCACGGGCAAGCCGATAAAGTTCATAGGCGTCGGCGAAAAACTGACCGATCTTGAATATTTCTATCCCGACCGCATGGCTTCGCGCATACTCGGCATGGGCGACGTGCTTACGCTCATCGAAAAGGCGCAGGAAGCCGTCAGCGAAGAGCAGGCAAAAAAGATGCAAAAGAAGATGCTCGAAAACGCCTTCACGTTGGAAGACTATCTTGAGCAGTTCGAAAGCATGAAAAGAATGGGCGGCGCGCAGGCGCTCGTCTCCATGATGCCCGGTCTTGTCGGCAAGATAAAGGAAGGGGATATAGACGAAAGCCGTCTCGAGCGTACCAAGGCGATAATCCTTTCGATGACCCCCAAAGAGAGGAACGACCCTTCGATAATAAATTCCTCCCGCAAAAAGAGGATAGCTTGCGGCTCGGGCACGACCGTGCAGGAAATAAACCAGCTTTTAAAGCAGTTCGACCAGACCAAGCAGCTCATAAAACAGCTCAAGGGCGGCAAAAGAAGATTGCCGTTTATGTAAAAAATTAACGCTCGTTGTGCATTGGCGGCAACGCACCAACTCGCCGTTATCTGAGGGCGCTGCCCTCGGCGGCGCAATGCTAAGCGCCCCCGATAATAAAATTGCGCCGCCTCACCCGCTGAGGCGCAGGTATGCGCAAATTGGGGCTTGCTGCGCGAAGGCGCGACTTCGCTTGCAACGTGTTGCTATGCGCCAAAGGCGCGAAAAATTTTTTGTTTTTGAATTAATTTATTAATTAAGATATTTAAAATTTTTATATATTCATAGGAGATAAACAATGGCAGTTAAAATGAGACTCACCAGAATGGGCGACAAGAAGTCCCCCTTCTACAGGATCGTAGTTATCGATTCCAGAAAGGCACAGTCGGGCGAATACATCGATAAAATCGGCTATGTAGACCCCTTAAAGAACCCCGCAGAAATCAACATCGACGTTGAAAAGGCAAAGGATTGGCTCTCCAAGGGTGTTCAGCCCACCGAAACGGTAAAGAGCTATCTTGTAAAGGTGGGCGCAATGGAACAGCCCGCAAAGCTTTCCGCTCCCAAGACCAACAACAAGAAAAAGAAGAAGTAAAAAATTAATATTGGCGCATCTATCCGATATGCCGCGCCGCGGAGAAATTTATGTTAGAACTCATTAAATACATCGTAGAACAATTTGCCGACAACAAGGACGAGATAGAGTACAAGGTGGAAGAAAAGGAAAACGCGATCGAAGTTACCGTTCTCCTCGCCGAAAGCGATATGGGCAAGGTAATAGGCAAGCAGGGCAAAATTGCCAAGGCAATGCGCACGCTTGTCCGCTGCGCCACCCCCCGCGACAGCAAAAAGTACGTCATCGAAATCGAAGAAAAAAAGGCATAAGTTTTACTCATTGCGAAAAAAAGGCTGTCCGGCCTTTTTTTCTTTATGGAGCTATAATATTGAGCTATGGAAAAGACTCTCACTATCGCCACGGTACTTAAGCCCCAGGGCATCCGCGGCGAAATAAAGGTAAAAACTCTTACCGACAGCGCCGAAGACTTATGCAATTTTGCCAGGGTGTTCATTGACGGCGCCGAATACAAGGTGCTCGCCGTCCGCCCCGCGGGCGACTGCGCGTATTTAACGCTCCGCGGCATAGCCGACAGAAACGCCGCCGAGCTGTTGCGCGGCAAAGAAGTCGTCGCCCTGCGCGAGGACGCACCCGAACTGCCGGAAGACACGTTCTATCTCGTAGACGTGCTGGGCTGCGAAGTCGTCACCGAAAAGGGCAAGAGCATGGGCACTATCATCGATATAACGCCCGCAAAGACGGATATCTACGTAGTTGAAGGCAACGGCAAAAGGGTTACATTTGTCGCCGCCGAAGGCGTCATCGAAGATATCGACGTGCAAGCCAAAAGGGTGACCGTCAACAAAAAGCGCTTCGACGAAGTTGCGCTGTACGATTAAATAATACATGCCCTAAAGTTTTAAGGGCAGCTTGTCAAATTATGAAGATAACCATTCTGACGCTCTTTCCCGAAATGTTCGTGCCCCTCAAGGAGAGCATTATAGGCAGGGCTGCCGACAGCGGAAAACTGCAGATAGACATAGTCAATATCCGCGACTACTCCCAAGACAGACACTCCAAGTGCGATGACTACCCGTTCGGCGGCGGCGCGGGCATGGTGATGATGCCCCAGCCCATAGCCTCGGCGATAGAGGCGGCAGACCCTCGCCACACCGCTCACCGCATTTACATGTCGCCCAAGGGGCAAAAGTTTACCCAGCAAAAGGTGTTCGAGCTCGTAGAAAAACCCGAAATTTTGCTGCTCTGCGGCCACTACGAGGGCGTCGACCAGCGCGTCATCGACATGTTCATAGACGAGGAAATTTCAATAGGCGACTACGTTCTCACGGGCGGCGAACTGCCCGCAATGGTCGTGTGCGACGCCGTTGCAAGGTATGTGGACGGCGTTCTGTCGCAGGGCTCGCTCGTGGACGAAAGTTTTGCCGACGGCATGCTCGAATACCCCCAGTATACCCGTCCCGCCGTATTCCGCGGCGAAAGCGTGCCGCAGGTGCTGCTTTCGGGCAATCATCAAAAAGTTGCCGAGTGGCGCAGGGAGGAGAGCCTTAAGCTTACAAAAAAGCTCCGCCCCGACCTGTTGCAGGACAAATAAACTGCGCGCGCAGCGTTACGCTGCACCGCGCTCCGCGAATCTGCCGCGTCGTTTTTACGATGTCGGCGCGCGGACAGCTCTTTCTTTTGTCATTTCGGACAGCTCTTCCTTTTGTCATTTCGACCAACGCGGAGAAATCTTGGCGCGAATGCGCCCGACAAAATGGGGCGGCCGATTTTTACTGTTAGATTTCTCGACTGCGCTCGAAATGACAAGTCTTTATAATTTTTACCGCAACAACTTGCTATGAAACACATTCAATGGTTCCCCGGTCATATGACCAAGGCAATGCGCATGATGGAGGACAGCGTGGGCGTGTGCGACGGCATAATATATGTGCTCGACGCCCGCTGTCCCGTTTCGTCGTACAACAAAAATCTAAAAAAGACATTCGCCTCCCGCCCCGTACTATATGTTTTGAACAAGTGCGACCTTGCCGACGCTGCGACGGATGAATTTGTAAAGTTAATCCGCTCGCGCGGCGCCGCGTGCATAAAGCTCAACGCAGTCAATGCCAATTCGCGGCGGGATATTACGGGGGCAATTGCTTCGCTCATAGCGCATAAGCAGCAAAAAAATCTCGCCAAGGGCTACAATAAAATATTCCGCTTCATGGTGTGCGGCGTGCCCAACACGGGCAAGAGCACGCTCATCAACCTGCTCTCCCGCGAAAAGCGCGCCGTCACGGGCGACAAGGCGGGCGTCACCCGCGGCAAGCAGTGGATACGCTGCGACGGGTTCGAGCTTTTGGATACACCCGGCACCACTCCGCCCGCGTTCGAAAACCAGACGTTTGCGCTGCGGCTCGCCTTTGCCGGCAGCATCAACGACGACATCCTCGACCTCGACGACGTCTCGCTCGCCCTTCTGGACTTTATGGCGGCAGAGTATCCCGAAAATCTCAAAAAGCGGTACGGCATATCTACGGGTACGCCCCTTGAAATGCTCGAAGATATCTGCCGCCGCCGTGCGTTTATACTGCGCGGAGGCGAGTATGACTACGAGCGCGGCGAACGCGCCGTCCTGGATGACTTCCGCAAGGGCAGGCTGGGCGCCGTTACTCTCGATAAACTGAGCGACTGCGACGGGATCGAATTTTAAAATGGACAAACTTTATCGCGAAAACGCTCTGCACGCTCAGGGCTTTGAATATGTGTGCGGCGTCGACGAGGTAGGGAGGGGACCGCTGGCGGGACCCGTCGTCTGCGCCGCCGTGATAATGCCCCCGGACGATTTGATAGAGGGGGTGGACGACAGCAAAAAGCTTGCGCCGTCGCGGCGCAGAGAGCTCGCCGAAAAGATAAAGCAAAAGGCGATTGCCTGGGCAATATGCCGCGTTGAACCGCAGGTGATCGACCGGATCAACATACTTCAGGCTACGCGGCTGTGCATGAAAAACGCCGTAGAGAGCCTCAAGATCCCGCCCGACTTTGTGCTGACGGACGGCAACATGACGCTCGATATCTGCGTCCCGCAGGAGAGCATCATAAAGGGCGACGCGAGCTGCTATTGCATAGGCGCGGCGTCGGTCATAGCCAAGGTCGAAAGGGACGCGCTGATGGCGGAATATGCCGCGGTATATCCCGGGTACGGCTTTGAAAAAAACGCCGGCTACGGCACCGCGGCGCACATCGACGCCATACGCAGGCTGGGTCTCACGCCCATACACCGCAGGAGCTTTACAAAAAAATGGCAATAAACGGCATAAAGCGCCGTCTGGGCTTTTCGGGCGAGGGCAGAGCGGTGCGGTTTTTAAAGAAAAACGGATATAAAATAGCCGAGCGCAACTTTAAAACGCCCTTCGGAGAAGTGGACATAATTGCGTCCAAGGGGCAGGTGCTCGCCTTTATCGAGGTAAAGACGCGCACTTCCGACGCATTCGGGCAGCCCAACGAGGCTGTGCGCGGCGACCGCAGGCGCAGGTACATAAACGCCGCCCGCTATTATTTTTCGGGCAGGACGATCGACGTGGTCGTTCGCTTCGATATCATCGAAGTTTACAAAGGCGGCATAAACCATATCGAAAACGCCTTCACGGCTTAATATTCCCCGCCGCCGGCGGTGGAATATATTATATATATTGTATAGCAGGTTTTATTGCCGCGGGCGTGTAAAAAGTGGTAGGCGGCTGCGCTGAAATTTTCTTTTGTGAAAATTGCGACACACCCCTTAAAATAGCTTGCAATTTGCTTTTAAGTCTGTTAAGATATAAAAGCTCAATAAATTTACAGGGCGGGTGCGCCCGCTTTACATACAGGAGGTCAAAAATGAAAGGTTTGGTAGAAGCTATCGAAAAGGAAGGCATGAAGGAGAGCATCCCCGCATTCAACGTCGGCGATACCGTCAGGGTCGGCTTCAAGGTCATTGAAGGTACCAAGGAGAGGATCCAGAATTTCGAAGGCGTTGTCATTGCCAAAAAGCATGGCGGCATCAGGGAGAGCTTCACGGTAAGAAGGCTTTCTTTCGGCGTAGGCGTCGAAAGGACTTTCCCCGTGCATTCGCCCAAGATCGCATCGATAAGCGTAGTAAAGAAGGGCAAGGTCAGAAGGGCTAAGCTCTACTATCTGCGCGGTCTCACCGGCAAGGCTGCAAAAATAAAGGAAGTCAAGTAATTTAAAAAAGCTCCCGCCATGCGCGGGAGCTTTTGAATTTTTGTGTTTACGGTTATAGTTGCCGCCCGTGCGCGGCAGTCCGCCGCGCACGGGCGGCGGTAAAAAATCGGGGGATAAAATGCTTGCAAAGGTAATGAGTTTTGCGCTCGTCGGGCTCGAGGGCGTACCTGTAGAAGTCGAAGCGGATATAAACAAGGGCATGACTGCGTTCGAAGTGGTCGGGCTGCCCGACGCCGCGGTAAAGGAGAGCAGGGAGAGGGTCAACTCCGCAGTGCGCAATTCGCGGCTGCACTTTCCCGTCAACAGGGTGACGGTAAACCTCGCCCCTGCCGACATAAAAAAGGAAGGCAGCCACTACGACCTGCCCATCGCCGTCGCCGTAATAAAGGCGAGCGGACAGCTCGTCGGGGCGGATACTTCCGGTACGGTCATTCTGGGCGAACTCGCCCTCGACGGCTCTGTCCGTTCAGTGTCGGGCGTACTTCCCGTCCTCATTTCGGCAAAAAGGCAGGGCTTTACCCGCTTTATCATTCCCTGCGCCAACGCCAACGAGGCGGCGTATATCGAAGGCATTGAAGCCTACGCGGTCGACAGCCTTTCGCAGGTGCTCAGGTTCATTTCGGGCGAAGAAGAGCTGCAGCCCGTGCCTGCCAAAAGCTTTTCCGCCGCCCTTGAGTGCGCCCGTTACGGCACCGATATGTCGCTTGTAAAGGGTCAGGCGGTGGCAAAGCGCGCCCTCGAAATAGCCGTTGCCGGCGGGCACAACATACTCTTATCGGGTCCTCCGGGCGCGGGCAAGACTATGCTTGCGCGCTGCATACCCACGATCATGCCCGATCTGACGTTTGAAGAGGCGCTCGAAGTGACGCAGATACACTCGGTGGCGGGCGAGCTGGGCGGCGAGGGCATAATATCGCTCCGCCCCTTCCGCACTCCCCACCACACCGCAACCACGGCGTCGCTGTGCGGCGGCGGCAATGCCAAGATACGCCCGGGCGAAATTTCAAAGGCGCACAAGGGCGTGCTGTTTTTGGACGAACTGCCCGAATATTCCCGCCAGGCGCTCGAATCGCTCCGCCAGCCCCTCGAAGACAGGGTGATAACCGTCACGCGTGCGGGCGGCGCGGTCACGTTCCCCGCCGATTTCATGCTGTGTGCCAGCATGAACCCCTGCCCGTGCGGCAACCTTGGCTCGTCGTACAAGGAGTGCACCTGCACCCCCGCGCAGATAAGGAGATACCGCGCAAAGATATCCGGTCCCCTGCTGGACAGAATAGACCTTCAGGTGGAAGTGGACGGCGTAAAGTACGATGAACTCGCCGATGAAGGCGGCGGAGAAAGCAGCGCCGACATTAAAAAGCGCGTCGAGCGCGCCCGCGCCATCCAGCGCGAGCGCTTCGGTTCGACCCGCACGAATGCAAGCATGGGCGAAGGCGAAATAAAAAAATACTGCCGCCTTTCGCGGGGGTGCGAGGACATCCTCCGCGGCGCGTTTGAACGGCTGTCGCTGTCCGCCCGCGCCCGTTCCAGGATAATAAAGGTCGCCCGCACCATAGCCGACCTCGACCTCTCGCCCGAGATCCTGCCCGAACACATTTTAGAGGCGACGAGCTATCGCCGCTACGACGCAAAAGACTGATGAATCTTACAAAGAGTCAAACTGATACCGTTGTCGCCGACAGCTTCGAAGAGCTCAACTACAATCAGAAGCGGCAGTTTTTGTGTGCGGCAGATGAAAAACACGCCGAACACACAAAATATGCCGATATGCTGATTAAAAGCCTCGGCGGCGGAGTATATAATAAACTGATAGCAAAATTTACAAACGGCGACTATCGCTCCCGCCTTATAGACGGGCTTGAAGAGCGGGGCATCACATGTGTGACAGCGGGCGGCGAGTGCTATCCGCGACTGCTTGGGCACATCCCCGTGCCGCCGCTCGTGCTCTATTGCAGGGGAAACACGCAGCTTTTAAAGGGCGACTGTTTTGGCATAGTCGGTTCGCGCCGCACTTCCGCGGCGACCATAGCCGCATGTAAGCGCATTTCGGGCGAAGTTTCACGCCATATGACTGTCGTCACGGGCATAGCCGACGGCGCCGATACCGCAGCCGTGCGCGGCGCCCTGCCTTCGGGCAATGTGGTATGCGTCCTTCCGGGCGGGCACGATAAAATGCCGCCTTCGGCAGAGGGCATGCTGCGCGAAGTCGAAGACCGCGGCGTGACCATATCCGAGTGGCAGCCGCACGTGTCAGTTTTAAGATACATGTTCACCGTGCGCAACCGCGTAATTGCGGGCATGTGCAGGGGCGTGCTGGTAGTTTCCGCGCCCAAGCGCAGCGGTGCGCTCATCACTGCCGGCTATGCGGCGGACTACGGCAGGGAGGTCTTTGCCCTGCCCCATTCCATAGGCATAACGTCCGGCGAGGGCAGCAACGCCCTCATCAAAAACGGCGCCGCGCTCTGTCAGGGCGCCGAAGATATACTCGCCGCATTCGGGCTGGAAAGCCAAACGGGGCACAGCGACCTTACGGCGGAAGAACGGCAGATAATTTCGTACCTTCGCGAAAACGGCAGCGCACACATACAGCACATAGCCGCCGCCGTTGGTATGAAGGTGTTTCAGGCGGTGACAATACTTTCCGCGCTGGAAATAAAGGGGCTCGCCGTTCGCAGCGGCGGCAACAATTATACCGCGGTATAGTATTTGCGCGAAGAGAAGCGGCAAAAAGGGAAAGAAAACGAATTGCGCTTTGCGCTCCGTCGACCGCGTCATGCAGTCAGATTTCTCGACTGCGCTCGAAATGACAAGGCGAGGTAAGTCGACCACTTCCCCATTTTGTCATTTCGACCGAAGCGCGTAGCGCGGAGCGGAGAAATCTCGGAGCGTCAGCGACGGACAAAAGGGGAGTAATCCTTTTACGAGCCCCCATTCAGCAAAGGACGAGCACGGAGTCCTCTAAACAGCGGACACCCGCTGTTTAGCCGTGCGAGGTGAGCGAGCGCAAAAGAGAGCGCGAGCGGTGACCGAAAACGGCGCTGTCATTACGCCGTTTGAGAAGGACGGATTGCGACAGCAAGCCAAGGGGGGATTTGCCCTTAAGAGATAATGTAAGATTATCCGAAAGCAGCAATTCTAAAAATCCGACCGCATTTCTGTGGGGGCAAATCCTTCAGCCTCACTGCGTTCGGCAGCTCCCTTTGCTAAAGGGAGCCAATATTTCGTCAAGTGGCAGCCGCCCCAAGGCAACACTTGCGTTAATAAAACGGAGTTTTATCATGGATCTCATCATCGTTGAATCGCCGTCAAAGGCAAAGACAATTTCAAAGTATCTCAAGGGCAAATTCAAAGTGGACGCCTCGGGCGGACACGTCCGCGACCTGCCCGAGCGCACTCTCGGCGTAAAGGTCAGCGAAAATTTTGAGCCCCGCTACGAGATAACGCCCAGTAAAAAGGACATAATCAAGCGCCTGACCGAAGAGGCGAAAAAGGCGGGCAAAGTTTACCTTGCAACCGACCCCGACCGCGAGGGCGAGGCGATATCTTGGCATCTTCAAACCGTGCTCGGCATGGATAAGGACGGCGAAAACAGGGTGGAGTTCAACGAAATTTCTCCCAAAGCCGTCGAAAACGCCCTAAAGCACCCCCGAAAAATCGATTATAACCTTGTCGACGCTCAGCAGGCGCGCAGGGTGCTGGACAGGCTGGTGGGCTACAAGCTTTCGCCCCTTCTGAATAACCGCATCCAGAGCGGGCTCTCGGCAGGGCGCGTTCAGTCGGTCGCGCTCCGCCTCATTGTGGACAGGGAGCGCGAAATAGCCGCGTTCGTGCCCGAAGAATACTATGTCTTCACGGCGCTTTTGCAGGATAAGCCCGCCAAATACGCGCCCTTTAAGGCAACGTATCAGCTCAAAAAGAGCGGCAAGTCAATAACCCGCGAACAGGCAGACGAAGTCGAAGCCAAGGTGCGTGCAGGTTCGTTCGTGGTGACCAAGGTCAAGAGCGGCGTGACAAAGTCGCACGCGCCCGCGCCCTTCACCACATCCTCGCTCCAGCAGGACGCTTCCAACAAGTTCGGCATGACCTCGCCCGAGACCATGCTCGTTGCGCAGCACTTATACGAGGGCATGGACGTGGGCGGCGACCATATAGCGCTGATAACGTATATACGTACCGACTCCACGCGCATCTCTGCCGAAGCGCAGCAGGCGGCAAGGGAGTTCATAGCGGCAACGTACGGCGAAGATTACGTGCCCGCCAAGCCCAACATATACGCCACCAAAAAGGGCGCCCAGGACGCGCACGAGGCGATCCGTCCCATCAATCTCAACTTAAAGCCCGCCGACGTAAAAAATTATCTCGACAGAAAGCACTACAACATATATAAGCTCGTATACGACCGCTTCGTCGCCTCGCAGATGGCTGAAGCTAAGTACAATTCCATGCAGGTCGAAGCGGAGAGCGCGGGCTATACATTCAAGGCGAGCGGCAAATCGCTGCTGTTCGCAGGTTTCACCGCGGCATATCAGACCGTCAGCGAGGGCGACGAGGAGGAGAGCGCAAAATTGCTCCCCCCCGTCAGCGAGGGCGACGAACTCAACCTCAACGAGCTTTCAAAGGAGCAGAAGTTCACCCGTCCTCCGCTCAGGTACACCGACGCCTCGCTCGTAAAGACGATGGACGAAAAGGGCATAGGCAGACCTTCTACCTACGCCTCAATAATTTCGGTGCTCAACAAGCGCAAATACGTTGTCAAGGACGGCAAGTATATGGTGCCCACCGAAGTGGCTTACAAGATAACCGATATGCTTGTGCACTACTTCAAGGACATAATGGACGTGGGCTTCACCGCCCGCATGGAAGCCGACCTCGACAGGATAGAGGAAGGCGGCGTGGACTGGCACAAGATAATTGCCGATTTCTACCCGGGATTTTCCGAACATTTAAAGACCGCCGCCTGCGACGGCGACGAGATGACGGATATAAAGTGCGAAAAGTGCGGCTCGCCCATGATACGCCGCATAGGCAAGTACGGCAAGTATCTTGCCTGCTCAAACTATCCCAAGTGCTCTAATATAGTCAGCGAAAGCCAGGCTGAAGTTTCCGAAATGCGCTGCCCCAAGTGCGGGGCAAACATGGTGGTAAAGAGCGGGCGCTACGGCAAATTCCTCGCCTGCCCCAACTATCCCGAATGTTCCACGATACTCCCCATCGACGCAAAGCTTTCCGATAAAAAGTGCCCCGCGTGCGGCGGTGCGCTGCTCATTAAAAACGGCAAGTACGGCACGTATACCGAGTGCGTATCCTGCGGCGCAAAGCAGCCCGTCGGCTCGCCCGAAGGCGGCGCCAAGGAGAACGAGCGCACCGAGGGCAAGTGTCCCGAATGCGGCAAGCCCATGCGCAGGATGCGCTCTAAGGGCGGAAAAATTTACTACGGCTGCACGGGCTATCCCGCCTGCAAATTTTTGAGCTGGGATATCCCCACCGGCGACAAGTGCCCCGTATGCGGCAAATATCTCGTGCGCAAGGGCGATAAGATAAAGTGTTCCGATAAGAACTGCAAATACACCGCCGCCCTGCCCGCGGAGAATGAAAATGACTGAAATCATGGTGGTCGGAGGCGGGCTGGCAGGCTGTGAAGCGGCGTATGCCCTTGCCGGGCGCGGACATAGAGTGCGGCTCGTCGATATAAAGCCCGCCCGCTTTACTCCCGCCCACTCCGATGAGCGGCTGGGCGAGCTGGTCTGCTCCAACTCGCTCAAAGGCAACGATCCCTATACTAACGCCTGCGGACTGCTCAAAGAGGAGATGCGGCGGCTGGGCTCGCTCATAATTTCCGCCGCGGACGCCACAAGCGTCCCCGCCGGCGGTGCGCTCGCGGTCGACCGCTCACTGTTCGCGCAATATATAACCCAAGCCGTCAGCAGCCACAAAAACATAACCGTAACGTGCGGCGAGGTCACAAAGCTGCCGCACGACGAATGGTGCATCATAGCCACGGGTCCGCTCACGTGCGACGCGCTGGCTGCCGATATCGCCGCAAAACTGGGCGGCGGGCTGCACTTTTACGACGCGTCCGCGCCCATAGTCTCGCGTGAAAGCATTGATATGTCCCGCGCATTCGCAGGCGACCGCTACGGCAGGGGAGGCGACGACTACATCAACTGCCCGCTGACGAGGGAGGAGTACGAACTGTTCGTAAATGAGCTCGTCGGCGCAGAGCGCGCCATCTTGCACGAATTTGAGCGGGGCGAGATATTCGAAGGCTGCATGCCGCTCGAAGTCATGGCTGCCCGCGGCGCGGATACGCTCCGCTTCGGTCCCTTCAAGCCCGTGGGGCTGAGGGATGAAAACGGCAATAAATTCTATGCCGTTCTGCAACTCAGAAAGGAGAACGCCGAAGGTCAGGCTTACAACCTCGTCGGCTGTCAGACCAATTTAAAATTCGGCGAGCAAAAGCGCGTGTTTTCGCTCATACCCGCCCTGAGGAGCGCCAACTTTCTGCGCTACGGCGTAATGCACCGCAACACATATATCAATTCCCCGCAGCATCTCAAAGCCGACTTTTCTTTGAAGTCGGACCCCAAGCTGTTCTTCGCGGGGCAGATAACGGGCGTGGAGGGGTATGTCGAAAGCGCCGCTTCGGGGCTGCTCGCCGCAATACACATGCACGCCAAACTGAGCGGCAGACAGCCCGTTGTGCCGCAGAACGTCTGCGTGCTCGGCGCACTCTCGGCGCACATAAGTGCGCCCAACGCAAACTTTACCCCGATGAACGCCAACTTCGGCATACTCAAAGCTCCCAAAGAGCGCATACGCGATAAAAAGGAGAGGTATAACTACCTTGCGGAGCGGGCACTCGGCTATATAGAAGAATACAAAAAGATGATTTAGTAATGGCGGCACGCCGCGGCGGCATGCTTGCGGAGCGCGCCAAGGAGAATGTATGGATCTCACACCCAAACAGACGGTACACGAATTAAATAAATATATAATAGGTCAGGACGAAGCCAAAAAGGCTGTCGCCATAGCCCTTCGCAACCGCTATCGCAGGGCGCAGCTCTCCCCCGAACTCAGGGAGGAAGTCACGCCCAAGAACATAATAATGAAGGGTCCCACCGGCGTCGGCAAGACTGAGATAGCCAGGAGGCTCGCAAAGCTCGTAAAGGCGCCCTTTTTAAAGGTTGAAGCTACAAAGTACACCGAAGTCGGCTACGTCGGCCGCGACGTTGAGAGCATGGTGCGCGACCTTGCCGAATGTGCGATGCGCCTCGTAAAGGAGGAAAAGACGCAGGAGGTATCCTATAAAGCCACGGCGATAGCCGAACGCAGGATAGCCAAGGTGCTCGCCGAAATGAAGAAGGACGAGCGCGGCGAATTTTCCCGCGAGGTGTTCGAAAACAACCTCGTCGACGACATCCACGCGGGCAAGTACGACGCCACCATGATAGAGGTGGAAGTTTCCGATAATCCCAAGCCTCTCGAACTTTCGCCCGGTCAGGGCGCCGCCATAGATTTGGGCTCGGTTTTCGGTTCGCTGGGCATGAACCGCAAAAAGAAGAGGCGCATGACCGTGCGCGAAGCCAAAAATCTGCTCATCGCCGAGGAGGCGGATAAGCTCATCGACAACGACTCCGTCCAGACCGAAGCCATTCGCCGCGCCGAAAACGACGGCATAATCTTCATAGACGAGATAGACAAAATAGCCGGCGGCTCCCGCGGGGGCGGACCCGACGTCTCGCGTGAGGGCGTTCAGCGCGACATATTGCCCATCGTAGAGGGCTGCACCGTAATGACAAAGTACGGTCCCGTAAAGACGGACTACATTCTGTTCATTGCGGCGGGCGCCTTCCACGTTTCAAAGGTGGAAGACTTGATACCCGAATTTTTGGGGCGCTTCCCCGTGCTCGTCGAGCTGAACAGCTTAAAAAAGCAGGACTTCGTCAACATTTTGACGCAGACGCACAATGCAATAACCATGCAGTACGCCGCCCTGCTTGGCGTAGACAACATCGACCTTCAGTTCAAGCAGGACGCCATCGAGCGCATAGCCGAAGTCGCCGAAGAGCTCAACGAAACGAGCGAAGATATCGGCGCCCGCCGCCTGCACACGGTAATGGAATATCTTCTTGAAGATATTTCGTTCGAAGCCGGCGGCAACGACTATCCTCTCGTCACGGTGGAAATCAACAAAAAGTACGTCGATGAACACATCGGCAAACTCATGCAGGTGTGCGGCGGCAAAAAGCACCTGAAAGTAACGGGCTTTGCCTCGGAATGATTTTTGTGCCCGCGCATTGATTTTGCGCTTGCGCCCATAAGCGATAACAGAAAAAAATTTTAAATCGTATATACTTTCTGCGCCGTTGCTGCGCATAAATTTGTGAGGATATTATGATAAATATACCCAAGGGAACAAAAGACGTATTGCCTTCGCAGGCATATAAGTGGCAGTTTATCGAAGACTGCGCAAGAAAAA
The DNA here is from genome assembly GCA_944327465.1 of uncultured Clostridia bacterium. Classification (GTDB taxonomy): domain Bacteria; phylum Bacillota; class Clostridia; order Christensenellales; family Borkfalkiaceae; genus Coproplasma. The sequence goes on along the minus strand of CALVHH010000002.1, from coordinate 95,186 downwards.
CGGCAAGGCAGTTCAATATAAACGAAGTCCGCACCCCCGTGTTCGAGCATACCGAGCTGTTTGCCCGCGGCGTGGGCGACACCACCGATATAGTCAACAAGGAGATGTACACATTTTTGGATAAGGGCGGGCGTTCGGTGACGCTCAAGCCCGAAGGCACCGCGGGCGTCGCCAGAATGTTCATTGAAAACGGTCTCGCATCCAGCCCGCTGCCCATGAAGTCGTACTATATAACGCCCTGCTACCGCTACGAGCGCCCTCAGGCGGGCAGATTGCGTGAATTCCACCAGTTCGGCGTGGAAATATACGGCTCGCCTGCACCTTCGGCAGACGTCGAAGCGATATTCGCCGCATCGGCGTTTTTGCAAAAGCTGGGTATAAGTGCACAGCTTCGCCTCAATTCTATAGGCTGCCCCGCCTGCCGCGCCGGGTATAACGCTGCGCTCAAGGAATATTTCAGACCACGCCTGGGCGAAATGTGTGCCACCTGCCGCGAAAGGTTCGAAAAGAACCCTTTGAGAATGCTCGACTGCAAGGAGGAGGGCTGCAAGGCGATAACGGCGGGAGCGCCGAAAATTTTAGACTACCTCTGCCCCGACTGCGCCGCGCACTTCCAAAAAGTTAAAGAGCTCCTCGCCGCTTCGGGCATCGAATACGTGGTCGACCCCAACATAGTCAGGGGGTTGGACTACTATACCCGCACCGTATTCGAGTTCGTTTCGGACAGTATAGGCGCCCAGGGCACCGTGTGCGCCGGCGGCAGATACGACGGTCTCATTGCCGGGCTGGGCGGACCTTCAACTCCCGCCGTAGGCTTTGCCGCGGGGCTCGAAAGGCTGCTGCTCCTCATGGAGAACACGGGCGTGCAGTTTCCCGCGGCGCCCGTCCCCGATATATACGTCGCGGGCATGGACAAAGCCAGCCGCACCAGGGCGCTTTCGCTCGTCGCCGCGCTCAGGCGGCAGGATATCTCCGCCGAGTGCGACTTAATGGAGCGCTCGGTAAAGGCGCAGTTAAAGTACGCCGATAAATTGGGCGCAAGATATGTGGCGGTCATCGGCGAAAACGAGCTTGCAGAAGGCGCCGTCAACCTCAAAAAAATGTCCGATGGCAGCAGCGTAAAGCTGCCGTTCGGCGAAATTTGTAACTATTTAAAAAAAGGAGAACAAAACAATGGCTGAAAAAGTAAACTCCGTACGTTTCGATGAATTGCTCAAGGGCGAAAAGCCCGTTGTATGCGACTTCTTTGCCACGTGGTGCGGTCCCTGCAAAATGCTCGCGCCCGTGTTCGAGCAGATGAGCGAAAAATTTGCAGACAGGGCTGTCTTTATAAAGGTGGACGTCGATGAGTGCGCCGACCTCGCCGTGCGCTACGGCGTTATGTCCATACCCTTCATCGCCGTGTTCAAGAACGGCGAAATTGCCGCAAAGTCCTTAGGATTCATGCCCAAGGGCGAGTTTGAAGAGTTCCTCAACGGCAATATCTGATAGTCAGGCAAAGTTAAAATTATGTGAACCGCAGCGGCGGGCGCCTTTCAGGCGCCCGCCGCTGCGGTTTTTTGCCGTATGCCCCCGCGCCAAGTATGCCGTGCGGCAGTGCGCACCGCAAATTTTTTAATCGATTTATATTCAAACCATTGTATATTTGCAAAATATGTGCTATAATTATTGCATAAATATAAATTACGGAGAAAATTAATGATAGACATCTCGCTAATCGAACGCACCGATCCCGAAATTGCCGAAGCTTTGAAGCTCGAACTTTCCCGCCAGCAGGGCAACATAGAGCTCATCGCCAGCGAAAACTTTGTCTCTCCCGCGGTAATGGCTGCGGCGGGCAGCCATCTCACCAATAAATATGCCGAAGGCTATCCCGGGCATCGCTACTACGGCGGCTGTCAGTTTGTCGATATCGCCGAAGACCTCGCCCGCAGCCGCGTAAAGCAGCTCTTCGGCTGCGAGTACTGCAACGTGCAGCCCCACTCGGGCGCCAGCGCAAACCTTGCAGTATTCTTTGCAATGCTCTCTCCCGGCGACACGGTAATGGGCATGAATCTCGCCCACGGCGGGCACCTTTCGCACGGCTCGCCCGTCAATATTTCGGGCAAGTACTTCAACATAGTGCCATACGGCGTAGACAGGGACACGCAGACCATCGACTACGATGAGATGGAAAGGATAGCCGTGGAGTGCAAGCCCAAGATGATAATTTCGGGCGCCAGCGCCTATCCTCGAGTGATCGACTTCGAGCGCATACGCGCTATCTGCGACAAGGTTGGGGCGTATATGATGGTGGATATAGCCCACATAGCCGGGCTCGTCGCGGCGGGACTGCATCCTTCGCCCGTGCCCTATGCCGACTTTGTGACCACGACCACGCACAAGACTCTCCGCGGTCCCCGCGGCGGCGTCATAATGTGCAAGGAGGAGTACGGCAAGGCGATAGATAAGGCGGTGTTCCCCGGAATACAGGGCGGACCCTTAATGCACATAATAGCCGCAAAGGCAGTCGCCTTCAAGGAAGCGCTTCAGCCCTCGTTCAAGGCATACCAGCAGCAGATAGTAGCAAACGCCAAAGCCATGGCTCAAGAGTTTTCCGCCCTCGGCGTGAACATGGTTTCGGGCGGTACGGACAATCACCTCATACTTCTCGACCTCACATCCAAGGGCATGACGGGCAAGGAGCTCGAAAAGATGCTCGACGAAGTGCACATAACCGTCAACAAAAACGCCATACCCTTCGATACCCAAAAGCCATTCGTCACTTCGGGCATACGCTTAGGCACGCCCGCAATGACCAGCCGCGGCATGAAGGAGCCCGAAGCGCGCAAGATTGCGCAGCTCATAACCAAGGTAATAGAGGAGAGGGAGGGCGCCTTCGAATACGTCACCGCAGAGGTGGCAAAGCTCTGCGCCGACTTCCCTCTGTATGCCGATTGCGTCGATTGAGCGCCCTCAATCAGGCGTGACGCTTTATAACTTTTGAATATACGTTATATGCTTCATTTAACTCCTTTAATTTAAATGCGGCGGCGAGCACGGCTCGCCGCCGCATTTTCTGCGTGCGCCGAGTTGCCGGCGGTCTCTATATGAGCCGCTCTTCGGTCGACCGCGCCGTATAGTTAGATTTCTCGACTGCGCTCGAAATGACAGTGTTGGCAGGTCGACCGCGCTTCCCCTTTTGTCGTTTCGAAGAGCCCGTCCCTTTTGTCGTTTCGACCAAGCGGGGCTGAAAGCCGAGCGCGCGGAGAAATCTCGGCGCATTCGCGCTGCGACAAAAGGGAGGATTATCGGTGCAGTCGACCAGGGCGGATGTGGAAGAATTTCAAAAAATAACGCGTATCGTGCTTCTATGCACAATACGCGTTAAAAATCTTTTAAAAATTAATAATTTTCCTTTCTCACTTCAAAGTAAGCCTGGGGATGAGCGCAAACGGGGCAGACGGCGGGGGCGGAAGTGCCCACTACAATGTGTCCGCAGTTGCGGCATTCCCACACCTGAACGCCCGACTTTTCGAATACGCTCTTGGTTTCAACATTTTTAAGCAGCGCCCTGTAGCGCTCTTCGTGCGTCTTTTCAATGGCAGCCACGCCGCGGAACTGTGCGGCAAGCGCCGTGAATCCCTCTTCTTCGGCCTCTTTAGCCATTCTGTCGTACATATCCGTCCATTCAAAGTTTTCGCCTTCGGCGGCAGCCGCAAGGTTCTCTTCAACGGTGCCCACGCCGCCCAGGTGCTTGAACCACAGCTTTGCGTGCTCCTTTTCGTTGTCGGCAGTCTTTAAAAATATTTCGGCTATCTGCTCATAGCCCGCCTTCTTGGCTACCGAGGCAAAGTAGGTGTACTTGTTCCTCGCCTGGCTTTCGCCTGCAAAAGCTTCCCAAAGGTTCTTTTCCGTCTTGGTGCCTGCATAAATGTTCTTCTTTTCCGCCATATCGGTTCTCCTTTATTTATTAAGATTAAATCTTAATTGTTACATATATGATAACATTTATCGCGCATTCTGTCAAGGGTTTTTAAAATTTTTCCGCCAAAATATTTTCATGTGCACAGCCGCCGCGCAAAACCTTGCAGGGGCGCCATTTTTATGGTGCAATGTGTTGCAAACGACGCAAAAAGGTGATATAATGTCGTAGTCGATTAAACGGGCGGAACGGAGCACGGCTTTACCCCGCCGCTTTAACAAAAATATGCCTAAAAAAAGTATTGAGCAACTCGATTTATCCACCAAATGTCGTCTTTTAACGGGTTCCGCGTTCTGGCAGTCCGCCGAGTGCGCGGATATCGGCATGCAGTCCGCCACGCTTTCCGATGGTCCGCACGGGCTCAGGGTGCAGGACAGGATGCCCAACCACCTCGGCATAGGCACTTCCTGCCCTTCAACGTGCTTTCCCACGGCTGCAGCCATGGCGAGCAGCTGGGATGTCGAACTGGGCGAAGAGCTGGGCGCATATCTTGGCGCCGAGGCGGCGTTTATGGGCGTAAACATGGTGCTCGGTCCCGGGCTCAACATAAAGCGCAGCCCCAAGTGCGGCAGGAATTTTGAATACTTTTCGGAAGACGCCTATCTTTCGGGTCGGTTTGCCGCGGCATATGTGCAGGGCATTCAGCGCAACGGCACGGCTGCGTGCATAAAGCACTATGCCGTCAACTCGCGCGAGCGCGGTCGCATGGTCTACGATTGCCGCGTCGACGAACAGACTCTGCGCGAGACCTACCTCACCGGCTTCGAAATAGCCGTAAAGGAGGGGCGCCCCGCCGCCGTGATGACGGCTTACAACAAGGTCAACGGCACCTACTGCAATTCGAGCAGACGGCTTGTAAACGACATACTGCGCGGCGAATGGGGCTTCGACGGGCTCGTCGTATCGGACTGGGGCGGCACTTACGACAAGGCGGCTTCCGTGCGTGCGGGTGTCGACCTCGAAATGCCGCGCTGCAATTTTTCGCCGGCGGAGGCGGAGGAGGCGGTGCGCTCGGGCAGGCTCGACGAGCGCCTCGTCGACATCGCCATCTCAAGGCAGCTCAAATTTTCCGAGCGCGCCCACATGGTCCGCGCAAAGGACGTCGACTGGCAGGAACATTCGCGCTTTGCCCGCAGGTGCGCCGAAAACTGCCTTGTGCTGCTCAAAAACGAAAAAGGCGCCCTGCCCCTCGCTGTTGGCGAAAGGGTGGCGCTCATAGGCGACTTTGCCCGCACGCCCCGCTATCAGGGCGCGGGTTCTTCGCTCGTCAATCCCACTTTTCTTGACAATATATACGATGAAATGCTCGGCTCGTCAGTTGAGCTCGTCGGCTTCGCCCGCGGCTTCCGCCGCGACGGCAGGCACGATCCTGCGCTCGCCCGCGAGGCGGTAAAGCTCGCCTCGTCGGCGGATACGATAGTGCTGTGCATGGGGCTGGGCGAGGGCATGGAGCTCGAAAGCGCCGACCGCGCCGATCTATGCCTGCCCCAAGTGCAGACGGCGCTTTTGAACGAGCTTTCGGCGCTCGGCAAAAAGATAGTCGTCGTGCTCTCCTGCGGGGGAGTGGTGGATACAAGTTGGGACGACAAGTGCGCGGCGCTCATACACGCCCACCTCGCCGGGCAGAGCGGCGGCGCCGCGGTGGTAGGCGTGCTAACTGGCGAAGTAAATCCTTCGGGGCGGCTTGCCGAAAGCTATCCGCTGCGCGAAGAGGACGTTCCCTGCCACGAAATTTACAACAAACATGCCTATAAAATGGACTACGCCGAGGGCATATATGTAGGGTATAAATACTATAACCCGCTCGGCATACCCGTAAAATATCCCTTCGGATACGGGCTTTCGTATACCGATTTCGAATATACCGACGCCGTCTGCGACGGCAAGAGCGTCTCCGTCACGGTCAAAAACATCGGCGCCCGCCGCGGCGCCGCGGTGGTACAGCTGTACGTCAGGGCGCCGCGGGCCGAACTCGAACATTCCCCATCCGAACTCAAGGGCTTTAAAAAGGTGTTTCTGGATGCGGGCGACAGCGCAAGGGTGTGCATACCCTTCGACGACTACACGTTCAGGGTGTGGGACATGCCCGCCGGCTGCTGGAAGGAGGAGGGCAGCTATCTTGTGGCGCTCGGCACCGACAGCCGCACCTTCTTTTTCACCGATACCGTCGTCCGCGGCAGAGTGCCCGCGTTTGACGGGCAGAAGCTGACTTTTTCACAGTACTTTTCGGCGCGGCTCTCGCCCGAAGAGCCCAAGCGCAAGCCCGAAAAGGGTCGGCTTGTCGCCGGCATGCTTACGGAAATTTACGACCTCAAATACTGCAAGGGCACGGTCGCCAGACTGTTTGCGTGGATATCGCGCATGTACGGCCGCTCCCGCGACGAGCTGCTTGCGCATTCCATGGTGCACCTGCCCATAAGATTTATTTTGCTGTTCATGAAGTTCAACGAAGTTCAGGCAGAAGGATTTCTCGAAGCCTGCAACGGCAGCTTCTTCAGGGGGCTGAAGAAGATGATATTCAAAAAAAGATAAAACGCGCCGCACTCGGCGCAAAACGGAGTTTGAAATATGAAATGGGTGACCGTCTGGGGCAATGCGCCCTCCATAACCGAACACAGGGCTGAAACTTACGCAAAGGATATAACATTGAGATATCCCGTCACCTGCGCGTTCGGCGGACAGAAGGTGCGCCTGCATTTTTCAAATTTCTGCGGCACCGAACCGGTGACGCTCACCCGCGTAACGCTCGCCCGCGCCATGGGCGACAGGGAAATAAGCCTTCACAACGCCCGTCTCGTCACGTTCGGCGGAGAAGAGAGCGTCACGATCCCCGCCGGCGAGGAGATATTTTCGGATGAAATAAACTTCCGCATCAAGCCCAAGGGCGTGCTCGCGGTCAGCATATATCTCGGCTCGTTCACGCTCATGCGCACGGGCGTCGTGGCTATCGGTCCGCTTTCAAAGGGCTTCTTTTCGGTGGGCGACTGCACCTTTTCGCAGGTGCTGCCGCTGGAGCGCACGCGCACCACTTCTACGTTCTATTTCTTCTGCGGGCTCGATTTGTACACCGAGGACGAAAACCGCGCAGTCATACTCTACGGCGACAGCATAACCGCGCAGAGCTGGGCGGACTACCTTGCCATGGAGTGTATGAACGACCCCTACAACCGCATCGCCATAGTGCGCCGCGCCGCAAGCGGCACGCGCGTGCTGCGCGAATACAGCTGCATAACGTACGAAAGCTACGGGCTTTCGGGCAGGCACCGCTTCGAACGCGAAATATCCACCGTCAGCGGCGCCGATACCGTAATAATACAGCAGGGGATAAACGACATAATCCACCCCGTCGGCACCGACGTGAACCCCTTCCGCCCCATGAGCGATCTGCCCTCGGCAGGTCAGCTCGAGGAGGGGGTGGAGGAGTACTTCAAAATTGCCGCCGACCGCGGGCTCAAGGTGTACATAGGCACGCTGCTGCCCATAAAGGGCTGGCGCACGTATGCCCCCTTTCGCGAGGAGCTGCGCAACGCGTTCAATGACTGGGCGCGCTCGCGGCGCGATATAACGGGGTGCATCGATTTCGACAGGGCGCTGCGCTCGCCCGAAGAGCCTGCGGCGTTCGCCGCGGGCTACGACAGCGGCGACCATCTGCACCCCTCCGAAAGCGCATACAGGGCGATGGCGGAGCTCGCGTTCGGCTATATCCGCGATGAGGAGTACTGATATGAGGGCGTGCATATACGGCGCGGGCGCAATGGGCACCGTGCTCGGCGCGTTCATGGCGCGTGCGGGCGAAGACATCGAGCTCGTCACCCGCAACCAAAGCCACGTCGCGGCGCTCAACGCCGCGGGCGCAAGGATAGGCACCGCCGACGGCGGCGAGCTGTTCGCCTGCCGCGTCAAGGCGCTGCCGCCTTCGGCAATGAGCGGCAGGTACGACATCGTATTTCTTATGACCAAACAGCGCGACAACGCGCAGACCGTGCGGTATATAAGCAATTTTCTTTCCCCCGGCGGCGCCGTCTGCACGCTGCAGAACGGTCTGCCCGAAGATTCCGTCGCGGCGGTCGTCGGCAGGGAGAACACCCTCGGCTGCGCCGTGTCGTGGGGGGCAACGTTCGTTCAGCCCGGATATGTGCTGCTCACGTCCTCGCCTGACGCCATGAGCTTCGCGCTCGGCTCGCCCTACGGCGAAAGCGAAAAAATCCCCCTTGCCGCCCGCCTTTTAAAGTGCGCCGGCAGGGTGTATACAGAAAAAAATTTCATCGGCGCACGCTGGTCAAAGCTCATAGTCAACAGCGCGTTTTCATCCCTTTCGGCAATAACTTCGTTTACGTTCGGCAGGATAGCCGCCGGCAGGGACACTCGCCCCGCGGCGCAGCGCCTTTTAAAGGAGGGCATAGATACCGCCCTCGCGTGCGGGGTGACGCCCGCAAAGATACAGGGCCACGACCTCGTAAAGTGGCTCAACTATTCGGGCGCGGTAAAGCGTGCGCTGTCGTATGCGCTCATACCCGTCGCCATGAAAAAGCACAAAAACCTCGTTTCGGGCATGTACTTTGACCTTGCCGCGGGCAAAAAGAGCGAAATGGACGCCATTGCGGGTGCGGTGGCGGCTCATGCCCGTGCGGCGGGCGTAAAAGTGCCCGTCACCCAAGCCGTTCTCGCCGTTGCCGCCCGCATTGAATGCGGCGAACTTGCGCCCTCGCCCGAAAATATCGCCGAGCTCGGGCGGCTGTTGAAAAATGAATTGTGAGGAACAGTATGTACGAAGAACTGACTTATCCCTCTGCCGATAAAAAGACTGCAATACACGCCTATATATGGCGGCCGCACGGTCAGGTGCGCGCCGTCGTCCAGATCATCCACGGCATGGCGGAATACGCCCTCAGGTATGCGCCCTTTGCCGAATACCTCGCCGCACGCGGCTTTCTGGTGTGCGCCGAAGACCACCTCGGTCACGGCAGGTCGGTGCTCTCAGCCGACTGCCTTGGCTATTTCGACGGACTTGACGGGTCGCAGACGGTGCTTGCCGACATCCGCCGCCTCACAGGCATAGTGCGTGCGCAGGCGCAGGGGCTGCCCTTCTTTATAATGGGTCACTCCATGGGCTCCTTCTTCTGCCGCAAATATATCTCGCTGTACGGCGGCGAGTGCGCGGGTGCCATAATAATGGGCACGGGCTTCCAACCCGCGCTTCTCACGGGCTTCGGCAAGCTTGTCTCATCCGTCATCGCGCTGTTCAGGGGCGAAAAACACCGCTCGGCATTTATCGATAAGCTCGCCTTCGGCGGCTACAACAAGCCCTTCGAAGGGCGCACGCCCTACGATTGGCTGAGCGCCGACAGGGGCAACGTCGACGCGTATATCGCCGATGAGCTCTGCGGCGTCACATTCACCTGCGGCGGGTTCTGCACGCTCTTTTCCATAGTCGGGCAGGCGTGCTCTTCGCGCACGATAAAATCTACGCCCAAAAATCTGCCCCTGCTGCTCGTTGCAGGCGGCGACGACCCCGTCGGCGCCAGCTCCAAGGGGGTAATAAAGCTCTACGATAAGTTGTGCGCCGCGGGCGTCAGGGACGTTCAAACCGAAATTTACAGCGGCGCCCGACACGAAATTTTAAACGACTTCTGCGCTCCGCAGGTCATGGAGGACATTTCTTCCTTTATGCTTCGCCTGTGCAAAAGCGGCGAAAACTGAAAAAATTATATTGCATTGACCAAATACCAAACAATTCACATGGGGGGCTTATGAAAAACTTTATCTTTATCTCACCTAATTTTCCCGAAAACTACTGGCACTTCTGCCGCCATTTAAGGGACAACGGCTTCAACGTGCTGGGCATAGGCGACTGCGAATACTTCAATCTCCTGCCCGAACTCAAAGCTTCGCTCACCGAATACTATAAGGTGTCCGACCTTTCAAACTACGACGAAGTCTTCCGCGCCGTCGCCTTTTTCTCCTTCCGCTACGGCAAGATAGACTGGCTCGAGAGCAACAACGAATACTGGCTCGAGCGCGACGCTCACCTCAGGACGGAATTCAACATAGCGACGGGCTTCAAGGACGGCGACATGAAAAAGGTCAAATTAAAGTCTCAGATGAAGCCATTCTATGCCGAAGCGGGCATAAAGGCGGCGCGCTACTGCCTTGCCGATTCGCCCAGGGCGTGCAAAAAGTTCATAGACGAGGTCGGCTATCCCGTCATAGTCAAGCCCGATAACGGCGTGGGCGCAAACGATACGCACAGGCTGTGCTCCGACGACGACCTCATTCAATTTTTTGCCACCAAACTGCCCGTAAGGTATATAATGGAGGAGTATATCGACGCCACCGTCAATTCCTACGACGCAATAGTCAACAGCAAGGGCGAGCCCATTTTCGAAACGGGCAACGTCACGCTCGGTTCGCTTATGGACGTCGTCAACACGGGCGACAGCTCCATGTTCTACATAGTCGACCAACCGTTTGAAGACGTCCGCGAAGCGGGCAGGCGCACGCTCAGGGCGTTCGGAGTGCGCTCTCGCTTCGTCCACTTCGAATTCTTCCGCCTCAACCGCGACCAGCACATAGGCAAAAAGGGCGAAATAGTCGCGCTGGAAGTCAACATGCGCCCTTCGGGCGGCATCTCTCCCGAGATGATGAACTACGCCAACTCCACCGACGTATACAAGATATGGGCGGACATGGTAGCTTTCGACTGCTCATCCAAGGGCACGGGCGAAAGGTTCTACTGCGCGTTCGTCGGCAGGCGCGACGGCAAGCCCTACGTACATTCCGACGACGAGATATATTCCCGCTACGCCGGCAGCATAAAGATAGCCCGGCGCGTTGCAAAGGCGCTCTCGGGCGCGATGGGCGACAGAATGTTCGTCGTCAACGTAAAGACCAAAGAGGAGGTGGACGAGTTCTATCGCTTCACCACCGAGTGCAGGCAATAAACGCATTTATGAATACGGCTCCGCCCCGCGCCTTGATAGGCGCGGGGCGGAGCCTTACCGTGCGCTGTCATAATTTCCCCGCCGCCAAAATATGTTATTATACACAGCATTCATGGAGGAGAAGTATGTTAAACGACAGTGTGTATTCGGATATCTCTGCCCGCTGCGGCGGCAGTGCTCATATAGGCGTCGCGGGGTCGGACGCGCAAAGGGTGGAGCTGCTCAACGCCGCCCTGCCGCAGTGGGTGACTGAAAATAACTATGTGGTGTTCTTGCACGGCTGCGATGGCGCCGACGGCGTCATCGATTACGGCGACGGCTACGGCGGCGGTCTGCCCTGCGTGGCTGCCGAAGAGGACGAAGAGCCCGCCGCGCTCGTGCGCAGGCTGCTGTTCGCCTTTCCCGCGCTTCGCATAGACGTGTGCGTCCCCGCATGGGTGCGCTCGCTCCCCGCCGACAATTCGGCGGTTGCCGAGCTCATCTCAAGGGTGCGCTCGTGCGCCGAGGGCGCCGAAAGCCTTGCGCAGTGCTCAAACGCGCTCGAAGGCATGCTCGCCGACAGCGCAAACTGGTGCGGCGACGTCGATATCGAACTCTTTCCCGCCGAAGGCAGGGCGTCTGTCACGGCAAAGATAAAGGACGGCGCCTTCTTCGGCATGCTGTCCGAAACCGCGGGCGAGGAAATAACCGATGAAAGCTCGCTCATGGCGTTTGCAGTCAGCGCCGCGCAGGCTCGCAAAAATTACGACCGCGTAAAGGACGCTTTGGAGTGCGCCCGCATCAACGGCTACGGCATAGTGCCGCCCTCCTTTGAAGAGCTCAGTCTTGAAAAACCTTCGGTGGTGAGGCAGGGCGGCAATCTCGGCGTAAAGCTCAGGGCAACTGCCCCCAGCTATCATATTGTCAAGGTCGAAGTGTGCAGCGAAGTCAACCCCGTCATGGGCGCCGCCTCGCAGACGCAGAGCATGGTCGACGACATGATAAGCGGCTTCGAGCGCGACGAGGACGGCATGTGGGATACCGACCTCTTCGGCAAATCGCTGCGCTCAATGGTGCGCGACGGTCTGTCGGGCAGGGCTGTGTCGCTGCGCGACGACACGCGCTCCAAACTGCGCCGTGCGCTTACGCGCATGGTCAACGAGGGCAAGGGCGGCGTCATCTGCATACTGCTGTAACGCCTTAAACTTTCCTGCCCGCGGCGCACCGCCCTTCATTCGCCCGGCTGCCCGTGCCCTTCCTCTTTCAGTTCGTCGGGCACTACCCTGCTGCCGTCGGCGTTGTACGACGCCGCGTCGTATTTCAGCGAAGTGATGTACGCGTTGTACTGCTCATCGGTCAGCTTTCTCACTTTTCTCTTTTTTGCCATATAAAAAACCTCCGTGGAAATTATGTATCACCATAATTATGTACACGGAGGAAAATTTTATGCGGGCAATTGACTGCCGCCGCAAAGAGCCCGATATCGGGCTCTTTGCGGCGCAATGTCACACCGCTCTGACTCTTATCACGCCGTCTATCGCCTCTATGGCTTTGATGAGGTCGCCGTCGGCGCCGCCGTCTATGTCTATTATGCCGTAGGCGTAGTCGCCCTTTGCCTTGTCGGTCATGTTGGCTATGTTTATGCCCCGCGCCGAAATCGCGGCGGAAAGCCCGGCTATCATGTTCGCCCTGTTCAGGTGGCACACGCATATTCTCGCAGCTCCCTCCCTGGGTGCGCTGACGGCGGGATAGTTTACGGAGTTGGTTATATTGCCGTTTTCAATGTAGTCCACCAGCTGCTTTGCCGCCATAACTGCGCAGTTGTCCTCGGCTTCGGGCGTGCTCGCGCCCAGATGGGGCACACATATGGCGTTTTTAACGCCTATCAGCTCGTCGCAGGGGAAGTCGGTTATATACCTTGCCACCTTGCCGCTCCCGAGCGCGTCAGTCATCGCCGCGCTGTCGGCAAGCTCGCCGCGGGCGTTGTTTATTATCACCACGCCGTCCCTGCATGCAGATAGGGTCTGCGCGTTGAACATGCCCTTCGTCTGTGCGTTCAGCGGCACGTGCACGGTTATAAAGTCTGCCCGCCTGTATATTTCGGCGTTGTCCGCCACGACTTCTACCGAAGGGTCGAGCATGAGCGCGTTGTGGGTGGAGAGGAAGGGGTCGCAGCCTATCACCTTCATGCCCAGCGCCTTGGCGGCGTTGGCAACCATTATGCCTATCGCGCCCAGACCTATCACGCCCAGCGTCTTGCCCGTTATTTCGCAGCCGACAAATTTGGACTTGCCCTTTTCGACCAGCTTGCCCACGTTTTCGCCCTCGCCCTTGAGCGTCTTTACCCAGTCTATGGCGTCGGTTATCCTTCTGCCGCCCAAAAACAGCTCGCATATGACCAGCTCCTTGACGGCGTTGGCGTTGGCGCCCGGCGTGTTGAATACAACTATGCCCTGTTTGGCATATTCAGCCACGGGTATGTTGTTGGTGCCCGCGCCCGCCCTTGCCACGGCAAGCAGATTTTTGCCGGGCGCATATTCTGCCATCTGTGCCGAGCGCACCATTATTCCGACGGGGTCGTTTACGTCCTCGCCGTACTCATAGCCCGCAAATACGGGGTCGGCAAGTTTGCTTATGGAATTCAATTTCAATATGCCTGCCATATCACGCGTTCTCCCTTTCAAATTTTTTCATGAACTCTATCAGCGCCTGCACGCCCTCTGCGGGCATGGCGTTGTATATCGAAGCCCTCATGCCGCCCACGAGCCTGTGTCCTTTAAGCGACACCAGCCCCGCCTGTTTGGCTTCGGCAACGAATTTTGCGTCCAGCTCCTTGTCGCCCGTCACGAACGGCACGTTCATTATAGAGCGGAACTTTGGCTGTACGTCGTTCTTGTACAGCTTTGAATTGTCTATAAAGTCGTACAGCATCCCCGATTTGTATTCAGCAAGCTCGTTCATCGCCTTTACGCCGCCCCTTGCCTTTACGTCGCGCAGCACAAGGTCTGCCATGTATATCGAGAAGGCGGGGGGAGTGTTGTACAGCGAACCGTTTTCGTCCTGCACCTTCCATTTGAGCATGGTGGGGCAAATTTTAAGCGGCTCCTGTATAAGGCTGCGCTTTGCTATAACTATCGTCACGCCGGCGGGCGCAAGGTTCTTCTGTGCGCCCGCATATATTACGCCGAAGCGCGAAACGTCTATCTCGCGTGAAAATATCTCCGACGACATGTCGGCAACGAGCGGTGCGCCGCATTCGGGGAATTTAACGTACCTCGTGCCGAAAATCGTGTTGTTTGAAGTTATGTGCACATAGTCGGCGTCGGGGCTGTAATCGAGCTTATCCACGTCGGGTATGTAGGTGTATACCTTGTCTGAAGAATCGCCTATCTTTACGGCGTCGCCGTATATCTGACCTTCCTGCCATGCTTTTTTGGCAAAATTGCCCGTGACTATATAGTCCGCCTTGCCGCCGTGCATAAGGTTGAGCGGCACCGCGGCGAACTGCGTCGAAGCCCCGCCCTGAACAAATATGACGGCGTAGTCGTCGGGTACGTTCAAAAGCTCGCGCGTAAGGCTCTCCGCCTCGCGCACCACCTGCTCGAACGCCTTGTCGCGGTGCGAAATTTCCGTCACCGACATGCCCGTGCCCGCAAAGTCCAAAAATTCTGCCTGCGCCTTTTTAAGCACTTCCAATGGCAGGGTAGAAGGTCCCGCCGAAAAATTATAAACTCTCATAGTCCTCCTTCGCCCGCCGCGGCGCAAACGCCTGCGCCGCGGCGGCTTTTATACATAATAATTTATAAAACTGCCCGCTTTTGGGTAAAGTTAGTATAATTATACATCATTATACGCAAATATACAAGTGTTTTGAATAAAAATATTAAAATTTTATGCGCCCGCCGCGGATAGCGTCCGCGGCGGGCGCCCGTGCCTGCCCTGCGCGGTCGGCAAAAAAGCGTTGACTGCGGCATATCAAACGGGTAACCGCGGCATTTTGAGGCTTAAAATTTAAAAAAAATTTGTCATCGGGCAAAAAATTTTGCCGCGAAGTATTTACATTTGCGTTTTTTTGTTGTAAACTAATAAAGGAATAGTATTGCACTAACAAAATTTTGGTAGCCGTTTTCATTCGGCGCTCGGTTCGCGCCGTCGACCGGGTCATACCGTCGGATTTCTCCGTGCATTCGGCGCATCGCCTCATTTAGTCGAAATGACGGGGGTGGGAGGTAGACCGCACCAACAGCTCTCCTTAGCCGAATAGGACAGGGAGGATTATCCGAAAGCGGCGATTCTAAAGCTTCAACCGCATTTCTGTGGGGCAAACCCTTCAGTCATGCTTCATTTCTTTCCGCATGACAGCTCCCCTTGCTAAAGGGAGCCTATGTTGCGGCAGGGCGCTTCCGCCCCAAGGCGAGACTTGCGTCAATCAAACTCCGAGGTGTATTATGGGTGTAAACAACAATAATTCCAACCAGACGAAGGCCGATCTTCTCCTGTCGCAGGTGGAGAATCTCACTCAGCAGAACAGGACGCTCGATGCAAAGGTAGAGCAGCTTGCCAGGCAAAACCAGGCGGTTGCTTCGCAGCTTGCGCAGCAGTCGGGTTCGGTCGGCGCCAGCGTCGGCAAGATAGCGCAGGCGGGCGACGAGCTCGGCAGGCAGGTGGCAGCCATCTCTGCACAGTCCAAGTCTGTGCAGACAAAGCTTGAAGCGCTTGCCGCGCAGAACAAAGCTATCGATGCCAAGGTGCAGGAAGTTATCGATTCCGCCGTCGACAGGGATATGGACAGAGAAGCCATAATGCTCAAAATGGAGGCGGATAAGAAGCAGCTCGCCGGGGAAATAAAAGTTCTCTCGGAACGGCTCGAATCGCTGCAGACGGGCGCGGAGAACGCATCCGCAGGCTGCGACATCGACGAGCTCGCCGCAAAAGTGGCTGAAAAGATATCGGTGCCCGCGGGCACGGTCGACTACGACCTGCTTGCCGCCAAGGTGGCAGAAAATCTCTACATACCTTCGGCAGTCAGCCAGGCGATAGACTACGACGCGCTCGCCGATAAGGTGGCGGCACGCATGTCTGCGCCCTCCGTTCAGGTAGAAAATCTCGATTACGACGCCCTCGCGCGCAAGCTTTCGCAGGGCGTTCCCGCCGAGGAAGTCATATCGGCGGACTATATAGCTTCAAAGGTCGCAGAACAGCTCATGAACCCTTCGCTCGACGAAGCCGCCGTGGCGGGTATGGTCGCGCAGAGGCTGGGCGAAAGGCTGCAGGTAGCCATAGACGGCGACGAGATAGCCGACCGCATAGCAAAGCAGGTGGGCACGATATCCCCCGAACAGTTCGACGTCATGGTCGATGACGACGGCTGCGATTCGCTCGCCAGGGCGGTCGAAAGCAAGCTCAACTACGAGGCGCTGGCTTCGGCTGTCGCCGATAAGCTCACTCAGGCGGGGCTCAATGCCGAAGTCGACAGCGAAGAGATAGCCCGTCTCGTCGGCGAAAAGCTGGAAGTCGGTCAGATAAACGAAGATACCCTCGCCGAAAAGGCGGCGGCAGTGCTTTCGAACTACCTGCCCGAAGTCGACTCGGACGAAATTGCCCAAAAGGTCGTTTCGGCAATTCCCGCCACCGACAGTTCGGCAATAGCTTCCTCCGTCGCGGCGCTGCTGCTTGCCGACCAGGCAGATAAGGATTACGACATAGTGCTCGACGAAGAGGGCATCGACAAGCTGTGCGACGCCGTAGCTCAAAAGCTGACGGGCGAACTTGCCGAAGGCAGTTTAAAGCCCGCCGCCGACAGGCTTGAAGACAAGATAGACGGCATAGAGCAGGAAGTTACAAAGCTCAAAGAGGATTGCCGTGCGGCGGAATACGACGAAAAGTTCGCCGATATCCAACGCAGGCTGGACGAAATAAAGGCAATGCTCGTTGCGGGCGCCGTGGCAGCGGCAGCTTCCGATGAATTGGCTCCCGCCGAAGCCGAAGAAGAGCCCGCCGAAGATGAGCTCGTGACCGTCAGCGAAGTCATGGACGAAGAGCACGAGGGCGAAGATGACGCCGTCATCGGCGAGATAGTCGCCGACATCGACGAAAATCCCGCTGCAGGCGAAATAATGCCCGACGGCATACCCGGAATATCCAACAGCGGCGTAGACTTCGCCAACATGATGAAGTACAACCGCTCGTTCATAGCCAGGATAATCCAGTCGACTGACGAACAGAAGAGATACTACGGCGAAGTCAAAAATTCGCTGCTTGCATACAAAAAGGTCAACTCAAACATTGCATGGGGCGCCGAGCGCTTCAACAAGGGACGCGAAACGATAGCCCGCTTCAAGATCCGCGGCAAGACACTGTGCCTGTATCTCGCCCTCGACCCCGCCGAGTTCCCGACCAGCGTATACCACCACGCCGACGTATCGGATAACAAGTCGATGCACGGCACGCCCATGATGGTCAAGATAAAGAGCCCCCGCGGCGTCAAAAAGGCGGTGCGCCTCGTTGACATCATGCTCGAAAAGAGGGGCGGCATCAAGCGCGAGATAACCCCCCGCGATTACGCGGCAATGTATCCCTACGAGACCATTGAAGAACTCATCGAAGAAGGACTCGTAAAGGACGTAAGCAAAAAATAACGTGCAGTCCGTCTGCACACATACTTGAAAGGGGGTCGCACGACTCCCTTTTACAATGCAGCGCGATATAATACATAAAAACTCAAAAAAGGACACAATTTTGGAAAACAACGATTTCAACAAAAAACACAAAAAACAGCGCAAAGCGAGGGAACCCAAGCCCGAAAAGCCGCGCACTCCGGCAGGTCAAAAGCCGTCGTCTGCCCGCAGGGGCGGCGAAAAGTCCCGCCGCGCCCCCGTGCGCATGCCCGCCGTCGCCATACTTCCCCCCGCGCAGTCGCAAAAGCGCATAGCCGAACGCGCCCAATCCGCCGCCACGCAAAAGCCCGTGCGCGAGCGCTCCAAAAAGAACGCCGTCAAGGTCATCTTCATAGGCGGCGTGGGCGAAATAGGCAAGAACATGACGGCTCTGGAGTGCGGCGACGACATAATAATAATCGACGCCGGCGCCATATTCCCCACCGAGGAGATGCCCGGCATTGACCTCGTTGTGCCCGATATCTCCTATCTCGTCGAAAATAAGCACAAGGTGCGCGGGCTGGTGCTCACCCACGGTCACGAAGACCACATAGGCGGCGTGCCCTATCTTTTAAAGGAGATGGATATCCCCGTCGCGGGCACCCGCCTGACTCTCGCCCTCGTCGACAACAAGTTGCGCGAACATCGCCTCAACAACGTGCGCGAAGTCACCGTCGCCCCGGGCGAAACGCTGCAGTGGGGCTGCTTCAAAATCAATTTCATCAACGTCAACCACTCCATAGCGGGCGCGCTGGCGCTCGCCATACACACCCCGCAGGGCGTCATATTCCACAGCGGCGACTTTAAAATCGACCTCACCCCCGTGGCGGGCGACCCTATAGATTTAAAGACCATTGCAGACCTCGGCGGCAAGGGCGTGCTGCTGTACATGGGCGAAAGCACCAACATCGAGCGCCCCGGCTACACCATGTCCGAAGCGGTGGTGGGCGAAACGCTCGAGCGCCTCGTCGGCGAAAATTCGGCAAGACGCGTCATAATCGCCACGTTCGCCTCCAACGTGCACAGGCTGCAGCAGATAGTGGATATTGCCGTGCGCCACAGGCGCAAGCTCGCGCTCAACGGCAGGAGCATGCTCAACGTCGTCGAAACGGCGCAAAAGCTGGGCGAGCTGTCCATTCCCGAAGGCGTGCTCGTCGATATCTCCCGCACCAAAAACCTGCGCGACGACGAGGTGATAATAGTCTGCACGGGCAGCCAGGGCGAGCCGATGAGCGCCCTGCACCGCATGGCGAACGGCGAAAACCCCAATCTCTCCGTCGGCTCAAACGATACCATAATCATATCGGCGTCCCCCATACCCGGCAACGAGCGCGACGTGTACGGCGTAATAAACAAGCTGTACCATCTCGGCGCCGAGGTCGTGTACGAGCGCCTTGAAAATATACACGTTTCGGGGCACGCCTGCTGCGAAGAGCACAAAATAATGCACACGCTGCTCAAGCCCAAGTACTTCATCCCCGTCCACGGCGAATACAGGCACCTCGTAAAGCACGCCAGGCTCGCCGAAAGCCTCGGTCAGAGCGGGCGCAACATATTTATTCCTGATTTGGGCAACTGCGTAGAGCTGACCGCCCGCACCATGCGCCGCCTGCCCGACGTGCCCGCGGGCTCCCGCCTCATCGACGGCGAGGGCATCGAGGACGAAAAGGCTTCCCTCGTAATGCAGGACAGGCGTCAGCTCGCTCAGGAGGGCATCTTCATAGTTTCTGTCGCCGTCTCGGGCGGCGAAGTCATCGGCGAGCCCGTCATCAACTCCCGCGGGTTCGTGTTCGACTTCCACCGCGACTACAATAAGGAGATGCGCGAAGTCATCAACCGCGCCATCGAAGGCTACGACCTGCGCATAGGCAGCGTGGATGAGCTCAAGCGCACCATCAAAAAGGCGCTCCGCAACTACCTCGTCCGCAAGACCAAGCAGTCGCCCATGGTAGTACCCGTGGTGGTGGAACTTTAATGGACTTTTCCTATCCCCACAACGACACGTCCCGCCCCGAGCGCCCTTCGCGCACGGCGGGACTCAATAAACTAAACGTCAGCGAAGAAGTGCGCAAAATCAGAGAGAGCGCCTTCGCCCGCGGCATACCCGTCTCGTCCGACGAAACGCTGCAGTTCATCTGTCTGCAGGCGGCAGCGGCGGGGGCGGCAAACATTTTGGAAGTGGGCGCCGCGATAGGCGCTTCGGGCGCGGCTCTGCTGCAGTGCTGCCCCTCGGCAAGACTGACCGCCATAGAAAAGAACAGGCATTTCGCCGCCGAAGCGCAGGCGAACTTTGACCGCCTCGGCTTGGGCGACAGGGTGCGGCTGATAGAGGGCGACGCCGCGGATATCCTCGGCGGGCTCGAAGGCGGCTACGACTTCGTGTTTTTGGATGCGGCAAAGGTGCAGTACGTAAAGTGGCTGCCCCGCATCAGGCAGCTGCTCGCCCCAGGAGGGCTGCTCATCGCCGACGACGTGCTGCTGTACGGCTGGGTAAACGGCGAAGAGCAGGTGCCCAAAAAGCGGCGCATGCTCGTGCAGCACATACGCGAATATCTCGAAGCGGTGCTCTCAGACGGCGGGCTGACGTCATACGTCGCCGATATCGGCGACGGGCTGTGCATATCCTTAAAGAGAAGAGACGTATGAACGCAGAACTTCTTGCCCCGGCGGGCAACTATTCAAAATTGAAGACGGCGCTGTACTTCGGCGCCGACGCCGCATATATAGGCGGAAAGAACTTTTCGCTGCGCTCGTTTGCCGACAACTTCGGCGAAGACGAGCTCAAAAGCGCGGTGCGGCTTGCGCACTCGCTCGGCAAAAAGATATACGTCACGGTCAATATATTTGCCCGCAATGCCGACGGCGGCGCGCTGGGCGACTACTTTGCCCTTTTGCAGAGCGCGGGCGCCGACGCCGCAATCATTTCGGACCCCGGCGTATTTCATATCTGCCGTTCGGCGGCGCCCGCGCTTGCGGTGCACATATCTACCCAGGCAAATATAACAAACAAGTACGCCGTCAGGTTCTGGCGCGATCTGGGCGCCGCCCGCGTCATCCTCGCCCGCGAACTTTCTTTGGCAGAGATCGCGCAGATCCACGACTTCGTGCCCGATATCGAGCTCGAAGCTTTTGTGCACGGCGCAATGTGCATATCCTATTCGGGCAGGTGCCTGCTCTCCAACTATCTTACCGGGCGCGATTCCAACCGCGGCGAGTGCGTTCAGGCATGCCGCTGGAACTGGCAGGTGCGCAAAAACGAGCCGGGCGACGACAGCGGCTGGATGAACGTCGAAGAGGACGGGCGCGGCACCTATATCTTCAATTCAAAGGACCTCAACATGTCGGCGCACCTTGATAAGCTCGCCGCGGCGGGCGTGTCGTCGTTCAAGATAGAGGGCAGGATGAAGAGCGAGTACTACCTCGCCACCGTGATAAACGCCTATCGCAGGTGCATTGACGGCGGCTTCGACGGCACAGTCGAGCGCGAACTGCTCACTGCCGCCCACCGCGACTATACCACGGCATACATGCTGGGCGTAAACGAGCGCACGGTCAACTATGCCGACAGCCAGGCAAAGGGCGACTGCGACTATATAGCCAACGTGCTGTCCTGCGGCGGCGGCAGCGCCGTCGTCGAAATGCGCGGCAGGTTCAAGGTCGGCGACGTGCTCGAAGTGCTGTCGCCTTCGCAAAGTTTCGGAAGCAGCTTTAAAGTTACCGCGGCATACTTGCCCGACGGCACCGCCGTCGACGACTGCAAGCGCGTGCAGGAGCGGTACACCCTGCCCTGCCCCGTAGAGCTGTCGCCGGGCGACATATTGCGCAGAAGAAAGGTATAGATAAAACCTTATGATCATATCAAAAGCAAAAGGCGGTGATGTTATGGATTACAGCGTAAAATGTATCTACGGCAAGGTAAAGAACGCCCGTGCGACCGTGGCTGTGCCGGGCTCAAAATCCATCACGGCGAGGGCGCTGCTGATAGCGGCGCTTGCCGACGGCCGCTCTACCCTGTACGGCGCCCAGCTGACGGGCGACTGCGCCGAATTTATTTCGGGTCTGCGCTCTCTGGGCATAAACGTGACAGTCGAAGGCAAGACGGTCACGGTAGAAGGCTGCGGCGGCAGACTGCCCGTAAAGGACGGCGCCGTCTACGTCGGTTCGGCGGGCACCGCTGCGCGTTTTCTGACGGCGCTTGCGGCGTTTTCCGACGGCGAGTACGTATTCGACAGCTCAAACCAGATGAAGCGACGCCCCATGGCGGGGCTCATACAATCCCTCAGGCAGGCGGGCGCCGAGTTTACGTTCATGGGCGAAGACAACTGCTTTCCCTTCGTCGTCCGCGGTGCAAAAAAGCTCAACACCTCGCTCGACGTCGATATATCCAAGAGCAGCCAGTTTCTGTCGGCGCTGCTCATCTGCGCCGTCTGCGCCCGCACGCCCGTTGAAATAACCGTGCACGGCGACCACGGCATGGAGTATGTAAAGATGACGTGCGACATGATGTGGTCGTTCGGCGTCAATGTGGCGGTCAGCGGCAACAGATATACGGTATTCGGCGGCTACAACGCAAAGAGGTACGATATCGAGCCCGATATCTCCGCCGCCTGCTATTTTTATGCGGCAAACAGGCTGCTCGGCACAAAAATTTCGGTGCTCGGCGTCATGCCTCACAACATGCAAGGCGACTATAAACTTATAGAACTTTTAAAAGATTTCGACGGCGGCACTGTGGATATGTCGTCATATTCCGACCAGGCTCTCACGCTCGCCGCGATAGCTCCCTATTTTTCCAAGCCTACCACCATAACGGGCGTCGCGCACATACGCGGTCAGGAGTGCGACCGCATCAAGGCGATAGTTTTCAACCTCACGGCGCTCGGCGTAAAGGTGGAAGAGCACGCCGACGGGGTCACCATATACCCCTCGCAGCCCAAGGGCTGTGCGATAGAAAGTTACGGCGACCACCGCGTGGCAATGGCGTTTGCCGTCACCGGGTTTAGGTGCGAGGGCATAACCATCAAAAATGCCGAAGTGTGCTCCAAGACCTTTGCAGACTACTTTGTCGTGCTCGATGATCTCATCGCCCGCCTCACGGCGGAAAAGGCGTGACGGAGCGCATCAAGCGCCCGCCGCGCTTGCCGAAGGGCGCACAAAATCCATATACTTGATATTTAGTCGATGCAAGCATGCTTGCATATTGTTTGGGCATGTCCTCTATCATTCTTCACAGCGACCTCAATAATTTTTACGCCTCGGTGGAGCGCCGCCTCAACCCCGAACTTGTCGGGGTGCCTTTGGCTGTCTGCGGCAGCAGGGAGGAGAGGCACGGCATAGTGCTCGCCAAGAGCGAGGAGGCAAAGCGCCGCGGTGTAAAGACGGGCGACACGATATGGCAGGCAAAGCGCAAGTGCCCGGGCATAATCATAGTGCCGCCCCGCTTCGGCGAGTACATGAAGTATTCGCGCAAGGTCAGGGCGGTGTATGCAAGGTATACCGACCTCATCGAAAGCTATGGCATAGACGAATGCTGGCTGGATATAACTAATACTCTGGCGGTATTTCCGCGGTACGCGGGCGATAAAACGGGGGAGGACGGCGAATACACCGATGACTATCTGCGCTTTCTCGGCGACACCATACGCTTCGCCGTCAAAGACGAGCTCGGGCTCACCGTGTCGGTCGGCGTGTCGTTCAACAAGATATTCGCAAAGCTGGGTTCCGATTTGAAAAAGCCCGACGGCACCTCGGTAATATCCCCTTCGAACTATAAAAACGTAGTTTACGGTCTGCCCGTCGAAGACCTTTTAATGGTCGGCGACGCCACTTCGGCAAAGCTCCGCGCCATGGGCTGCAACACGATAGGCGACCTCGCCGCTGCCGACGACGGGCGCATAATATCGGCGTTCGGCAAGTTCGGCGCCACCCTTTTAACTTATGCCCGCGGTCAGGACGTCACCCCCGTCGCGCACATGGACGCAGAGCGCGAGCTCAAGTCGATAGGCAATTCCCAGACGTACGCCGCCGACCTTGTATACATCGAGCAGGTGGAGCGCAACATCTACGTGCTTGCCGAAAGCGTTGCCGCCCGCCTGCGCGAATCGGGCAGGGGGCTCGCCGACACCGTCCACCTATGGGTGCGGTACGGCGACATGACCTCGTTCACCGTCCAAAAAAAGGTGCGCCACACCGTGCTGTGCGGCGAAATAGCGAGGACGGCGATAGAGCTGTTCAAAGCCAACGTCCGCCCGCCGTTTGCCGTCCGCTCGCTGGGCGTCACAGTGTCGGGATTCGACGGCGGCAGCTCGCAGCTGACGCTTGATGAAACGTGCGGCAACTATTCCAGGCGCGAAAAGGTGGAGCGCACGATAGACGACATACGCAAAAAGCACGGCTATGCCTCCATTCAGCGCGGCATACTCATCGACGACGTCGACGGCATGCACAACGACATAAAAAATTCTCACCTTATAAAGCCCGCCCGTTTCGAGGACAGGGAGGGGGACGAGGACGACGGTAAAGTATAAGCCCGCCTTTTGGGCGGCATAAAAATATGTTAAAAGCTCCCGCCGCGCTATTTGTTGACATATCGGCGAGTTTAATTTATAATTTTGATATACACTTTAAGTAAAAGCACTGCGAGGTGAAAGAATAATGAATGTTCCCCAGATGTTCGGCGAAAACGTATTCAACGACGCCGTCCAGAAAGAGACTCTGCCCAAGGAGGTATACAGAGCCCTCAGGGCAACGATAGAGTCGGGCAAACAGCTCGATGTATCCATAGCCGGCTCGGTAGCAGCCGCAATGAAGGACTGGGCGGTATCCAAGGGCGCTACGCACTACACCCACTGGTTCCAGCCCCTTACGGGACTCACCGCCGAAAAGCACGACAGCTTTATCGAGCCCGACGGCGACAAGGTGATAATGAGCCTTACGGGCAAGAGCCTCATAGTCGGCGAATCGGATGCATCGTCCTTCCCTTCGGGCGGTTCCAGGGCGACATTCATGGCACGCGGCTACACCGCGTGGGACCCCACGTCGCCCGCATTCGTAAAGGAGGGCACGCTGTACATCCCCACGGTGTTCGTATCCTACACTGGCGAAACTCTCGATAAAAAGGCGCCCCTGCTGCGCTCGATGACCGCCATCGACAAGCAGGCAAAGCGCATATTGAAGCTGTTCGGCATCGACTGCAAAAAGGTATCCACCACCGTAGGTCCCGAGCAGGAGTACTTCCTCATTTCCGAAGAGATGTACGAAAGGCGCAAGGACCTCAGGCTGTGCGGCAGAACGCTCATAGGCGCGCCCGTCAGCCGCGGGCAGGAGCTCGAAGACCACTACTATGGCGTGCTCAGACCCAAGGTCGCCGAGTTCATGGCAGACCTCGACAGGGAGCTGTGGTCTTACGGCGTGCCTTCAAAGACGAAGCACAACGAAGTCGCCCCCGCTCAGCACGAAATGGCGCCCGTATTTTCCACGACAAATACCGCGGTGGACATGAACATGCTCACCATGGAGATAATGCGCAAGGTCGCCCGCAGGCACGGGCTCATCTGCCTGCTGCACGAAAAGCCCTTCAGGGGCATAAACGGTTCGGGCAAGCACAACAACTGGTCCATGTCCACCGATACCGGTCTCAACCTGCTCGACCCCGGACCCTCGCCCGAAAGCAACACGCTGTTCATGCTCGTGCTCGCCGCCGTCATAAAGGCGGTGGATGACTACCAGGGCATACTCAGGGCGTCCGTCGCATCGGCGGCAAACGACCACCGCCTGGGCGCTAACGAAGCTCCGCCCGCAATAATTTCCGTTTACCTCGGCGACCATTTGGGCGCCATAGTCGATTCCATAGTCAACGGCGAAAACTATGTTCCCGTCGAAGCCCCCGAAGTTTCGATAGGCGTGCCCGAATCGCCCATCTTCCCCAAGGACGCCACCGACCGCAACAGGACTTCGCCCTTTGCGTTCACGGGCAACAAGTTCGAATTCCGCATGCTCGGTTCGCAGGCAAACGTAGCCGACCCCAACATAGTGCTCAACACCATCATTGCCGACGCGTTCGAACAGTTCGCCGACGAGCTCGAGGGCAGCAAGGACGTCGTTAAATCGGCAACCGCGGTCATCGAGCGCGAGCTTAAAGAGCACTACCGCATAATATTCAACCTCGACGGCTACGGTCCCGACTGGGAGCCCGAAGCCATGCGCCGCGGACTTTTAAACAACAAGAACACCGCCGACGCCGTGCCCGTCTGCTTCGAGGATAAGAACATAGGCGTGTTCGTAAGGCAGGGCGTGTACACCAAGGCAGAAGCCATTGCCCGCGCCAACATTCAGCTTGAAAATTATACAAAGATAATCAATATCGAGGCGCTTACGCTGCTCGAAATGGCAAAGCAGGACATTATTCCCGCCGTTTCGGACTACGTTGCCGACCTCTGCACCAACGTCGCCGCAAAGCAGGCGGTAAACGATTCCATACCCTGCACTACCGAGCGCGACCTCATTATGAAGCTTTCCGAAGGCAACGACAGGCTGTCGGCGCTCATCTTCAGGCTCGAAGACATACTTTCGGGCATAGACATGAACGAAGTCGTGCCCGCCTCGCAGGCGATGGCACACAAGGTCATACCCGTCATGGAGGAGATGCGCACAGTGATAGACGGCATGGAGAAGATAACCTCCTCCGAGTACTGGCCCTATCCCACTTATTTCGACATTCTTTACAGCGTAAAGTAAGCGTGCGCTGCGCTGCGGCGGTCGGCACCCGTGCCGGCCGCCGCAGCTGTTTTTTTGACGCTTTAAAATTAATTGCAATGGCGGGACAAATGCGCTATAATATGAGAGTATGAAGAGAGCAGCGATAATAATAAATGCCTATTCGCGGTTAAAGAGCGCGCTCAATCAGTCTGCAAGGCTGAAGGAGGAGTTGGCAAAACTGGGCGTAGATGCCGAAATATTGCCCAACGACGCCTTTTTCTGCACGGTGGAGGGGGACGGCGGCATAGTCTCGCGCCTGTCGGGTTTCGACTTTGTCGTCTATCTCGATAAGGACAAGTATGTGGCGCGCATGCTGCAAAAGTGCGGCGTGCGCCTGTTCAACCGCGCCGAAGCCATTGAGGACTGCGACGACAAAATGCTTACCGCCATAAGGCTGGCAAACGCCGGCATACCCATGCCGCCCACCGTTCCGGGACTGCTGTGCTACGACGAAAACGCCCCCCTCAACGCCGCCGCCATGGACCGCGCCGCGCAAATTCTGGGCTATCCCCTCGTGGTAAAGTCGAGCTACGGCTCGCTCGGTTCGGGCGTCCACCTTGCAAGGGACGCAGGCGAACTCAAAGATATCTGCCAAAAACTCAAGTGCTCGCCCCACCTGTTCCAAAAATTCATAGCCGAAAGTTCGGGCAGGGACGCCCGGGTCATAGTTGTCGGCGGCGAGGTTACGGCCGCCATGACAAGGACCGCCCACGACGATTTCCGTTCCAACCTCGAGCTGGGCGGCAGCGGTTCGCCGCTTAAACCCGATGACGGGCTGGCAGAGCTGTGCAGGCGCGTTGCCCGCCATATATGCCTCGATTACTGCGGTATCGACATACTCTTCGGCAGCAACGGCTACCTCGTGTGCGAGGTCAATTCAAACGCATTCTTCGGCGGCATAGAGCGCGTAACGGGAATAAACGTAGCCGCGGCGTACGCGGCGCATATGTACCGCAGCGTATACGGCGGCGAATAAAATACAGACGCGTCAGCGAACGGCGCGGACGGTGGAGCTTATGAAAAGATGAAAGAAAAAAATAGCCAAAAAACAAAGCGCGGCGCCATTGCAAGGGCGTGGTCGGCGTTCAAATTTTACGGCTGCAACGTGGTGCTGCTGTCGGTGCTTACGGGGCTGGCTTCGGGCGTAATAGTCACGTTCTACAATATCTGCACGGGCTACGGCGAGCAGTACTCGCGCAGGCTCTACGAGCTGGTGCTCGAACATCCCGCGTTCATTCCGCTGCTCCTTTTGGGGCTCGCCGCGGCGGCGGTAGTTATAGGCACGCTCGTCAGGTTCGTTCCCATGATTCGCGGCAGCGGCATACCGCAAATCGAAGGCGCCTGCCGCGGCAAGTTTGCCTTCAACTGGTACGTGACGCTGTGCTCCATGTTCGCGGCTTCGCTCGCCTGCGTCTTTTTGGGGCTTGCGGCGGGCAGCGAGGGTCCTTCTATAGAGCTGGGCGGCTGCGTGGGCGAAGGCACGGGCAGGGTGCTGCGCCGTTCGTACATGATGCGCCGCCTGCAGATAGCTTCGGGCGCTTCGGCGGGCTTTGCCGTCGCCTTCAACGCCCCCGTAACGGGCACTATATTCGCGCTCGAAGAGGCGTTCAAATCCTTTTCCCCCCAGATATTCGTCAGCGCGTCGGTGTCGGTGCTTTCGGCGCTCGCGGTGCGCACGGGCATAAGGTCGGCGCTCGGCATGTCGGTCGGTTTTTCGTTCGAACACTTCGTATTCGCGTCCTCCTTCGATTGGCGCGGCTATCTCTTCACGGCGGCTGCCGCGCTCGTCGTCGCCCTCGTCGCCGTGGCTTTCTATCATTCGGTCACGGCAGCCGGCAAGCTGTTTAAAAAAATAACTTTTTTCAAAGGCGCGGGCAAATTCATCATCCCGTTCGTCATCTCGGGCGCGTTCGGGCTCGTCACCGCCTTTGCCATGGGCGGCGGACACAGCTTTATCGACAGCCTCGCAACGTGCGGCACGGGCGTCTACGACGGCATCTCCGTGCTCGGCGCGTCGGCGGCGGTATCGTTGGCGGTAATAGTTGTGTTCAGGTTCATTTTAATGACTCTGTACATGTCCTGCGGCGTGCCCTGCGGTGTGTTCATACCCATGCTCGCCGTCGGCGCGGGCACGGGCGCGCTGCTTTCGGCGCTCTTCGTCGGGGTCGGCATGCCGTCCGAATATTGCGATTATATAGTCGTCATCTGCATGTCGGTGTTCTTCACGGCGTTCGTCCGCGCCCCCGTCACGGGGCTCTTTATGGTCTTTGAGCTGACGGGGCAGTTTACAAACGCCCTGCCGGCGCTTATGGGCGTAATAATCGCGCTGCTCGTGGCAGAAGTGTGCCGCACCGAGCCCGGGTATGAGCGCAACCTGCACAACTACATGCGCGACATGGGCTATACGGGCGAGCTGAGGCACTTTACCTTCACCGTCACCGTTCAGCCCCGCTCGCTCGCCGACGGCGGCAAAATAAATAAAATAATCTGGCCGTCGGGCGGGCTCGTGACAGCGATAACGTCGGCAGACGGAAGGTCGGTGGTGCCCTCGGGCGGGACGAGGCTTTCCGAAGGACAGGTAATAGAATTCGAATGCAGCGCCGACGACGGCGACGAGGTGCTCGACTATCTGTATACCATCGTCGGCAAGCCGTAAAATGCCGCCGCGTCGGCATTTAAGCCCGGCTATCGCTTGACTTGACGGCGCATTTAATTTATAATAGTAAGGTAAAATTTTTGCAGTCGCCCGCGGGCGGCGGTGCATAAAGTTCAAAAGGGGAAGCGCACAATCATGCTTACAAGTATCTGTGGTATCAACTGGGGCGATGAAGGCAAGGGGCGCATGGTCGACCTGCTTTCACGCGATTACGACATAGTCTGCCGCTACCAGGGCGGCAACAACGCCGGTCACACCGTCGTCAACGACAGGGGCAGGTTCATACTCAATCTGCTGCCTTCGGGCATACTGCGCGAAGACGTGGTCAACGTAATGGGGCCCGGCATGGTCATCGACTTAAAGCACCTCTGCGGCGAAATACAAAAGCTGCGCGAAGGCGGCATAACCATTTCGCCCGAAAATTTAAAGATATCCGATAAAGCCATAATCACCATGCCCTACAATGTTCTGCAGGACATAATGGAAGAGGACAGGCTTTCAAAGGCGACGGGCAAGCCCTACGGCTCCACCCGCCGCGGCATCGCGCCCGTATATGCCGATAAATACCTCAAAAAGGCGTTCCGCATGGGCGAACTTCTCAATCCCGAGCTGCTCTATAAGCGCCTGCCCGACATCGTCGACTGGAAGAATATGACAATAAAGGCGTACGGCTTCAACCCCATAACCGTCGCCGACATGAAGGCGTACTTCGAAGAGTACGGCACGCTTTTAAAAGATTACATAGTCGACGTGGGCGCATATCTCAACGCAGCCCATGCCGAAGGCAAAAAGATAATGTTCGAAGCCCAGCTCGGCGCGCTTAGGGATATCGACTACGGCATAGTGCCCTACACCTCGTCGTCGTCTACGATAGCCGCATACGCGCCCATAGGCGCCGGCGTGCCCAATCTCAAGATAGATAAGTCGATAGGCATAATGAAGGCATATTCGAGCTGCGTGGGCGCAGGTCCCTTCACATGCGAATATTTCGGCGAAAAGGCAGAAAAACTGCGCGAACTGGGCGGCGAATACGGCGCAGCCACGGGCAGACCGAGAAGGGTGGGACCCTTCGACGTGGTCGCCTCGCGCTACGGCATAATGTGCCAGGGCGCCGACGAGATCGCCCTCACCAAGCTCGACGTCCTGGACGGCTACGACGAGATAGAAATTTGCACCCACTACGAACTCGAAGGCAAAATAATCGACCACTTCCCGTTCACCGACGTTCTGGATATGTGCAAGCCCGTGTTCGAAAAGGTAAAGGGCTGGCACACCGACATTTCGGGCTGCAGAAGGAAGGAGGATCTCCCCAAGGAGGCTCTCGACTATATCCGTCTCCTCGAAGAGCTGTGCGGCTGCAAAATAAAGTATGTATCGGTCGGCGCCGAGCGCGACGCCTGCATCGTTATGGATTAAAACCAAACCTGCCGCGGGGATATATTCCCCGCGGCATACGCTTGCCAAAACGCCGTGCGTGTGGTATAGTATATTTGAATATCTGCGCGGACAGTCCGCGCAGTCAAAGATAATCGACATCGGAGCCAAAAATGCTCAGAAAATTCTATAAAATGCACGGCATCGGCAACGACTATATCTACTTCGACTGCATGAAGGAGGATATATCCGACCCGGGCGAACTTTCAAAAAAACTTTCGGACAGGCACTTTTCGATAGGCGGCGACGGGGTCATACTATTAAGACCTTCAACCGTTGCCGACTGCAAAATGTCCATGTTCAACGCCGACGGCTCCGAAGGCAAAATGTGCGGAAACGGCATAAGGTGCGTGGGCAAGCTCGCGCACGACCTCGGCTATGTAAAGGGCGAAAGCTGCACCGTTGAAACGCTTTCGGGCATAAAGACGCTGCAATTGACGCTCGGTGCCGACGGTAAAGTGAGCTCGGTCACGGTGGATATGGGCGCGGCGATGCTGCGCGGCGAGGATATACCTTCGGTCATCGGCGGCGAAAAAGTCGTCGGCTACCCCGCCGAAATCGGCGGCAGAAAGTGGGATATAACGCTCGTCTCCATGGGCAACCCGCACTGCGTCGTGTTTGCCGCTCCCGAAGAGCTCGACCTTGAAAAAATTGGTCCCGCGTTTGAAAACAGCCCGCTCTTCCCCGAAAGAATAAATACCGAATTCGTGCGCGTGCTGCGCAAAAACGAGCTCAAAATGCGCGTCTGGGAGCGCGGCAGCGGCGAAACGTGGGCGTGCGGCACGGGCGCGTGCGCAGTGGCGGTGGCGGCGGTCTTAAACGGCTGTGCCGACATGAATACCCCCATAACCGTGCATCTCCGCGGCGGCGACCTCGTCATAACCTATACAGGCGAAACGGTATACATGACGGGCGGCGCAACGCTGGTCTTTTGGGGAGAGATAGAAATTTAAATTTCTATGAATTGAGAACGCCTTTGGCGTTTTCATGAATTGCGGCAATTTTGTCGCTGCCTGAATTTTGGGCGCAGCCGGGAGATCTGACTATATAGTTTGGAAGACAGAGCACGAGCGTGATTCATTCGTATCGCTCCTCTTTTGTCGCGGCGCTCTGCGGCGAGATTTCTCCGCTCCGCACTACGTGCTCCGGTCGAAATGACAAAAGGGAGAAGTTTTGTCGAAATGACAACAGGAAAATATTACAGTAAACAACCTATTTACCCAGGAGAATATAAATGACAAAGTACATTTTCGTTACGGGCGGCGTAGTGTCCGGACTCGGCAAAGGAATAACGGCGGCATCGCTCGGCAGGCTCTTAAAGTGCAGGGGCTACAAGGTCGCTTCGCAGAAGCTTGACCCCTACATAAACATCGACCCCGGCACAATGAGCCCCTATCAGCACGGCGAAGTGTTCGTCACCGACGACGGCGCCGAAACCGACCTCGACCTCGGGCATTACGAGCGCTTTATCGACGAAAATTTAAACAAGTATTCCAACCTCACCACCGGTAAGGTATATTGGAACGTCCTCAACAAGGAGCGCAACGGCGAATATCTCGGTCAGACGGTGCAGGTCATACCCCACATCACCAACGAAATAAAGTCGTTCATATACAACGTGGCGAGCTCCACGGGCGCCGACGTGGTAATAACCGAAATAGGCGGCACGATAGGCGATATCGAAAGCCAGCCCTTCATCGAAGCCATACGCCAGGTCTCCCGCGAAGTCGGCAGGGACAATTGTTGCTTCATACACGTCTCGCTCGTGCCCTATATCTCAGGCTCCGAAGAGTTCAAATCCAAACCTACCCAGCACTCCGTAAAGGAACTGCAGGGCATGGGCATCAACCCCGATATCATAATCGCCCGCGTCGACGCCCCCATGCCCAAGGAAGTCAAGGACAAGATCGCCATGTTCTGCAACGTCGAGCCCGAATGCTGCATCGAGAACATGACTCTGCCCGTGCTCTATCAGTGTCCCATAATGCTCGAAGAGAGCAATTTTTCAACCATAGTCTGCAAAAAACTGCACCTTGACCCCCGCGACATCGACCTCACCGAATGGCAGAACATGCTCGCGCGCATAGCCGCAAGGGACAAGACGGTCAAAATAGCCCTCTGCGGCAAGTACGTTCAGCTCCACGACGCCTATCTTTCCGTCGCCGAAGCTTTGGCGCACGCCGGCTATGAAAACGCCGCAAAGATAGATATCGACTGGGTGGACAGCGAGAGCCTGACCGAAGAGAACGTGGGCGAACTTCTTTCGGGCGTGGACGGCATACTCGTGCCCGGCGGCTTCGGCAACCGCGGCGTCGAAGGCAAAATACTCTGCGCAAAGTATGCCCGCGAACACAACGTGCCCTATCTGGGCATATGCCTGGGCATGCAGACGGCGGTCATAGAATACGCCCGCAATGTTTTGGGCTATGCCGACGCAAACTCTTCGGAATTCGACCCCGAAAGCAAGCACCCCGTAATAGACCTCATGCCCGACCAGCACGGCGTAAAGATGGGCGGCACAATGCGCCTGGGCGCATATCCCTGCCGCGTGATAGGCAAAATGATGAAGCAGGCGTACTGCGCGGACGACATCTCCGAGCGCCACCGCCACAGATACGAATTCAACAACACCTTCCGCAAGGAGATGGAGGATGCGGGCATGAATATAGCCGGCACCTCGCCCGACGGCTTGCTCGTCGAAGCCGTCGAAGTCCCCGCAAACGACTTCTACCTCGGCGTGCAGTTCCACCCCGAGTTCAAGTCCCGTCCCCAGCACGCCCATCCCGTGTTCAGGGAGTTTATAAAATACGCGGTAAAGTATTCCCAAAATAAAAAACACTGAGGCATATATGCACTTCAATACGCATTTCAACGACATAGCTCAAAGCTATCTGTTTTCAACGATAGCCCAAAAGGTGGCGGCATATTCCGCCGCCCACCCCGGGCGTGAAATTCTCCGCCTGGGCATAGGCGACGTCACGCTGCCCCTCGCGCCGGCAGTCATTTCGGCGCTGCATTCCGCCGTGGACGACATGGCGGATAAATCCACCTTCCGCGGCTACGGTCCCGAACAGGGCTACGACTTTTTAAGGGAGGGGGTGCGCGGCTACTATCTCAGCCACGGCGTCGAGCTCGAGCCCGACGAAATATTCATCTCCGACGGCGCAAAGTCGGATATCGGCAACATTTTGGATATCTTCGGCGAAGGCAACACCGTGCTCGTGCCCGACCCCGTCTATCCCGTATATGTGGATACCAACACCATGGCGGGGCGCAGGGTGCTGTACATGAACGCCACCGAAATTAACGGCTTTTTGCCCATGCCCGACTATTCGGTAGATGCCGATATAATATATCTGTGCTCGCCCAACAATCCCACGGGCGCGGCATACTCCAAGGCACAGCTGAAAGAGTGGGTGGACTACGCCAACGCCAAGGGCGCCGTCATACTTTACGACGCCGCATACGAATGCTTTATAACCGATGACGGGCTCGCCCGTTCGATATTTCAGATAGAGGGCGCAAAGACGTGCGCCGTCGAGTTCTGCTCGCTCTCCAAAACTGCGGGCTTCACGGGTACGCGCTGCGGCTATACCGTGGTGCCCAAGGCGCTCGTGCGCGACGGCATGTCGGCAAACAAGATGTGGCTCAGGCGCCAGACGACAAAATTCAACGGCGTCTCGTACATCGTTCAGCGCGGCGCCGCGGCGGTGTTCACGCCCGAAGGCATGCGGCAGATAGCGGCAAACCTCGCCGTCTACCGCGCCAATGCAAAGCTCATTGCCGACTGCATGGACGAGCTGGGCATATGGTATACCGGCGGCAAGAATTCGCCGTACATCTGGCTCAGGTGCCCCGACGGCATGGGCAGCTGGCAGTTCTTCGACTACCTGCTTGAAAATATTCAGGTCGTCGGCACGCCCGGCGCGGGCTTCGGCGCCAACGGCGAAGGCTTCTTCCGCCTTACGGCGTTCGGCAGCCCCGAAGTCACAAAAGAGGCGGTCGCCGGGATAAAATCTCTGCTCAAAAAGTAACTTTATTTGTCAACTGTGAGGTGGGAAAATGCAAAAATATATACCCGGGCGCGGCGCGGGCGTGCTCTGCCACATATCGTCGCTGCCAAATAAGTACGGCATAGGTTCGCTCGGCAAAGAGGCCTACGAGTTCGTGGATATGCTTGCAAAGTGCGGCGTAAAGTACTGGCAGATCCTGCCACTGCAGCAGACGGGCTACGGCGATTCGCCCTATCAGTCCGTTTCGTGCACTTCGGGCAATCCCTACTTTATCGACCTCGAAGAGCTTTCAAGGCAGGGGCTTTTGGACAGAGAAGAGCTTAAAAGCGCCGAGCGCAAATTAAAAAACGGCGTCGACTACGGCGACTTGTACGAAAACCGCTACAAGCTTCTGCGCAGGGCGTATGCCCGCTTCAACATAAAGGACGCCGCATTCGTAGCGTATATCGAAAGCGGCAGGGCAGAAGACTATGCGCTGTTCATGTCGCTCAAATCGCGCTACGCAGGCGTGTTCAACACCTTCCCCGAAGCGTACAAATATAAGGAGCACCTCGCCATATACGAGTTCCGCACCTCGGTCTACCGCGAAGAATACTGCTTCTGGCTGTTCTTGCAGTACGAATTTGAAAGGCAGTGGGCGGCTTTAAAAAATTATGCCAACTCAAAGGGCGTGCATCTTATAGGCGATATCCCGCTGTACGTCGCCTACGATTCTGCCGACGTATGGGCTCATCCCGAGCTCTTCAAGCTCGATGAAGACCTCAACCCCACCGCGGTGGCAGGCGTTCCCCCCGACTATTTTTCCAAGGACGGTCAGCTGTGGGGCAATCCGCTCTACAACTGGGACGCGCTCAGGGCTTCGGGCTACGACTGGTGGATAAACCGCATAGCGCACGCAAAGCGCATGTACGACATACTCCGCATAGACCACTTCCGCGGTCTGGACAGGTATTATTCCGTCCCCGCCGGCAGCAAGACGGCAAGGGAGGGCGAGTGGATGCCCGGTCCGGGCGTTGCGCTCTTCGAAGAGGCCGAAAGGCGGCTCGGCAAGCTCAACATAATCGCCGAAGACCTCGGCGTCATCGACGACGGCGTCATCAGGCTCCTCAACGAGAGCGGTTTCCCTTCGATGAAGGTGCTCATGTTCGCCTTCGACGGCGAAAAGGACAACGGCTATCTGCCCCAAAATATCGGCGAGCACTCCGTGGCGTACACGGGCACCCACGACAACGACACGGCGCTGGGCTTCCTGCTCAAGCAGACGGATAAAGAATTTGCCGCGTTCAAAAAGGGGCTGCGCTCGGCGCTCGGCTACGAGGGCGTGTACACCCCCGTCGTCGACAGGGCGGATGCCGTCCGCGGGCTGGTGCTGTGCGCACTCAATACCCGCTCGGCAATAGCCGTCGTCCCCGTGCAGGACATACTCTGCCTCGACAACGCTTCGCGCATGAATACGCCCTCCACGCCGCAGGGCAACTGGGGCTTCCGCCTCACCGCCATGCCCTCGCGCAGTGCCATGGCGCAGTTCAAAAACGCCGTCATCCGCGCGGGCAGAGCATAAAACCGACGGGCGCGGCGCGCTCATCGGCTTGTAAAACTGTTTATTGAATTTAAGCCGTGCGCCCGAGCGGCAGCTGCCGCTCGGGCGCCTACGCGCAGAATACTCTAACGCACAATACCGTCATGTCGTCGGGGCACTTTCCCCCGGCGGCTTTTTTTGCCTCGGCAAGTATGGCGTCGGCAAGGTTCTGCGGGTTGAGCGGCTTAAGTTTTTCCAAAAAATCGTAAAGGTCGGTGGCGGAAGGAAAGGCAGAAGTTATCCCGTCGCTCATGAACACTATCATGTCGTCGGGCTCAAGCCTGTCCTCGCTCACGGCGGGGCGTATGCTGTCTAAAATGCCCAGCGGCAGCGAGCCGCTTTCGGCTATCTTTATGCCGTCCCGCTTTATTATGACGCTCGGCGGCGAGCCTATCTTTATGAACGCCGCGCCCAGCGTGTTCAGGTCTACCGCGGCAATGTCTATGCAGGTAAAGCTCTCGTCGCGGTTGAAGCTCATCAGTTTGTTTATCGTCTCCAACACCGTATCCGTAGGCATTTCTGCCCTGAAAAACGCCTCTATCAGCGAAATGGTCGTCGAAGATATCCGCCTGGCACCCTCGCCGCTGCCCATTCCGTCGCACAGCGCCATCATGAAGCGGTGCTCGTTTATCTTTATCACCGAATGTGTATCGCCCGAAGCCTTTTCGCCGTCCTTCACGGCGTGCGCCACGCCGAATGCCGCGTCGTATTCGGGCGGCCGCACGAATATGTACAGCGTCCTGTCGCCGTCGTAGGCTATCTTGTCCTTTACCATGAACCTTCCGCCCAGCGCCGCGCCCAGCGCCTGTCTGAGCGCTTCTGCGGCTGCCTTCCCCGCCACGGTCAGGTATATCTCGCGGCAGCCGTCGCCTATCTTTACTTCGGTGCAGGATATGCCGCCGCCCGCCAGCGCCTCTTCGACCTGCTTTTCGCGGCTGCTCTCGCCGCGTCCCGCCCGAGCAATGTCCACTGCGGCGCTCTTTAAAACTTCGGATATCCCCTTTGCCTGGGTGGCAAGCAGCTTTCGCCCGCTCCTTGCGCTCTCTGCTTCCGAAGACAGTTTCTTCAGCCTTGACAGCGCCCCGTTGATCTCAGCCATGACGTCGGCGGGGCGGATGCAGTTGGCGGTGACTTCGGCGGGCAGGTCAACAAGGCTGACTTTGCCCTTTATGCTGCCGCTGTGCAACAGCCTCGCAAAGCCTTCGTATACGTCGGTGAGCGCACACGCCTGCCGCCGCTCGCACCTTGAGCACAGCCGCTGCCTTATTTCGCCCAGCACGCTGCCCTGCACGGCTTGTTCGCCGGGCACGCTGTCGAACGAGTTGAACGCGTTTTCTATCTCCCTGAACACCTGACCCGTTCTGAACAGCTTTTCGCTTATGCGGCTGCGCAGCCGCTCTTCGAACACTTCCGGCAGGTCGCTCTTGACCCTCAGCCTGTTCAAAAGCGCGCCCATTGCCTTTTCTGAGGGCAGCGCCGGCAGCGCGCAGCACAAAAACAGCAGGATCCCGTATATCACGGCTTCGGCAATGCCCGAAGTGAAAGTGCCCTTAAAGAACAGGTACACCGCGCCGCAGGCTATCGCCGCGGCGCTCGGCGCACCCCTGCCCGCGCCGCAAAACAGCAGGCATACGGCGGCAAGCAGCGTAAACGCGGCTATATACTCGCCCGAAAAGGTGGTGCACGCCAGGGGCAGCCCCGCGGCGCAGCCGAACGCCAGCGCCGCGGGGTCGCGGTACAGCCGTACGCACAGCACCACCCCGCCCGCGCCCAGGCACAGGCAGGTGGTCAGCCCGCACAAATTGTAAAATCCTATGCCCGCCACCGTGAACATCAGCGCAAGGCAGACTATCTCCTCGCTCTTCAGCCTGCACCTGCACAGCCTGAAAAACAGCGCGTATACGGCCTTTAAACAGAACACCGAAAAAATCATCGCCGCCGCTGCGGCAACGGCTTTTATTATGTATTCGTTGTCGGTAATGTACAGGCTGTCCAGCCCGTCCCACGGCGAAAAGGCTATGAACGGCGCAAGCGCCACCGCCATAAAGGCTATGTACTCATATTTTATCTTTTTGTGCGCCCGCCTGTATATCGCCGTTATCGCGCACACGAACGCGCCTTCGAACAGCGTTATCAGCATTATGATCCAATCGAGCGAAGGTATGGCGGCAAGCACGTATATCGCCGGCGAAGCAAAAATATTCGCCCCGCACGCCAGCATGGCAAAGCACAGCCCCAACGAAAGCGGCGCTCCCTGCGCCGCATAATTTATACATACCGTGGCAAAGGCATACAGCGCGTAGACGAGCACGCTGCTGCCCGAAATTCTTATCCGCATGCCATAATTTTAAGGCACGACGCGCAATGTTTGCTGACTTTGTTTGTCGCATCATGGCAAAAAACCGCGCAAACGTCTGCGCGGTTTTTTTGCTATATTCATTGTCTTTTGAGTGTAAGGTATATCATCAGCACGGCTATGTCGGCGGGATTTACGCCCGAAATTCTTCCTGCCTGACCGAGCGAGCGGGGGCGTACCTTTGCAAGCTTTTCGCGCGCCTCCAGCCTCAGCCCCTCTATTGCGGCGTAGTCCATGTCGTCGGGCAGCAGCCTGTCTTCAAGCTTTCGCGCCCGCGCTATCTGTTCGCGCCCCTTCTTTAAATAGCCTTCGTACTTTATCTCCGTGCCCGCGCTCTCCAGCACCGGGCGCGGCATGTCTTTAAGTATTCCCGCCTCGCGGCAGACGTCCTCCGCGGAGATCCCCCGCCTGATAAGGTCGGCGGGCGACAGCGGCTTGCCCGCGCTCTCCATGCCGTGCGCGGTCAGTATGCCGTCGCTCTGCGCCGCCGAAAGCCGTTCGTTCAGCGTCTCTTTGGCACGCTCAAGCTGCGCGCTGCGCTCTTTGAACCTTTTGTATCTCTCCTCGCTCACCAGCCCGCAGTCGTAGCCCTTCTGCGTCAGCCTCATATCGGCGTTGTCCTGCCTCAGCTCGATGCGGTATTCGGCGCGGCTGGTCATCATGCGGTAGGGCTCTTCGGTGCCCTTTGTCACAAGGTCGTCTATAAGTACGCCTATATACGCCTCGTCCCGCCCGAGAACGAGCGGCTGCATGCCGCGCAGCTTTAACGAAGCGTTCAGCCCCGCCATCAATCCCTGCGCCGCAGCCTCTTCGTAGCCCGAAGTGCCGTTTATCTGCCCCGCCGTGTACAACCCCTTGACCTTTTTGAATTCAAGCGTGGGATATACGTCCAGCGTGTCTATGCAGTCGTACTCTATCGCATAGGCGTAACGCATTATGTCGCAGTGCTCCAGCCCCGCTACCGAACGGTACATATCACTTTGGATGTCGTGGGGGAGGGAGGAGGACATGCCCTGTATATAGGCTTCCAGCGTGTCGGCGCCCTCGGGCTCTATAAATATCTGGTGCCTCTCCTTGTCGGCAAAGCGAACCACCTTGGTCTCTATCGAAGGGCAGTATCTCGGTCCCGTGCTGTCTATCGTGCCGTTGTAAAGGGGTGAGCGGTCAAGGTTTTCAAGTATTATGCCGTGCGTCGCCGCGTTCGTGTAAGTCAGGTAGCAGCGCGACTGCTCTTTGGGCAGCTCGTCGTGCATGAACGAAAAGGGGTAAACGTCCTCATCGCCCTCCTGCACGCCGCACTTTTCAATATCTATTGTGCGGAAGTCTATCCTCGCGGGCGTGCCCGTCTTGAACCGTCGCACGTTGAATCCCAGCTCTATGAGGTTTTTGGTGAGCGCGGTGGCGGGGGCGAACCCGTTGGGACCGCTGTCTTTTATAACTTCGCCCGTTATGGTCTGCGCGTTGAGGTAAACGCCCGTCGCCAGTACGGCGGCGCGGCAGTAAAACACACCGCCGTAGGTCGTTTCAACGCCGCATACTGCGCCGTCTTCTACTAGTATTTTAGCCGCTTCGCCCTGCACTATGCGCAGGTTATCGGTGTGCTCCAACACATATTTCATGCGGCGGTGATAGGCGTTCTTGTCGTTCTGGCACCTCAGCGACTGCACCGCCGCGCCCTTGCCCACGTTGAGCATTTTGAACTGCATGGCGGTCTCGTCGGCGTTGATGCCCATCTCGCCGCCCAGCGCGTCTATTTCACGCACCAGATGCCCCTTTGCCGTGCCGCCTATCGAAGGGTTGCACGCCATAAAGGCTATGCTGTCAAGATTGAGCGTCAGCATAGCCGTCTTAAGTCCCGTCCGCGCCGCGGCGAGCGCCGCCTCGCAGCCGGCATGACCCGCTCCTACTACGACGATATCGAATTGTCCCTCGGTGAATGTTACCATAGCTATATAAATGCGACCCTTGCGGGTCGCGGTCATGCAAGTGCGCTTCTGCGCGGCGCAGGCGGCTTTGCCGCCTGCAATTTATTTTTTAAGCACTATATTTTTAATGTCGTCTATGTCTTTGGCGATGCGGTCGTTGACAGACTTCATTTCGTCCACCTTGTTGCGCGAATACAGTATGGTGGTGTGGTTGCGGTTGCCCAGCGCCTTGCCTATGGACATCAGCGGCAGCGACAGCAGCTCGCACATCAGGTAGCAGCATATCTGCCTGGGCTGGACGAGCTCCTTTTTTTTGCACTTGCCCACGAGGTCGCCCTTGGATACGTTGTAGTACGAGCACACGGCGTTTATGATCGAATCGGGCGTTATCTCCTCCTTGCCGTCCTCGCTCACCGCCTCGTTCAGCGCGTTGGCTGCCAGCGTCACGGTTATGGGCGCTTCGTGCAGCTTGCTTGCAAAAATGACCTTTGTCAGCCTGCCTTCGAGCGTCCTCACGTCGTCGCCCGAATCCTGCGCCAGAAAAGTCAGCACTTCGTCGGGGACTATGCACTTCTTTTCAAACGCCTTGCGCTTCAATATGGCGATCTTTGTCTCGAAGTTGGGGGGCAGTATGTCGAACACCAGCCCGCCCGAAAAACGCGTCCTCAGCCGCTCTTCGAGCGCGGTCAGCTCCTTGGGAGGCTGGTCGGAAGATATAACTATCTGCTTGCCCTTGGATACGAGCTCGTTGAAGGTGTGGAAGAATTCTTCCTGCACTGCCTTTTTGTTGGCGATGAACTGAATGTCGTCTATTATAAGTATATCTGCCGAGCGGTAATACTGCCTCAGCTTGTTTCCGCGGTCGCGCGCTTCGGGTCCGCGGCTCGTGAACATGGTGTCTATTATTTCGTTTACGAACTGTTCGCAGGTAACGTAAATTACCTTCATATTGGGCTTTTCGGCGAGTATCTTGTTGGCTATCGCCTGCATCAGGTGCGTCTTGCCCAGCCCTGTGCCGCCGTAGATGAACAGCGGGTTGTAGGTGCCTGCGGGGTCTTCGGCGACGTTGAGCGCCGCTGCATACACGAACTCGTTGTTCTTTCCCACCACGAACGAATCGAACGTGTACTTTTTGTCGAGGTTCGAAGGCGGCGAATAGCTCTCCTCGGCGGGCGGGTTATAGGCGTACTCTTCGCTGCCTTCCACAACCAGCCTGAAGTCCGAAACGCCCACGTCTGCCTTTATTATGGCTTCGCGCATCTTTTCGGCGAGGGTGCCCGTTATGTACTGGGCAAAGTTCTCGTTGGGGGTCTGCAGCACGATATAGCGCCCGTCCACGTCCACGGGCTTGAGCTTGTCTATATAGGTTATGTAGGAGATGTGGCTCACAGTCTCGCGCATTTTTTCCTTTATGGGGTCGTAAATAAAGTCAAAGTTGGTGCTGTCTGCCATAATTTCAATAAATTCCCTTTGTGTTTTTAAATGTTTTGTGGTACAATGTATAGGTAATTTTCTAACATTATATTACAATTCACCTTTAAAGTACAGTGTTTTTGTCCATAAAATGCGCATAAAAAATTTAGTGTTAAAAAATTTCAGAAATTATTCCTCGGAGCAGTTCGAATTCTGCTCCGGGCTCAACGTGCTCACGGGCAGGAACGCGCAGGGCAAGACCAACTGCGCCGAGGCGGTGTTTTACCTCTGCACAGGCACTTCGCCACGCGCCCGCAGGGACAGGCAGCTCATAAAATACGGCTGTCCCGAAGCCGAAATATCTTCGGTCTGCGGCGGCAGGTACGGCGACATATGCCTTTCGGCTCGCATACGCGAAAACGGCAGGGAGCTCAGCGTCAACGGCAACAGGATAGTGCGCAACGCCGACCTTTTGGGCAATCTCTACGCCGTATTCTTTTCCCCGCAGGAGCTGCGCCTCATCCAGGACGGTCCCGACGAGCGGCGCAGGTTTCTGAATATATCTCTGTCGCAGCTGTCAAGACCATACTACACGGCGCTTTCGCGCTACAACCGCATACTCGAGCAGCGCAACAACCTCTTAAAGGACAGGGACACTTCGCTCGTCTTTGAAACGCTGCCCGTCTGGGATGAACAGCTGTGCGCATATGCAGCCGCCGTTGCGTACCGCAGGACAGACTACATCCGCCGCCTGGCGCCCCTCGCCGCCGAGGCGCACGCCTTTCTCACTGACGGCAGGGAGGAGCTCGCCGTCGCTCCCCAAAAAAAGTATGCCGGCAGCGAACAGGACATAAAGGACAGGCTGTTCGAAGAGCTCAGGGAGAGCTGTGAACGCGACGTCCGCCTGGGGTTCACCTCCACAGGTCCCCACCGCGACGACGTTGAAATAAAGATAGACGGCGAGGACGCCAAGACCTATGCCTCGCAGGGGCAGACGCGCACCGCGGCGCTCGCCATAAAACTTGCCGAAGTGGAAATATTCTGTCAGTTCAGCGGCGAATATCCCGTGCTCATTTTGGACGACGTGCTCTCCGAACTCGACCTCTCCCGCCGTAAAAAGCTCGTCGCCCGCACCGAAGGTCTGCAGACCATACTCACCTGCACGCACGCCGAGCGCGTGCTGACGGGCAGGGAGGCAAAGAGGATAAGGATAGAAGGGGGAGCCATAAAGAGATGATTCGTGCCGATATGCACATACACACATACTATTCCGACGGCAGGCAGTCGCCCGCCGAAGCCGTCGCCGCGGCAAAGCGTGCGGGGCTGGGGCTGATGTGCGTCACCGACCACGACACTATGGGCGCCTCTGCCGAGGTGCATGCTCTCGCCGCGGAGGCGGGCATACGCGCCGTCGACGGCATTGAATTTTCTGCCTACGCCCAAGTCAAAGTGCACATTCTGGGCTACGGCATAGATAAAAACTGCCCTGCCTTCGTAAAATATTACAAGTCGGCGGTCGAAGGCTCCTACGCCCGCTGCGAGGACACCTTGAAAAAGCTCGAATGCCGCGGCATCCGCGTGCCGTTGGACGAAGTGCTCAAAGAGCGTACCGTGCAGGGCACGCCCGTGCACTCCATGTTCATCTGCCGCGCCGCGGCAAGGCTGGGCTACGCAAAGAGCGCGGGGGAATTCTACCTTTCGTATATAGCCGAAGGCAAGTTCGCGCACTCCCGCGTGGGCAGGCTGACGCCCGAAGAGGCGGTAAAACTGACTGCGGACTGCGGCGGTATATCGTCGCTCGCTCACCCCGGGCGCATAGCGCTGGACGGCGCCGTAAAGGAAGAGCTCATAGCAGGGCTGCGCTCCATCGGTCTCGGCGGCATAGAAGCCGTGTATTCGGGGCATACTGATGGGGAGACGGCTTACTACAAGGAGATGGCGCGCAAGTATTCGCTGCTCGTCACCGGCGGTTCGGATACCCACTATCAGGGCGGTTCGCGCTCAGTGGGCAGCCCCGTATTTTACCCCGACGAGGCGCTCATCGACGCGCTTAAGACATTTTGAAGAGATTTTTTAAAGCACTTGCGGTACTCACGCTCGCCGTGGGTGCCCTTTTATTTTCGGAGGGTTTTTTCGGCGCGCTTCCCCGCGGAACTTATATCGACGGCGTGTCCGTCGGCGGCATGTCGCGCACGGCGGCAGTCGCCGCCGTGCGCCGCAGCAGGGCAGACTTTTTGCGCTCGCAGCGGCTTGTGGTGTGCGCGGGCGGCGAGCGGCTGGTGTTCAGGTATCCCGAATTCAACTTTGCCGACGACCTTACCGAGCTCGTCGGCGGCATATCCCGCCGGGGCAGCTATCGCTCGTCTGTGCACATCTATTTGAACGGCGCCCGGGAGATAGTCGATTCGGTCTGCGCCCGCATCGACCGCGCTCCCGTCGAACCTTACGCCGTGTTCAACGCCTCGGGCGAACCGTTCACCTATTTTGACGGCGGCGACGGCGCTGTCGCAGACCGCGCCGCGCTGCTCGCCGATATCGACGGCTCGCTCAACGGCGGCTTCGGCGAGGTGACTGTCCGCGTTGCGCCCGTTGCGCGAAAAAAGTCGATGTGCGGCGTAAAACGTGAAACGTCGCTCATGTACTCTTTTTCCACCGTATACGACCCTTCCAACGCACCGCGCTCGGCAAACATCGCCCTTGCCGCCTCAAAAATAAACGGCACGGTGCTCGCCTCGGGCGAAGAATTTTCCTTCAACCGCACCGTGGGCGAGCGCACGG
Organism: uncultured Clostridia bacterium; assembly: GCA_944327465.1. GTDB lineage: Bacteria > Bacillota > Clostridia > Christensenellales > Borkfalkiaceae > Coproplasma. The sequence goes on along the minus strand of CALVHH010000002.1, from coordinate 50,735 downwards.
CTGCCAACGGCTTCGCCGCGGCAAAGATAATTTCCGAAGGCAGGTTCGTTGAAGGCGTGGGGGGAGGGGTGTGCCAGGTCTCCACCACGCTCTACAACGCCGCGCTGCTTTCGGGGTTGCGGCTGACCGAATATCACCCTCACTCGCTCAGGGTGGGCTATGTCGAAGCCTCACGCGATGCAATGGTCAGCGGCACACGCTGCGACCTCAGGTTTGTAAATACCCGCCCCACGCCCGTATATATCCGCATGAGCGCTTCGGGCGGCAGGCTCACATGTTCGGTGTACGGGCTTGGCGACGGCGTCGAACGCTCGTTCAGATCGGTCGTCACGGGCACCATTCCCCAGCCCGCGGACGTCGTCGAAGAGGGCGGGGAGGAAGAATGCGTCATCTCCCGCGGGTCTCCGGGCACCGAAAGCTGCGGCTATCTCGTTGAAGTGCGCGGCGGGGTGCGCACTACCAGGCTCGTCCGCCGCGATAGGTACGCCGCCTCGCCCAACGTCATCCGCCGTCCTTCCGTAGCCGGCGGCTGTCTATAATGCACCGCAATTTAATTGTCTTTTGTGATTTTATATGATATAATCATATAAGGGCACGTATTTTGCGTGCCGCATACGCTCAAAAAGAAATCAAAGGGGAACATATATGGATAAAATTATAGTCGACGGAATGGGCGGCGACAACGCCCCCGCCAGCACCTGTGCGGGCGTCGCGAGGGCATTGAACGAGGATAAAGAGCTCTATATCATCCTCACCGGGCAAAAGGACAAGCTCGAAAGCTGTCTTGGCGGGCTCAGCTATCCTGCCGACAGGCTGGAGATAGTCGACTGCCCCGACGTCATCGACATGAACGACATCCCCACCGAGGCGGTCAAAAAGAAGAACTCCTCGCTCATGCAGGCGTTCTGGATGCTCAAAAAGCAGGATGACGTCGCTGCGCTCGTCACGGCGGGCTCCACTGGCGCCACCATAGTCGGCGGACAGCTCATTCTGGGCAGGATACGCGGCATAAAGCGCCCCGCGCTCACACCCGCGGTGCCCAATGTCAACGGCAAAATGGTCGTGCTGTGCGACTGCGGTGCCAATGCCGAGTGCAAGCCCTCCATGCTCTGCCAGTTCGCGCTTATGGGCAGCGCGTACTCCACCGTCGGTCTGGGCGTAAAACAGCCCAAAGTCGGGCTTTTGAACAACGGCACCGAAGAGCACAAGGGCGATCCCGTGCACCAGCAGGCATACAAGTACTTAAAGCAGATGAAGGGCATAAACTTCGTCGGCAATATTGAAGGCAGAGACATAAACACCGCCGATATCGACGTAGTCGTCTCCGACGGTTTTTCGGGCAACATCGCCTTAAAGACCATGGAAGGCACCGCCAAGATGATATTGAAGACGATGAAAAAGCAGCTCATGGCGGATACGCGCTCCAAGATAGGCGCACTGCTTTGCAAAAAGGCGATAAACCGCATGCGCGCCGACCTCGACTTCGAAGCCGCCGGCGGAGCAATGCTGCTGGGCGTAAAAAAGGTCGTCGTCAAAAACCACGGCTCGTCTTCGGCGATATCCATCTGCAACGCCGTGCACAAGGCGGCGCAGCTCTACCGCTCGGGGCTCATACAAAAGGTCGAAAGCCTTATCGAGCAGGCAGACCTGTCCTCGGTCATAGATAATGACGACAAGTGACGTCGAAAGGGCGCTGGGCTATAATTTTTCCGACGCATCCCTTTTGCGCCGCGCACTCACTTTAAAGGGCGCCGACGAGCACTTCAACAACGAAAGCCTCGAATGCCTCGGCGATTCGCTCATAGGCTTTGTCGCCGCCGAAAAGTTCTTTCGCGACGGGCTGGACGAAGGCGGCATAACTTCCCGCAAGAAGTCGGTCGTCAACGACAGGGCGCTCGCCGAAGTTTCGCTTGCGCTCGGTCTGGATGCCGCGCTCATAAAGCCCAAGGGCGCATTCAACAATAAAAAGGCGATCCCTTCCGCCTACGAGGCGGTCGTCGCGGCAATATACCTCGACGGCGGCATGGCGGCGGCAAAGGACTTCATATACCGCACGCTCGATTTTTCCCGCCGCGAGCGCGACTACATCGCCTGCCTGCAGGAAGCTCTGCAGGGTCGCGGCATGCCGCTGCCCGTCTACAGCCAGGGGCTGGATGAGGGCAGGGACGGCGAACATGACTTCGTGGTGACCGTGCTCGCCGCGGGGCGCACCTTTTACGGCAGGGGCGCAAACACCGCGCTCGCCCGCCGCGCCGCCGCTGCGGCGGCTTACGCCGCGCTGTTCGGCGAATAGGCGGTCATCGTTCCCGTCGCAAAACTTCACCGCACCTGCCGTGCGCCGCATCACGGGCGCGGTATAATCAAGGAGCTACATGATTCAATTCAAATCAATAAAACTCGTCGGGTTCAAATCCTTTGCAGACCCGACCGAAATAACCCTCTCCGACGGCGTCACCTGCATAGTCGGTCCCAACGGCTGCGGCAAGAGCAACGTCGCCGACGCCATACGCTGGGTGCTCGGCGAACAGTCGGCAAAGCAGATGCGCGGCACGCAGATGATGGACGTCATATTTTCGGGCACCGAAAAGCGCAAAAAGATGTCCTTTTGCGAAGTCACCCTTACGTTCGACAACACCAACCGCATCTTCGATATCGACTGCGACGAGGTAGAGATGACCAGAAGGCTGTACCGCGACGGCGAAAGCGAATATATTTTAAACCGCCAGCCCTCGAGGATGAAGGTGCTCACGGCGCTTCTGCACGGCGCCGGCGCGGCAAAGGAGGGCTATTCAATAATCGGTCAGGGCAGGATAGCGCAGATAATGAACTCCCGCCCCGAAGAGCGCCGCTCCATATTCGAAGAGGCGACGGGCATAATAGTTTTCAAGGACAGAAAGGCAGACGCCGAAAGAAAACTTTCCGCCGCCCGCGACAATCTCTTCGTGTTCGTGCAGAGGATGCAGGAAGTCGAGCGCCAGCTCAATCCCCTCGCCAAGGCAGCCGAAAACGCCCGCAAATACCGCGAGCTGTACTCGTCGCTTCGCCATCACGAGGTCAATACATACATCTACCGCCACGATACCGCCGAAGGCGAAAGGAACAGGATAAACGCAAAGATCGCCGACTGCACCGCGCAGATAGAAAAGCTTGCCGAACAGTCTTCGGCGCTCTTAAACGAATACGACGAGTGCCGCGCACTGCTGTCCTCCGCCGACGACAAGCTGAAGCAGCTCAACGATAAGCGCGTCAGCTACTCTGTTGGCATAGCCCAGACGTCGGGCGAAAGCAAGGTGTTCAAGGAAAAAGCCAACGCCGTCAAGCAAAAGCTCACGCAGGCGCGCGACGACATAACCTATTCCACCAAGCGCATAGGCGATATCGACAGGGAGATAAAGCGCACCCGCGACTACGCCGAAAAGAACACCGCCCGCATAGCCAATCTCTCGTCGGTATGCGAACGGCTCCGCGCCGAGATATCGGCGCTTTCGGCTGAAATAACAAACTATGAAAACATGACGGATGAGCACCGCAAAAAGGTCATGGACGCCTTCAAGGACCTTTCGGACATAAAGGAGAGCATGGGCTCGCTGTCGGCAAAAAAGGAATTCATCAACGAGCGCATAGCCGAAATAGACGAGGCTATTTCCCGAATAAAGGGCGAGCACGCCTCGCTCAAGGACGAGTACGCCGCCGCCCTGTCCGAACAGCAGCGCCTTAACGCCCTGCTGGGCAACGAAAACGAACTCGTCGCCAACGCCGACTCCGAAGTCGCCAAGGCGGAAGGCAAGCTGCAGGAGCTGGTATCCGAAATCTACTCTCTCCGCGCCGCCATAGATTCGCTCGGTCAGTCGCTCACTACGCAGCAGGCTCTCCGCGACCGCTTCGAAGGCTACATATACTCTGTAAAGCGGCTCATGAGCGACGCCCGCAGCAACCCTTCGCTGGGCGCAAGGATAATGGGGCTGATTGCCGACGTCGTAAGCACAAAGAAGGAGTACGAAACCGCCATAGAGACGGCTTTCGGCGGCGCCATGCAAAACGTCATCACCGCCACGCGTGAGGACGCGCAGACGCTCATTTTATATTTAAAGAACAACCGCGCAGGTCAGGTAACGTTCCTGCCCGTCGACGCCCTCCGTCCCCGCTACGAAAACGACCAGATAAGGTCTGCCCGCCGCGAAGAGGGCGCCATAGGCTACGCCATAGACCTCGTCGCCTACGATAAAAAGTACGAAAACGTAATACACAATCTCCTGGGCAACACGCTCATCTGCGACGACATCCGCTCCGCCACGGCTATAGCCAAAAAGTACCCCCGCGCGTTCAAGATAGTCACCCTCGACGGCGACGTCATCTCCACCACGGGCTCCATGACGGGCGGTTCGCGCAGGGAAAATTCGGCAAATCTCCTCGCAAACGAGCGCAACTTAAAGGAGATAGAGGAGTCCATCTCCCAAAAACGCGCCGCGCTCGCCCGCGCCGAGGCAAAAAAGGAGGAGGCGGAACTCGCCCGCACCAACGCCGTGCAGGCGCGTGAAAACCTCAGGGAGAGGCTGCAGAGCGCGGGCAACGAGCTCGCCGCCTGCAACCAGCGCAGCTCGGGGCTCTTGCAGAGCGTCACCGACAAGGAGGGCGAATATTCCGCCTACTGCCAGACGCGCCGCGCCCTCGAGGGCAAGCTGCACGAGCTCGACGATCAGTTCTCTTCAACGTCCGAAGGCGCAAGCACGCTTTCGGAACAGTCCGACAGGGCGTCGTCCGAAATGGACGATATGTCCGTCAAGTACGAAAAACTTGTCGAAGAGCGCAGCGCCAAGGTGGAAAAGCTGAACAGCTGCCAGATAGAGAGCGCCTCGCTGCAGACGGCGGTAAAGGGCAACGAGGACACCGTTGCAAGGCTGACCGAAGAGAGGGCGCAGCTCATATCCAAAGTTTCGTCGCTGCAGGATGTGCTGCCAGAAATGCAGGCGCAGTTCGATGACTTCACTCAAAAGGCTGCCCGCGCCGCGCTCTCGCAGGACGACAAGGCAGAACTCGACAGGGTGCTTGCCGAAATAGCTTCGCTCGAAGATACCAAGCGCACGCTCAACGAGCGCACCGAAAAGGTCAACGCCGACAGGCTGCGCACCTACGACGAGAGCGAAAAGTGCAAGGAAAAACTGCACGCTGCCGAACTCAATCTGCAAAAGATAGATTCCGACCTTGAAAATCTTCAGGCAAGGATATCCGAAGAATACGACCTCGACTACGAAAGCTGCCTGCAGTATAAGGAGGAGGGGTACGATATTTCGGGTTCTGCAAACGCAATAGCCAATTACAAGCGCCAGCTCACCATGCTCGGCGCCGTCAATCCCAACGCAGTGGAGGAGTACGAGGAAGTTTCCGCCCGCTACAACAAGATGTGCCAGGACAAGGCAGACCTTGAAAAGGGCATCGAAGATTTGACGCTGGCGCTCAACGACATCCGTGACGAAATGCTCAGGATATTCAACAAGGGCTTTGAAACGATAAACGAAAATTTCAAGCGCACCTTCAAGGAGCTGTTCGGCGGCGGCAGGGCGGAACTGCAGCTCGACTACACCGACTGCGACGACCCTTTAAATGCCGGAGTAGAGATAATCGCCTCGCCTCCCGGCAAAAAACTTTCAAAGATATCTCTGCTTTCGGGCGGCGAACAGGCGCTCACGGCAATAGCCATACTTTTTGCAATAATAGCCATGCGCCCCATGCCCTTCTGCGTGCTCGACGAAATCGAAGCCGCGCTGGACGAAGCCAACGTGGGCAGGTATGCGCGATATCTTAAAAAGTTTGCCGAAAAAACTCAGTTCATAGTAATAACCCATCGCAAGCCCACAATGGAAAACGCCGATGTTCTCTTTGGCGTTACGATGGAAGAAAAGGGCGTTTCAAAGATAGTTTCGGTAAAGCTTTCCGAAGTGGAAACCAAGCTCGGCGGCGATACGATATCATGATCGTGAACGGCGCCATCCTTACGCCGTTTGAGAAGAATTAAAGGGGTCTATATTGCGGCAAGTCGCAGCCGCCCCACGGCAAGACTTGCGTTAATAAAACATAGAGGATCTTATGGGAATATTTTCAAAAATAGCAGGTGCGCTCAAAAAGACGCGCGAAGCATTGGGCGGCGCGCTCGGCGCACTGTTTGCAAAAAACAAGATAGGCGATGAGTTCTACGAAGAGCTCGAAGAGATTCTGATATCTTCCGACATCTCGCTGACGACCTCCGAAGAGGTGGTGGAAGAGCTCCGCGACGAGGTAAAACAGGAAAAACTCAGGGACAAGGACTATATAGTAGACCTTTTAAAGGACATTCTCGAAGAAAAGCTTACAGAGGCAGAGCTGCCCGAGCTTAAATATCCCGCGGTGATAATGCTCGTGGGCGTCAACGGCGTGGGCAAGACGACTACCGTCGGCAAGCTCGCCAACTACTTTTTAAAACAGCACAAGTCGGTCACTGTTGCCGCCGCCGATACCTTCCGCGCCGCCGCAAGCGACCAGCTTTCGGTGTGGGCAGAGCGAGCCAAGGTGCGCATAGTCAAGCACGAGGAGGGTTCCGACCCCTCGGCAGTAGTCTTTGACGCGCTGTCTTCAGCCAAGGCGAGGGGGACAGACGTGGTGATAATAGATACCGCGGGCAGGCTGCACGTCAAGGCGAATTTGATGGAAGAGCTCAAAAAGATGGACAGGGTGGTCAGGCGCGAAATGCCTGCGGCTAACTTCTATAAGCTGCTTGTGCTCGACGCCACCACCGGTCACAACGCCGTCAATCAGGCGCGGGTGTTCGATGAAGCCGTCGAACTCGACGGCATAGTTTTAACAAAGCTCGACGGCACCGCAAAGGGCGGTTTCGTCATTTCGCTCTGCTCCGAACTGGGCGTGCCCGTAATGTTTACGGGCGTGGGCGAAAAGCTTGAAGACATAGAGCTGTTCGACCCCGAAGAGTTCATAGACAACATATTCTGAGGCGCGTTATGACCGAAAAGCAAAAGATGCTGGCGGGCGAGCTGTACACGGCAAGCGACCCCGAACTTGCCGCCATGCACACAAGGGCTGTAAAGCTGTGCGAAGAACTGAACTACGGCAGGCTCGATGAAGCGGAGCGCAGCGCCATAGCCAAGCAGCTTTTGGGCAGCTGCGGGCAGAACGTCACGCTGGGCAGGGGATTCTGGTGCGACTACGGCTGCAATATTCACGTCGGCGAAAATTTTTACGTCAACTACGGCGTCGTCATTCTCGACGTATGCAAAGTTACCATAGGCAGAAACTGCCTCATCGCACCGCAGGCGGGCATATATACGGCGTGCCACCCGCTCGACGAAGCCACCCGCATATCGGGGCTGGAGCTCGGCAAGCCCGTGACCATAGGCGATAACTGCTGGATAGGCGGCAGCGCCGTCATCAATCCCGGCGTCACGCTGGGCGACAACGTAGTCGTCGGCAGCGGAGCGGTGGTGACAAAGTCGTTTCCTTCAAACGTAGTCATTGCGGGAAATCCTGCAAGGATAATAAAATATTTAAAATGATGAGGGCGGTCAGCCCCATAAAAGAGGTGTAAAATGAAATTGGCGGTAACTTATCTGAACGGCGAAGTTTTTCAGCACTTCGGACACACTCAGCAGTTCAAAATTTACGATGTATGCGACGGCAAGGTGCAGTCATCCGAAGTCGTCGATACCAACGGCAGCGGTCACGGCGCACTTGCCTCCTTTTTAAAGAACATGGGAGTTGAAGCGCTCATCTGCGGCGACATAGGCGGAGGGGCGCAGGCTGCCCTCGCTCAGGCGGGCATAGAGCTCTTCGGCGGAGTTTCGGGCAGTGCGGACGGTGCCGTCGAAGCATATCTTGCGGGCACTTTGGGCTACGACCCCCAAGTGCGCTGCGACCACCACGACCGCGAGCACGGCGAAGGTCACGGCTGCCACGGCGGCGACCACGACTGCGGCGGCTACTGCGGCAAAAACTGAATTTTTATGAGTACGCCGCCGCGGCAGTCATCTGCCGCGGCGGCGCGTCTATGTACGGGAGCGTTTTTTAAGGAAAGTTTGAATTATAGGATATGTAAGGCGGCGGGCGAAAATACTTTTCGCCCGCCGCCCGACCTTTTAATGCCGCAGCGCGGCACGCCTATTTAAAGGTCGTCGGCGTCCTGCACGGGCTCTTCGTGCCTGTCGCGGCACACGCCCGTATAGCTGCCGTTCGGGTCAAAGCACTCCGAACTCAGCTCAATTGCAGTCCTTTGCTCCCTTTGAAGAGCCGCAGTCGGTAGTCTTTTTGCTTTTGCAGCCCTTGCTTTTGGAATTTTCGGTCTTTTTCATAATTTCTCCTTGTCGTAGGGAATATGCAAAATTACTTCGCTTTGGTCCGACCTGCAAAGCGGACATGTCTTCCATGCCTCGTTTGCCGTGTGCATATAGCCGCACTTAGAGCAGATATACAGTATCGGCGCGTCGTTTTTGTACAGTTTTCCCTTTTCAAAGGCTTCGGCAAGGTATTCAAATACCTGTTCGTGCCGCTTTTCCACATTGGCAACCATTTTAAACAGTGCGGCAATGTCGTCCAGACCTTCGCTCTGTGCTTCATTGGCAAAACTTTGGTAAATTCTTTGGTGTTCCTCGCGTTCGTCTTTGGCGGCAAGCCTCATTGCCTTGGCTAAGTCGCCCGTGTGAAAGGGATACCCGGCTTCAAGTTCGATATTGTCGATGTCGTTTCCGCCGTGCTTTGTCAGCTCTTCAAAAAACCTTCGCGCATGTTCGTCCTCGTTTTGGGCTATCGTGTTCAACACGTAGCAAAGTTGGCTCTGTCCCTGTTTTGCGGCCGCCCGCGCTATCATTCTGTAGCGCATCGCCGCCTGACTTTCGCCGGCAAAACTTCTTGCAAGATTCAGGCGGGTCATGCTGTTTTCAAATTGCATATTCATCCTCCGTACTATCTATGTTGCGCGGGGTTAAAAAATTTATGCCTCAATTTGCAGGAAATGTTTTCCTTTACTTGACAAACTGTATATTTATGGTATAATGTAAGAAAAGTAAGGATTTTTGCTTTTGTAACGGAGGTAAGAACTTATGGAAATTGCAAAACTGACTTCAAAGGGTCAAATAACCATACCCAAGGCGGTCAGGGAAGAGCTGGGTGTGGACACGGGCGATAAATTATTGTTTGTAAAGTGCGAACAGGGCTACATAGTCATGAACGGCGACAACTTCGGCTCACTGCCTTCGGGCGCCGCCGTAAAGGCAAAGGCGCCCGCCGCCGAGCCCGATGCTGCGCAGTTTGACGAACTTCCCACTTCGCCTTTGTACGACGCCGAGAAAAAGGACAAGGACAAAAAGAAAAAGAAGAAAAAGAAGAAGTGAGCGCAAGCTCCTTTGTGTGGCTGCACGGCAGACTGTGCGGAAGTAAACTAACCTTAACGTAATAAAAAAGTGTTGAAGAGCGCGGGGGCGAAATTTTTCGCCCCCGCGCTCTTCGTTTGTATTTTGTTTCTCTTCGTCTTTTGCGCGCAAAAAATTATAGCGGCGGGTCATTTTTGACCCGCCGCCAACGCCCGTGCGGGCGCTCACTGCTCGTCCTTGTTTGCTTTCGATATATATTCCGCCAGCGCGGGAATTATGGCTTTTATGTTTATGTTCGTGGTGTTGAGCATCAGGTCGTATCCCGCCTTGTCGCCCCAGCGGTGCATGCTCAAAAGGTCGTGCAGCTTCCTTCTGCCGCCGTCAATTTCCTTGAAGCGCCTGAGCATCTGTTTGTCGGTGTAGTGTTCGCCTTCGGGTGCGCGCTGGCGGCAGCGGGCTATCTTGCTGGCGTCGTCGGCGTATACGAATATTCTGAACGGCTTGAAGTCCTTGAGTATCACGTCTGCCGAGCGTCCGACTATCAGGCAGTTGCCCTTCTGACCTATCGCCTTTATGATCTTCTGCTGCGCCACCAAAACGTCGGTGACGGGGGCGGGAGTGGCTGAAACAAAGGGCATAGTCCTGCCGAATGTAAAGGCATAATTTTTAAAGCCGCCGTTTTCAAGTACGGAGGACACATATCCCTCGTTCAAGTCGGTGTGTTCGGCTATCTGCGTCACAAGTTCCTTGTCGTAATATTGCAGTCCGAGTGCGTCGGCAAGGCGTTTGCCCACCTCTCTGCCGCCGCTGCCAAACTGACGAGATACTGTTATAATCATATATCATACCTCCTTAAGGCGCCCGCATGTGCGCCCTCTCATCAATATTATTATACCATCAAATGCGCGTTCGTCAATAGGCGTGGCAAAATTTTTTTTATGCTTTTGCCCGGTTGCTCCCCTGCCCGAATAGCGTCTTTATCATGGAATTTACGTACAGTATGGGCACTATGTTTATTTTATCGGCGTATTTTGCCACCGATTTCATGTTCTTCGCGGGCAGCAGCACGCGCCTGAATCCCATCTTTACGCACTCCTGCACGCGTTTTTCGGCGTAGGAAACCGCCCTCACTTCGCCCGTGAGCCCCACTTCGCCGAATATCGCCGTGTACTTGTCTATCGGCTCGTCGGTGTGCGCCGAAGCCAGCGCCGCGCACACCGCAAGGTCGCACGCGGGCTCACTGAGCTTTATGCCGCCCATCGCGTTTATGTACACGTCGTAGCTCTGGAAGGGCAGCGAGCATCTCTTTTCAAGCACCGCCAAAAGCAGCGCAAGCTTGTTGTAGTCTATGCCCAGCGGCATCCTGCGCGGCTGACCGAACGCCGTCTTGGAAATGAGCGTCTGTATCTCCACGTTCATGCAGCGGTTGCCCGTCTGTGCGGGCGTCACCGCGCAGCCCGCCTCCTGTCCGCGGCTCTCCGAAAGGAATATGCCCGAATAGTCCGTGACGGCTGCTATGCCGCGGTCGGTCATCTCGAACACGCCCACTTCCGAAACATTGCCGAATCTGTTCTTTACGGCGCGGAGTATGCGATAGTTTTCCTGGTTTTCGCCCTCGAAGTAGAGCACGGTGTCCATTATGTGCTCCAGCACTTTGGGTCCCGCCAGCGCGCCCTCCTTTGTCACGTGCCCCACTATAAAAAATGTTATGCCGCGGCTCTTTGCCGTGCGCATGAGCTTTGTGGCGCATTCCCTGACCTGTCCCACGGAGCCGGAAGAGGAGGAGAGGTCGTCGGTGTAAACTGCCTGAATGGAGTCTATTATGCAAAATTGCACCCCGTCGAGCTCGCTTTCGAGCCCGTCTATGCAGGTCTCGTTCACTATATACAGCTCGCCTGTGTCAAGCTGCAGCCGCTCCGCCCGCATCTTCACCTGCGAGCAGCTCTCTTCTGCCGAAAAGTACAAAACCTTGTGCCCGTGCGAAAGGTGCGCGGCTATCTGCGTGAGCAGGGTAGATTTGCCTATGCCCGGGTCGCCGCCCAAGAGGACGAGCGAGCCCGCCACGATGCCGCCTCCGAGCACGGTGTCGAATTCGGAGATGCCGCTCGGCGTGCGGTCGTACCTTTCAAAGGTAACTGCCGAAAGCTTCTGCGCCCTCGCCTGCGAATATACCGCCCTGTTGTTCTTTTCGGGCTTGTCGCTCTTTACCGCCTCTTCAGCCATTGTATTGAATTTTCCGCACGAAGGGCACCGCCCCAGCCACCTCGGGCTGGTCGCGCCGCACTCCGCGCATACGAAAATAGTGTTATTCTTTGCCATCTGTCTCTTCCAGTATAACTGCGGCAAGCGCCTCTATGCCCAGCTTTTTGCCCACAAAGCCCAGCTTTTCGTTGGTGCCTGCCGATATGCCCGCCTTCTCGGGGGGTATGTCCAGCGCCCTGCAAATGTTTTCCTGCATGCGCCCTATGTGTGCGCTCAGCCTGGGCTGCTCTGCGCGTATCGCAATGCTCGCGCCTGCGGGGCGCAGCCCGCGCGAGCGCACCAGCCGCACCACGCGCTCCAAAAGCTTCATGCTGTCCGCGCCGTCGTATTGCGGGTCGTCGTCGGGGAAGTAGTGTCCTATGTCTTTGAGCCCCGCCGCCGAAAGCAGCGCGTCCATCAGCGCGTGCACGGGCACGTCGCCGTCGCTGTGCGCCACGAGTCCGCGGTCGCAGTCTATCTTCACGCCGCACAGCGTAACGAATTTATTGTCGCCGCCGAAGGCGTGTACGTCGGCTCCCAGCCCCACGGCGCATCCGTTTGCGGCGCTGATGGCGGGATATGCCCGCGTGAAGTCGCTTTTATAGGTAAGTTTTATGTTGTCGCGGCTGCCTTCGCACAGCGTCGGCTCGGCGATATACCGCCTGAACACGGCGCTGTCGTCGGTGTACGTTTCACCGCCTTGCGCGGCGAGCTCGTAAGCCGCCTTTATATCCTTCGTCCAAAATCCCTGGGGCGTCTGAACGGCGAACAGCCGCGAGCGGTCGGGCACTTCGGCTATCCTTCCGCCCTCGGCGACGGCTATCGTGTCGGTGACGGGCACCGCGCATACGCCCGAACGGCTGCTTTGTACGCAGGCTATGCAGCCGTATATCGTCTGCTCCGTCACGTACGGCCTCGCGCCGTCGTGTATCAGTACGATGTCGCCCGTGCACTTGCCGAGGGCGTTGTAAACGCTCTCCGTCCTCGTCCCGCCGCCCTCGGCGATGATGTACCCGAACGGGGCGCACAGCGCGCTTATCTGCGGCATATCTGCGGGCGAACACGCCACTATCACCTCGTCTATGCAGGGCAGACAAAATGCATTTAGCGTGTGCCACAGCGCGGGTGCGCCGTCAAGGTCGGCAAGCAGTTTATTTTTTCCCATCGCCGCACGCTCGCCCCGTCCCGCCGCGCATATTATCGCGCTTACCTTCATTTTTTTTCGCCTTCGTCCGCGGCGGCGGGCTCGGCGCCCCGCATGCCCACCACGTCGTCGACGGGCATCGAAAAGGCTATGCCCTGACCTTCGCTCTTGAGTCCCGCGTTGCGGTACAGCGCCCGCAGCACGTCGTCCTTTATGTCCGAAGGCACAAGTATCATAACTATCTCCTTTTCGGGCTGAATGGTTATCTTAAAGAAATTTTCCGCCTCCTTGTTCGCGGTGCCGTGAGCGTGTATCACCGTGCCGCCGCGTGCGCCCGCCTCCTTGGCGGCGTCCATCACCACGTCGGAAAATCCTTCGTTTACTATGCAAAAAACAGCCTCGTATGCCGACATATTATTTCTCCTCCTTGACTACCGAGCGGTTGTTGCTCAAAAATCCGTAAAGCAGCGCGCCCATCACGCTTGAAAGCGGTATGGTAAAGGCAATGCCCTTGCCGTCCTTTACCGTTTCAAACTTTCTGCCCAGCGCGTACAGCGCGTCGGGCAGCTTGTTCTGCTGCACCACCGAAAGTATCACGCTCTTTTTCTTGTCGGTCAGCCCCAGGTACTTCAGCATGTTCGCGTCGGCGGTGCCTTCCGCCAGCACGGTCATCTGCAGGTTGACTTCGAACGACTGCAAAAAGTCGGCGTAATATTCGGCTTTGTTTCTGTTTACTACGGTCACCAAAAGTTTCAGCGGGTTAGACGTCACTTTGTTCGTGTTTTCGGCTGCGGGTCTAGCCGTCTTGGCGCTGCGCCGCGAAAATGCGCGTTTTTTTGTCTGTTCTGCCATGTGCGTCCTCCCTTAAAAGTATATTATCTGTTCGTCGTCGGCGGCAAGTATGCGTCTCAGGGTTATCCTTTCGCGCACTTTGTTTGCCGTCACAGCCTTGAATCCGAGCAGCTGAATGGTTATCAGCGGCGTCATCGCCACCATTGCCACCACGCCGTATGCCATGCTGTATATATACGAGTTTCCGCTCGTCGCTTCGCACGCGCCTATCACCAGCGGCAGTATAAAGCTCGAAGTCAGCGGTCCGCTCGCCACCCCGCCCGAATCGAAGGCTATCGCCGTATACATTCGGGGCACGAAGAACGAAAGCCCCAGCGAAATGAGGTATCCGGGTATAAGGTAGTACAGTATGGAAAATTTGTATATCATCCTTATTATCGAAAGGCATATCGATATGCCCACGGCTACGGAGAGCGCTATCATCATCTCCGTCTTTTTCACGCCGCCGCCCGTTATTTCCTCTACCTGGTTGTTCAAAACGTGCACTGCCGGCTCGGCGAGCACCACCACGAGTCCCAGCACGAATGCGAACGCCGCAAGCAGCGGCTTGCTGAACGACGCCAGCTCTTCGCCTATCTTGAATCCTATCGGCATAAAGCCCGCTTCCACGGCGGTGAGGAATATTACCAGACCTATATATGTGTAGGCTATGCCTATCGCCATCTGTATGAGCTTGCCCTTGGGCAGCATAAGTATGGTCAGCTGCAGTATCAAAAAGAATACAACTATCAATCCCAGGGCGAGCGCCACGTCGCCCAGCTTGCCTGCTATCATCGCAGCCAGCCCGTTGTTGCCCAGCACGTGCTCTATGTCGTATATGCCCGTGTCGTACGAAGCCATGCTGCCGCTTGTCGTCAGCGAAAGCGCCATGACCGCTATTATGGGACCCACCGAGCACAGCGCCACCAGTCCGAACGAGTTTTCGCCCGCATTTCTGCCGCCCACCGTCGAAGCTATGCCCACGCCCAGCGCCATTATAAACGGCACCGTTATGGGACCGGTGGTCACTCCGCCCGAATCGAAGGAGAGGGGTATGAGCTCGAACTTGCCGTGCTCCGCCATTACGGCGCATACGGCAAACAGCATCAGGTAAAAGAACATTATCAGCATGGACAGATCCTTGTGGAATATTATCTTTAAAACCGCCACCACAAGGAAGAGCCCCACGCCCGCGCCCACTGTGACTATAAGCACGGTGCCGCCCGAACCGGGCATTATGTCCTTTACCTGATTGGCAAGCACGGTAAGGTCGGGTTCGGCAATGGTTATCAGTACGCCCATTGCAAAACATACGCCTATAAGCAGCCATATCTTTTTTGATTTGGTCAGCCCCGAGCCCACAAATTCGCCCATGGGCGTCATCGCCATGTCGGCGCCGAGGTTGAACAGCGCAATGCCCGCTATCAGCGCTATGGCTGAAATTATAAATGCCGCCAGTTCGGTGTTAGTCAGGTCAACTGCCGGCGTGAACGAAACGATCAGCACTATTATCGTCACGGGCGCCACCGAAATGACGGCTTCTTTGAGTTTGGAAAGAAGAATTTTGAACATATGCTATTCCTTTATATAAGGTTTTTTCTTGATCTTGCCAATGGGGGCTTCCTTTGGTCGACAGGGCTAAGCGGTCAGATTTCTCCATGCGTTCGCTTCGCTCACTTAGTCGAAATGACAGGGCGGGTAGGTCGACCGTGCACCGCTCACTTAGTCGAAATGACAGGGCGGGTATGTCGACCATTTCGCCCCTTTTGTCATTTCGCAGTTTCCCTTCTTTTGTCATTTCGACCGAAGCGCGTAGCGCGGAGCGGAGAAATCTCGTAGCGTAAGCGACGGACAAAAGGCAGCGTTCCGCTGCGCCACGCTTCGCGAACCTGCCGCATCGTTTTTCGATGTCGGTGCGCGGACTGCGCTCCGAATGAATTGCGCCGCGCGCATGAATTGAACGTGGGGCGTTCATGAATTGCCGCTTGTGCGGCATGAATTCTCGCGGGCTTACGCCCGCTCCATTAAGGCGCTTTCAATTCATTCGCCGCCGACGGGCGGCGGAACCGTATGGCGTCACAGTATCTCGTAAAGCCCCGCGGCTTCGTCCTTTTTTGTCGTCTGCTTTATGTTTAAAACTTTAAATTTCAGCGTGCCGGTGGCGTAAGTTATCTCTACAACGTCGCCCGCCTTTACGCAGTGCGAAGGCTTTGCCGCCCTGCCGTTCACGCATACCTTGCCGCCCGCGCACGCCTCCTGCGCCACGGTGCGCCTCTTTAAAATGCGCGAAACTTTTAAAAATTTATCTATCCTCATTTCGTCCATGTCTGCTGCTCCGGGAACAAAAATTCAAATATTTTAAAGACGGCGTAAAACCGCTTGACTTTACTTTTCAAAGTACTTATAATACTATAATGTATTACAATGCGCTCTTTGCCCGTTTTTGGCTTTTTTAAGCTAATTTTTTGCCTATTAAATGGTCGCTCAGGGCACTGATACAGCCGTTTTTCTCAATTAATTATATACTATAAGGCAGCATTTGTAAAGCACATTGACAAAATTTTTGCCTGCGGCGGGCGCTGCCGAACATGGGCAATTTGTCAAGCCTTTTTCAAAAAAATTTTCTGCCAATATTTTCCCCGCCCGCAAATGGCGTCCGCGGGGGAAGAGTTCTGTAAGCTGCGCCGTCAAGGCGTTCTTAAATAAAATATGCCTGTGCGGCACGCATGCAATTTGTTTTCGGTTGCGGCGCCGCCCCGGCGAAACACCCCTTGGCATTGTTTGCGGTGAAAAGATATATACGCATAATCGCCGACTGTGAAATAGAAAAAAATTAAGGAGCAGCACACTTTAATGAATTTACCCGTTCACAAGTATGGCAAGACGGAAAGGCGCAAATTCGGCAAGATCAACGAAGTCATCGACATTCCCGACCTCGTTGAAATTCAGAAGTCGAGCTACGATACCTTCATCAACGAGGGCATAAGCGAAGTATTTGAAGATTTTTCGCCGATAACCGACTATTCCGACCACTACGAGCTCTATTTCCTCGACCACTGGTTTGACGACAAACCCAAGTACGACGAAAAAGAGTGCCGCAACCGCGACGCCACCTACGCGCTTCCCATGCACGTAAAGGTCAGGCTGGTAAACAAGGTCAAGGACGAAGTCATCGACCAGGACGTATTCATGGGCGAATTCCCCCTCATGACCGATTCCGGCTCGTTCATCATCAACGGCGCCGAGCGCGTAATAGTATCGCAGCTCGTCCGTTCGCCCGGCGTGTACAACGCAAAGGAAGTGGACAAAACGGGCAAGGAGATGTTCGGCACCACCGTCATCCCCAACCGCGGCGCATGGCTCGAATTCGAACAGGACGCCCAGGGCGTGCTCTGGGTACACGTGGACAGGAAGCGCAAGATATGCGCTACCGTGCTTCTGCGCGCCCTCGGTTTCGGTTCGGACAGGGCTATTTTAAACCTCTTTGCCGATGACAAGATGATGGAAAACACCATCGCCAAGGACACCACCAAGTCCGAAAGCGACGGTCTTATCGAACTCTACCGCCGTCTGCGCCCGGGCGAAGTGCCCACCGAAGCTTCGGTAAAGCAGCACCTCAACAATCTCTTCTTCGACCCCCGCAGGTACGACGTGGTCAAAGTCGGCAGGTACAAGTTCAATAAAAAGCTCAACCTGGCATACCGTCTGCCCGGCTGCACGCTCGCAGAGGACATAGCCGACCCCCGCACGGGCGAAATAATCGCCCACGCCGGCGACGTCATCGAAAGCGACGCCCGCGCATTCGAAATTCAGGATGCGGGCGTAAACGAAGTGTACGTATGGGTAAACGACCCCGTACAGGGCCGCATAAAGCACAAGATAATCGCCAACAACACGGTAAACTTCAAGTCGGTCTCCGATAAGGACCCCAAGATGTTCGGGCTGCTGCCCACGATATATCTTCCCAACTTCCTGTTCATGAAGGAGCTCGCCGCCGAGTGCAGAGCGCAGACGTGCGAACAGGTCGCCGAAAAGTACGTCGACCGCATCAACGCCGTCTATTACTGCGAGGAGATACCCGCCTCCGACGACGAAAAGCCCGAAGAGAAGAAGAACAGGGAGCGCCGCCGCGACCAGCGCATAAAGTTCGTCGAAGCCTGCAAGGTGTTCGATATGCTGCTCGCGAGCGACAAGACTTCGCTCGACAAGGACGAAAAGAAGGCAATAAAGCCCGTCATCGAAAAGCTCAACCACAAGCACATCACCGTCGACGACATCGTCGCTTCGATATCCACCAACATAGATTTGCAGTACGGCATAGGCACGATAGATAATATCGACCACCTCGGCAACCGCCGCGTGCGCTCGGTCGGCGAACTGCTCACCAACCAGCTGCGCATAGGCATTTCCCGCCTCGAAAAGCTCATAAAGGAGCGCATGGCTACCCAGGACGCAATGGAAGTCACGCCCTCGGGACTCGTCAACGTCCGCCCCGTATCTGCCGTCATCCGCGAATTCTTCGGCTCCTCGCAGCTGTCGCAGTTTATGGACCAGACCAACCCCGCCGCCGAGCTCACGCACAAGCGCAAGCTCTCCGCGCTCGGCCCCGGCGGTCTCAACCGCGACAGGGCAACTT
Organism: uncultured Clostridia bacterium; assembly: GCA_944327465.1. Classification (GTDB taxonomy): domain Bacteria; phylum Bacillota; class Clostridia; order Christensenellales; family Borkfalkiaceae; genus Coproplasma. The sequence continues at coordinate 32,533 of CALVHH010000002.1, read as the reverse complement.
TCGAAGTGCGCGACGTTCACCACTCGCACTACGGCCGTCTGTGCCCCATAGAGACGCCCGAAGGTCAGAACATCGGACTCATCTCCTCGCTTGCAACCTTCTCAAAGGTCAACGAGTACGGCTTCATCATGTCGCCCTACCGCAGGGTGGTAAAGGATGAAAACGGCGTACCCACCGTGACCGACGTGGTCGACTACCTCACCGCGGACGAGGAGGATAAGTTCACCGTCGCCCAGGCAAACGAACCGCTGGACGAAAACAACCACTTCGTCAACGCTCACGTCGGCTGCCGTCACCGCGACCTCATAACCGAGCTCGCTCCCGAAAGAATGGACTACATGGACGTTTCGCCCAAGCAGCTCGTCTCGGTAGCGACCGCGCTCATACCCTTCCTTGAAAACGACGATACCAACCGTGCGCTTATGGGTTCGAACATGCAGCGCCAGGCGGTGCCCCTCATGAAGACCGAGAGCGCCATCGTCGCAACGGGCATCGAGGCAGCCATCGCCCGCGACTCGGGCGTAATGGTGCGCGCCAAAAAGGCGGGCGTCGTTGTCGGCTGCGCTTCCGACCTCATAAAGATAAAGGAAGAGGACGGCTTCGTCGCCGAATACAAGTTAAAGAAATTCGAACGCTCCAACCAGAACACCTGCCTCAACCAGCGCCCCATCGTCAATACCGGCGACCGCGTTGAAGAGGGCGAAATCATAGCCGACGGCCCCGCCACGAACAACGGCGAGCTCGCGCTCGGCAAAAATATCCTCATCGGCTACATGGAGTGGGAGGGCTACAACTACGAGGACGCCATCCTCATCTCCGAAAAGCTCGTGCAGGACGACGTGTTCACGTCCATCCACATCGAAGAGCACGAAACCGAAGCCCGCGACACCAAGCTGGGCGAAGAGGAGATAACCCGCGATATCCCCAACGTCGGCGAGGACGCGCTCAAAGACCTCGATGAAAACGGCATAATCCGCATCGGCGCCGAAGTGACTACCGGCGATATCCTCGTCGGCAAGGTCACCCCCAAGGGCGAAACCGAACTCACCCCCGAAGAGCGCCTGCTTCGCGCCATCTTCGGCGAAAAGGCAAGGGAAGTGCGCGATACTTCCTTAAAGGTCCCCCACGGTGAAGGCGGCATAGTCGTCGACGTAAAGGTGTTCACCCGCGAAAACAAGGACGAACTTTCGCCCGGCGTAAACAAGCTCGTGCGCGTATATATCGCGCAGAAGCGCAAGATCCAGGTCGGCGACAAGATGGCGGGCCGCCACGGCAACAAGGGCGTCATCTCCCGCGTGCTTCCCCAGGCGGATATGCCCTTCCTTGCGGACGGCACCCCGCTGCAGATAGTTCTCAACCCTCTCGGCGTGCCTTCCCGAATGAACATCGGTCAGGTGCTCGAAGTGCACCTGGGGCTGGTGTGCAAGCAGCTCGGCTGGAAGATAGCCACCCCCGTATTCGACGGCGCCACCGAGCAGGACATCAAACAACTCTTCTACGAAAACAACATAGTCAACCCCGAAGGCAAGGTGGACGGCAAAATACAGGTCTATGACGGCAGAACGGGCGAACCCTTCGAAAACAGGGTCACCGTCGGCGTGCAGTACATGATAAAGCTCATCCACCTCGTCGACGACAAGATCCACGCCCGCTCGATAGGTCCTTACTCGCTCGTCACGCAGCAGCCCCTCGGCGGCAAGGCGCAGTTCGGCGGTCAGCGCTTCGGCGAAATGGAAGTGTGGGCGCTCGAAGCATACGGCGCCGCGCACATCCTTCAGGAGATACTCACCGTCAAGTCGGACGATATCGTCGGCCGCGTAAAGACCTACGAATCCATAGTCAAGGGCAACAATATCTCCGAACCGGGCATTCCCGAAGCCTTCAAGGTGCTGTTAAAGGAACTGCAGTCGCTCGCGCTTGACGTCAAGGTGCTCACCGAGAGCGGCGAAGAACTCATCATCCGCGAGCTCGACGACGAGGACGAGGCGATACCCACCGCCCGCGTCCGCGAAGCCGAAGAGCGCGAAAACGCCATTCCCGACGAGGAATTCGAACTGGGCGCCCGCGAGCGCGTGGTCGAAGACGAGAGCGAGCTCGAAGGCTTCCAGCTCTTCGATACGGACGACGACGCCGACGACTTTGCTTCAAAGGAGCTGTTCTCCGATGAGGATGTAGACGACTTCGGCGACGATGACGACCTCGGCGACAAGTACACTCTCTTCGACGCGGAAGAGGATGCCGACGACGACTTCGGCGACGATGAAGAAGACGGCGAAGACGACGGCGACGACAAGTAAGGGAGGTTGAATATATGTTTGAATTAAACGATTTTTGTTCCATAAAGATCGGCGTGGCTTCCCCCGAAAAGATAAGGAGTCTTTCCAAGGGCGAAGTGACCAAGCCCGAAACTATAAACTACAGAACGCAGAAGCCCGAACGCGACGGCTTGTTCTGCGAGCGCATTTTCGGCCCGATGAAGGACTGGGAGTGCCACTGCGGCAAGTACAAGCGCATACGCTATAAGGGCGTCATCTGCGAAAAGTGCGGCGTCGAAGTCACCCGCGCCAAGGTAAGGCGCGAAAGAATGGGTCATATCGAACTTGCCGCGCCCGTATCGCACATCTGGTATTTCCGCGGCGTCCCTTCAAGGATAGGGCTCATACTCGATATGTCGCCCAAGTCGCTCGAACAGGTCATCTACTTTGCCGCATACGTCGTGATCGACCCCGGCACGGTGCCCGTTCTCGAATATAAGCAGGTCATCAACGACAAGGAGCTCAGGGAGATCGAAGAGCAGTACGGCGACTCTTCAAAGACGGGGCTCAAAGTGGGCATGGGTGCCGAAGCCATCCGCGAGCTCTTAATGGCAGTGGACCTCGACAAGGAGTGCGAAGCCACCCGCGCCGTGATCGAAAAGAGCTCGGCGTCCCAAAAGAAGGTCAAGGCGATAAAGAGGATCGAAATACTCGAAGCCTTCCGCAAGAGCGGCAACCGTCCCGAGTGGATGATACTCACCGTTCTGCCCGTGCTTCCGCCCGAACTGCGCCCCATGGTCCAGCTCGACGGCGGCAGATTTGCCTCCTCCGACCTCAACGACCTCTACCGCAGGGTAATAAACCGCAACAACCGCTTGAAGCGCATGATGGAGCTGGGCGCTCCCGACATGATCGTCAAAAACGAAAAGCGCATGCTTCAGGAGGCGGTAGACGCCCTCATCGATAACGGCAGGCGCGGCAGGGCGCTTTCGGGTCCCTCCAACCGCGAACTCAAGTCGCTCTCCGGAATGCTCCGCGGCAAGCAGGGTCGCTTCCGCCAGAACCTTCTCGGCAAGCGCGTAGACTATTCGGGACGTTCGGTCATCGTCGTCGGACCCGAACTCAAGCTCTATCAGTGCGGTCTGCCCAAGGAGATGGCGATAGAGCTGTTCAAACCCTTCGTAATGAAAAAGCTGGTCGAAAGCGGCCAGTGCCACAATATCAAGAGCGCAAAGCGCACGGTCGAAAAGGCAAAGCCCTTCGTATGGGACGTCCTCGAAGAAGTCATCAAGGATCACCCCGTGCTCCTCAACCGCGCTCCCACGCTCCACCGTCTGTCCATTCAGGCTTTCGAGCCCGTCCTCATCGAAGGCAGGGCTATAAAGATTCACCCGCTCGTATGTACGGCGTTCAACGCCGACTTCGACGGCGACCAGATGGCTGTGCACGTGCCGCTGTCCATAGAAGCCCAGGCGGAAGCAAGATTTTTGATGCTCTCCTGCAACAACATATTAAAGCTTTCCGACGGCAAGCCCGTAATGCAGCCCGCGCAGGACATGGTTCTCGGCGCATACTACCTCACCATAATAAGGAGAGAGGAGGGCAAGTACTACCGCTGGACGGGTGCAAGATACGTTGAGTGTGCCGAAGGCGAAGAGGGCGCCGAAAAGTATATCCCCGGCGTGTATATCTCCGAAGACGAAGTGATGATGGCATACCAGACCAAGTATGTCCACATGCAGGACGAAGTTTACGTCCGCCGCACGGTCACCATCAACGACGAAAAGTCGCCCTACTATGGTCAAACCGTTCAGGGCCTCGTAAAGACTACGGTCGGCAGAATAATCTTCAACAACGAAATGCCTCAGGATCTCGGCTTCGTCAAGCGCGAAAAGCCCGAAGATTACCTCAAGTACGAAATTTCCTACGAATTCCTCGGCAACGCCGTGGCAGTCGGCAAAAAGCATCTCGGCACCATAGTCGATCGCTCATTCAAGACGGGCGGCGCGCCTAAGGCGGCAGACGTGCTCGATAAAATCAAATCGCTCGGCTACAAGTACTCCACCGTCGGCGCTATCACGACATCGGTATTCGACATGCACATACCCGCAGCCAAGCAGGAGATAGTTGCCGCCACAGAAAAGACCGTCTCGCAGATAGAGCGCAAGTTCCAGCGCGGTCTTTTAAGAGAGGAGGAGCGCTACAACGCGGTCATAAAGGCATGGGACGACGCCACCGACGCCGTCACCGAAGAGCTTAAAAAATCGCTCGATAAGTTCAACCACATCTGGATGATGGCAAATTCGGGCGCCCGCGGCTCCATCGACCAGATGAAGCAGCTCTCCGGCATGCGCGGCCTGATGGTCAACCCCCAGGGTAAAAAGATAGAAGTTCCCGTCAAGTCCTGCTTCAGGCAGGGTCTGTCCGTTCTCGAATACTTCATCTCTTCGCACGGCGGACGAAAAGGTCTCGCCGACACCGCGCTCAAAACAGCCGACTCGGGCTACCTCACCCGCCGTCTCGTCGACGTCGCGCAGGACGTCATCGTGCGCGAAGACGACTGCATGGCAGGCAGCAAAAAGCCCCGCGGCATGACCGTAAAGGCAATAATAGGTCCCAACGGCGAAACCATTGAAGGTCTAGAAGACAGAGTGCAGGGCAGGTTTGTGGCGGAAGACGTGGTCGACCCCGCGACCGGCGAAATAATAGTTCCCATGAACGGCTTCGTCACCGACGAACTCGCCAAAAAGATAGTAAAGGCGGGCATCGAAAGCGTATCCATCCGCTCGATATTCACCTGCAATTCGCGCTACGGCGTGTGCGCAAAGTGCTATGGCAAGAACATGGCTACAAACACCCCCGTAATGCCCGGCGAGGCGGTAGGCGTAATCGCCGCCCAGTCGATAGGCGAACCGGGCACGCAGCTCACCATGCGTACCTTCCATACGGGCGGTATAGCCGCCACCGGCGACATCACGCAGGGTCTTCCCCGCGTAGAAGAGCTCTTCGAAGCCCGCAAACCCAAGGGTTGCGCAACTCTTTGCGAAGTTTCGGGCAGGGTAACTATAGATGACAGCGACAACTTAAAGCACGTCATCGTCAAGGATCCCGTCACGGGCGAAGTCAAAAAGAATTACCAGCTTCCCTTTAACGCCGAACTCAAGGTCAAGGACGGCGACGCCGTCGAACCCGGCACCGTGCTCAACACCGGTTCGGTATATCCCCAGGATATACTCAGGGTACAGGGCGTAAAGGGCGTGCAGGACTACCTTTTGGAGCAGGTACAGTCGGTTTACCGCTCGCAGGGCGTCGATATCAACGACAAGCACGTTGAAATCATCGTCCGCCAGATGCTCAGAAAGGTCAGGATAGAGTCGGCAGGCTCCACCGACCTTCTCCCCGGCGAAACCGTGGATATGTTCACCGTCGAAGCCGAAAACCAAAAGGCGATCGAAAACGGCGGCACTCCCGCACTGCAAAAGCGCGTGCTGCTCGGTATAACCAAGGCTGCGCTCTCTACCGAATCCTTCCTTTCGGCAGCTTCCTTCCAGGAGACCGCAAGGGTGCTCACCGACGCCGCCATAAAGAACAAGGTCGACCCTCTCATGGGTCTCAAGGAAAACGTAATAATCGGCAAGCTCATTCCCGCAGGTACGGGCGTAAAGGACTACAAAAACATGTCCCCCGTAATTAACGCCTCGTACAACAGTGCGGTCACTGCCGCCGAGGACGACAATTCCTAATCAGTACAGCGCCGTAAACATTCAAAGCTCAAAATTTGTGCCGCCGCGCCTTCGGGCGCGGCGGCAATTCGTTTTCTGATGTATCTTTATGCGGCGCGGTCATCGCGCCGCGCTTTACATTTGCGGCACAAAGTGATATAATACACCAAAACATCATAATGGGGGTGCTGCGGTGACGTTTGAACAGCTGAGATTGATCGACCTTATACAAAAATTCAATGCCGATATCGAGGACGTGTATAAAAATAAAAATCTTTCCGTCTTTCACGGCGCAAGCAAAAAGCTGCAGGACGTTTATAATTTTTACGTGACCGCCGCAGACGACTTCAAGGACATAGAAGAATACCTTAAAAATTTATTCTCTTCGTTCAACTATGCCGCAGTCATAATCAACGACGCAATGAAGAGGAAGGGGCTGGACGGCGAGGCGAACGAGCTGCTGTTCGAGTGCCTGCAAATAATGCTCCACTGCGACGAACTTATAATAAACACCCTTGAAAAGGGCAATTGAATTTTATGTTGCCCGCATACTATGCCGCAACTAACGCAAATATGCAATTAAATTTCGCGGCGAGCATATACTCTTAACGGAGGTGTATCATCAGTCGCACAACAAAAATAGTACTGTCGGCGGCGCCGACGGTCGCCGTAATGGCAGTCATTTTCATCTTTTCGTCGCAGAACGGCAATATCTCTTCGGGCGTCAGCAACGGCTTCGGCGCCTGGTTGCTCGGCGTGCTCGGTATAGACATTCCGCCCGGTCAGACTGCTTCCGAAGTGGTCATAATCTTCGGGCTGCGCATACGCAACATAGCCCACATGTTTTTGTACGCCTGCCTCGGCGCAGGCAGCTACTGTCTTGCGCAGTCGCTCAGCGGCATAAAACTGCCCTCCGGCGTGTGGAGAGCGGCGCTGTCGTCGCTGTGCGCCGCGGCATTCTGCCTGTTCTACGCCTGCACGGATGAGTTACACCAGTACTTCGTGCCCGGCAGGTCGGCTGCCCTGCGCGACGTAATGTTCGACGTCATCGGTTCGGCGTCGGCAATTGCCGTCATATTCGCCGTTCACGCCGCTATAATATGCCTCGGGGCGGGCGGCAGACGCTCAAAAAACGATTGACAATTTTTTTGCGCTTTAATATAATAATATAGCGTTCCGTATGGGTGCTGCGCATGCTGACATGGCGGAATTGGCAGACGCGCAGGACTTAGAATCCTGTGGTTAATACCTTGCAGGTTCAAGTCCTGTTGTCAGCACCAAGCACTCAACAGCCGTAAGGCGGTTGGTATGTAAAAGCCATAAGGAGGCATGCATAACGTCAGTGCGGAAATCAAGTATCTCCGCCATATTCGGGGATGTAGCTCACCCGGTAGAGCGATACGTTCGCAACGTATAGGTAGTCAGTTCGAGTCTGATCATCTCCACCAACAAACGGATAGGCAAAAATACCTATCCGTTTGTTTTTTGAAAATTGTTAAATATACGCTGTGCGTCGGGCTCGGAATAGTTTATTTAATTACTTACAGCAGAAAATGCAAATATTGGTTTTGTGATTATATATTCCATTTGTAAAAACTGTTATAACATGATATAATATGATTAGTTTACGAGGTGTGTATGGAATTTAAAGAAAAAGTATATCAGGCGCGTATGCAGCTTGGTCTTACTCAAATGCAATTTGCACAACAATTAGGTATCGGATATGCTACAATAAATCGGTGGGAAAATGGCGTTACAAAGCCGACTAAATTGAAAGAATATGCCTTCATTCAATTTTGTGTACAAAACAATATTGTTATTGATGATAAAAATATATGAGGATTAAGCAATGAAAATAATTAGCCTTTTTAGCGGATGCGGTGGATTAGACCTTGGATTTGAGAGAGCAGGTTTTGAGATTTCTATAGCAAATGAGTATGACCCTACAATATGGGATACATATAAAATAAATCATCCGTTTACTAAATTGATCGAAGGTGATATCCGAAGCTTAAAAGAGGATGATTTTCCTGATGATATCGATGGGATAATTGGCGGTCCTCCATGTCAGTCTTGGTCTGAAGCGGGAGCGCTTCGCGGAATTAACGATGCGCGTGGGAAGTTATTTTATGACTATATTCGAATACTTAAAAGCAAACAACCAAAGTTTTTTCTTGCGGAAAACGTAAGCGGAATGCTTGCTAATCGGCATTCGGAAGCGGTTAATAATATTATCGCGATGTTTAAAGATTGTGGATATGATGTTTCAATTAACTTAGTTAATGCAAAAGATTACGGAGTACCACAGGAAAGACGCAGGGTATTTTATATAGGCTTTCGCAGTGATTTGGGCATACATTTTGAATTTCCTATCGGCTCTACAGCGGACGACAAGAAAAAACTTACATTACGTGATGTAATATGGGATTTACAGTTTACTGCTGTTCCTGCAGGAGCGAGAAATTATCATAATCTTCAAGCAATCAATAACAATGAATATTTTACGGGTGCGTATTCGCCCATATTTATGAGTCGTAATCGCGTTAAGGGATGGGACGAACAGGCTTTTACTGTACAGGCATCGGGCAGACAATGTCAATTACATCCACAGGCGCCCAAAATGATATTTATTGAGCAAAATAAACGTGAGTTTGTTAAGAGCAAAGAGCATCTTTATCGTAGAATGACAATTCGTGAAATAGCAAGGATTCAAGGATTTCCGGATGACTTCAAATTCATTTATAATTATACGGATGATGCATACAAAATGATTGGTAATGCAGTACCTGTCAATCTCGCCTACGAAGTAGCTGTCGCAATCAAACAGGCGTTGCAATAAGGAGCACGGAAGATGAGTAATCAAAGCAATAATCAAGGTCGCGCATACGAATATATATGCATTAATACGCTTTGCGCAGAAATAAATAAAATTCGCTTTGCTGAAATTATTAAAAATTCAGCTTACGAAGCGGCATCACGCGCATGGGCTTCAACTTCGGATGGATTCAAATATATTTTGCAACAAAGCGCGGCTGCTGCGGTAAGTACAATATTCGATATGGAACCGATGTTGCTTGAAACAGGTTCTGATTTGCTGACTCTCAAGATTCAAACCGACAATGAAGGAAAACTCGGTGATGTGCGCGATATTATCATTGCTCGCTCGGATATTAAGTGGGAAATTGGCTTGAGCATCAAACACAATCACTTTGCAGTAAAACACAGCAGATTGGCAAAGACTTTGGATTTTGGCGCCAAGTGGTTCGGTATACCGTGCTCCGAACAGTATTGGAACAGCGTTGAGCCGATTTTTAACTATTTGACCGAACAGAAATTCGAAAACAGAAACTGGAACGAGCTTCCGTCTAAGGATAAAGAAGTCTATGTTCCGTTGCTTAAAGCTTTCATTGAAGAAGTTTTACGTAGTAATAAGTGCGACTCTACCGTTCCGCAGAAGATGGTTGAATATTTGTTGGGGGAATTTGATTTTTATAAGATTATTAGCATCGACAGCAAACGGATTACGCAGATACAAACTTACAATCTTCACGGGACATTAAATCAATCTGGTCGAGTCATTGCTCCCAAAATCGAAGTACCTCGTGCTTTGTTACCGACGCGAATAGTTAGTCTTGATTTTAAGCCTCTCAGCACCAACACAGTCGAACTTTATATGGATGGCGGCTGGCAATTCAGCTTCCGCATACATAATGCTTCAACTAAGGTAGAAACAAGCTTGAAATTTGATATACAAATTGTCGGTATGCCGACTACGATAATTTCTATAAATTGCAAGTGGAATTAGATAATTATAAAATTGCTGGAATTGTATGGTATCAATTGGCAAAATATGCAATAAAAAATGATGAAAATGAGAAATATTTGCTTGTGTTAATACTTCTCCACCATGTCAAAATAATCCGAACTTCGGGTGTGGATAAAGCGGCAATACCCCGCCGAAAGGGGATAGGCATTTAAGCCTGTCCCCTTTCGGCGGGGTATATTTTTGTGCGTCATTTTATGCGGAATACTTCGGTGGGCGGCTGGGAATAATATTTTGAAAAATTGCGGTAAAAGGTGGTCATCGAGTTGAAGCCGTGCGCAAACACCAGCTCGGTCAGGTCGGGGTTTTCGCACTGCCGAGCTTCGGCAACTAGGTTTCGCACCCTCACCGCGTTGATGTAGGCGTTCAGCGATTCGCCTATATAGGTATTGAACAGCCGCGAAAAATAGTATTTGTTGTACCCGAAAACCGAAGAAATGCTGTCAAGCGATATCGGTTCGCGGTAGTGCCCGTCTATATAGTTCAGCGCCGCAACTATTACTGCGATATTGGGGGTGGGAGTGGCGGGCACGCGCTCGTAGTGGTCGAGCAGGCTGCCCACTATTATATCTATATACCCCTTTTTTACGAGCGCGGGTGCGTTCTTTTGTTTGTCCAGCGCAAGGAAGTGCGCAAGAAGCGTGCGGTTGAACTGCCTGTCGGCAAGGTGGGCGGGCAGCGTCCTGTTCTGGAATATGCCTGAAAAGTCAGAAGAGTACTGTTGACCTATTATGAGCACAAAGTTCGCATAGCTCGGCGCGGGCACCAGCGAATGTATGCCGCACTTGTGCACGAACATTATCTCGTCCTGCCCGCAGCGGAAACTTTGGTCGTTGATTTTGCAGTCGACGCTGCCTCCGGTTATATACAGCAGCTCTATGCAGCGGTGAAAGTGCGGGCGCGTATCCAGGTCGTCGCCGCGGAAAAATTCTACGCCGTCCGCCTTGTCGTGGTTGAGCTCATAATAGGGAAAATTTTTCATGATGTCAATATTCGGTAGATATTTGTGGAAAATTGCGTGGAAATGCGCAATTTTCAGCGTTATTATATCATCAAAGAGCAAATATGTCAAATTGTGAGAGGAAATTTGAAATGAGGATAGCAATAATAGGTTACGGCGGCATGGGCGGTTACCACGGCAGGCTTTTAAGGCAGTATTGCGGCGGCGATCCTGAATACCCCGTCGAGCTTGCGGGCATTTACGATATTTCGTCCGAGCGCGCAGCCGCAGCCCGTGCCGAGGGCATATTCGCCTACGAGAGCAGCGAACGGCTGATGGCGGACGACAGTGTGGACGCTGTGCTGATAGCCACCCCCAACGACGTGCATGCGCAGTATGTGGAACGTGCCGCCGCGGCGGGCAAGCACATCATCTGCGAAAAGCCCGTGGGACTCGGCCTCAGCCAGGCAGAGCACATGTATGCGTGCGCCGAAAGCGCGGGCGTAGTGTTCGAAGTCCACCAGAACCGCCGCTGGGACGATGACTTCCTCACCGTCAAAAATATATATGACCATCGCGAGCACATAGGCGACGTCTACCGCATAGAGTCGCGGGTGATGGGCGGCAACGGCATCCCGGGCGACTGGCGCAAGCGTGCGGCGCAGGGCGGGGGAATGATGCTCGACTGGGGCGTGCACCTAATAGACCAGATGTTCGAAATGGTAAAAGGCGCGGTCGTCTCGCTGCACTGCGAATACAGCTATATCTACGGCGAAGAGGTGGAAGACGGCTGCCGCCTGAGCGTGCGCTTTGAAAACGGCACCGAATACCTCATCGTCATCGCAACCGACTGCTTTATCAACCTGCCCCGCTGGCAGCTCTACGGCACCGAGGGCACGGCGCAGATAGCCGATTGGGATCTGTCGGGCGGCATCGTCCGCCCCGTCGTGCGGCGCGATGAGCATATAGCCGGCATACGTGCCGGCAACGGCTTTACCCGCACAATGGCGCCCCGCGTGGGCGACAGCATAATCAAAAGCCCGCTCGAAATAGTCCGCGCCCGTCCCTTTGAATTCTATAAAAATTTTGCGGCGGCATGCGCGGGCGATGAGCTGCCCGCCGTCAGAAAGGAGCAGGTGCTGCGCGTAAGTGCGCTTATGGAGGCGGCGCAGCGCTCGGCGCAGAGCGACGAGGTGATAAAGGAAAGGATATGAAGTCCGCGGCATAAGCCTAAGGCGGAATATATAAATAATTGAGGAGGAATCAACGATGAAGATAAGCGTTGTCAGCAGCATACTTGCCGACTACAGCCTGGATGAGAGCCTTGAATATCTCTCCTCGCTGGGCGTCGAACAGTTCGAGCTCGGCGTGGGCGGCTATCCCGGCAAGGCGCACGCCGATGCGCTCGAGCTCAGCCGCGACGAATCGGCAAGGCGCACGCTGCTCTCAACTTTTGAGCGGCACAACATGACCATATCTGCGCTCGCCGTGCACGGCAACTGCGTGCATCCCGACAAGGCGACGGCACAGAAGTTCGAAGACGACTTCCGCGCCGCCTGTGTGCTCGCAGGTCAGATAGGCGTCGACCGCATAGTCACCTTTTCGGGCTGCCCGGGTTCCGACCCGCAGGCTACCATGCCCTCCTGGGTGACCTGCGCATGGCCGCCCGAATATCCCCGCGTGCTCGAATGGCAGTGGAACGAGGTGCTCATTCCCTATTGGCGCCGTGCCGCGGCGTTTGCCGCCGAAAACGGAGTAAAGCGCATAGCGCTCGAAATGCACCCCGGTTTCTGCGTATACAATCCAGCCACCTGCCTTAAACTTCGTTCGGCGGTCGGCGACGTTATAGGCGCCAACATAGACCCTTCGCACCTGTTCTGGCAGGGCATGGACATAGCCGAAGTCATCCGCGAATTGGGCGAACATGGCGCAATATACTACTTCCATGCCAAGGATACGCAGATGCTTCCCGCAGTGCTGCGCAAAAACGGCGTGCTCGATACCGTATCGTTCACCAAGCCCGCCGAGCGGGCATGGGTGTTCCGCACTCTGGGCTACGGGCACGGTGAAGAGGTATGGCGGCAGATATTTTCAATGCTCAAAATAATGGGCTATGACGACAGCATATCCATCGAGCACGAGGACGGGCTGATGTCCCCGAAAGAGGGGCTCGAAAAGGCGGTCGCATTCGTAAGCCGCTGCATCATCCGTCAGGACAATACAAACATGTGGTGGGCATAGTCATATGAAATTTTGCGTACAACTCTACAGTCTGCGCGACATCGCGCAGCAAAAGGGCGCGGAAGGGGCGCTTGCGGTTGTTGCGGCGGCGGGTTACGACGGTGTGGAATTTGCCGGCTTTTACGGCATGACCGCCGCCGCGCTTCGCGAACTATTGGATAGATATTCCCTCGTCGCTCTCTCGGCGCACATCCGCCCCGAGGAGGTCGAATGCTCCCTGGATATCATCCTCGCTCTCGGCATCCGCTACGTGTTCGTGCCGTGGGCGGGCGCCGACGAGCTCGCCTCGCCGCAGCGATACGCCGCGCTCGTCGACTCGATGAAGAGAGCCAAAAATCTGCTCGAAGCCAGGGGTATAGTGTTCGGCTATCATAATCACGCCCACGAATATGCAGGGGGCGGGAACTATGTGGCAAGGATAGTTAAGGACACGGGCGTCAAGGTCGAACCCGACGTGTTCTGGCTGACGGTGGCGGGCAGGGACGCGGCGGCAGAGCTCAAAAACTTGCGCGGCTCGGCGGCGCTCGTGCACATAAAGGAGGCGGCGCATGCCGACCCCGCAGTCAGCCCCCAGCCCGTAGTGGGCGAAGGCGCGGTGGATATGGCGGGGGTGTTTGCCGAAGCCGTATGGCAGGGCATACCCTGGGCTGTGCTCGAGGTCGAAAAGTTTCCCTGCGACGAAGTGGAATACATGCAAAAGAGCCTTGTCAACATGAAAAAACTTGCAGCTGAAGCTCAAAAAAATATAAATAAAAAAACGCCAAGGAGACCAATTAAATGAACAAAAAAGTAAGGCTGGGCATTATAGGCTGCGGCGGCATAGCCAACAACAAGCATATGCCCGCCGAAAAGCGCAATCCCGAAGTTGAAATGGCGGCATTCTGTGACATAATAGAGGAGCGGGCGCTCAAGGCCCGCGACGATTTCGGCACGCCCGACTGCGCTGTGTATACCGATTACAGGCAGCTGCTCGCCGATGACAGCATCGACGCGGTGCTCGTGCTCACCCCCAACAACTCGCACTGCCGCATAACCGTCGACGCCCTCGACGCGGGCAAACACGTCCTGTGCGAAAAGCCCATGGCCATAAGCTATGCTCAGGCAAAGGAGATGATAGCCGCGCGCGACAGGTCGGGCAAGATACTCACCATAGGCTATCAGAACCGCTTCCGCGCCGACGCGCTGTATATGAAAAGGTTGGCAGATGACGGCGTCTTCGGCGATATATACTATGCCGAAGCCATCGCCGTCCGCCGCCGTGCCGTGCCCACGTGGGGCGTGTTCATCGACTGCCAAAAGCAGGGCGGCGGACCGCTCATCGATATCGGCACGCACGCGCTCGACCTCACTCTGTTCATGATGAACAACTACGAGCCCGCCTACTGCGTGGGCAGCACCTTCCACAAGCTCAACGCGCAGCGCGACACGGGCAACGCTTGGGGCGACTGGGACGTTGAAAAATTCACCGCCGAAGACAGCGCGTTCGGCTTCGTCGTCATGAAGAACGGCGCGACCATATACCTGAAGTCGAGCTGGGCGCTCAACATCGCCGACCCGATGGAGGCGATAACTACGATATGCGGCGACAGGGCGGGCGGCGACATGCTCGACGGGCTGCGCATAAACACCGTAATGTCGGGCAAGCAGGTCATGATAAAGCCCGACTTCAGCGGCGGTTCGGTGGCGTTCTTCAGCGGCGCCGCGGGCGGCGAGCCTGAAGATATAGAGTGCGCCACGTTCATAAACGCCGTCAAAAACGGCGGCAGTCTGTACGTCACCGCCGAGCAGGCGGCAGTCGTCACTGCCATACTCGAAGGCATTTACAAGAGCGCCCAAACGGGCAAACCCTATTATTTCGATTGAGGTGAAGACCATGAATGTTACCGTAGTCTGCGAAGATAACGCCTCCATGCACTCGCCCGAAGGTATAAAGGCCTATCCCGAGGGGATGGGCGTCTGCCTCAGACAGCTGCTCGAAGAGGACGGCAACGCCGTCACGCTCGTGCGCGCCGATGAAAACGGAGCGGAGGGACTCACCGACGACATCCTCGCCGCCACCGACGTGATGTTCTGGTGGGGGCACTGGTACCACGGCGCGGTATCCGATGAACTGATAGCCAAGGTGGCAGAAAGGGCGCTGCGCGGCATGGGCATGGTGTTTTTGCACTCCGCACACGATTCAAAGATGCTCAAAAAGCTGCTCGGCACATCCTGTTCTTTAAAGTGGCGCGAAGACGGCGAACTCGAGCGCCTGTGGTGCGTGGATATGTCGCACCCCATAGCCCGCGGGCTGGGCGAATTCATAGATATCCCGCGCGAGGAGATGTACGGCGAACCCTTCGATATCCCCGCGCCCGACGAGCTCGTCTACGTCGGCTGGTTCCGCGGCGGCGAAGTGCTGCGCGGCGGCTGCGTGTTCAGGCGCGGCAGGGGCAAGCTGTTCTATTTCAATCCCGGGCACGAAACCTATCCCACGTACAAGCTGCCCGCCGTGCGCCGTCTGCTGTGCAATGCGTGCGGCTACGTCGCCCCGCAGGCGCCTCTTCGCCCCGACCTTGCCTGCCGCCACTGCGAAGAGCCGAGCATCCCGCTCCAATGACTTTTTCGTTGGCGCGGCGGCGCATAGCCGCACCGCCGCGCCCGCATGCCGCAGCTTGAGCGCCGCATTTTTACGCCGCCGCTCAAGGCTGCAAACCTATCCATACTTCGGCCCAGCCTCTGCTCCATAGGCAGGGTCGGCGCTGACCGCACGGCTTCTCCGGGTGCCGTGCGGTTTTTTGCCAAAATAGTGGCGTAACTTTGCATATTTATATTGTAATTTTGACACTCTACTGTCGGTAGAGCGGGAGTTTATGCCAAATTGCAACCGTATGTTTGCACTATGCAAATGTAATTTCCTTGATTTTTGTCTTTTTTATATTTAAAATATTATCATGGCTCGGCTCGCTCAGGCGCAGCCGCGGCGGATGCAAAACAGGATTGCAGGCATGTCCGTACTCTTTGCCTTCGCCGCAAATGCCATGCACTTTATTGCATTTTATCTGTAATTGCACCGGATATAAATGAATGAGCCCATCTCAGTACATCGTTTATCTGTTGCCTGCAATCCGCTTTTAGCATTTTTTCTGTCGCACGGCAGTCCGGGCGGCGGGCGTTGCATGCGCCCGCCGCTGTTATTTTTTACTAATTATGTCGTTTTTGTCAAAAAATCGACACTTTGTATGGTATTAATTAACAAAAACTGAAAATAATTTAAAAATTTTTCGTTTAAGCCCTTGACAACTCAAATGCTCTGCGTATAATGATAATCAGGTCGGGATGGCTTTGGCTCCGTTCTGCCGGCAATAGATGCGGGTCAGCTTTCCCCGATCAATAACATTAGGAGCAGATGGATGAGAACTAACACAAAGAGAAAGCTGAAATGGCTGAGCGTAGCTCTTGCCGTAATTTTCAGCATGTCGATGTTTGCCGCCTGCGCACCGCAGCAATCCGCCGACGGCGACGTCTACTACAAGGTAACCTATTACGACGAAAGCGGCAGCGCCCTCTGGGTGCAGACCGTAAAGTCGGGCGACAAGGCATTCGATTGGACTCCCGAAAAATCGGGCTATGAGTTCGACGAGTGGTACGCCGACAGTTCGCGCACGGACAAGTACGACTTTTCCGACGGGGTGACATCAGATATGAGCCTGTATGCAAAATTTGAAGAGGCGCAGCAGCCCGAAAAGCAGAACTGGTACACGGTTACCTACTACGACGAAGGCGAAGTGCTCAGGACGCAGTCGGTAAAGGAGGGCGAATGCGCCTTCGACTGGACTCCCGAAAAATCGGGTTACGACTTCGACGGGTGGTACACCGACAGCGCCGCTACGATAGAATATAACTTCTCTTCGCAGGTGACGGCAAACATAAGCCTGTACGCAAAGTACACGGTCAAGGGCGCCGATCCCGCCGAGCTGCAGTATCCCGTCACGCTGTCCAAGGACGGCATGCAGGTGACCTACGGCTTCGAAGGCGAGGAGAAGACCATAGACCTCGGCGAAAGGTGCATATTCATAGACGGCAGACTTTCGGACGAGCAGATAGAAGGTTATGACTACGTCTACAATTCCTTCAAGCAGGCAATGGCAAACCTCGTTGACGGCACCGAAAGCGACCCGATGGAGGTCTACATAGCTCCCTATGTCTACTGGATACACAACCCCAACTCCGAAGAGACTACGGAAGCTTTCGGCATGTACATCAACTGTCAATACCTGCACATCACAGGTCTGACCGACGACCCTTATAACGTAGTTATTGCCGGCAACTACGGTCACAACGAGGGCTACGACGGCGGCAACTGGACGATGTTCAGCGTCAAGGGCGACGGTCTCGAACTGAGGAACGTCACGTTCGGCGACTACTGCAACGTGGACCTTGTCTATCCCCTCGACCCCTCGCTCAACATGCCCAAGAGGACGGATAACGTCACCCAGGGTCAGATAGCATCTTACAGCGGCGACAAGCTGTATGCCGAAAACTGCAACTTCATCAGCCGCCTCAACATGATGCCCTTCAACAACAGCCAGCGCGCCCTGTACGTCAACTGCCACATGGAGAGCACCGACGACTCGCTCAACGGCTCGTCGCGTTCGGTATATCTCGGCTGCGATTTCCAATTCTACAGCGGCAAGCCCTGGTATTCCACGGGCGGTTCAACGCTCTTGAACTGCACAATGGAAATAGTTCACTACAACGTCTCCGATAAGGTACAGCAGTACCTCTCCAAGGCGCAGAGCCCCTATGTAGTGATCGACAGCCAATTCATAAGCGACTACGACGTTCCCGTCACAATAGGCTGGACGGACGTGCTGAGCCCTACGTTCCGCAGCTACTATTCCAACGTAACTCACAACGGCGAACAGATAACCTTCGACGACGGCGGCAAGAGCCCCGACGCGGGCGTCGACCTCACCGGCACTCAGGCGCTCAAGGCATACAAGCTCGTCGATGGCGACGGCAACATAATATATAATGTATACAACCTTCTTCGCGGCACGGACGGCTGGGATCCCCTCAACCAGAAGGATAAGGTGACCGCCCTCGGCGCAGAAGACGTTGCAACGCGCATGTCGGCAAGCGTTATTGAAGGCTCCTATGAGCTCGAAACCGAAGCCAATACCGCCACATTGGGCTATACCATCTCCGGTCCTCAGTCATCCGACTACACCTCGCAGGCAAAGGTCACCTGGAGCATCAAGCCCGAAGACGAAAAATACGTCACCATAGCGCCCTCGGCAGACGGCACCTCGTGCGTCGTCACTCCCATCAACGATACCGACGATATCCCCACCGTGGTCGTCACGGCAAAGGATACCTCCGGTCTCGAAGCCGCAGTTGCGCTCACGGTCAGGGCAAAGGTGCTGCCCGCGCCCGAATTTGCGTCCGCGCCCGTCATTAAGCAGAATTCCGACGGCACGGCGCAGGTAGATTATACCATAACCGGCGAAAGCGCCGATAATTCGCAGATAATCTGGTCGGTATGCGACGACGCCCAGGGCAGCAACGCCAAGGAAGTCGCCATAGGTCGCGGCAGCGAACCGTTAAAGAAGATAACGCTCGAAAAAGCCTATGTGGGCAAGTATCTGCAGGTATCCATCCTCCGCAAGTCGGTGCGCTCTGACTATGCCGCCGAAGCCGACGTATACATGCTCGAAACTCCCATAGCAGACAGCGGCATAGCCTCGCACGAGAGCTATTCCACCGACTTCGCCAACTTCCCCACCGACCCTCAAACAGAGATAGCCGCAGGCTTCTGGACGGTCGACGGCTACTGCCCCGCAGACACGCAGGAGGGCTACATTCCTCTCGACGGCACCGAAGTCAGCGGCAAGTACTCCGACAAGGTTGCCGGCAAGTGGACTCCCGCAGATGTAACCAACAATGCATGGTCATACGGCACAGGCGCCAAGAACGGCTTCCTCGACTATTCGGGTATCTATCAGACGGCGCGCGGCGCAAGACTCAGGTACACGCCCGTCGGCGACAGCTTCGGCGATATGGACGTGACGCTCAAGGTTGCTCCCGGCAAGACGGCTTCGCAGGGCTTCGGTTCGGACTATCAGTATATGGATATAATGATCAAGTTCGACAACCAAACGCTCACCGGCTACGGCCTCAGGATATACAGGACGAGCGGCGACAGCTGCGACTTCGTACTCATGCAGTATAAGGACGGCAAGAGCAAGGAGATATGCGAGCCCGTAAGGTCTTCGTGCTACCTCACCGAGTGCACCATACGCGTCTGGACGGAAGACGGCAAGCTCAACGCTCACGTTGAAAGCAGTCAGGCGCAGACCCAGGGCGCCATAGATAAGGGCTATGCCGAAAAGGTAGACCTCACTGCCAACATACAATCGAATACATACGGCGGCTTCTGCCTGCTGCACACCGGTACAACGGGCGATAATTCCACCTATATCGGCAGTCTGCAGATAGACTGGTAAACGATAACTCTGCCGTATGGAGCGGCGGCTTTTCCCCCGTGGCAATAAAAAAGGGGACAGCGGGGCGCGGAAAATTTCCGCGCCCCGCCTTTTTTGTTTTAACAAAAAATTTGCAAAATTTTCATTGTGTTTTTTTGCGCAGTGTGCTATAATTTAAGTGTTCAAAAAATTAACTTCGAAGGAGAATATTAACAATGGAAATGAAAGATTTCAGGTTAGACGGCAAGGTCGCCATGATAACCGGCGGCACCTACGGCATAGGCTATGCCATTGCCAAGGGTCTGGCTGCCGCGGGCGCAACCATCACTTTCTGCGATATCAGACCCGAACTCGTCGAAAAGGGCATCGCCGCATACAATGCCGACGGCATCAAAGCCCACGGGTATGTCTGCAACGTCTGCGATGAGTCCGCCGTTCAGGATATGGTCGCAAAAATCGAAAAGGAAGTGGGCGTCATCGATATCCTCGTCAACAACGCGGGCATCATAAAGAGGATACCAATGATTGAAATGTCCGCCGCCGACTTCCGTCAGGTCATCGATGTCGACCTCAACGCGCCCTTCATCTGCGCAAAGGCGGTCATTCCTTCAATGATAAAAAAGGGTCACGGCAAGATAATAAACATCTGCTCCATGATGAGCGAGCTGGGCAGGGAGACCGTTTCGGCATATGCCGCAGCCAAGGGCGGACTTAAAATGCTCACCCGCAATATCTGCTCGGAGTACGGCGGCTACAACATTCAGTGCAACGCCATAGGTCCCGGCTACATCGCTACTCCCCAGACGGCGCCCCTGCGCGAACGCCAGCCCGATGGCTCGCGCCATCCCTTCGATACCTTTATCTGCGCAAAGACGCCCGCAGGCCGCTGGCTCGAAGCCGATGAGCTTGCAGGCCCCGCAGTATTCCTTGCCTCCGATGCCTCCAACGCCGTAAACGGACACATTCTGTATGTTGATGGGGGTATTTTGGCGTACATCGGCAAGCAGCCGCAGTAAAATATTTAACGCCCGTTGTACGAACGGTCGCTTCACCCGCCCTTGTCATTTCGAGCGTAGTCGAGAAATCTTACAGTATAGTGCGGTCGATCAAGCGCCGAAAGAATTCATTCTGTCAATAAATAATTAAAAAAACGGAGCACGGTTTTTTTGCCGTGCTCCGAGTTTTAATTTGAAGTTATTATATAAAAAGATATAACGCTACAGCAGTAATATCATTGTAAAATGTCGATTAGTCTCAAATTTTAGCATATTGCAGGTAAAATAATTATTGTTATGAGAAAAATTCCTATTATTGTAGCTGTTATAGCAAGACCTTTAATACCGAACTTTATTTCTGCTCTCTGCTCGTTTGTTAGAAATGCTTTTTCAGATTCTGTCGTGTTATCTTCATATAATTTTGTACTTGCTAAACGCATTTCATCTACTGTCGTGTCAAATACTTTTGCTATTTCATTTAATAAATCATTATCTTCAGGTAAGTAAGATTGCTCCCAACGCTGAATTGTTGATTTTGATATAAAGATTTTTTCTGAAAGCTTGCGCAGAGAATATCCATGTTCTTCTCTGATTTTTTTAAGATACTTACCGCTAATTTGATTCATAATAACATTATACAATTTATCATAATAAAATGCAATTGATAAGTATTGGTTTTATTAAAACAATTTTTTGAATAAAGTAATTTGGGACAAAAACGGGACAGTTTCGCTATTGACATTTTAGGGCTTTAGTGATAAAGTTTTATCAAAGGTTGCAACCAAAAATTTATGATAAGAGGTGTTTTATGAAAAAATTTAATTTAGAAAAATCCATAAAATCATTAGTTATCGTTTTATTGTTAACAGCTTTAATATTAAGTATTTTCATTTTCTATACTCCAGCACAGAAGAATTATTATACAGTTTATGCGGATGAAGGTTATTATTCTGAAACTACATATCTGTTAAGCGAAGATAGTTATCAGCAATATGTTCAGATGAAAAACGTGACTAAAGAAATTCGTCAACAAAATAGTTTGCAAACTACGGTTTTAAATGATAATCATGAATTTGTTGGCGCTGTTGTACAAAACGTTTGGGTGTCAGAAAAAACAGATAGAAATGGTATGGTTGTTGAAAGCAATCTGATGACAAAAAAAGAATTGGATGAATTTAAAGAGGCTCAGGCTTTAGCTCAAAATTTATCGCAATCAACCACATTGACAACTGGTGAAACTACCGGAGAAAAAGTTGAAGACTCAGAGGCATCAAAATACCGCTTAACAATCGAACTTGCTGTGTATCACATAATGCCTGCTGATACTTATTATGTTGTTGCTAAATCAAGTTGGAAACAAGAATGGGTATGGTTTTGGATGGGTAATGAAGCAGCGGAGGAAGGAAGTGAAGATGTTATGGGTATAACATGGGGTGGTTCCGGCAGAATTAAAGCATTAAATAATTCAATATCAGGGAGATATTATGATAATGCTGGTTCTGTAACTTTTTATCCCGTTGAAGAAGGTAGGTTTGATGCATATATTTGGAGCTTTCTTGAAAAGTCTGGCTGGTGCGGCAAAGAATTGCAGGATGCAACGGCTACACTCACCTTAAAAAGCTTAACAAATGAAAATACAGAGACAAATATTAAATTAAGCTATATTCATACATATAATTCAATTGATATTAGTGGCAGTATAGGTATTTCAGCGGGGTCGGATATTTCAGTTGCTCCTTCGCTGACTATTGGGGCAACAAGTGATGCATGGAAAATTGGTATTGATTGCGGTGGAATATTCTATTAACGGAGGTAGATATAATGAAAAATAACGAAAAAAAAAGTGTTTTAAGTAAAAAAGGCAAATTGTATCTTGCAAATATAGTTTTCTTCATTATTTTGATGGGTAGTTATTTGTTCCAGGTAATTGTTATTAAATTAGAAATACCGGATTTTTTTCTCTACTTCGTTGTGCAGATGTCGTTTACTCTTGTTAGTTTAATAGTGTATTTTCTTTCCATTATTGCCGATGCTGTCAGTGGTATGCGTGACAATCAGGAAAGACGCTATAGGCAACAACATGATAATCTAAGCAAATAATACACAAAAACAGAGGCGGGGCGCACTTTAAGTGTGCCCCGCCTCTTACAAATGTTTGAAATGATTTAGTGTAAATTATTAATATACAGCCCCTCTTCGTTTGCGTCCAAAGTTATCGTAGTCCCCGCTGCGGGGTTGCTGCCTATAATATACTTTGCTATCGGCGTTTCGGCGTGGGTCTGAATAAACCTCTTCAAGGGGCGCGCGCCGTAAATATTGTCGTAGCCGCTGTCGGCGATGTAGTCCTTTGCCTTCTGCGTGACTTCAAGTTTCAGGTTTTCCTCTTCAAGCCTCTTTGCAAGGCGGGCAAGCAGTATGTCCACGATGCCCGTAATATTTTCCCTCGTCAGCGGCTTGAACATTATTATCTCGTCCAGCCTGTTCAAAAATTCGGGACGGAACGAGCGTTTGAGTATGGCGTTGACCTTGTCCTGTGCCTCTTTTGTTATTTCGCCGTCCTTTATTCCCTCGATAATATCCGTCGAGCCGAGGTTGGATGTCAAAATTATTATGGTATTTTTAAAGTCAACCGTGCGCCCCTGCGAATCGGTCACTCTGCCGTCGTCAAGTATCTGCAGCAGTATATTGAACACGTCGGGGTGCGCCTTTTCTATCTCGTCGAAGAGCACAATGGAGTAGGGCTTGCGCCTTACCGCCTCCGTCAGCGTGCCGCCCTCCTCGTAGCCCACGTATCCCGGGGGCGCGCCCACAAGGCGCGATACCGAAAACTTTTCCATGTATTCGGACATGTCTATGCGCACTATATTCTTTTCGTCGTCGAACAGGTTTTCGGCGAGCGACTTTGCAAGTTCGGTCTTGCCCACGCCGGTGGGACCGAGGAAGAGGAAGGAGCCTATCGGCCGCGCCGGGTCGGATATGCCCGCCCTCGAGCGCAGTATGGCTTCGGATACCTTTTTAACGGCTTCGTCCTGACCGACGACGCGCCTGTGCAAATCTTCGGGCAGGTGCAGTATCTTTTCCCTTTCGCCCTCCTTCAGGCGCGCCACGGGTATGCCCGTCCAGCGCGAAACTATCTGGTTTATCTGTTCTTCGGTCACTTCGTCCTGCAGCAGCGCGTTTTCGCCCGCCATACGCGCCTTGGCTTCTTCAAGCTGCTTTTCCAGCCCGGGCAGTTCGCCGTACCTCAGCCTCGCCGCCCTTTCAAAGTCGCCGCTGTTTGTGGCGCTGTCTATATCCGCCTTCATGGCGTCTATGCGCTCTTTAAGCTGTTTTTCGTCGTGAATGGCTGCCTTTTCGTCGTCCCATTTGGTCTTCATGGCGGCAAACTCTTCCTTGTCGTCGGCAAGCTGTTTGCGTATGGTCTCCAGCCGCGCCTGCGAAATGTTGTCTTTTTCCTTCGAAAGCGCCTTTTCTTCGACTTCAAGCTGCAATATCCTGCGGTTGAGCGCGTCCATGTCGCTCGGCATGGAATCTATCTCCGTTCTTATCATCGCCGCCGCCTCATCCACAAGGTCAATGGCTTTGTCGGGCAGGAAACGGTCGGTAATATACCTGTTCGAAAGCGTCGCCGCCGCCACGAGCGCGTCGTCGTGTATGCGCACGCCGTGGAAAATTTCAAACCTCTCCTTGAGTCCGCGCAGTATTGATATCGTGTCCTCCACGGTGGGTTCGTCCACGGTGACGGGCTGGAATCTTCTGGCGAGCGCGGCGTCCTTTTCGATGTACTTTCTGTACTCGTCCAAAGTCGTCGCGCCTATGCAGTGCAGTTCGCCGCGGGCAAGCAGCGGCTTTAACAGATTGCCCGCGTCCATGGCTCCGTCCGTTTTGCCCGCGCCCACTACGGTGTGCAGTTCGTCTATGAACAGCAGTATCCTGCCCTCCGACTTCGAAACTTCCTGCAATACCGCTTTAAGTCTCTCTTCAAATTCGCCGCGGTACTTTGCGCCCGCTATCAGCGCGCCCATGTCAAGCGCGAACAGCGTCTTGTCCTTCAGCCCTTCGGGCACGTCGCCCTTTACTATGCGTTCTGCAAGCCCTTCGGCTATCGCCGTCTTGCCCACGCCGGGCTCGCCTATCAGCACGGGGTTGTTCTTAGTCTTGCGCGAAAGTATGCGTATTACGTTTCTTATCTCCTCGTCGCGCCCTATCACGGGTTCAAGCTTGTGCCTTCTCGCCGCGGCAGTCAGGTCGGTGCCGTACTTTTCCAGCGCCTCGTAGGTCTCTTCGGGGTTGTCGTTGGTCACCTGCGTGTTGCCGCGCACCGCCTTGAGTCCCTGCAAAAAGACGTTTTTGTTCACGCCAAAGCGTGCAAGCAGCGCGCTCACCGTCCTGTCCTCGCAGTCTATAAGCGCAATAAAGATGTGCTCTACCGAAATATACGCGTCCTTCATGCCCGCGGCTGTCTTTTCGGCTCCGTCAAATACCGCGTTCGCCTCCGAAGAGATGTATATATCCCCGCGGCCGCTGCCCGATATCCTGGGCAGGCGCTCTATTTCGTCGAGTGCGGCGCTCCTCAGACCGTCGGGGTCCGTCCCCGACCTTGAAAGTATGCGCGGCACTATGCAGTCCTTATCCAACAGCGAATACAGAATGTGCACGGGCATTATGGCGCTGTTGCCGTACTCGCGTGCGGTGCGCTCGCAGCGGTTTATTGCCTGAACGCTGCTCTGTGTAAATTTATTTCCGTCCATAGTCGTTGCCTCCTTTCAGGCCCTTCACCGGCAGTCGGCAGCCGCCTTCGCGGCGCCGTCTGCTCAGCCGTCGTGCCCGGGTTATGTTTTCGCTTATTTTATAACTCAAGCAGGCAGCGTTTAAACATATGTATAAAAATTTGCTCCGCGGCGGTCAGATCACGCCTGCAAGCTCGAGCGAACTGAAAACTATTATCGCTATTATCAGTACTATGGCAAAAATTCGCGCCAGCCTGCGCTTTAAATCGTACCCCGCCCTGCCGGCGATGCGGGCGTATTCGTCCTTTGCCGAAAACGCAAAAGCCATATATCCGAGCACGCACGCCGCGGCGCCTATGTACCACAGCGGCTGACCGAGCGCGTACACGAGCGCGGCAAATACAAAGGCGCCCAACAGCATGGCGACCGCCGCACAGTAGAGCACCTTGCTCTTTTTTGCGTCGAGCATGCGCTTTGTCTGCACGTCGTCTTCGGATATCAGCTCGTCTATGCTCACGCCGAACGTCTGCGCAATGAGCTTTAGGCTGTCCACTCCGGGGTAGCCCCTGCCCGTCTCCCATTTTGATATGGCTGCGCGGGTCACGTAAATTGCCTCGGCAAGCTGTTCCTGCGTCATGTCCGCCTGCGTGCGCAGCGCTTTAAGTTTTTGTGCAAATGTCATTATTATACCTCCCGCACACCTTTCGGCTGCCTCGGCATGCCCCCGATGTGCAGTCTGATTATATATCCGCGCTCTTTTTCCGTCAAGCTACCGTCCGTTTCGCGCCTGCAAATTGCGCACTCTACCGCCGGTAGAGTGCGCGGTTTTATCGGTAGAGTGCCTGTAAAAGCGCGTAGAATGCCGATTTGCGCCTGTTCGGGCGCAATAAAAAAGGGGAGAGCATATATTTGAAAAGTAGGTAGTGTTTTGCCCGCGTTTTGGGTATAATTCAAATATACAAGCGCTTTTATTTAGCCCTGTCATTTTGGTAAGGGTGGAAACGGTCGACTTATTTCCTTTGTCATTTCGAGCGCAGTCGAGAAATCTAACAGTAAATTTCGGTCGATGACCTTTTGTCCGTCGTTTACGCTCCGAGATTTCTCCACGCGCTCGACTTTCAGCCTCGCTTGGTCGAAATGACAAAAAAGAGGGGTAGTCGAATAACAAAAGGGGAAAGCGGTCGACTTTCTCCTTTGTCGTTTCTAGCGCAGTCGAGAAATCTAACAGTAAATTTCGGTCGACGGGGCGCTTTGCGCGAAGCTCAATTAATTTACAGTATATAAGGAGATGTTTTTATGGAACAAACGGCATATATTTCACGCACGGGCAAGGTGAGACCGCCCGAACCGATGTACGGCAGGGGTGAGGACCTGTTCAACGCCGTCTCGCACATAGTCGGCGGGGCGCTGGGCGTGGCGTTCTGTATAGCGCTGTGCATAGTCGCTTCGTACGATCCCACCGTCAACAAGTTTGTCGCCGCGGGTGTATATTCCTTTTCTATAGTGGTGCTGTACACAATGAGCGCACTCTATCACTTCTTCCCTCAGGGCAGGGCAAAGCGGGTGTTCAGGATATTTGACCACTGCACCATATTCCTGCTCATAGCCGGCTGCTACACGCCCTTTTGCCTGCTCACATTCTGGGGCAGCGCGTGGGGGTATGCCATTCTCGCAGTGGAGTGGGGGCTGGCAGTGCTGGGCATAACATTCAACGCAATCAACATGCGCCGGAAGGCGGTCAAGGTACTGTCAATGATAGCATATGTGGTCATGGGCTGGATGATAATCCCCGCCGTGCCGCTGCTTTTAAAGAGCGTTTCGTTGGCTTGTTTTGCCTGGCTGCTCGCCGGCGGTCTGGCATATACCATAGGCATAATCTTCTTCGCGCTCGGTAAAAACCGCAAATACATGCACTGTATCTGGCACATATTCGTGCTTGCAGGTTCAATCTGCCAGTTTGTCAGCGTGTTAATGCTCATGTAAAATACCGTCTTAAAACGCCGCCCCCGCGGCGCGGCAGCTGCCGCGCCGCGGGGGCGGCGCCATTTCCTTCACTGTCGGTGCATATTGCATATAGTTTGGCAATAAAGCTTGCATTTGCATGTTTGATGTGTTATTATATAGTTGCGTACTGCGGGCAAACTTTCGCGGTATCTTATAAAGTTAGGACATTCTTTCATGAAAATTAATAAACTTGTCTCTCTTATACTGGCTCTCACTCTCGGCGCGGCGTGTTTTTTTGGCGCGGCGTGCGCACCCTCGGGACCTTCGTCAGATGTTCGCCCTCCCGTCGGCGGTGACGAGACGCCCGACGACGGCGAAATGCCGGGCGGCGAAGAGCAACCCGACGACGGCGAAACGCCGGGCGGTGACGAGACGCCCGACGACGGCGAAACGCCGGGCGGCGAAGAGCAACCCGACGACGGCGAAACTCCCGGCGGCGACGAAACTCCCGATGAGGAAACGCCCGCATCCGATATCGTCACGTTTGCGCAGGCTGCATGCGAGAGCGCTTCGTTCGAGTGGAAGGAGACCAATGCCGAAGGCGCCGCGGTCGAATACAGGCTGAGCGGGCGGGGAGCATATTCCGCCGTCGACGGCGAGCTCATCCGCCGGAAGTCGGCAGATACCGCCAGGGCGGATATAGTCGGGCTTGCGGGCGGCGAAAGCTACGATTTCCGCATAACGGCAAGCGACGGCAAAGTGATGGAGATAGAGGGAGTGGAAATATCCTCCTACGACCGTTCGGGCTACGCTCACTTCAACTATGAAGAGGGGGTGGGGGCATAC
Organism: uncultured Clostridia bacterium; assembly: GCA_944327465.1. Classification (GTDB taxonomy): domain Bacteria; phylum Bacillota; class Clostridia; order Christensenellales; family Borkfalkiaceae; genus Coproplasma. The sequence continues at coordinate 4,570 of CALVHH010000002.1, read as the reverse complement.
AACGACGACGGCACTTTAAAGGACGGGGCAATCGTTGTCTACGTCACCGAAGCCACCAAAAACACCGTCACAGCCGAGCTCGGCGGCAGAACTTATACGGGCATAGCCGAAATTTTGCGCAATGCGAACAGGAGCGAGGAGCCCGTAAACGTGCGCATAATAGGCGCCGTGGGCGCGGCGACGTGGAATGAGATAGAGTATGGCGCGTACGATATCGCCGCCGAAGACGTCATAGGCGCCAACGGCAGGCCGCTCACCGAAGCCGTCAGGGACGGCGTCAAGCACATCACCGAAGAGCAGATAGTTTCCGGCGGCTACAATGCGCTCGACGAGAGCGTCTATTCAAAGCTCAACGGATTGACGAACCGCATAAGCTATAGCGGCGGCGAATTTGATTCATACTACAATATGTGCGATATATCCGACGCCGAAAACGTCACCGTCGAGGGCATAGGCGAAGATGCAGGCATATATTGCTGGGGCTTTACGTGGAGCGACTGCAATTCAGTTGAAGTGCGCAACCTCACCTTCGACGACTACACCGAAGACGCCTGCGCCTTTCAGGGCTCTGAGGACGCCGCCACAGTCAACGGGTTTACAAGCAACCGCATATGGATACATCACAATACCATAAACGAAGGCAATAACAGTTGGGACGTCTGCGCCGAGCAGGACAAGCACAAAGGCGACGGCGGCACCGACCTCAAGCGCACGGCTTATGTCACGCTTTCGTACAACCACTATTACAAGTGCCGCAAGACGGGTCTCGTAGGCGGCGGCGACAGCCAGACTTCCGCCTGCATAACCTTCCACCACAATTGGTACCAAAGCTGCGGCAGCCGCCTGCCCCTGGCAAGACAGGCAAACATGCACATGTACAACAACTACTACCAAGGTTCCACGGGCACAAACATGTCGCTGCGTGCAGGCGCGTACGCGTTCATTGAAAACTGCTGCTTCGACAATGCAAAAAATCCCGTCACCACCGAGCCCGACAAGGGCAACGGCGGCGGTGCGGCAAAGATATTCAACTGTAAATTTATCGTCTTGCAGCCCGATCTGAAGGACAATGCCGTAACAATCGTGAACGAAAGGGCGCAGGTCGTGGAAAACGACAACGTATTCGATAAAAACTTCGATACAAACGGCGCAATTTTTTATTACGACGAGCAAGCAGGCGTCAGCGACGTGCAGATAATGCACTCCGCCGAAGAGGTAAAAACGCTCGTGCCCGCGCTCGCGGGCACGCTCCGCCGCGACTTCAACGTCGAGCTCGGCGGCGTGCGGGCTGCGGGGCGCAGGTAAGAGCTATGATACATTCCCTCAGCGGCGGCATCATCGCCGATTATGAAGATCTGATATACGTATTCGTCGCGCTTGACGGCGGCGGAAAGGCGTGGTTCATAAGCCCCTTTCCCCTCATAGCGCCGGGCGACAGAGTAAAAGTGCCCTGCGGCAGGGCGTCTTGCGAGGGCGAAGTGACAAGGGTGGAGCACGTCACAAAGCAGACGGCGCCCTACCCCGTCAACCGCACCCGCGAAGTCGAGTGCATACTCGGCTGATTGCCGCCGCGCTGTTTTTTATTATTTGCAAGGTCTATCGCAGGCATGAACACTAAGGAAAGAAACACAAAACTCAATACGGACATTTTAGTTTTGCTGCGCAGAGCGGTGGCTTCGGACTACTTTCCCTTTTTTACGGCGGCAGTGACGCTCGGCTGTTATTATCTCAGCCTCGATATGGTCATAATATGGTATATGGCTATCTGCGGCACATTCATATTGCTGTTCACAAGAGACGGTACTCCGCTGATAACCATATTCCTGTTCATGAATATCATGATATCCATGCGCAATTCCCCCACGCTCGCCGGGGGCAACGACCCTTCCGACTACTATTTTCAGCCTGCCGTGCTCGCGCAGATAGGTGTCGGCGTCGGCGTATTCGCCGCCGCGGGCGTATACCGCATGGTAAGGGCGGTGAGCAGCGGCACATTCAGGTGCACTCCTGTGTTTTTCGGGCTGTGCCTGTTTGCGGCGGGCATAATGTGCAACGGCATATTCAGCCAAGGATATACTCCAATGAACGCCGTATACGGATTCTTTATGGCGTTCATGTTCCTCGGCGTATTTGTAATATGCAGCGGCTCGGTGGCTGTCAACGGCGATATGTACAGGCGCATAGCGCTGTCGTTTATCGCGCTTACTATATGCCTTATGATCGAGCTCGCCGTCGCCTATCTTACATACGACAATCTGTGGACGGAGGACGGCGGCATAGACAGGTCGGCGCTCTACTTCGGCTGGGGCATGTATAACACAATGGGCATGCTGTTCACTATATCGCTGCCAGCCGCGGCATATCTTGCCTGCCGCTCGTCACGCGGGTGGATATTTACAATATATCTCGTGCTTCTCGAAGGCTGCATACTCGTGAGCATGAGCCGCCAGGCCATGCTCATAGGCTCGTTCATATTTGTCGTCTGCGCGCTCTGGATACTTGTAAAGAGCGCAAAAAAGCGGGCGCACCTAATAATCTTCGGCGCGGCGGCGCTGGCTGCCGTCGGCGTGCTCATAGTCAAGCGCGACATAGTGGTCAGCGTGTACGAAATGCTGACCAACAACTTCTTTTCCGGCAGCGGAAGGGACGGGCTGTACGACGAGGCATGGGAAAAGTTCAAAGCAAATCCCGTGTTCGGCATAGGTTTTTATCGCGACATAAGCGGCGACCCCGGCTTTATCGGTCTGCCGCTCATGCCCGATATGTATCACAACACCGTGTTCGAACTGCTCGCCGTCGGCGGTCTCGCGGCATTTGTGCCCTACGCCGTCTACCGCATGCAGACGATAATATCCTTCTTCAAAAACCCCACCGAGGACAGATTTTTCGTCGGGCTGGTGATAGCTTCGCTGCTCATTTTAAGCCTGCTCGATAACCACATATTCTATATACTGCCCACGCTCGTCTACAGCTTTATGATGTCCGTGCTCGTCAATTCCGAAGCCGACCGCCCCGTTCGCAAAAGGCTTTCGGCTTGCCGCGTTGCAGGATATTTAAAATAACCGCCCGTCGGGCACAGTGAGATAATTGAATGGAAAACAGAGAAAGCGGAATTTCCCTATCGGAAATATTCAAAGTAATAGTAAAAAAGATATGGCTTGTCATACTCGTCGCGGCGCTCTTCCTGGCAGCGGCGGTGTGCGCGGTGCATTTTTGGTACAACAGGACAACGCAGACCTATTCAATAAGCTACACCATAGAATTTCCCGGTCTTGAAAACAACGAATACCCCGACGGCACGCCGTTCAGGTACAATTCGGTCGTTTCGCCCTCGGTACTTCAATCCATCGTCGGTTCAAACGACGCCCTTTCGGGTATAGACGTCGAAAAGATGGTGCGCGAAGACGACATCGACCTCGCCCTCACCTCGGGCGCCAACTCTGCCGAAAACAGCTTCACGCTGACCGTCGGCGTGGGCTACTTCAAGAACGGTCCACAGGCGGCTGCATTCATGCGCGCAGTAGCCGAATACCCCGTCGAGCGCGCAAAAAGCATATCGCAGGGCATAGCAGCCGACGGCTATCTTTCGGTGTTCGATAACGCCAACGCCTTTCAGACCAAGATCGACGCCCTCTCCGACCAGCGCGACTACGTGCTGTCGAGGTACGACGACATGATAGCCGCATTGAGCGTAGAATACACCTTTAACGGCAGAACGCTCGCCGACTACAGGGCGGAAGCCGCCCTCGTGTTCGATGAGTCTGCCGAAGAATATCTCGATGCTCTGCTCGCAACCGGTCACTACGTGCTCGACTACGAGCAGTATGCCGAAAGCGCTCAGCCAAGGATGGATACCATTCAAAAGAGCATAGCCGAAAACGAGCTGCGCATAGCCGCCCTCGTCGAACAGCGCGACAGCGCAACCGACAGCTCATATCTCGAATCGTACAACAGCCGGATTGCCGAACTCACGGAGGAGAATGTCGACCTCAGACTGCAGATAGAGGATATACAGGCTTCGCTCGATTGGATAAACAGCGACTCCCGCGACGCCGACATCGCCGACTTCACGTCCAGGCTCAATGCCTGCCGCAATCTGCTCGCTTCGGTCACGTCGACATACAAGGCGGTGTATTCCAACTACTTCGACAGCATAAGCGGAGTGGTGTACACCACAAACAAGCTCACCGCACAGGGCGGCATAAACGTGTTTGCCGCGGCGATAGCGGGGGCAGTGGTGGGTGCCATTCTCGCGGGCATAGGCATATGTATTAAGGACCTTCCTTCATACATGCGCCAAAGGCGGGATGACGCCGCTTCGGAAAACAATCAGGACGTCAGCGCCGAACAGTGACATGGGCTCCGTTTGGCAAAATTCAGAAAATCAATTAAAAACACAAAAGTAAAGAACAAGCGCCCTGCGCAATAAAATAAACGCCTTCGGCGTCTTCATGATTCATAAGTAAAAGCACTCGTTGTAAAAAACGAGTGCTTTTCCGTGGTCGAGGCGACGGGATTTGCGCCTTAGGCGGACGCGCCCCGGTGAACAGCCCACCGGGCTGTTCAGTTT
>CALVHH010000001.1 GCA_944327465.1 uncultured Clostridia bacterium | reverse complement strand
ATTCGCATTAACCAAAAATTAATCTTCTTGAATTGCCTTTTGTACTTTATATCTCTTCTCTATGCAGTTGTCAATCTTCGCGAACCCGAGCAAAAGCCGGGTGATTTTGGGCATTAAAGCCCGCCGTCTTCGTGACAGCTTTTATATGATATCAAAAGGGCGGCAATAAGTCAAGCAAATTTTAAAAAAATTTCGGGCAATTTGCAATTTTTTTATGCAAAAACGGGGCGCCGGTCATATGTTGTGCCGACAAAAAATGCCGACACTAAATGCGGGGACGGCACTGCCATATTATATATTATCACGGGTCAGAAAAAGTGCCGTGCGGCGAAAAAAATTTTTCGCCGCACGGCACACTTATGCTTTGAAAGTCATTTTACCCTATGCCGGCGATGACGTCCTTTACATACCCGACCGAGCGTGCGAGCTGCGAAACGTCGTTGTAGTCGCTGCCGTAGACTTCGATGAGAGCGGCGCCCGAAAAGCCTTCGCCGACAAGCGCTTTGAAGAGTTCTTTGAAATCAAAGGCGCCCTCGCCGGGCAGGCACATTTTGCCTTCGGAATTTATATCGGAGAGGTGAACGTAGGCGATTGAGCCCGACATATCCTTTACATAAGCCTGCCAGGGGAAGTGCGAACGACGCGCCTGTTTGATATCGAGCACGCCCTGCAGGGGAGGTATGCGGTTTTTGAGTTCGCGGAACACGCCCGGACGGTCATAGATCGACCACGACACGTTTTCGAGGCACAGACTGACGCCGCCGGCCTGGGCGAAGTAGACGACTTCCGCCAGGCGGGAGGCAATTTCATCCCAGCCCGCGCCACCGCCCGAACCGGAGCGGTGAAAGCCGTGAAATGTATAATTTTTGCAGCCCAAAAGTTGGGCGCTGCGCAATAACTGGTCGAGCCAGTACATGCCGTCGCCGCGCACCCTGCGCGAGGGGTTGAAGAAGTTGCCTTCGAAATTGAGCCCGTTGACGTGGACGGAGTTGACAGCAAAGCCGTTGAGCCTGCCCGCAACCGACTTGGAAAATTCGGGGCGGTATTCGTAGAATGTCGAAAAAAATACCTCCGCACAGTCGGCGCCGAGCGAAATTATAGCATCGAGCGCGTCCTCGGTGGCGAACCGCGGAAAGAGTGACGCCGTGGATATACCTACCTGCATGGTCACATTATATCACAGGCGGCGGCAAATTGCAATAGCGGCGTTAAAATTTATTGCCCCGACGCTATGTAGGCGGAGAGCGCGCCGGCTATGTCGGCATCGGCGAGCCCTGCGACGGGCGACAGCGGGAACGCCGCCCCCGCCCCTTCGGCGGGGGCGGCGCATTCGGCGGCAGGAGCGGGCGAAAGTGCCTTAACGGCTTGGGCGACGCCGGTTACCTCGTCTATGAGCGCCTTGCCTTCGCCGCCCGCCACCTGCTCTATCAGCGGTACCACGGCGCCGATATCCGTTTTGCCAGACAGCAGTAGCAGCATTAACAGGATGAGTTGCATAAAATCTCCTTTGAACATAGACTGTACTATAACATTATATGCAAGGAGAAGCGCAATGGGCGATTTTAAAAGTTACAGACGGGACGAAGCGGGCAAGAGCGGGGCGGCCGGAGACGAGAGGCAGGCAGTCAACCTTGCGGCGGCAATGGCAAAGGCGTTTGCAGGCAAGAGCGAGGGGCAGATTCTTGCAACTATAATTGCCCAGGCTGAGCAGGGTAAGCGCGACGGAACGCTGAGCAACGCCGACCTGGACAATTTTTACAGGACGGTGGCGCCGCTGCTGGATTCGTTCAAGCGGCGCAAGCTGCAGCAGGTGATAGCCAAACTTAAAGCCATTTAAAGGGGCGCAGCCGCAGCATGTGCTGCGGCTGCGCCGTCATGCGCAAGCATGCAGACCGCGCACGGCTTTCAGGAAATATTCGACCTCTCCCGCGGTGTTGAAGGGCGAAAGCGATGCGCGAACCAGACCCGAAGTGCCGAGGGCGCCGTGCATGAGCGGCGCACAGTGCAGACCGCCGCGCACGCATATGCCGTGCTCGCGCGAGAGCCGTTCTGCCACCTCCTCCGAGGGCATGCCGCGCACGTCGAAGGCAACTATGCCGAAGGGATTGGTGCGGGAATATAGCGTGATGAAGGGTATTTCTTCGAGCCCGTGCAGCAGTTTATCGGTGAGATAGACGAGATAGTCGCGGTTTTCGTACAGGCGCGTGCTCAGCCACAGCACGCCTTCGCCGAGAGAGACTATTGCGGGATAGGACAGCGTGCCCGCCTCGAGGCGGTCGGGATAGAAGTCGGGCATGTCGAGGTCGTAACTTGCGCTGCCCGTGCCGCCGAACATGAGGGGACGGGGATGACAGCGCGCCGACATTATGAGTGCGCCGCTGCCCTGGATGCCCATCATACCCTTGTGCCCGGCCACGGCGAGGGCGTCGATGCCCAGCGCGGAGATATCTATTTTCTGATGTCCGCACGCCTGGGCGCCGTCGCAGATGAGCAGCGCGTCGGCAGGTATTGCCTGTCTGACAGCAGCGATATCCGGAGCGGCGCCCGTGACGTTGGACGCCAAAGTGACGACCACCGCGCAGGCGCCCTGCGCCATGGCGGAGAGCGCGCGGATATCTATGCCGCCGCCCCTTGTGAGCGGCGCGTAGCGCACGGCGACACCCGAACTTTCGAGATGCTTTAAGGGGCGCAGCACCGAGTTGTGCTCCGCCACAGTGGTGACGACTTTGTCGCCCTCTTTTATGCAGCCGAGAAGCGCTATATTGAGCGCTTCGGTGCAGTTTTTGGTGAATACCACCCTGTCCGACGAGGGCGCGCCGAAAAATTCGCAAAGCAGGCCGCGCACCTTTTGCACACGCTCGGCGCACGCGAGCGACAGCGCATGTCCGCTCCTGCCGGGATTTGCGCATGCGCGCATTGCGGCGGCGGCTGCGCCGACGACGTTTTCGGGCTTTACGCCGCCCGTTGCCGCATTATCGAAATATATCATATGACCTGTCCTCCCCTGCCGGGCGTATGCGCCCCGCCATACATATTTATACTTACCGAGGAGAAAATTTATGACATACTGCATTGCCGTATTCAGGAGCCGTTCACAGGCGATAGACTGCAAAAACGCGCTCGCCCGCGCAGGGATATGGGCAGAGATAACCGCCACGCCCGCCGCGCTCGGGCTGGGGTGCGGACTGAGCGTCAGGTTCAGATACAGCAGCTACAGGCGGGCGAAAAATTTGATTTCGCACGCGGCGTACACGGCTTTTTACGGATATATAACGGCTTGAACAAAAATTTTGGCGGCGGGCGCGGCGCAAAACAGTTGCGCCGCGCCCGCCGCAGTGTTAAAATACAGACATGAACGAAAGAGAAATTCTGTGCGAACTTGAAAAACTTTATCCGCAGGCAGCGCCCGCGCTGCACTTTAACAGCACCTACGAACTGCTTGTGGCAGTCATCCTCTCGGCGCAATGCACCGACGAACGGGTCAACAAAGTGACCGCCGAGCTGTTCAAAGAGTATAACACCCCGCAAAAGATGTTGACGCTTTCGCAGCAGGAGCTGGAAAAGCGCATCTTCAGCTGCGGATTTTACCGCAACAAGGCGGCGCACATACTTTCTGCCAGCCGCGACATAATAGAAAAATTCGGCGGGCAGGTGCCTGCCGACCACGCCGCGCTCAAGACTCTTGCGGGAGTGGGGCAAAAGACCGCCAACGTGGTGTACGCCGTAGCGTTCGGCGGCGATGCGATAGCCGTGGATACGCACGTGTTCCGCGTCTCTAACCGACTGGGGCTGGCGCACGCAACAACGCCCGAAAAGACCGAGCTGCAGCTCAACGCCGCCATCCCCAAGGATATGTGGTCGCGGGCGCACCACTGGCTGATATTCCACGGCAGAAGGGTGTGCCATTCGCAGCGCCCAGACTGCGCAAACTGCACGCTGAAGACGTGGTGCGAATATTATAACGGCAGATGAATTGAAAACAGCACTCATGCGCTGTTTTGAAAATTCCGTGCTCGTCCTTGCTAAGGGGAGGCTCGTCGTCGACCGATTTTTATAGTTAGATTTCTCCGTGCGCCGCGGCGGGCTGAGCCCGCCGCGGCTTAGTCGAAATGACAGAGTTTTTTCTTTCGACCGCATTTCTGTGGGGCTGTAAAGCTTGGACGAAATGCCAAATGGGAGACGGGGCGCGAAGGACAAAAGGGAAGCGCATAATGTTGAGCAATTAAAAAAGCTTGCCGAAAATTCGGCAAGCTTTTTATTGCTTGAATCAATTAGCCAAGAAGCTTGGAAACGACGCCGGAACCAACCGTTCTGCCGCCTTCGCGGATAGCGAACTTGAGCTTTTCTTCAACTGCAACGGGCTTGATGAGCTCGACAGTGATGGTTACGTGGTCGCCGGGCATTACCATTTCGGTGCCTGCGGGCAGGTCGATGGAACCGGTAACGTCGGTAGTTCTGATGAAGAACTGAGGACGATAGTGGTTGAAGAAAGGAGTGTGACGTCCGCCTTCTTCTGCCTTGAGGACGTATACCTGAGCTTCGAACTTGGTAGCCGTCTTTACGGTGCCGGGCTTAGCAAGAACCTGACCCTTTTCGATACCCTTTCTGTCGATACCGCGAAGGAGTGCGCCGATGTTGAAGCCTGCGATAGCTTCGTCAACCGACTTGTGGAACATTTCGAGACCGGTGATGACGGTGCCGACGGGCTTGTCGATGAGGCCGACGATTTCGGCGGGATCGCCTACGTGTGCCTTACCGCGCTCTACACGGCCGGTAGCAACGGTACCACGACCGGAGATGGTGAATACGTCTTCGACGGGAAGAAGGAAGGGCTTATCGGTATCACGTTCGGGAGTAGGGATGTACTCGTCGATGGTGTCCATGAGCTCAAGAATGCACTGGCATTCGGGAGCGGCGAGAACTTCTGCATCGGGGCAGCCGGAGGTTGCCTTTTCAAGAGCCTTGAGAGCCGAACCACGGATGATGGGAGTGGTGTCGCCGGGGAAGTCGTAGGAGTTGAGGGTGTCCCTGATCTCCATTTCAACGAGCTCGAGAAGTTCGGGGTCGTCCATCTGGTCGCACTTGTTGAGGAATACAACGATGTAGGGAACGCCTACCTGACGGGCAAGGAGGATGTGCTCCTTGGTCTGGGGCATGGGACCATCGGTTGCTGCAACAACGAGGATCGCACCGTCCATCTGGGCGGCGCCGGTGATCATGTTCTTGACGTAGTCGGCATGTCCCGGGCAGTCAACGTGAGCGTAGTGACGCTTGGTCGTTTCGTACTCGACGTGTGCGGTGTTTATTGTTATACCGCGGGCCTTCTCTTCGGGAGCCTTGTCGATCTCGTCGTATCTCATCTTCTGAGCCTGACCTTTGCATGCCATAACCATGGTGATAGCTGCGGTCAAAGTGGTCTTGCCGTGGTCAACGTGGCCGATAGTGCCAATGTTAACGTGGGGTTTGCTGTTGTCATACTTAGCCTTTGCCATTTTTTGTTTCTCCTATAAAAATTTTTTATAAAAATGATAACTTACGCCTTTCGGCGTCGCAGCTATCTATCATTGTCTTGAACGCTGCATTAACTTTCGCCTTTAACGCGTATAAATATTATAGCTTAACTTTTGAAAAAACACAAATAAATTTTAATGTTTTTTACAAATTTTTACCGCCTAAACGCTATGGGCGTATATTTTATTGTCGGCAGTGTGCGCCAGCCCACTGCCGACCCATATTAACCATAAACTTAGCCGTTTTTCTTGGCTCTCTCGCACGGCGAGCCGCCGCTGCCGGGTTCCGCGAACACACCGCATTTCATTGCACGGCACGATGCGCGGACAGCAACCAAAAAACTTAGCCGTTCTTCTTGGCTCTCTCGCACGGCGAGCCGCCGCTGCCGGGTTCCGCGAACACACCGCATTTCATTGCACGGCACGATGCGCGGACAGCAACCAAAAAACTTAGCCGTTTTTCTTGGCTCTCTCGCCTATTACCTTTTCGGCTACCGACTTGGGAACCAATTTGAGTGGACAGCGTCTCGCTTTCGCTCGCGCTGAACCCACTGCGCCGAAATAGAGCTCGGAGCCCAAACGGCTGTTAGCCGTTTTTCTTAGCTCTCTCGCCTATTACCTTTTCGGCTACCGACTTGGGAACTTCGGCATAGTGGTCAAACTGCATTGTGAACTGACCACGGCCCTGGGTGCGCGAACGAAGGTCGGTGGCGTAGCCGAACATCTCCGAAAGGGGAACTTCGGCATCGACTACCTTTGCGCCTGCACGGTCATCGGTGGATACTATGGTACCGCGGCGGGCGGTGACGTTGCCCATGATGTCGCCGAAGTAGTCATCGGGAGTGATGACTTCTACCTTCATGATGGGCTCTAAGAGTACGGGCTTGGCTTTGGACATACCGTCCTTGAATGCCATGGAGCCGGCGATCTGGAACGCCATTTCGGACGAGTCGACTTCGTGGAAGGAGCCGTCGTATACCTGGACCTTGAAGTCTACAACTTCGTAGCCGGCAAGGAAGCCGTTCTTGGCTGCGCCCTGAATACCCTTGTCGATCGCGGGAATATATTCCTTGGGAATGGAGCCGCCGACGGTGAGGTCTTCGAATACGTAGCCCGAACCGGGTTCGCCGGGAAGAAGGTGTATCTTGCAGTGACCGTACTGACCTTTACCGCCAGACTGCCTCTTGTAAAGGCCTTCGGCGTCGCATGCCTGGCGAATGGTCTCGCGATAGGCGACCTGGGGCGCGCCCACGTTGGCTTCTACCTTGAATTCGCGCAGCAGTCTGTCGACGATGATGTCGAGGTGAAGTTCGCCCATACCGGCGATTATGGTCTGACCGGTCTCCTGGTCGGTGTAGGTCTTGAAGGTGGGATCCTCTTCTGCGAGCTTTACGAGGGCGAGGGTCATCTTTTCCTGACCTGCCTTGGTCTTGGGCTCGATGGAGAGCTGAATGACGGGGTCGGAGAAGGTCATCTGCTCGAGGACGATGGGATGATGTTCATCGCACAGCGTATCGCCGGTGGTGGTGTCCTTTAAGCCGACGATGGCGCAGATGTCGCCCGAGTATATCTTGGATATCTCCATACGGGAGTTTGCGTGCATCTGAACGAGACGGCCTACGCGCTCCCTTTTGCCCTTGGTGGAGTTGTATACATAGGAGCCCGACTCGAGCACGCCGGAGTATGCTCTGAAATATGCCAGGCGGCCTACGAAGGGGTCGGTGGCTATTTTGAATGCAAGACCGGAGAAGGGTTCGTCGTCCGAAGTCTTTCTCTCCTCTTCGTCGCCCGTATCGGGGTTGACGCCCTTTACGTGGTCGATATCTATGGGGGAGGGAAGGAAGTCTACGACTGCGTCCAGAAGCATCTGGACGCCCTTGTTCTTGTAGCTGGAACCGCAGAGCACGGGCGTGCACTTCATGGCTATGGTAGCCTTTCTGAGACCCCTGCGGATCTCGTCGGGGGTGAGTTCCATGGTCTCAAGGAATTTTTCCATGAGCTCGTCGTCGCCTTCGGCAGCCGCTTCCATTACAGCCATGTGGGCTTCTTCGGCGGCATCCTGCATATCTGCGGGGATCTCTGCCTTGTGGTACTGCTTGCCGTCGTCCGAATCGTAAACTTCGGCGTTCATTTCAATGAGGTCGACGATGCCCTTGAAGGTATCTTCCTTGCCGATGGGCAGTTCGATGGGAACGGGATTAGCGTTGAGCCTGTCCTTCATCATCTTTACGGCGCGTTCGAAGTTTGCGCCGTTGATATCCATCTTGTTGACGTACGCTATGCGGGGTACCTTGTACTTATCCGCCTGGCGCCATACCGTTTCGGACTGGGGTTCTACGCCGCCCTTGGCGCAGAACGTAGCCACGGCGCCGTCGAGAACGCGCAGCGAACGCTCGACTTCTACGGTGAAGTCGACGTGACCCGGGGTGTCGATGATGTTTATTCTGCATTCATCCGCCTTGGTCTTGCCCGAGCGGGTCCAGTGGCAGGTGGTTGCGGCGGAGGTGATGGTTATACCCCTCTCCTGCTCCTGCACCATCCAGTCCATCGTGGCTGTGCCGTCGTGCGTTTCGCCTATCTTGTGGTTGATACCGGTATAGTAAAGGATACGTTCGGTTGTAGTAGTCTTGCCGGCGTCGATGTGAGCCATGATGCCGATATTTCTTGTATGCGCTAAATCGTATTCTCTTGCCATAGTTCACGCTCCGCTCAGAATCTGAAATGCGCGAAAGCCTTGTTGGCTTCTGCCATTCTGTGAGTATCTTCCTTCTTCTTTACAGAGCCGCCGGTGTTGTTGTATGCGTCCATGAGCTCTGCTGCAAGCTTGTTGCACATCTCTCTTTCAGAACGCTTGCGGGTGTTGATGACCAGCCAGCGGATGGCAAGGGTCTGACGCCTTTCGGGTCTTATTTCGATGGGCACCTGATAGTTGGCGCCGCCCACTCTCCTTGCTTTTACCTCCAAAACGGGCATGATGTTGTTCATTGCCTGATTGAAGATATCCATGGGGTCCTGTCCGAGCTTTTCGCTCGCTATTTTAAATGCGTCGTATACGATCGCCTGAGCTGTACCGCGTTTGCCGTCGTACATTATCTGGTTGATGAGCTTGGTTACAACCTTGGAATTGTACACGGGATCGGGCAATACGTCCCTTTTGGGGACATTACCTCTTCTGGGCATGTATGTTATCCTCCTTTTAAATTTGTATTTAAGGGTCTGACCCTAACTTTTAAATAAGCTATTGCTTGCTGCGCCGCCGTTTTTGCAAAAGTCGCGGTGCGACAGCGCTTATCGTCGAAATGGATTCGGCTTGCGCCATCGATCATTCAAAACTTTGCATTAAGCAGTACAGTAGCAAATCTTCTCCACGGCGACGCCGTGAATACTGCGTATTCATCATCGGTTAAAGGGTAGATATATTCCCGACAAGAATAGGCTTGTTCATGAAATTTGTGAATGTGATGTAAACGTGCGGGCAAGACGTGTCGAGCGCAAGCTCAACAAAGTATTGCGACGCATTGTTTGCCGATAAACAGTTTAATTTTTGTTCAGAAGCAAGCAGTTCCGGAAGCGCGAGGAAAACTTAAGGGAGTGTACACAGACGTACATGACCGAAAGTTGCCGCAGCGCGACACCGAAATGCGACGCTTATGGACGAAAATTAGTTCTTGGGACGCTTTGCGCCATACAGCGAACGGCTGCGCCTTCTCTTGGAGACGCCTGCGGTATCCAGAGCGCCGCGGATGATGTGATAGCGGACGCCGGGAAGGTCCTTGACCCTGCCGCCGCGGATGAGCACGGACGAGTGTTCCTGAAGGTTGTGACCTTCGCCGGGAATGTAGACCGTACCTTCCTGCTTGTTGGTGAGCCTTACCCTGGCGATCTTACGGATAGCCGAGTTGGGCTTTTTAGGCGTGGTGGTCGTAACCGAAATGCAGACTCCGCGCTTCTGAGGGCAGTTGTCCAGAATGGGCGACTTACTCTTGTAGAGCTGCTTTTCCCTGCCGTGCTTGATGAGCTGGTTGATAGTGGGCATTTTTTGTTCCTCCTTGTGTTACTCGGCTGCAGGCGGAACCTGCGGCCTGTGGAATATATCTCTGACCTGCATACCCTTAAATGCAAATCGGAAGAGCGAAAGGATATTTAACGCGTATTGCGCATAAGAGGATATGCGCCGATACGCCGTTAGCTGAGGGCGCTGCCTCTTTCGCGCAAATACTACAGTTTTGCGCGAATATGTGTGGTCGAAATATAAAGCTCTGTCATTTCGAGCGCAGTCGAGAAATCTAACTATAAAGCGCGGTCGCTTCCCCTTTGTCCGTCGCTTACGCTCCGAGATTTCTCCGCTCCGCTCGTCGCGCCAAACTGCGCTCTAAGCAAGCCGCGTTTACGCGGCTTGCAACTTCACTCCGTTGCCGCTCCTCTTTCGCGCAAAAGCCACGGTTTTGCGCGAGTGCTAAGGAGAAAACTATGCTTCGGTCGAAATGACAAAAGGGGGAAAGTGAAGTCGAAATGACAAAAGAGAGAGCACTATGTGCGCATTGCGTTGAACATTTATTAGATAACAGTGTCCTTCGGCAAGTTAGCGGAGCGTGGTGCAGCGGAACGCTGCCCGCAATAGAGCGGTCGCTCTACATAACGACCCAAACTAAACATTAACAGCAAAAGCTATTCTAACAAACCGCTTTTAAATTGTCAACAAAATGGACGCACATTTTTAAAAAAGCCGCGTTTTTGCGCAAAAAACACAGCTTTTGCGCAAAAACGCGGTCAAATTTACAGTATATTGCAGTGCGCTATGCCCGCACCGACTTGCCCGTCAATTCAAATTTTATGCCCGAAAACCTGACCAGCACGTGGCGGGCGGCAAACAGGCAGAGATAGTCGCTTTGGGCGTCTACGGCGGCGAGGTCGAAATCGTACCACGATTGCGAACGGTCGTTGACGCGGGCGCGTATCTGCTGATTTATGCGCTCTATCGACAGAGTAAACGTATCGCCCGCGGCGGCGGCAAAGGGGGAGCAGCCGCAGAGCTTACCGTTTAAGCGGCAGAACGTGCCGCCGCTGCCCGCAGCCACATAGTTTGAAGCGAGCGCGGGGAAGTATTCATCGGCATATATGTCGTCGCGCAGCATCATGCCGAACGCCGACTGACCATCCGCCTCCTCCCCCACTCCGAGCACCGTACACACGGCGCTCGCCCTGAAGTTTGCATCGGCGGGCAGGCGGATGAACGCCGCGGCAAAGCCGTCTGCCGAAGAGGATATCTTGCCGCGGGGCACCGTGCTCATGTTGCCGACGACTATATCGTCGCCCCTGTCGTAAATTTCGAACTCGCCGACGTGCTCGGCGCCGCCGAAGTCGCCCATGACCGAGCCGTACAGGGGCGCGGGCAGTTTGAAGTGCAGCCCCGCCGCGGCGGCGGCGTCAAAGGGGCGATAGACGGGCTCGACGTATGAAGGATCGGCGGCGAGGGCGTATTCTTCGTCGGCGGGCGGCAGAAGCGGGGAGGCGAGAAAATTTTTCAGCGGGCAATCGCTTTCAGCCAGCAGGCAAGCCCAGTCGTAAGCCGTCCACGCCGCGCCGAAGGAGTTGAGGTGGGTGCCGTCCAGCCCGACGGGGCGCCCGCCGCTCGTGGCGGCGTATGCGTGAAAGCGGGCTGCCGAGGCGTGACCGAGGCGCAGATAGCGCTCCATGGAGGCGCGGGTGAGATCGATGACGGTGACGCCCGCGTCCCTGCCCAGGCGGCGGATGGCGGCGGGATAGTCGCCGCCCTCGTAGCCGCCCGCGGATGCGGTTATGTGACCGCACACGCCCGAGTAATCGTCGCTTTCGGAGAGGCGCACTATGGGCGTGCAGAGTATGGGCGTTGCGCCGCGGTCGCGGGCGAGGGTTATATAGTTTGCGTACAGATTATATGCAAACGACAGCCCGAGGGAGGTATCCGCACAGGTATAGGGCAGATTGGCATTTGTATAGCGCTCCTCTTCGCGCTTTTCGTCGTTGTGCCCGAAGCCTATGACGAGGTAGTCGCCCGAAGACAGGCTGCGGCATAGCTCGGCATACTGCGGCTCGGTGAGGAAACTTTTGGAGCTCCTGCCCGAGAGCGCAAGGTTTTTGACTGCGACGCCCTGCGCGAGATAGCGCGAAAGGCGGGTGCCGTAGCCGAATTTGGGCTGGTAGCCGGCGGCGGGAAAACTGCAGACCGTGCTGTCGCCGACGACGTACACGGTGGGAAGAGATGAGTGCGTCAATTGAGTATAACGTCCTTTAATTTATTGTATTTGCGCATTGCCGCCTCCCTGAGCGAGGCGGTGTAAAAGCCGCCCGAAAAGGCGTCGTCCGAAATGCTCTTTGCCGTGAATATTGCCGAGACGGGGAAGTTTAAGTTCTTTATGTCGCCCGCCGACCTGCCGCTCTGGCGGGTGCCCATGAAGTCGCCGCCGCCGCGCAGCTTTAAATCGCTTTCGGCTATAGCAAAGCCGTCGGAATTGTTTTTGAGCACGGCAAGGCGCTGCCGCGCCTCATCGCTGTCGCTGCCCATGAGCAGGAAGCAGTAGCTCTTTTTATCCCCCCTGCCCACTCTGCCGCGCAGCTGGTGGAGCTGGGACAACCCGAAGCGTTCGG
This sequence comes from uncultured Clostridia bacterium, assembly GCA_944327465.1. Classification (GTDB taxonomy): domain Bacteria; phylum Bacillota; class Clostridia; order Christensenellales; family Borkfalkiaceae; genus Coproplasma. The sequence goes on along the minus strand of CALVHH010000001.1, from coordinate 149,192 downwards.
CGGAACATATGACCATTATCGTGGCGTTGGGCACGTCGACGCCCACTTCTATAACGGTGGTGGAGACGAGCACGTCGTACTCCCCCGCCCTGAACGCCGACATGACTTCGTCCTTTTGCTTATCCTTGAGCCTGCCGTGCATGAGCCCCAGCCGCACGCCCGGCATCTTTTGCGAGAGCTCTTCGTAGAGCTCGGTGACTGACATGACCGAGCCCTCCTCGTCACCCTCTATCTTGGGGCAGACAAAGTACGCCTGCGTGCCCTTTTTTACCTCGGACGAGATGTAGGCGAGCATGTCGCCATACCTGCGTTCGGGAATTATCGAGGTGGATATCTCCTGCCGCGAGGCGGGCTTATCCTTGATGGTGGTTACGTCGAGGTCGCCGTAGAATATGAGCGTGAGCGTGCGGGGGATGGGCGTTGCGGACATTACGAGCGTATCCGCCGTGCCGCCCTTGCCCGTGAGCGCGGCGCGCTGACCGACGCCGAAGCGGTGCTGTTCATCGCAGACGACGAACGAGAGGTCGGCAAACTCGACGTCGCCCTGAAGCAGGGCGTGCGTGCCGCAGACTATGCGTAGGCTGCCGTCGCCCAGCCCCGCCTTTATGGCGCGCTTTTGCGCCGCGGGCGTCGAGCCCGAAAGAAATGCCGAAGGGTAGTCGGGAAAATATCTTTGGATTATTGCGGCGTTCTGCCGCGCAAGCACTTCGGTGGGAGCGAGCATGGCTGCCTGATGCCCCGATTTGACCGCCATATATATGCCCGCAAGCGCCACGGCGGTCTTGCCGCTGCCCACGTCGCCCTGGATTAGCCTGTTCATCGGCGTGGGAGATCTGAGGTCGGAAAAGACATCGTTGACCGCTTCGCGCTGACCCGCGGTCAACTCGAAGGGAAAGCGCGAGCAGAATGACTTTACTTCCGCCGCGGTGACGGGATAGAAGACCGTGCGCGCCGTGCGGCTGTCGCCCTTTATTATCTTGAACGCCGAAATGAGCAAAAAGTACTCCTCTATGGCTATGCGCTCCGCCGAAGCGAGCGCACAGTCTGCATTTACGGGCAGGTGAACGCCGGCGTATGCCGACTTGAGGTCGGCGAGGGCATACTTTTTTTGCAGCGCATAAGGAATGGCGCTGCATATGCTTACGCGCTCGAGCGCCTGCTTTACCGCCATGCGCACGGCGCCCTGGGTGAGCGAGCCCGCAAGCGGATAGACGGGCACGAATCCCTTTAAGCGCAGGTTGCTGTCGGCGCGTTCGAACGTGGGGTTGACCATTGAAGCGCCCAGACCGAGCTTGTTTTGCACCCTGCCGTAGAAGAGATACTGCCCGCAGCCGAGTTTGCCTGCGACATATGGCTGATTGAACCACACCGCCGAAAAGAGATAGTCGCCCTGCCGGCAGAGCGCCCTTACGTAGGGGCGCCTGGAATAGCGGTTGAACTCTACGTTGACCACCTCGCACAGCGTTAAAATGACGTCGTTGTGGTATGCCGAGGCGATCGTATCGGTGCGGGTGAGGTCGAGGTACGCCCTGGGAAAGTGACGGATAAGGTCTTCAACCGAAAATATATTGAGTTTGTTGAAATCCTTCTCGCGCTTTTCGGAGACGTACTTTAAATCGGTGAGCTTCATTACGACTATATTATAGCACAAAAAGGCGCGGACGCCAGCATTTTTTTAAAATTTTTCCGCCCGAACGAAGCAACGGAATACCGCCGCCGCGGGCGCATGCATGCGCCCGCGGCGGCGGTATTCAAAAGACGGTCTATTTGCCGCTGCCCTTGCGGCGGACTTTGAGTTTGGTGACGGCGCGGGCGAGCTGCGCCTGTGCCGAGCGGTATGCCTGTATGCTGCGGCGCTGGAGCAGCGCCTCCTTTGCTGCGGCAGCCTCCTCGCGGGCGCGGTCGGCATCTATCTCCTCGGGGCGGAGAACGTAGTCTACAAGTATGAGGACGTCGTTGTCCTCCACACGCATTATTCCGCCCGCCACCGCAACGGTGGCGGAATAGGGATGCTCGCCCGGGGTGGTGAAGGTCAGTTCGCCGGGGACGATTGCGGTTATGAGGTTGGAATGGTGCGCCAGCACGCCGTACTGCCCGTCTACCGCGGGCACGGACACGCTTAAACAGTCGCCCTCGTAAAAGAGCCTGCCGGCGCCCAGAAGGTGCAGCTTGAATGTATTCATCTGTTTACTCGTCTTCTTCTGCCTTGAGCTGTTCGGCTTTGGCTTTTACGTCGTCCAGAGTGCCCACGTTGTAGAAGGCGGCTTCGGGATAGTCGTCCATTTCGCCGTCGAGAATGGCTTTGAAGCCCTTTATAGTCTCGGCTACGGGCACGTACACGCCGGGCACGCCGGTGAACTTTTCGGCGACGTGGAAGGGCTGAGATAAAAATCTTTGCACCTTTCTTGCGCGGTAGACCGTCTGCTTATCCGATTCGGATAGCTCATCCATGCCGAGTATGGCTATTATGTCCTGCAATTCGCTGTATTTTTGCAGCGTCTCCTGCACGCGGCGGGCGGTTTCGTAGTGCTCCCTGCCGACTATGTCGGCTTCGAGCACCCTCGAGGTCGATTCCAGCGGGTCGACGGCGGGATATATGCCCTGTTCTGCTATCTTTCGGCTGAGCACGGTGGTGGCGTCGAGGTGGGCAAATACCGTTGCGGGGGCGGGGTCGGTGAGATCGTCCGCGGGCACGTATACGGCCTGCACGGAGGTTACCGAGCCTTGACGCGTGGAGGTTATGCGCTCCTGGAGTTCACCCATCTCGCTCGCGAGAGTGGGCTGATAGCCCACCGCCGAGGGCATGCGCCCGAGCAGCGTTGAAACTTCGGAGCCCGCCTGAACAAAGCGGAATATGTTGTCTATGAACAGCAGCACGTCCTTATGGCGGCAGTCGCGGAAATATTCCGCCATGGTGAGACCCGTAAGGGCGACGCGCATACGCACGCCGGGCGATTCGTTCATCTGCCCGAACACGAGCGCCGTCTTTTCGGCTACGCCGCTGGCAGTCATTTCGCGCCAGAGGTCGTTGCCTTCACGCGAGCGTTCGCCAACGCCCGTGAATATGGAGTAGCCGCCGTGTTCCATTGCCACGTTGTGTATGAGCTCCTGTATGAGCACCGTCTTGCCGACGCCTGCGCCGCCGAACAGACCTATCTTGCCGCCCTTGGCGTAGGGCTCCATTAAATCGATCACCTTTATGCCCGTTTCAAGCAGTTCAACCACGGGCGACTGCTCTTCGTACGAGGGCGCGGGGCGGTATATGCTCCACTTTTCCTCGCTTTGGGGGGCGGGCTTGCCGTCGATGGGCTGACCGAGCACGTTGAACATTCTGCCCAGCGTACATTCGCCCACGGGCACCTGTATTGCGCCGCCGGCGGCGGTCACGCGGGCGCCGCGGGCAAGACCTTCGCCGGGACCGAGCATTATGCAGCGCACTACGTTGCCGCCTATGTGCGAGGCAACTTCCATTACCTGCTGCTTGCCGCCGTTTTCTACGGTGAGCGCGTCCCTTATTTTGGGCAGGACGCCGCCTTCGAACTCAACGTCGATGACGGGTCCGGATATGCGGATGATTTTTCCCGTGTTCAACATCATTCCTCCTGCTGCACGCGGGCGCGGGCGCCTGCGGCGATTTCGGTTATTTCCTGTGTTATTGCCGCCTGACGCAGCCTGTTGTACTGCGTTCTGAGTCCGTTTATCAGCTCTTCGGCGCTGTCGTTTGCCGACTTCATTGCCGCCATGCGGGCGTGCTGCTCGCTGCAGAAGCTGTCGACGAGGGCGCTGTATATAAAGCCCGAGATATAGCCCGGCATTATGCTTTGCAGCACTACCGCGGGCGAGGGAGAATATTCAAAGGGCTGCGTGACGGGCTTTTCATCCGCAGAGGTGGCAAACTGACTGCGGTGAAAGGGTATCAGTCTTGTAAGCACGGCGTTATCGGTCATGCCCGAAAAGTCGGTATACGCCACATATATCTTGGTGAACGCGCCGTTTAAAAAGCCTTCGAGCAGTATGTCGCATATCTCCCTTGCGCGGCGCATGGTGGGGTTCTGGGCGGTGTATAAAAACGAGCGCTCGATATGCGTGCCGCGCTGAGTGAGGAGCTGCCTGCCGTATTCGCCGACGACGTACCACTTTATGTCGTCGCAGGTCTCGCGGAGCTCTTCTGCCTTTTTTATTACGTTGTAGTTATAGGCGCCGGCAAGCCCCTTGTCGCCCGATATAAGCAGACAGGCGTAAGCGCCGCCCAGTTTTTCGTTTTCATCGAGCGGGTAAAGATAGCGACTTTCGGGCAATTCTCCCGAACGGAATATGCGCTTTATCTCCCTGCGCGTCGCTTCAAAGTACGGGCGGGTGCGGTCGAGGTCGGCTTTGGCTTTGCGCATCTTTGCCGACGAGATGAGGTACATCGCATTGGTTATCTTGCGCGTATCGCCTATGGATTGTATTCGTTTTTTTATAGACTGAAGGTCAGACATCTTTTATTTGCTCTATATCACCACTGTCCTTTCGGCTAAGCGAGCGAAGCGAACGCATGGAGAAATCTAACTATATTGCTCGGTCGACGGAGCGCACTGCGTGCGCATTGCGGTCGGATCATTAGAAATACTGTTTTCAGATAACCCTGCCTTATCTCTTAAGGGCACCCCTGCCTTTTCCGGGTCATGCCTGCTGCGAGGCAATGGAGGCGAGATAGGTCTTGGTTTCGCCGACTATCGCCGCCCTGACTTCGGGGGTGAGCGCCGCGCCCTTTTTGACCTCTTCAACGAGGTCGGGACGGGCGTCATCGAAATGTTCCAAAAGCTTTAACTTTATCGAGGGTATGTCGTCGGGGGATATCGCCGAGAAGGCATGCCCCATGGCGGATACAAGCAGTATTACCTGCCTGTATTCGGGCAGGGGGCTGTACTGCGGCTGGCGCAAAAGGTTCATTAAGCTCCTGCCGTAGTCGAGCGTCCTCTTTGTCGTCTCGTCGAGGTCGGAAGAGAACTGCATGAACACTTCCATCTCCCTGTACTGCGCAAGGTTGAGCCTTATGGTGCCCGCGGCGGTCTTCATCGCCTTGGTCTGGGCGTCGCCGCCCACACGCGAGACGGATATGCCGACGTTTACGGCGGGGCGCTGCCCCGAATAGAACAAGTCGCCCGAAAGGAATATCTGACCGTCGGTTATGGAGATTATGTTTGTGGGGATATATGCCGAAATGTCGCCCGCCTGAGTTTCGACTATGGGCAGGGCGGTCATGGAGCCGCCTCCCCGCTCATCTGAGAGATGCGCGGCGCGCTCGAGCAGTCTTGAATGCAGATAGAAGACGTCGCCGGGATAGGCTTCGCGCCCGGGCGAACGACCCAGAAGGAGCGAAAGCGCCCTGTATGCCACGGCGTGCTTTGAAAGGTCGTCGTATACGATGAGCACGTCCCTGCCCGAGTTCATGAAGTATTCGGCTATGGCGCAGCCGGCGTAGGGGGCTATATACTGCAGCGAAGCGGGGTCGCCCGCCGTTGAGGAGACGACTATGGTGTACTCCATCGCCCCCCGCTTTTTGAGCCCTTCCACAAGGTGGGCTACCGAGCTCGCCTTCTGACCGATGGCTACGTATATGCAGATTACGCCCTGTCCCTTCTGGTTGAGTATGGTATCGGTGGCGACGGCGGTCTTGCCCGTCTGGCGGTCGCCTATTATAAGTTCGCGCTGACCGCGGCCGATGGGGAACATGCTGTCGATTGTAAGTATGCCCGTGCGCAGCGGCGTGTTTACGGGCTGACGGTCGATTATGCCGGGCGCGGGCGCTTCTATGGGCATATACGCGGCGGCAGTTATGGCGCCGTCGCCGTCTATGGGCGAACCGAGCGCGTCCACCACCCTGCCTATCATGCCTTCGCCGACGGGCACGCCCGCCGTCTTGCCGGTGCGGAAGACCGACGAGCCCGACTCTATCTCGCTGTCGTTGCCGAATATTATGCAGCCTGCGCCGTCGGGAGCGAGCTCGAGCACCATGCCCTTTATTCCGCATTCAAACTGCAGGATCTCGCCGTACTCTGCCCTGTCGAGTCCGCTGACGCGGGCTATGCCGTCGCCGACGGTGACCACCTTGCCCGTCTCGCGGACGGCGGCGTCCATGCTCCAGCCTTCGATGGTGTCCTTTAAGCTGTCGATCGACTCCCTCAAAAGCGAGGTCACGCCCTTGGCGGAAGAGTTCTTTATGTCGCTGCGGAAGCGCTCTATCCTGCTCTTTGCCGACCAGTCGTACACGTTGTCGCCGTATTCGAGGCGGAAGCCGCCTATCAGCGAGGGGTCGCGTATTACTTCCAGCTTTACGCCGTCGCCGTAAGTGCGCTTTACAAAGTCGGCAAAGCCCTTTAAGCGGACCTCATCGGGCGGGGTGACGCAGTACAGCCGTGCCGACGGAGCGGCGGAAGCGGGTATGAACTTTTCGATGCGTCCCTTTGCCGACCAGTCGTATATATTGTCGCCGTATTCGAGGCGGAAGCCGCCTATCAGCGAGTTATCGCGAACTATCTCGAGCTGCGGGCGCACGCCGAAGGTGCGCTCGAGAAAGTCTTTAAAGCCTTCGATCTGGCGCTCGTCGGGCGGGGTGACGCAGTATAGTTTTGCAGTTTTATCAGTTGCCGTCATTCTTGTTGACCTCGCTTAAGAAACGGTCGTACACGACGTTGTCGCTTTCGGCGCCCTGCGACATTATTGCAGACGCCGCGGCGTCGCCGAGGATGTCGGCTATATCCGAGCGGCGGAGCACCTGACCGGAGCCGCCGTTTTGGGCGGCGGCGGACATTTCGTCGCGGCGCTCGGGCGGGAGCGGCTGCTGCGACTGCGCAAGCGAAAGATACCTGTCGTACAGGGCGCCGTCGGTGGCGGCGTTACTTTCGGCGGCGAGCAGCTTTTCTGCCGAGCGGACTATGAGCGACGTTATCTCGTCGCCGGCGCCGGCTATGTACTTTTCGCGCTCGACGGCGGCGCGCTTTTTGCCGTCGGAAATTATCTTTTCAGCCTCGTCCCTTGCTTCGGCTACAATGCGCTTGGAGTGCGCGTCGGCGGCAGCCACAGCCTTTTGCTCGCGCTCGGCGAGCTCGCCGTCGAGGGCGGCTATCTTTGCCTGCCTCTCCTTTTCGAGCGATTCAAGCTCGTCAAGCTTCTGCCTGTGTTCTTCGGCAGCCTTTTTATAGCTCTCCTCGCGGGCAGCCATGAACTTTTTTACGGGCTTGAACAGCAAAAACGTGAGGCCTGCGGCAAGTATTATAAAGTTAAATGCGTGCAGCAGTATCTGCTGCCAATCTATGTTGAGCGGCATTATTGCACCTCTTTTGCCGCATTGCGCGGCGGGTATGTTTTAGCTTTTAAACGACGAACATTATGAGTATTGCCACGATGAGCGCATAGATGACTACCGTCTCTATGAACACGAGACCGAGCATGAGCGAGCTGCGTATCTTGCCGTCGGCTTCGGGCTGGCGGGCGATGCCCTCCATTGCCTTGGATATAGCCATGCCCATTGCTATGGCGCCGCCTATTGCGGCGAGTCCTATGGCGACCGCTGCGCCGATGGCAGTCATGGAAGAGCCTTCTTCGGCGGACTCTTCGGCGGGCTGTTCCTCTTCGGGCTGAACGTCCGAAGCTTCGTCGAGCACGGCAACGCTTTCAATTGCGCTGTCTGCCATTACGGGCGTTGCCGCCGCCGGCTGCGCAAGCGCAGCCACTGCAATAAGTGCCAGCGCCGCGAGAAGCACGGCTGCCGATACCGCCATTATCTTTTTTGTCAGTTTCATAATAATTTCCTCCGGAAAACTTTTGTTGAATAATATATTATCATGCCGCCGCGGCGGACTTTTTTACTTTTTTTGCCTTGGGCTTGGGGGGCTCGGTGACTTCGCCGAAGTATGTGGCGGTCAGCATGGTCAGCACGTACGTCTGTATTATTGCGTGCAGCAGCGTGAAGAGCACGCCGACTATTACGGGCACGCCCACCGAAAGGAAGAGCGCGTAGTATACGAGCTCGGTTACGAGCAGCCCCGAAAGCAGAGCGCCGAACAGACGGAAGCTCATGGATACGGGCAGCGAGAATTCTTTGAGCGCCCTGCCCAGCCCCCTGACGCCGTTGGTTGCAATGCCGCCGCCGAGTATGACGAAATAGGACATAAAGCCCATGGCTATTGCGGCGTTGATATCCGAAAGGGGCGCGGGCATGCTGACGGAATGACCGGAAATTGTGACGAGCTGTATGCCGAACAATTCAAACACCGTGCCGACGAATATGTAGCAGCCTGCGGCGAAGATGTAGCCGCCGAGGAAGGAGTTGTGCTCGGGACTGCCGCTCTTTGCCATGTTGTTGAAGAAGGACACGAGCTGCTCGATGACGAGCTGGAACCTGTTGGGCACTTCTTTAAAGCGGGGTATGGCGAAGATGCGCACGCAGAGCGCAAACAGCAGCAGCACCGCCGTGACGACGAACGCCGAGATGAGCGCGGGGTTGACGCTCATGCCAAAGAGATCTATGCGCTTTTCTTCGTGCAGAACGGCGTCCGAAAGCTCGCCCGAAAGCTCGCCCTTGCGGGGTGCGCCTATGAGTATTGCGCCGACGAGCAGCGCAGCCAGCACTGCTATGAGCACGCCGACGACTATCCACTTTTTGCCTGATGATTTGTTTACTGTTTTCATGATACTGCCATTGAACTGTGCAACATTGTCTGCGCGGCACGCCGCACATAAAAAACGCCCGGCGGTGAGCCGGGCGACCGTGAACGGATTGTCTCCGTCTGAATTTTCGTGCGCGGGACATACCGTGCGCCGAAAATCGTCGCCCAAGCATTGCGCACAAAATAGTGCGCATCCCCCGCCTTTCATATCAAGTTCATTTTAGACCCATTTGCGCCGACTGTCAACCGTATGAGGGGCATTCGTGCAAAATATTTGACAATAAATTTGAATATATGCGATATTTGTTATTTTTGTATCGAATACAACGCCTTCGACGCAGTCGCCGGCAGATAGGCTCCCCTTTTGTCCGTCGCTGACGCTCCGAGATTTCTCCACGCGCTCGGCGCGGCAAACTGCGCTCTAAGCAAGCCGCGTAAACGCGCCTTGCAACTTCTCTTCGTTGCCGCTCATCTTTCGCGCAAAAGCCACGGTTTTGCGCGAGTGCTAGGGAGAAAACTACGCTTTGGTCGAAATGACAAAAAGGGGGGCTCGTAGTCCGGTCGCAAGAAAAAGCCCTGTCATTTCGAGCGCAGTCGAGAAATCTAACGGTAACCCTCGGTCGGCAATGAGGCTCCCTTTGCTAAAGGGGGGCTCGTAGAGGGTAGGTCAACCTACTAAACCTGTCATTTCGACTAAGCCGCGGCGGGCAGAGCCCGTTCGCCCCCTCCCTGTCATTTCGACTAAGCCGCGGCGGGCTCTGCCCGCCGCGGCGCATGGAGAAATCTAACAGTTTGCCGCGGTCAACGAAATGATCAAGAACATCAGCCCGGGTCGCGGAAGCCCTTGCCGAGTATTTCGGTGGCGTCCGAAACTATGATGAACGACGCGGGGTCGAGCTCCTTGGTCTTTGCCCTCAGTTTGCGGGCTTCGGGGCGGCTGCAGACGACTATTAAAACGTGCTTTTGGTTGCCCGTGTAGCCGCCCTGCGCTATGTAGGTGGTGTAGTCGCGGTGCATTACGTTGATTATGTATTCGCCCACGGCGCCGATCCTGTCGGTGATGACGGTGACATACTTGCTCTTGCCGATGTCTTCGATGACGCCGTCGATCAGGAACGCCTTGGCGAAAAGACCGAGCATGGAGAACAGCCCCGCCTTTACATCGAAAACGAAGAAGGACGACGCGGCGATGAGCGTATCGGTGATGAGCAGCGCCCTGCCGACGTGAATGGAAGTGAATTTTTTGAGTATGAGCGCCACTATATCGGTGCCGCCGGACGAGGCGCCGCAGTTGAAGATTATGGCGCTGCCCACGCCCGTGAGCAAGATGGCGAATGTAAGCTCCAAAAGTGGCTGGTCGGTGAGGGGTCCCGAAAGGCGGACAAGCTTTTCGAACGCGAAGTTTTCGAGCGAGTAGACCGCGCTGCAATAAATTGTTTTAAAGGTGCAGCCCTTGCCGAGGAAGATAAAGCCGAGAACGAGCATCAATGCGTTGATGATCATTAGCAGCTCGGACTGGCTTAAAAAGGGAATGAGCGGTTCAAGGATGATCGAAAGACCGCTGACGCCGCCGGTGGCGAAGTGGTTGGGCGACTTGAAGAAGTATACGCCCGCCGCGAGTGCCAATGTGCCCACGTTGAGCACCGCCCAGTATTTGACCTGAGCAAAGATTTTTTTGCCGTCTGCCATATTCTGCTCCGAAGATTATTATTTAAGCGACTTTATGATATCATACCGCGCCCGCCATTGCAAAGAATTTGACAAGGTTTATTGCAAAATTTTTGCAGCCGTCCCGCGCCGTCATTTCGACTGCGCCGCGGCGGGCGGCAGCCCGTTCGCCCCACCTGTCATTTCGAGCGCAGTCGAGAAATCTGACTATATACTGCGGTCGACCGAAGGGGGCTCGTAGTCGGGCGAAATAAAAAAGGTATCCGCGGGGGATACCTTTTTTATAGTTCATGCAATTGCTTGCATTTGAGTTGTGATTATTCAACTACTACCGTGAGCTTCTGGAGCTGAACAGTCTTGCCGGTGTTGCGGTTGAAAGTAAGAACTACAGAACCATCTGCGGTTGCGGTATAGGTAACGGTAGTGGTTACGTAGTCAGCTCCTGCAGCATATACAACGGGAACAGTGTCAGTAGTGGTTGCGTTGGTTGCAGCGATTGCAAGTTCAGCGGGGTTACCCTTAGAACCACTCTTACCAACTATGGTAAGTTCAACAGTCTGACCAGCTTTTACGTTGTCAAGGGTAACGATAACCTTGCCTGCATTACCCGAAAACTTAAGATGACCTTTTGCCAGCCTGAGATCCGTATCGGAAGTACCAAGAGTACCTTCGAAAGTTACGTTAGTAGAACCAAGTACAGTGTTAAGATCGGTAGCTGTTTCAGAACCGGTGAGAGTTGAGAAATCGTAGGTGTATTCTACGGGCTCAGCGGGAACTACGGGAGTATCGCCGCCTTCTTCGCCTTCATCGGGATCCTTAACTTCAACCCTGACAACTTCTTCAGCGATAAGCTTGTTGCAGGTCGAGCAAAGTTTGCCCTTGTAGGTGATAACGTAATCAACGCCTTCGATAGTTTCTTCGGTATCCCAGGTGTACTCGATAGTGCCGAGTGCATGGTCAACCTTTGCAGCCGTTTCATTGATGACAACAACGATGTCCTGACCGGCAACCTTTACGGGTACGTTGTATACATTGATACCTTCAAGCTGGCAGGTTGCAGCAACGCTTGCTTCCTTATCGAGCATAGCTTCGGTAGGCTTAGCAACTGCTACTTTTTCCTGCTTGTAGTCGCAAGCGGTGCACTCAACGGTTACAGTGTAGGAACCATCAGCCTGCTTAGCAAGGGTGGTGTAGTCAACTGCAAGGGTGTGCTTGCCTGCTTCCTTGGTGAGGTCTACGTACCAATCATGGCATACGGTGCAGTAACGAGCTTCGTATTCGGGAGCGTCGCAAGCGGTGGCAACAACATAAACCTTGTTGATGTCAAGCGCAGCTGCTTCTTCGGGAGCCTTAGCGTTTTCTGCATCTACAGCTGCCTTGAGGGCTTCGTAGGAGGTGTAAGTTTCGCTATCTGCGGTTGCGTTAGCAACGGGGGTGTGTTCATCTATAACCTTGATGAGGACGAGCTGTCCGCAGCCGGAGCAGATGATACCTGCAGTAGCGGGTTCCTTATCTTCGTTGCAAGCGGGAACTTCGCCAACTACCTGGTAGATACCGGGCTCGCCAACTCTGTAGGGGTCACCGTTTTCATCTACAGCGGAATTAGCTATGTAGGAATACTTGTGACCTTCTCCATCCTGATAGAAGTGATAGATTGCAGGGACGTCTACGATGACTTCAGCGGTGACGCCATCCTTGGTGTACTTGTAAACCTGCTTACCTACGGTAGTGCAGGTAGCTTCCTGGTTGCGAGGATCGTCTTCAACCTTTACAACGCCTTCGACAACGCCCTTGTAGTTGATGCCGTCTTCGTTGTACTTGAGCTTGTTGTTTTCATCCTTGCCCATGTCTGCATCGGCAAGCTTGAGGAGAGCTGCGGCAGAAGTATCGGTCACTTCGTTAGCGCAGTAGGTAACGAGATACCAATCTTCATTAGCGTCCTTGACGCCATTGCCGTTTTCATCGTTGTAAACAAGGGTGTTGGCAGCCTTGTGTCCGGTTGCTGCATAAGCAGTATCAACTTCGTATACAACGCCTTCAACCTGTTCATCTTCTGCGGGAACGAGCTTGGAAGAACCGGCAACTACTACAACGTTCTTGCATTCTGCGCAGTAGTAAGCTATGTAACCGGCTTCGGTGCAGGTTGCAGCCTTTTCGTAAACCTTACCCTGGTTTGCGGTATCCTTGAGAAGTGCTATGACTTCATCAAGAGTTTCGGAGGTAACTTCGGTATTTTCTTCAACCTTAGGTGCGGTGTGAGGAACAACTACATATACAAGGACGAGCTGGTCGCACTTTTCGCATACGACGCCTGCAAGAGTCTTGCCGTCGGCGCAGCTGATGTCTTCTTCATCGGTGGTGCTGACTTCAAGCTTTACATACTCGCGAACTTCGTCGTAGTTGTAGCTATTGCCGGGTACCCATTCCCTGCCGCCAAACGTGTGGTTTTTGACGGGGATGGTTTCGGTAACGGTGTATTCAACGCCTTCGTATGTACCCTTATAGGTTATGGTGCCTGCTTCCTGGCAGGAAGGATCGCCTTCTACAGTGGTTACAGTGAAGTCGGTGAGAGAAACCTTCTTTGCATTGAGCTTGGTTTCATCGGTCTCGCCGCAGGTAGCGCAGTAAGGAGTGAGGGTAAGAACGTCGTCGTCAGTAGCGGGAGTGTTCTTATCATCGATTTCTGCCTTATACTTTATGGTATGACCGGTCTTTTCAAGTACTATGGAGCTGAGTTCGCCGCACTCGTCGCAGATGAAGTATTCCTTGCCGTCTTCGGTGCAGGTAGGTTCTACGATGTAGAGATGATCCTTTTCAACACCTGCAAGGGTTTCCTTATCTATGGTAGCTACCCAAGCTTCAAGTTCTTCAACCGTATTATATTCGGTCACATTGACGCCTTCGTTTTCGGGAGCGATATGCTCAACCCTTACCTGTACGGGAACGAGGTGGTCGCATACGTCGCAGAGGAAGTAAGCAACGATACCGTCATCTTCGCAGGTAGGTTCGGTTTCGGTATCGACCTTTATGGTGCCGTATTCGCTCTCGTAGGTCTTGGTAGCCTCGTCGTAAGTTGCGGAATCGAGAACTATAGGATTAGCAGCAGTGCCAACGCCTTCGGGAGGGAACTTCTTGCCGTCGAGGGTATGACCAACAGCGGGAAGTACGATATTCGTGAAGGTAATCGCCTGAGTGCCCTGTACGCCTTCGGCATCCCATACATCGAGAGATATGGTGAGGTCTACGGTAGCCTGATCAGCGCAGTCAACTGCGGGTAATACATCCTTGCGGGTGTATGCGGAGTTAACGGTGCCGTCTGCATTGAGGAATGCAGGAAGCTCCTTGGTTACATAGTCGCCGCATACGGGGCAGGTGCCGATCGCAAGACCCTTTTCGGTAGTGGTGGGAGCCTCGGCAACAACCTGAGCTTCGCCTGAGCCGAGAGTGCCTTCGGTGAGCCACTTGGACACCTTGTGACCCTGAGCGGGAGCAAGAGTATAGTCGATGACTTCGTCGCAGAGGTCGCATATGGTTACGGACAGACCGCCTTCGGTGCAGAGATCCTTGCCTTCAACTTCGACGATGTGGGTCGACCTGTTTGCTTCAGGATGGTTGAGAGCGGGAACAACTTCGCCGGAATTGGGAACTACGTAACCGCAGACTTCGCAGTATTCGCCACCCTTAATACCGTCTTCGGTGCAGGTTGCAGCCTTGTCGCCGGTCTTTATGGTGTGGTGATGTTCTGCATCGGTGATGAGCCATGCATAACCGCAGTCGTCGCAGACATCAAGGATGGTGCCGGTCCACTTCTGGGTTGCAGCGTCATAACCGTATGTATCGCTGAGTATCCACGAGCTGATGTTTTCGTGCTCGCAAGGTTCGGGGCATTCGCAGCCAAGGCCTTCGACCTTAACTTCCTGTTTCTTGCCGTCGGTATAAGTTATAACGAGGCACTGCTTGGTTTCATCCCAAGTTACGGAAGTGATGCCAACGCCGGCAGGACCCTGTTCGCCCTGTTCGCCCTTGTCGCCGTCATCACCTGCGGGACCCTGTTCGCCCTTAAGATCCCCGAGGTCGATTTCTTCCTTAGAGCCATCGGAATAGTCTATGACGAGCTGACCATCCACAACGCTCACGTTGACTACGCTTTTTGTGGTGTCGGTATTGCTATCGCAAGCGGCTACGCCGAACGCGAGGGCTACAACACAGCAAAGTGCGCAGAGAACCCCGAAAATCTTTGCTAACAATGATTTTCTTGATTGCATTTTTTTCTCCTTATTTAAATAATTTATTATTTTATTTTTGCCGCCTGCCCGCCGGCGCTTCGTCCACCGGCAAACTGCGACTTTTTTTAGGGCTTATACCGCCTTTTTTGGAATGATTTTGCCCGAGGCATGGTTATTCCCCGGAAAAAAGACCGCAAAAGGCACATATTCACCTTAGTGATTATAATCTTATCGCATTTATTCCTGTTTGTCAACTATTTTAACTTACTATTTTTTTCCAAAAAGTTATCAACAATTGAATGACAAATTAACAGAATATGGTGAATTTGTTGCATTTTTGGTTGTGAAGGTACAAATTGCATCAACAATTGGCAAAACTTAACTGTTTAGGCGCGACGGAATCGCCGCCCTCGGCATGAATTGAAAAGGGGCTTTGCCGTTAAGATAAGGTAAGATCATCTGAAAGCGGCATTTTTTAAACCCCGGCCGCATGTCAGAATGACGGCGTTGACAGGTCGACCGCAGCATGTAGTTAGATTTCTCCGTGCGCCGCGGCGGGCGGGAGCCCGCCGCGGCTTAGTCGAAATGACAGGGTGGAGAAAGCCGAACGTGCACTACGGTTTAGTCGAAATGTCGGGGTGGGGGAAACCGAACGTGCGCGGGCATCTTTTATTATATAATAATGAAAAAATATATGTGCGCATACACACGCGCACGCGTGCGCGCATATGGGCTGAGAGTTGCCATTAAGAGATAAGGTAAGCTTATCCGAAAGCAGCAATTCCAATAATCCGACCGCATATCAGTGGGGGCAAATCCTACCGGTTTACTGCGCTGCGCTTTGTAAACCGCCTCCATTTGCTAAAGGGAGACCCGCAGTCGACCGAGCTTTTGTCATTTCGACCAACGTGGAGAAATCCGGGCACGTAGTGCCCGACAAAAGCGGTCGACCAAGCTTTATTGTTAGATTTCCCCGTGCGCCGCGGCGGGCGGGAGCCCGCCGCGGCGCAGCTTGAAATTCGGCGTTTTTGCGGCAATATATGGGGCAAAATATGCCGTTGATCGCGGCATATTGCCGCATGTACGGCAATTTTAACGAAGTTCGCCCTTGGCGCGAGGGAACACTATTGTATCGCGGATGTTACCCATGCCGGTGACGTACATGAGTATGCGTTCGAGCCCCAGTCCGAAGCCGCTGTGGGGCACCGAACCGTACTTGCGCAGGTCGAGATAGTTTGAATAATCGCTCATCTTCATGCCGCGCTCTTCGATGACTTTTACGAGCTTATCGTAGTCGGCTTCGCGCTCGGAACAGCCGATGATCTCGCCGACGCCGGGGACGAGAAGGTCGGTCGCGGCGACGGTTTTGCCGTCGGGGTTGAGCTTCATGTAGAAGGACTTGATGTCCTTTGGGTAGTTGACGACGAACACGGGGCGGTTGAATACCTCGTCGGTGAGGTAGCGCTCGTGCTCGGTCTGCAGCGCGAGACCCCATTCGACGGGATAGACGAAGTCCTTGCCGCTCTTTTTGAGTATGTCGACGGCTTCTGTGTAGTCTATCCTGACAAAATCGTCGTCGACGACCTTTTGTAGCTTTGCCGAGAGCCCGGGTTCGTAGAAGCGCTCTAACAGGGCGAGCTCTTCGGGACACTCGTCGAGGACGGCTTTGATTATATATTTGATGAATTGGGTGGCGATTTCGATTATGTCGTCGATGTCGGCGAATGCGACTTCGGGCTCAATCTGCCAGAATTCGGCGGCGTGGCGGGTGGTGTTGGAATTTTCGGCGCGGAAGGTGGGACCGAACGTGTAGATCTTGCCGAAAGCCATTGCCATGACCTCGCCTTCGAGCTGACCGGACACCGTGAGCCCTGCGCGCCTGCCGAAGAAGTCGGCGGCGTAGTATTCTTCAGCCGATTTGTATTCGGGGGCGTAGCCGAGAGCGGTGACCTGGAATATTTCGCCGGCGCCTTCGCAGTCGCTGCCCGTGATGATGGGGGTGTGGGCGTAGATGTAGCCGTTGGACTGGAAATAGCGGTGTATGGCGGCGGATATCCTTGAACGAATGCGGAAAACAGCGCTGAAAGTGTTTGTGCGCACGCGGAGGTGGGGAAGGGTGCGCAGGTAATCGAGCGAGGTCTTGGCTTTCTGGATGGGGTAGTCCAAGGGGCAGTCGCCGAGCAGGACGACGGAGTCGGCGTTGACTTCGACAGCCTGGTTTTTGTTGAAGGATCTTACGGCGGTGCCCTTGACCATGACGGAAGAGCCGACGCGTGAAGCGCCTTCGGGCAGGGTGACTTTTGATTTGTCGATGACGATCTGCAGGTGCCCGAGACAGGTGCCGTCGTTCAGGGCGATGAACGCCATGTTTTTGCTGTCGCGGCAGAGGCGTATCCAGCCGCAGACGGTTACGGGCTTTTCGAAAAAGCTTTCGGGCGAGGTCAAAATTTGTCTGATATCGATATGTTTCATGGTATAACTCCTTTGATTTTTACTTGATTGAACGGCACATATGTGCGGGGCAATTGCTCAGATGCCGCTTGCGCCGTAGTTTTTGAGCACGCGGGCGGAAGGGTCGTTGACATCGCAGTTTTCCCAGTTTTTGTTGGGCATCCAGAAGTCCTTTATCAGGTGACCCTGACCGGGATAGTACTTTTCGAATATCTCGCGGTACAAAAGCGATTCCTTTGTGAACGGCGCGGCGTGGTCATACTTTTTGCTGAGAGTGCGGAACTGTTCGTCCGTATACACGCCCTCGGCATACTCCTTTAAGTAGTCAACCATCGAGTGCCCGACGGCGTCGGAAAACGCCGCCTTCTGGCGGTACAATATGTCGCGGGGCAGATAGTCGCCTTCGAACGCCTTCCTTAAAAGGTACTTGCCCATGTTGTAGGTGTTGAGCTTTTTGTTCGGATCTATCGCCATGACGTATTTGACGAACGCCAAATCGCCGAAGGGAACGCGGGCTTCGAGGGAATTTTCCGAAATGCACCTGTCGGCGCGGAGCACGTCGTACATATACAGCTCCCTTATGCGCTTTTGGCTCTCCTTTTGGAACTCTTCGGCGTCGGGGGCGTAGTCGGTATACTTATAGCCGAAGAGCTCGTCGGAAATTTCGCCCGTGAGCAGCACGCGGATATCCGTCTGCTCGTGTATGGCTTTGCAGATGAGGTACATGCCCATGGAGGCGCGGATCGTGGTTATATCGAAGGTTTCGAGCGTCTTTATTACCTCTTCAAGACTGTCGAGCACGAGCTGTTTGTTGATATAAACTTCGGTGTGTTCGCTGCCGATGTAGTCGGCGACCACGCGGGCGTATTTTAAATCTATGGCGTCCTCGCTCATGCCCACGGCGAAGGTGCGTATCTTTTTGCCCTGTTTTTTGTATTCCCGGGCGGCAATGGCGCAGACGAGGGAGCTGTCGAGCCCGCCCGAGAGCAGAAAGCCGACGGGAGAGTCGGATTCGAGCCTCTTTACGACGCCTTGGGTGAGCAGGCGGTTTATGTTTTTATAAATCTCCTCGTGGCTGTCGTCGAGATATTTATCGACGGCGGCGATATCGCTGTAGCAGACGAACTCGCCGTCCTTATAGTAGTGCCCGGGAGGGAAGGGATATACCTTTTCGGCAAGGGGCATGAGCACCTTTGCTTCGGATGCGAACATTATGTTGCCGCTCTTTGAATAGGCATAAAAGAGCGGGCGGATGCCTATGGGGTCGCGGGCAGCCACAAATTTGCCCGAAGGCCTGTCGTAGATGATTATGGCAAATTCGGCATCGAGCATGCCGAACATATCCACGCCGTACTCTTCGTACAGTGGCAGGAGCACTTCGCAGTCGGAATTGGAGCGGAACTCGTAGCCCTGCTCTATGAGCTGACGGCGGATGGCGCGGAAGCCGAATATTTCGCCGTTGCACACCACCTGGTTGCCCTTGAGCGAAAAGGGCTGCATGCCCAGCGACGAGAGACCCATTATCGCAAGGCGGTTGAAGCCTATATATCCGCCGGCGAGCGTCTGGATGCACCTGGCGTCAGGTCCGCGCATGTATGAGCGCGAAAAGGCTTCGTCCAGCTGCTGCAGAGAGATATCCCTGCCTTCATATGCTATTATCGAACACATTTTTCTGCCTCCTTATCTGTATTGACCGCGGCATATTGCCGCGCGAACGGATTTTTTTGCACAAAAACGGCAAATATGAAAAGCCCCGTCCGTCCCAACCGAATTAGGACGAACAGGGCAAAATTTACTGTCCGTGGTGCCACCTAAATTACTGCAAAGCAGTCACTTTGAGAGCAAGTTATCGTACTGCCGGACGGACATCCTACTGCCCGCCGCACGAGGTTCGGATGACTTGCTCCCGAGGGTTCTTCACAGAGGCGCTTGCCGCGGAACTCACACCGTCATCCGCTCGCTGAAAGCAGCATTCCAAAGCTACTCGCTCGTTCATCGCAATCATGGTAGCCGAAAAAATAAATTTTCGACGATTTTTTATGATTATAACGCACGCCGCAAAAATTTGCAAGCGTTTTGCATAAAATTTTTTGATTTTACATAAAATCGGGCAAACTGACCGCATTTTATTCTTTTATGCAGCCGCAGCCGCCGGGCGGGCGGCGCCGCGCGCTGAAAATCCGGGCAAAAAAACGCGGCGGACAACGGCAAGACCACACAAATTATTGACAAACGGCGGCAAAAGTGTTATGCTATCAGCTGTGGAGCGGCGGCGCAAGCTCCGCATGCCGCCGTTTATCCTTTTGAAAACTTCAAAAACATATGCCGCTGTGGCGGAATAGGCAGACGCACAGGACTTAAAATCCTGAGCTGTAAAAGGCGTACCGGTTCGACTCCGGTCAGCGGCACCAAAGCACCCTTGACGGGTGCTTTTTTGCGTTTTTTTAACTTGCAGCCGCGCTAACGCAGCAATGCTCCGCTAAAACGCACAGATATTACATGAGCAGCGTTTTTACAGAAATACAAGTTTAAGACTGCTAAAATTTTGGCAATATGTTGACAAGATGAAGAATTATTGCTAAAATATTAGTACTATGATTAAGAACACTTTCGATATATCCGATTTTGTGCCGGCGCAGTCGCTGACGGGCACGGTATATGAGCTTGTCAAGCGCGAAAAGGCGGCAAGGAAGGCAAAAAAGCTCACCCAAAGGCAGCTTGCCGAGCGCACGGGCGTGAGCTATGGCTCGATACGCAGGTTTGAGCAGACGGGCGAAATATCTCTCCTTTCGCTCGTAAAAATCGCCAACGCGCTCGACTGCCTTGAAGACTTCAACGAACTCTTCAAAAAGCCGCTCGTCACCAACATCAGGGACTTGAAATTATGATTACCGATATTAAAAAACTCACCGTAAAATACAACGGCAAAATCGTCGGCTATCTCGCTCAACTTGACGAGGGCATCGCCTTTCAGTATGACGAAAAGTGGCTGAAAAACGGCTTCAACATATCCCCATTTTCTCTGCCGCTCGAAGACAGGGTTTTTATCAATAGAAAGGATATATTCGGGGGGCTGTATGGTGTTTTCGCCGACTGTCTGCCCGACGGTTGGGGCGAGCTCCTCGTCGTCAGAATGCTTGCAAAGCGCGGCATAAATTACAGCCGCCTGTCTCCGCTCACAAAGCTCACGCTGATAAGCGGTCAGGGGCTGGGCGGGCTTACTTTTGAACCCAATCAGGGCGAGCCGGACTATGCGCAGACGGTCGAGCTCGACCGGATATGCAGGGAAGTAAACGACATTTTAAACGACGACGCCGACAGTGCAACGCTGGACGAAATTTACCGCCTCGGCGGTTCGAGCGGCGGCGCCCGCCCCAAGGCGCACATTAAAATTGACGGAGAGGAATGGATAGTAAAATTCCCTTGTCGCCTTGACCCGCCTGATATAGGCGAGGAAGAGTATAAAGCCAATCTTGCCGCCAAAAGGTGCGGACTGAATGTCAATGAGTGCCGACTGTTTCCTTCGGAAAGCTGTTCGGGTTATTTCGGCGCAAAGAGGTTTGACAGAACGCCCGAAAGGCGTGTGCACACCATTTCGCTCTCCTCGCTTTTAGAGACTTCGCACAGAATTCCCAACCTTGATTATATCCACTTAATTAAGGTTACCCAGCGTATATGTGCCGATGAACGCGATTGCTACGAGGCTTTCGGCAGAATGTGTTTCAACGTATTTTACGGCAACAAGGACGACCATGGCAAGAATTTTGCCTTCCTTTTCGACGAGAAGTTGGACGGCTACAAGCTGTCTCCATTCTACGATATAACTCGTACGCCCGATAAAGCCGAGCATGAGATGACTGCAGCCGGCAGCGGCAATCCCACGGAGAAGGATTTGCCGGAAGTCGCCCGCCAGACGGCTCTGGATATTGATAAGTGCAAAAAGATTATTATGAATGTCAAGGAAGTTTTAAATATTAATTAAATCCGCTAGGCAAGATAACCTGCACAACGGTATTTTCGGGGGTAGTATGAGGAAATTTGAACTTTATGACTATGTTCTGTTAAATGCGGAGCTTGAAGAGCTGAGCGACCGAGGTATTCATAAAGGTTGCAGAGGTGCAATAGTTCAATATGGCGAAGATAAAAGCCTTGTGTTGTTTTTTAATAAAAAAGATATCGGCGACTATGCTTTTGCATGGGTAGAAAATAACAACCTGGACTTTTACGGCAAACACGACGAATATTTTCTTGATGAATTTATTGCATTTTTAAAAACCCAGGATCCTGCGAAAAAGCTATCGTTCTCTAAGACGGAGTTGCAGGAATATGACTTTGTAGAGCTCACCGTTGATCGGAAAGAATATGCCGACGAAGGCGTGCATAAAGGCATGTGCGGCACGATTTTAAATCCCGAAAAAATACGCGGCTGCTGGCAGGTCTATTTTTCCGACGAAACAGGCGCCGATTTTGCCGCCGTGCCCGTCCGCGAGGAGGACTTGAAGCTTATAAAAAGGTAATTAGAACTAAACCCGTCCGCCGGGGATTTTGGGGGACGGGTTAACATTTGGGAAGCGGAAGGAATATGTTGTTTTAAACAAGTTATCTTGATTTTTTGCCATAACTGTGCAGTTATCCGCAAAAATTACATAAAAATGTATACAAACGGCGGCGCAAACTATTGCACCGCACGCGGGCGAAATGTTATAATTACAGCATCGGAACCAAATTACAATGCAGATACCGACGCTGCGGTCCCGTAGACGCCCGACCGCGGAGAAAACTTAAAGACGACGGAGGCACGATGCTCCACATGAATAAGATAAAACCCGTAGCCTGTGCGCTGGCGGTATGCCTGGCGCTGACCGCCGCATGCTTTGCCGCATACACCGCGGTGCTTGCCGCAGGCACGGATATACCGGTGCTGTCCGCAGGCACGAACATAGCCGAAACATACCTTTCGATTGCCGTAAAGGAGCCTGCGGGCGACGAGAACGGCTGTTCGCCGCTTGAAATAAGCTACACGATAGACTGCGCGGCGCTCAAAAAGCAGGCGGGCGCGGATGCAAAGATAGTGACCACAATAAGCTATATGCCCTCCGCCGCGGGCGACGCCGACGCCGCAGCATATGCGCTGAGAGGGGCGGCGTGCACAATCGACGGCGCCGCGGCAGCCGTAGAGTGCAGCGGCGAGGGGTTCGGCTGCAGGCTGACATTTGTTACCGAGTCCGAACTGCCCGAAAGCGGGCTGTTCACATATACCGCCGCCGTCGAGCTCGGCTGGACGGAGGAGGTATGCGCACTGTTTGCCGCCAACGCCGAAGGGCTGCTGAACATACAGGCATACGCGCAAAGGGCGTGAAATTTTGCGCCGACATATGCAAAAAGCGGCAGCGGCTGGATATCTCCCGCCGCTGCCGCTTTTGACGTTCTTTTATTCATTTATTGCCAACACTTGACCTGCCGTGACGAATATGCTATAATGTACAAAAGGCAGCCATGCTGTCCCACAAATTGCGGTGCGCCCGCGCAAGGAGGAAAACAATGAGCACACCAATTAATTTAGCAGGCAAAAAATATGCCTATGTTTCGGCGGATATATATGAATATGCGCCCGAAATGAGCGAAAAGGAAAAGGCGACGGCTATATTCTTTTTGGCAATGGCAGATGAGTTCGGCAAGGGCTCGACGGTGGAATTCGGCGCCGGCGACAAAGTTACGGTAACTTACGGCAAGGGCTCGCGCAAGCCTGCCGAAGGCACCTACAGCGTGCAGGGCGAAACGGTGGTAATTAAGGACGTAAAGGACTACGGCGAATGCAAACTCAACGGCGACGAGGCGTGGTTTTTGCTGCCTCTCGACGCAAACGGCACCAAGTGCAAACTGGTATTTAAAGAAGTAAAATAATAAAACATATCGCCCCCTCACGAAAAATTTTTCGTGAGGGGGCGATATGTTTGCGGCATGAGCGGCGGCGGACGCAGCGCTGCTTCCGCCGCCGCATCCATCTTCAATTTTTCTGCGCGGCGGGCACAAGGGCGAATTCGCCCGAGCGCTCCGAGTGGTCCATTATTTCGTCTGCAAACATCCTTTCTGCCTTTTCGAGCGACTTTTCCAGACTGTATTTGTACGCCGAACGTGCATACACACCGCCCATTCTGCGGCGCTCGTCGTCGCGTTCGTACCAGTAATCTATCTTTTCGGCGAGCGAACACTCATCGTTGTCTTTAAACAGCGAGCGCTCGTCGAGGGCGAACTGCGGCGTTGCCGAAACCTTGCTGTCGGCTATGACGGGCACGAGCCCGCAGGCTATCGCTTCGAGCGCGGCTATCGCCTCTATCTCCACGGTGGCGGCGTGCACGTAGAGGTCGCCCGACTGCAGCTTTTTAATGAGGTCCTCCTTCTTTAAAAAGTCGAACGTGACGTCGACGCCCAGCTTTGCGGCGAGCTTTTGCAGCGACTTCTTTTTGGGACCGTTGCCGAGGAGGGTGAGGTGTATACTGCCGGCGTGCTTTGAAAGCGCCACCGCCTTTATGAGCACCTGCTGGTTCTTTTCGGGCGCGAGCCTGCCCGTCATTATTATTTCGAACTTTTCGTTTTTCGGCTTATCGGCTTGCGCGGGCACGAAGGCGGGGTCGTAGCCGTTGGATATGACATACAGCTCGTTTTTGTAGCCGTGCGCCGCGAGCTGCCCGGCTATGAACGCCGAAGGGCAGTGCACGCGCCTGAAATGCCTGTAAAACTTTTGGCGGAAGTAGAAATACACAAACGAATTGAAGGGCTTTATCCAGTTGAGGTGGGCGTTGTACGAAATGTTTTCGGGCTGGACGTGGAACGCCGCCGTGGTGGGTATGCCCATTTCGTCGGCAAGCTCTTTGCACTTCTTTTCGAACTTGAACGGAAAGATGAAGTGCACGAGGTCGACGCCTTCAAACGCCTTTGCAATGCGCTTTTTTTCGAACTTGGCAAACTTTACCTGGTTCTTTGCCGAAACTTCGGTGACAAGGGGCACATAGCGCTCCTTTACCGGGCAGTCGTGCTCGCCTTCGGCACCTATGGCAATAATGCGCACCTCGTGTCCGCGGGAGCGCAGGCCTTCGGCAAAGCGGATGGCGGTGATGACCGAGCCGTTTGTCTTGTTGTCGATAAGGTCGTTTACTATTGCTATAACCATAAAATAACCCCTTTTATTTAGCCATAGTTTACGACACCAAAGTAAATTGATTATAAACTTAATGATTGATTTTCGCGGCGGGATAGTGTATAATCATAGGCAGATAAAGTTGCGGGCGCAGCGCCCGGGGAGATTTTATGGCAAAGATACTCATTGTCGAAGACGACGCAAACCTGCGCATGCTGATGACGATGCGGCTGAAGAGCAAGTACGAAGTGGCGGCGGCAGCCGACGGAAGAGCCGCGCTTGAAATATTTGAAAACGGCGGCATAGACCTTATAGTGACCGACCTGATGATGCCCGGGCTGGACGGCTATGCGCTGGTGGAGAGCATACGCTCGATGGGCTGCTACACGCCCGTCATAATGCTGACCGCAAAGGACGGGATGAACGACAAGGGCAGGGGATTTGCAGCCGGCACCGACGACTACATGACCAAGCCCGTCAACTTTGAAGAGCTGACCTGGCGCATAGACGCGCTCTTAAGACGCAGCAAAATAGCCAACGAGGGCAAAATAACGATAGGCGACGTGGTGGTGGACAAGCAGTCGTTCACCGTCACCCGCGGGCAGGAAGTTTACGAACTGCCGACAAAGGAATTTCAGCTGTTGTACCTGCTGCTGTCCTACCCCGGCAAGATATTCACCAAGGAGAATATTTTAGACAGCGTGTGGGGGTATTCTTCGGAGAGCGACGAGTTCACCGTGCGCACGCACATAAACAGGCTGCGCAACAAGTTTGAAAATTTTGCCGAGTTTGAAATAGTCACCATTCGCGGCGTGGGATACAAGGCGGTGATACGAAAATGAAAAAGCATACCGTAAAAAAGAAAAAGCGCATGATAAACGCCCACGCCTGGGTGCTTGCCGTTATAAGCTTTATACTGGCGCTGACCGTGGGCGAGATAGTGGTGGCGGTGTTCCAGTACTTCAACAACATAAACCACATAGCCGACGACGCGCTGCTGATAACGCAATATATAATACCCGCGCTTTCGGCAGTGTGCGTGTGCGTGGTGATATATATCAACCACCGCTCGCTGCAGACTTCGAACAAGCTGATAGAGGGGCTGAACAAGGTGGCTTCGGGCGACTATAACGCCAAAATACCCTACCGCAGCCTGGACGGGTTCAACGCCGTGTACGAAAACTTCAACAAGATGACCGACGAGCTCAAGAGCGTAAAGGCGCTGCGCGAGGACTTTGTGCACGATTTTTCGCACGAGTTCAAGACGCCGATAGCTTCGATAAACGGCTTTGCAAACCTGCTTTTGGAGGGCGGGCTGACCGCCGAAGAGGAGCGCAAGATCATTGCCGTGATAGCCGACGAGTCGGCAAGGCTTTCGAAACTTTCCGAAACGGTGCTGACGCTTTCGCGGCTGGAGAGCCAGCAGTTCATAGGCGAAAGCAAAACTTACCGCCTGGACGTGCAGCTAAAAGACTGCATAGTGCTGTTGCAGCGCGATTGGGAAAAGAAGGAGCTGAACATATCCACCGAGCTCGGGCCCGTCACCTATACGGGCGACGAGGATATGATAAAACAGGTGTGGCTCAACCTTTTATCAAACGCGATAAAGTTTACGCCCGCGGGCGGAGACATTGCGATAACTTTGAGCGCCGCGGACGGCAGGGCAAAGGTGTGCATTGCCGACAGCGGCACCGGCATCCCCGAAGATGCGCTGAACAAGGTGTTCGATAAGTACTACCAGGTGACGCCCGGCAACGGCAACGGGCTGGGACTTGCCATATGCAAGCGGATATGCACGCTGGCGGGCGGGGAGATAAGCGTTTCGAGCCGGCTCGGCGCGGGTTCGAAATTTACCGTTGTTCTATAATAAATGCGTTCGCATGACGACATATGCAAAATAAAAAATAGTTGCAGCCGCAACTATTTTTTTATTTTGCCTTGACACGCGGAGCAAGGCGGCATATAATGTAATTGGTTGCGCATGCAACTAATTTGAGGAGGCAGAGGCATGGCTTTTTTAAAGGATCTGAACGCCATTTCGCGGGGCACAACGCTGTTCCGCGACGACAAACTAAAAAGATACGGCATATCGGGATACCAGGTGAAGTACCTGTTCAACGTATGCAACAACCGCGGAGTTTCGCAGGATGAGCTTGCGCGGGCGCTGTTCGTAAACAAATCCAACGTGACGAGGCAGATAGCCGCGCTTGAGAGGGCGGGGCTGGTGCGCCGCGAGCAGGCGGCGGAGGACAAGAGGGTGTACAGGATATACCCGACCGCGAAGGCGGAGGAGCTGATGCCGACGATACGCGCCGTGAACGACGAGTGGAAGGAGCTGATATGCGCGGGGCTGAGCCGGGAAGACATTGAAAAGCTGGGCGAAGTGCTGGAAAAGCTGGTGAACAACGCCAAAAAATACGGGGAGGAGCGCAGGTGAAGGGGACTTTGAAGTATCTGCGCCCCTACGGCGGCATTGCCGCGTGGGGGGTGACGATAAAGTTCATAGGTTCGATAGCCGAACTGTTTTTGCCGCTGCTGCTCGACTATATAATAGACGAGATAGTGCCGCTGAAGGACATTGTGCCCGTGCTGTGGGCGGGGCTGCTCATGCTGGCGTTTTCACTGATCGCCATGTTTGGAAACATATGGGCGAACAGACTTTCGGTGTCGGCGGCGGCGAAGATGACGCACGATTTGAGGTACGACCTGTTCAAAAAGATATCCTATTTGAAGAGCGAGCAGGTGGACGAAGTTACGGTGCCTTCGCTGGTATCGAGGCTGACTTCGGACAGCTACTACGTAAACCAGATGGTGGCGAGGACGCTGAGGCTGGGCGTGCGCGCCCCCATACTTTTAGTGGGCGGCATAATAATGACCTTTATAGTAGACGCCTATCTTGCGTCTGTGCTGCTCGGCTGCGTGCCGTTCGTAATAGCCGCCGTGGCGGTGATAACAAAAAAATCCATACCCTACTACGCCAAAAAGCAGGCGAACAGCGACGACATGGTGCGGGCGATGCAGGAAAACATTTCGGGCGTGCGCATAGTAAAGGCGCTTTCGAAGGGCGGGTACGAAACGGAAAAGTTCCGCGGCATATCCGACCGCCTGGGCGACACCGACCTGGCGGCTAAGAGGATAATGTCGCTGACCAACCCGCTGGCGACGCTCATACTCAACCTCGGGCTGGTGGTCGTAATAATAGTGGGCGCACTGATGTCCGACGGCGCGGGCAGCGTGCTGGCGGTGCTGACGTACTTTACGATGATACTCAACGGCATGCTGGGGCTTTCGAAGATATTCGTGGTGCTGTCGCAGGGCATAGCTTCGGCCGAGCGCATAGAGCGGGTGCTTAAAATGGACACGGCGCAGCCCGCCGAGGAGCTGGCGGAGGGCTGCGGCGAATACGCGGTGCAGTTCAAAGACGTGTGCTTTTCGTACAACGGCGTGGAAAACAACCTTACCGACATCAATTTTGCGCTGCCGCACGGCGGAACGCTGGGCATAATAGGCGCCACGGGCAGCGGGAAATCGACGATAGTAAACCTGATGATGCGCTTTTACGACGCCGACAGCGGCGACGTGTACATAGACGGCAGAAACGTGCGCTCGATGCCGCCCGAGGAGGTGAGAAAGTACTTCGGCGCGGCGTTCCAGAACGACTTCCTGATGGCGGGGTCGGTGCGCGAAAACATAGACTACGGCAGGGCGCTGCCCGAGGACAGCATACTCGGCGCAGCGAAGAGCGCGCAGGCGGAAGAGTTCGTTGCAAAGCTGCACGGCGGGCTGGACTACGACCTCGCCCAGAAGGCAGCCAATCTTTCGGGCGGGCAGAAACAGCGCCTGACCGTGGCGAGGGCGCTGGCGGGACAGCCGCGCATACTCATTCTTGACGATGCGTCATCGGCGCTCGACTACGAGACGGACGCCGCACTGAGGCGGGAGCTTGCCGACAAGTATCCGCAGACGACCAAGGTGATAGTGGCGCAGCGGGTGAGCTCGGTGAGGGGCGCCGACATGATATTGGTGCTGGACGACGGACGGCAGATAGGGCTGGGCACGCACGAAGAGCTGCTGCGCACCTGCCCCGAATACGCGCAGATATACCGCGCCCAGATGGGCGAGGACGTGTAGGGGGTGAGGAAGATATCATGAAAGAACCGAGAATGCACCTTTCGGACCACCGCGACCTTGGAAAGCGGAAGGCAGATACGGGCTATGTGCTGATAAACCTGATAAGATATCTCAAGCCGTGGATGGCGGTGTTCGTGCTGCTGTTTATAGCCAACATAGCCTCGGTGGTGCTGTCGCTGACGGGACCGAAGCTGAGCGGCGACGCGATAGACATGATAAAGTCCGACGGCTCAACCGACATGGACGCCGTGTACTACTGCTGCGCACTGCTTGCGGGAATATATGCGCTTTCGGGCGTGCTGAGCTACCTTTCGACGGTGGGCATGGCGTACGTGGCAAAAAAGGTGGCGTGCAGAATGCGCGAAGATACCTTTAACAAGCTGATATCGCTGCCCGTAAGCTACTTTGACAGCCGCCAGGCGGGCGACATAATATCCGTGCTGTCCTACGACATAGACACCGTGGGCGAATCGCTTGCCAACGACGTCGTGCTCGTAATAAACAGCGTGGTCATGATAGCCGGGTCGTTCATAATGATGCTGACGATATCGCCGCTGCTCGTGGTGGTGTTCGTCGTCACCATACCCATTTCCGTGCTGCTGACGAGGTTTATAGCCAAGAGAGTGCAGCCGCTGTTCCGCAGGCGCAGCGCAAAGCTGGGCGAGCTGAACGGGTTCGTCGAGGAGATGATAGCCGGGCAGAAGACGACTAAGGCGTACGGCTGCGAAGAGGCGATGATACAAAAATTTGAAGCCAAGAACACTCAGGCGGTGGAAGCCTATGCCCGGGCTGAGTACATATCCACGATGACGGGTCCCACCAACAACTTTATGAACAACCTGGCGATGACGCTCATTTCGGTGCTGGGGGCGCTGATGTACATGTATTCGTTCGGCGGCATAACGAGGGTGGGGCAGATAGCTTCGTTCGTGCTGTATTCAAGAAAGTTTTCGGGGCCGATAAACGAGATAGCCAATGTGTTCGGCGAGTTTCAGTCGGCAATAGCCGCCGCCGAACGCGTATTCCGCGTCCTGGAAGAGCAGCCCGAAGCTCCCGACCCCGAGGGCGCCATAGCGCCCGAAAACATACGCGGCGACGTGGCTTTTGAGCACGTTTCGTTCGGATATATAAAGGGACGCGAGGTGCTGCACGACCTTTCGATAGAGGCGCACAAGGGCAACGTGGTGGCGATCGTGGGAAAGACGGGCGCAGGAAAGACGACGGTGATAAACCTGCTGATGAGGTTTTACGACCCCGACTCGGGCAGGATAATGCTGGACGGCAGGGATATAGCCGGGTATACCCGCGCAGGGCTGCGCGGATGCTTTACGATGGTGCTGCAGGATACCTGGCTGTTTGCCGGCACGGTGTACGAAAACATTGCCTACGGAAAGGAGAACGCCACGCGTGAGGAAGTGGAAAGAGTGTGCCGAGCGGCAAAGATCCATTCGTTCATTGCGAGGCTGCCCAACGGCTACGACACATACCTTTCGGACAACGCAGTCAATATATCGAAGGGACAGAAACAGCTTTTGACCATAGCCCGCGCAATGCTTTTGGACAGCCCCATGCTGATACTCGACGAGGCGACGTCCAACGTGGACACGCGCACCGAACACATCATTCAGCAGGCGATGACCAAGCTTATGGAGGGCAGAACGTGCTTTGTCATTGCGCACAGGCTGTCGACGATAAGGAACGCCGACAAGATACTCGTGATGGACGGCGGCGACGTTGCCGAGCAGGGCACGCACGAGGAGCTGCTGGCAAAAAAGGGAATGTACTACAAACTTTACCGCTCGCAGTTTGAAAGTTACTGAAAAATTTTGCAAACCATTTTTAAATGCTGCGTGCGACAGACTTTTGTCTGCCGCACGCAGCACAAATTTACGACAATGCCCCGTCCGCAGGAGAAGCGGACGGGGCATGCCAGAATATCAAATAAGGAGTAATAAAAAAGTGTAGGGGTCGTCAAATTTAATTTATAAGATATTCCCTCTCTGAAGGAGAAGCGGACGGGGCTGTGCCGGAATATCAAATAAGGAGTAATAAAAAAGTGTAGGGGTCGTCAAATTTAAAAAAGCCAAAATATGGTATATAATGACTAAAAATGTAAAGAGAGGAAAAATTTCCCTTTCTATTTGATAGCATTATAACACATATATTTAGTGATGTCAATAGTGAAGGGGCACAATTTGTTGAATGTGCGAAAAAATAAATGGCGAAGGCAATTTTAAAGGGCGGCGCGGCTGCACGCCGCGCCGCCCGAAGGCAGTTTATTTGCCGATCAAACTTATGCCGTTGAGAGTATAGGTTATCGTGCCGAGGTTGAAGGGCACCACTTCGTCTATGCGCACGGGCAGGGCGCGGCAGGCGTTGAGGTCGGGGTCGGTGACCGAAGCGAAATAATAAGTGGACGAGGGACCCGTCATTGCCGAAACAAGGCTGACCGTGACGGGGGTGACGCTGTAGGCGCGTTCGCCGTCCTCGTTGAGACCTGCAATGAGATAGCCCGAGTCGGTGGCTGCGTCGAGCACGGATATGACGTCCGCCCAGCCGTCATCGGTGATTGCCGAAGCGCTGCCCCACGCCGCCTGGTACCTTGCGCTGAGTCCGTTTACGGGTACGTATACGTCGAATACGTGCGTGCCGCTCTGCGTCATGGACCTGAGCGCGACGGGCAGGGACGCCGCGTCGAAGAGGGTGTACTCGGTTGCGACCGAGGGGGTATAGGCGCCCGAAATTTCGGATACGGAGTCGGGATAGGTTATCACCGCCGAATAAGTTGTCTGCGCGGAGACGCCGTCGTAGCTGTAGAAGGTTTCGTACCTGCCGTCCATTACTACGAAGCTCGTCTCAAGCGAGGCGGGCTGCAGCGAATTGGGGGTGGTGCACTCCACGTCCTGTAGCGAATATACGGGGCGAAGGCTGTTGCCCGCCGAAAGAAAACAGCTCTTTGTGGTGACTTTGTTTATGAATTCGTGGCGCTCGCCGCCCATGACGAAGGCGCCGGGCTGTTCGAGCACGGTTTCGTAGACGTAGACGTAGCCCGTCTTGTTTTCGACACGCAGCGACTGGGGAATGGAAGGGGAGTTCCAGTCGTACTCTTCGGCATAGAGCGTGGCGGTGTAGCTGCCGTCTTTTGAATACTCGGCGGAATAGGAGTCGTTGGCGCCGCCCGAAGAGCTTATGGAGTAGGTTGCCACCTCCTTGCTTGCGAGCAGGTATGACGAGGCGTCGAGCTCGTCGGCAGAGCCGCCCCTGATGAGCCAGTTGGGCGAAGTGGTTATGGTGTATGTCGTGGCGCCCGCGCAGCCGCCGCACCCGCCGCAGGCGGAGAGCGTAAACGTGCATGCCGCGCACGCAGCCAAAGCAAGTATTTTAACCGATTTTTTCATATTCGCTATTATAGCATACAAATAATAAAAAGTAAAAACTTTTACGCCATAAAATCTTTAAAAATTGTGCGCAATATGGTATAATGACAGCTATGATAAACTCGTTCATCGCGCCCGTTTTAAATACGGCGCTCAAAAAACTAAGCGAGCTGGTAAAAGCCAACTGCGAAAGGGGGGCGCGCACGCTCATTTTTTGCGAGGACAGGCTGACCCTTGCCGCCGAGCGCACGGTGTGCGCCGCCGTGGGCGGGAGCTTTACGGTAAACGTGTGCACGTTTGCCCGCTTCCTGGCGCAGCAAAGGGGCAAGCAGGACGGGCTGCTGACAAGGCAGGGCTCAGCCATGATAGTGCGCTCGCTGATACAGAACAACCGCGACAGGCTGACGGCGTTTAAAAAGCTGTCTTCCGCCACCGCCGCGCAGGACATCTACGATACGATAGCGCTGCTGTACTCTTCGCGCGTGACGCCCGAAGACATTGCCGCGGCGAACTGCCCCGACCCCGTGCTGAGGGCAAAGCTGGAAGACCTTGCATTTTTGTACGCCGAGTACGTGCGATTTCTTGAAGACAGCGGAAGCGTGGACAGAAACAGATATATGGCGCTGCTGCCCGAAGTGATAACGACATCGCCCGAAGTACGCGGCGCCGACGTCATATTTTTGGGATTTCAGGCGTTCACGTGCTCGGTGGCAGAGTGCGCCGCCGCATGCATGGAGGCGGCGAAGAACGTGACGGGCATATTTATAGGCGGCGCGGAGGACGTGTACACCAACCAGGCTCCGGCGTACTTTTCGGGCGTGGCGAAGGCGTTCGGCGGCGCCAACACCGCCGTGCTCAAGAGCACGCTCCGCCCAGAGGCGGAGAGCATACGCACGCACATATTCGACCCGCAGACCTTTCACACCGCGGCGCCCGCGCCCACATCGGCGGTAAAGCTGTTCTGCGGCGCCGACGAGGACGAGGAGATGGAGTATGTAGCCGCAAACATAATCAGGTACGTGTTCGAAGAGGGCGTGCGCTACCGCTCGATATCCGTAATGTTGCCCGACACGGCAAAGTACGCGCCCGCGCTTGCGCGGGTGTTCGGCGAATACGGCATACCATTTTACCTTGACAGGCGCTACCGCCTTTCGGAACACCCCGTGTGCACGTTTTTAGCGGCGTTTTTGAGCTGCGCCGCCGACGGCTGCACGGCGCAGTCGGTGATGGCGGCGGTGTCGTCGCCGCTGTTCTTTGTGGCGGGCGGGGGAGCAAAGCCCGCGGGCGAGGGCGAAAGGCGCAAGGACAAGGATCTGTTCGCAAACTACGTGCTGCGCCTTGCGGGGTACCGCGGCGGAGTAAAGCGCACGCCAAAAAAAGAGGTGTTGGATGCGCTTAAACTGGATATATGTGCCGTTGAACGCATACGCACGCCCTTTTTGAAGGCGCTCAAAGGCATACCCGCGAACGGCACGGGCGCCGAGTACTGCGCGGCGCTGCGCGGGATCTTGGAGCAGTTTTGCTGCCGCGAAAGGCTTGAGGGCATGAGCGCTGAATTTGCCGCAGACTACCCCGCCGAGGCGGCGTTCTGCGGCAGGGCTTACGACGCCGTATGCGCCGTCCTGGACGAGGCGGAAAAACTGACCGCCGGCACCCGCCTTGCCGTGCGCGACTTTGCAGGCATATTGAAAAGCGGATTTGCCGCCGCCGAACTTTCGCTGATACCGCCCAAGCAGGACGCAGTGTTCGCGGGAGATCTGACCGCCTGCGCCAACACCGGCAGCGAGGTGGTGTTTGCCGTGGGGCTGACCGACGGCGTGCCCGCCGCGGGCGACGACACCGCCGTGCTGACGGACAGAGACCTTGCCTCGCTGGAGGGGCTGGACATAAAGATATCGCCAAAGATAGCCGAAGTGGACACGCGCCGCCGCGAGACGGCGGGACTCAACCTGTGCGCCTTTGAAAGGGCGCTGCACCTCAGCCGACCCCTGCGCAGCGGCGGCGAGGAGACGGGCGCCAGCCCAATGCTCGACTATGTGTGCGCACTGTTTGCTTCGCCTTCGGGCGCGCCGCTTTCGCCGCTGACGGGCAGGGACATGCTGCGCGACCCTTCGATGCTCAAATACCTGTGCTCCCGGCCCGCGCCCGCGCTCCGGCAGATGGCGGCTTCGCCCTCGCCCGCGGTGCGCTCGGCTATATATTCGATGCTGTGCGACAACGGATTCGCCGACGGAGCGAACGGGGCGCTGGCAGCGGAGAGCGGGGCAAAGCGCATAGACTGCGGCGCAAAGCTGTACGGCACGAGCTTTTCGCCCACCGTGCTCGAGAGCTACTTTTCCTGCCCGTACAAGTGCTTTATGATGCGCGGGCTCAGGCTTGCCGAGCGCGAGGAGGGCGTGATGAGACCGCTTGACAGCGGCAACTTTATACACGCCGTACTGCAGAGCGTGTTTTCGCCCGACGTGAATTGCCTGACGGACGCCGACAAGCTGGCGGCGAAGGCAAAAGACGCCGCCGAGCGGCTGCTGAAGGAGCCGAAGTATTCGGCGCTTTCCGCCGACAAGCGCGGCGAATACGCGGCGCGGGCGCTGATCGAGGAGTGCGCGGGAATATGCGCGGGAGCGTTCGAACAGCTTAAAAATTCCAACTTTTCCGTGGAGGAGACCGAAAGGGTGTGCAAGCTGCCGCTGGACGGCGGGCTGAGCCTGTACGGCAGGATAGACCGCGTTGACGCGAGCGGCGACATGGTGCGCATAATAGACTACAAGACGGGCTCGGCAGACAGCGCCGCGCCGCTGTACTACATGGGACTCAAGCTGCAGCTGCCCATATACCTGCTTGCCGCCGCAAAGGGCAGGAGGGCGGTGGGGGCGTATTACTTCCCCGCCTCGGTGACCTACGAGAGCGAGCGCGACGGCGTGTTCAGGCTGAGCGGGTACATGGATTGCAGCGACGAGGTCATGCTGAGCACGCAAAAGGAGATAGCCGAAAGGCAGAAGAGCATATACGTTAACGCCTACTACCGCGGGCAGAGCATAGACAGCGCACTGCCCGAACAGGAGTTCGGCGACTTTTTGAAGTATTCTTCGCTGGTGGCGCGACGGGGCGCGGCGGAGATGAAGGAGGGCAACGTGGCGCCCTCGCCCGCGCCCGAAGCGTGCGCCTTCTGCGCACTGGCGGGCAGCTGCGGCTTTGCCGCGGGCATAAACGGCGAATACCGCGAAAAGATATCGGTCAACTGCCGCGGAATTGCCGGGATAGTACGGCGCGAAAGGGGGGATGAGGAATGAATTGCACACCCGAACAGCGCGACGCGATAGCCGCGCAGGGAAAGATAATAGTTTCGGCTTCGGCAGGCTCGGGCAAGACGTTCGTCATGATACAGAAGATATGCGACCTGCTGCAGTCGGGGGGCGACCTGACATCGGTGCTCGCCGTAACATTCACAAAAAAGGCAGCCGCGCAGATAAAGGACAAGCTGCGCAAGACGCTGATCGCCCGCCTTGCCGCGGCGGACGGCGAGGAGCGGGCAAACATAAAGCGGCAGCTTTCGCTGATACCTTCGGCGGACATATCGACCATACATTCATTCTGCGCGCGGCTCATACGCACGCACTTCTACGCGGCGGGCGTCGACCGTTCGTTCGAGATAGTCGTGGACGAAGCAAAGCTCGCCGAGCTGAAGGAGCGGGCGATGGACGAGCTGTTCGACAGGCTGTACGCCGAAGAGGACGGCGACCTGATATTCGTGCTGGACAGGCTGCGCCGCAAGCGCACAGACGCAGGCGTGCGCAAACTGATAGCCGAAGCGCTTGAAAAGGCGCGAAACACCGCGGGCTACGAGCAAATGCTCAAAAATTCGCCCTCGGTGTTCTGCCGCGAGGGCTTTGACAGGGTGTGCGCCGCGCTGGCGGCGTTCACTTCGCGCAAGTGCGCCGCGCTGGCGGCGGCGTTCGACCAGTTTTACGCCGCGCTCGACGCGCCGCCCGCATACGCGCAAAAGCTGGACGCCGTAGCCGAAGGCATACGCGCCGCGCTGGCGCAGGCGGCGGAGACGGATATATTTGCGCCCCTGCCCCCCCTTTCGCCCGTCAGGCGCCCGACCGCAAAGGACGACGGCGAAAAGGCAGCCGCGGCGCAGTTCGACGCCTACCGCAAGAAGCTGAAGGACAGGTACGACAGGCTGCGCGGCGACATTGCCGACAGGCAGACGGAGTACGCAGCGTTTATTGAGTGCGGAAAGCTGGCGGCGGCGTTTTCGCGGCTGGTACTGCTGTTCGACGAGCAGTATACCGCCGTAAAGCGCGAAGAGAACAAGCTGGACTGCCCCGACCTGGAGCACATTACGCTAAAACTGCTTGCCGACGAAAACATAAAAAGGGGCGTGAACGAGCGGTACAGGCACGTGTTCGTCGACGAATATCAGGACGTCAACCCCGTGCAGGAGCGCATACTCACCCTCGTCGGCGCCGCCGACGTATTCACCGTAGGCGACGTAAAGCAGGCGATATACGGGTTCAGGGGCTCGAAGTCGGTATTCTTTTCGCAGAAGTATGCCGACATGCTGCTTGAGCGGGGAGCAAAGAAACTTTCGGTAAACTTCCGCTCTTCCGACGGCGTGCTCGGCTTTGTCAACAGGCTGTTCGGCGACATAATGACGCCGCTGTCCTGCGGCATAGACTACGCCGCCGACGGCGTTATGCACCGCGGCGGCAAGTTCCCCGAAGGCTACGGCAGAGCGGGCATTGTAGTATTCGGCAAAGACGAGCGGCGCGCCCCCGCCGCCGAGGGGGTGTATTCGGTGCTTGATCACGGCGGCGGCAAGGCGGGCCATACCCGCGAGGGGCTGGCGGTGCTCGAAATAGTGCGCCGCGAACTTTCGGGCAGGCACTATTCGCCCGAAAAGGGGTGCATGGTGGACACTCAGCCCGGGGATATATGCATACTTACGCGCAAAAACGCCGGCGACAGCACGCTTGGGATAGTGCGGGCTCTGACAGACGCCGGCTACGGCGTGGATGGCGCGGGCGACGGCAACCTTTTGAACAGACCCGAAATAAAACAGCTCTTGGACATACTTTCGCTGATAGACAACTGCCAGCAGGACATACCGCTGACCACAGCCATGCTATCGCCCGTCGGCGGATTTACGCACGACGAGCTCGCAAGGATAAGGATAGCGCAGAACGGCGCGCCCGGCATGACGTTCCGCGACTGCCTGGTGGCGTATTACAAGTACATGCGCGACGACACCGCCGCCAAGGCGGGGGCGTTCTTTGCAAAGATAAACGCATACCGCAGGCTTTCGGACATTCTGGGCGCGGCGGCGCTGATCGACAGGATACTTTCTGACACAGGGCTGGCGGCGAGGTACGCCGCGGACGGCGGCGCAAAGCTTGCCGCCGTGCGCAGGCTGAAGCAGGAGGCATTCACGGGCACGGGCGAACTGCAATTAAACGCCTTTTTAACGCGAATAAAGTGCGCGGGCAGCAGCATAAAGGCGGCGCCGCGGTCTTCGGCGGACAGCATAAAGGTGATGACGATGCACTCTTCAAAGGGGCTGGAGTTCCCCGTAGTGATAGTGGCGGACATAGCCCGCCGCTTCCGCAAGGAGGAGCTCGAAGAGATGCCGTTCGACGACGAGTACGCCTTCTGCCCGCGCACGTTCGACAGGGAGAACAAGCTGGTGCGCTCCAACGTGCTGCGCGAGCTGTGCCTGCGCCGCGCCCGCCGCGAGGAGATAAAGAACGAGCTCAACCTGTTCTACGTGGCGTGCACGCGGGCGATGTGCAACCTGTATGTTCTGTGCGGCGAGCCGCCCGCCTACGACCCCGCCGCGTGGTACGAGGCGGACTGCTACGCAAAGATGTTCGACGTGACAAAATATTCGCCCGAATACGCCGAAGCGCCAAAGGACTTCGAAGACGCCGTCCGGACGCCGCCGATAATTTCGGCAAAGGGCGCCGCCGCGGGCGTCGACGAGCTGTTCGGCAGGCAATATCCCCACGCCGTCAGCGTGGAGCTGCCCGTAAAGACTTCGGCTTCGCAGCTCATGCGCGAGAGCGAGCGCACCCAACCCGAGGCGTACGCCGCGCACTATCTGTTCGACGACGAGTACGGGGACGAGGAGCCCGGAGGCAGGGAGGCGGGCACCGCATACCACCGCTATCTTGAGCTGTGCGACCTGACCGTGCGGGACGAAGAGGGCATACTGCGCGAACTGGACAGGCTGACCGCCGGGGGAAAGCTGAGCCCCGAGCAGCGGGACATGCTCTCTGCGGACAGGCTTGCAGGCATACTCGCCATGCCCGTGTTTGCGCGGCTGGCGGGGGCAAGGATATTCCGCGAGAGGGAGTTCCTGTGCGCCCTGCCCGCCCGCGACGTGCTGGATACCGCCGCGACGGACAAGGTGCTGGTGCAGGGCGCCATAGACCTGCTGGCGGAGAGCCGCGAAGGTCTGACGATAGTAGACTACAAGTACGTGAGCATGCCGCAGGAGGCGATGCTCAAAAAGTATACGCGGCAGCTTGAACTGTACAAAAAGGCGGTGGGGATGATAGAGGGCGTGGACGAGAGCACGATAGCCGTCTGCCTGGTGGATCTGAAGAGACGGCGGGAGTTTTACCTGTAAATACGCCCGATTGCGACATTATATCCCCCTTATTTTACTTCAAGGGGGATATAATTTCATTACTATGGATATCGTACACGATTTTATTGAAAGGGCGCTCCGTGCGATTTCGGAACTGTCTTTTGCGGGGCTGGTTGCCGCCGCGCTGGGCGCATTCGGCGGGTGCATGGCGCTGTTCGCGGCGCTGTGCGCGCTGTCGCGCAGGGTGAGGGCGATGGACAAGCGGCCGCTCATGCACTTTGTAAACGCGTTTACCGCGCTCTTTATGGCAGTGATGCTGACGGGCGCGGACACAGAGCAGGCGCTGTTCTGGACGGCGGTGTTCTGGCTGGCGGGATACCTTATGTACGGCGCGCTGTGCGCGCTCACCCGACCGCGCCCCGCGGTGATCCCCTGGCAGGCGAAGCCTTCATACGCTCCGCCCCGACCCGCAAAGCGGGGGGCGGACCTGCCCGCCGCCAAGAGCGGCGTCAAGCTGGAGCACGCGCTGTCGATAGCCGACAAGCTGCTTTTGAAGGAGCTTTCGCGGGCGGACAGGGAGGAGCTGGAGCGCATAAAGAGGGCGCTTGCGTCCTTGCAGGCGGGGGGAGCGATGTCGCCCGCCGAGGGCGAGGCGGTCAACGCCGACTTTGCCTCGCTGATAAAGCTGATGGCGAGGTACGGCTACTGAGTCCCGCCCACCACCGCCTGCAGGAACATGTCCTTGGCGGCAATTGCGGCTGCCGCGCCGTCGCGGCAGCCGACGATGACGGCGTCGCCTATGCTCAGCCTGCGGACGGAATAGCTCCTGCCCGATATCAGGCAGCTGCCGAGCACAAATTTTTTTACGGTGTAGTCCTCGGCATGGCCCAAAAATCTGCCGCGGCAGTCGTAGGCGGGCAGGTTGAGCCTGAGCGCCGTGCCGCGCACCTTTTGCCTGCTTTCGGCGCGGTAGAGTATGCAGTCGGACGTGCGCACGATATCTTGGGGGACGACGTAAAATTCGCGCTCGTTTTCGTCGGCGCAGAACAGCGCGGCTATGGCGCCGCCCGAACATATCGCCGAAAGCACATAGCCCCGCCGCCTGCCGTCCACGCGCTCGACGGGGAGGGAATACAGTTTTGAAAGATGCATGATGTTTCTCCTTTTTGCTCTATCCTACTTTTATGCTGCGCTTAAAATGCGCGGGATAAATGGCGGAAGGCGTCGCAAATTGTCGGTTTGCGGCGCTTTTTTATGGGGCGGCGGCACGCGGGCGTGCCGCCGCCGCAGGCTTTGGGCTGATTTTTATTGACGGCGGCGGGCGGGGTGTGGTATACTTCTTTCAGGATATGGAAAGATATGTTGCATTCGATATAGGCGACAAGCGCATAGGCGTGGCGGTTTCCGACCCGTTCAATACGTACGCGCTGCCTTCGCAGACCTATTTCCGCAGGGGATTCAAAGCCGACGTAGCCGCGCTCGCGCAGATAGCCGCGCAGAAGGGCGCCACCGCGATAATATGCGGGCTGCCCGTAAACTTTGACGGCTCCGAGGGCGTGCAGACGCACAAGACGGCGGCGTTCATTGCCGCGTTGAAGGAGGCGGTGGATATACCCGTGATATGCGAGGACGAGCGGTTCACGACGATGATGGCGCACGAAGTGCTCATTTCCGAGGGCATGCGGCGCGAAAAACGCAAAAATTACGTGGACGCCCTTGCCGCAGCCAACATTCTTGACGGATATCTGAATAAAATAAATAAAGCAAAAGGACAGGAGAACGGATAATGAAGGACGAACAGAACATCAACGAAGAGGGCGAAGAGCTGATAGAGCTTATTGACGACGAAGGAAACATAATCAACTTCAGACTGCTGGACGTGACCGAATACAAGGGGCAGAAGTACACGCTGCTGCTCGCCGCCGAGCCCAACGAGGAGATAGCCGAGGACGAAGTGGTAATATTCCGCTACAACGAGGCAGAAGAGACGCTGGAACCCATAGAGGACGAGGCGCTGCTGGAGGAAGTGTTTGAATTCTACCAGAGCGAAACGGAAGAGGAAGAAAGCAACTGATGCGCATGTGCGGCGCGGACGGGACGTCCGCGCCGCGTATTTTTTAAAATAGACAAATTTTTTGTCAGCCATTGACAAATTATGAAACATTGTGTATAATATCTTTGAGGGTCGGGCGACCCGAACAATTTATGCGGGCGACCGCAAAGGAGAAGTTTATGAAAAGAATACACAAAATGTTCACCGCACTGTGTGCGGCGATAGCGACGGTAGTGCTGGCTATAAGCTTTGCCGCGTGCGGCAACGCGACGGGTACATACAAGTTTTCGTCGATGGAAGTGGATATGGGCGGCATGAAAGTTTCAGTCACCGCAGGCGAAGCGTTTATGGGTATGACCATTACCGAGGACGCGTTCGTGCTCGAACTCAAGGACGACAACACCTGGACGATGAGCGTAAATTTTGGCGGCAGCACCGACGTGACCGAGGGCGAATGGAGCGCAGAAGGCAGCACCGTGACGCTGACGGACGACAGCGGCGTATCGCAGAGCGGCAAGCTGGACGGCAAAAATTTTATACTTTCATCGGACGTAGAAGGCATGTCGGCTTCGATAACTTTTACAAAGCAATGACGCGCCGCAGGGCGGTGCGCGGCGGGCGGCAGACGCCCGCCGCGCTTTTTTATTGTTCGGCGCCCGCCGATAATTGACAAGCGCCGCGCAATGATGTATAATTATCGCACTTTGGCGGTGCGCTCGCGCCGCCGCTTTAAGGGAGCATGACATGAAAAAATTTGTTACAATCGTTTGTTCGGTCATGGCTGCCGTGCTGCTCGCGCTGGCGTTTGCGGGCTGCGGCGACAGGCTTTCGGGCAAAAAGTATATCTTCAGCGACATACAGGCAGTGTACGACGACGATGCCGAAGAGGGACAGAAGCAGGTGCTGGACCTGCTGGTGCAGTCCAACCGCACGATATATTACGACGTTAAAATGGTGTTTTCGGACGACGGCACCGTGGAGATGGGCGGCGAGACGTATGCGTATGCCATAGAGGAGGACACGCTGAAGATAGACGCCCCGGGCGAGAACGAGTTCGGCAGGGTGTTTGAAATATCGGGCGACATGCTGACCACTACCATGCAGGGACCGGGCGGACACATTGTGATGACGTACGCCATGGCGTAAGGCGCTTTTGCGCCGCGGAGGGCGCACCCCTTTTTCGGGGTGCGCCCTCCGCGGCGTTTTTGCATAAAAATGGGCATAAAATCGGGCAAAATGCCGCGCAATCGCTTTACAACGCGCATTTTTTTTGATAAAATATCATGGCTGTAAAAATTCACACCCGTAAGGCAGGCGACCCGTGGCGGAAAAATTTTTTCAATTCCGCAATAATCGTCATACAAACTGTGCTTGCGGGGAGGAAAAACGGAGGAATTAAAATGGCAGTTATCACTATGAAGCAGCTCCTCGAAGCGGGCGTTCACTTCGGCCATCAGACCAGAAAGTGGAATCCCAAGATGAGCAAGTATATCTATGCGGCACGCAACGATATCCACATCATCGACCTTCAGCTCACCGTAGGACTCATCGAAGAGGCTTACAAGTTCGTCGTCGAAACGGTAAAGGAGGGCAAGTCCATACTCTTCGTCGGCACCAAAAAGCAGGCGCAGGAGGCGATCAAGGAAGAGGCAGAGCGCTGCGGCATGTTCTATGTAAATTCGCGCTGGCTGGGCGGCACGCTGACCAACTTTAAGACCATACGCTCGAGGATAGACAGAATGGTCAAGCTTGAAAAGATGGAAGAGAGCGGCGAGTTCGACCTTCTGCCCAAAAAGGAAGTTGCCAAGCTCAAGGAAGAGATGAACAAGCTGCAGACCAACCTGGGCGGCATAAAGGATATGAACAAGATGCCCGGCGCAATGTTCATTGTTGACCCCCATAACGAGGACATAGCCGTATCCGAAGCGCGCAAGCTGGGCATTCCCGTCATTGCGATTACCGATACCAACTGCGACCCCGACCTCATCGACTACGTCATCCCCGGCAACGACGACGCGATACGCGCCATCAAGCTCATTTCCGGCGTCATAGCCAACGCCGTTATAGAGGCAAACCAGGGCGAGACCCCCGTAGCCGAGGGTGCGCTTGAAGAAAAAGCCGAAGAACAGCTTGCTCAGCCCCAATCCATAGAGGAAGTTGCCGAGGCTGAAGAAGTGCAGTCCGCAGAATAATTTTTTGAAGACGCATAACTTGTTTTAATAAAATCAATAAACTGAGAGGTATTAACATGGCTTTCACCGCAAAGGACGTTATGGCGCTGCGCGACAAGAGCGGCGCAGGCATGCTGGACTGCAAAAAGGCGCTCACCGATGCAGACGGCGATATGGAAAAGGCAGCCGAACTGCTCCGCGAAA
This sequence comes from uncultured Clostridia bacterium, assembly GCA_944327465.1. Classification (GTDB taxonomy): domain Bacteria; phylum Bacillota; class Clostridia; order Christensenellales; family Borkfalkiaceae; genus Coproplasma. Next base: position 106,527 of record CALVHH010000001.1, on the reverse strand, counting down.
GGGGCATTGCAAAGGCTGTGAAGAAGGAATCGAGAATAGCGGCAGAGGGCGCCGTAGGCGCATATATCGGCGCAGACTGCGGCGTGCTGCTTGAAATCAACTGCGAATCCGACTTCGTATCCAAGGGCGAAAAGTTCCACGGCATAGTGGACAGCGTTGCAAAGGTAATTGCAGAAAACAAGCCCGCAAACCTTGATGAACTCAACGAGTGCAAAATAGGCAGCGAGACCGTAAAGGAATATATAACGAGCAACACCGCAGTTATAGGCGAAAAGATATCTATCCGCCGCTTTGAAATTTACACCTCCGGCAAGATAGAGACCTATATACACATGGGCGGCAAAGTGGGCGTCATGGTCCAGGCCGAAAACTTTACCGAAGGTTCCGAAGAGACGCTGCACGACATTGCGCTGCAGATAGCCGCTTCCAACCCCGGATACGTAAACGAAGCCGACGTTCCCGCTTCCGTGCTTGAAAAGGAAAAGGAAATAATGCTCGTTCAGATGCAGAACGACCCCAAGAACGCCAACAAGCCCCAGAACATTCTTGAAAAGATAGTAATGGGCAAGATGGGCAAGTTCTATTCGGAAAACTGCCTCATGGAGCAGCCCTTTGTAAAGGACGACAGCCTGAAGGTTTCGCAGGTGGTGGGCAACAAGTTCAAGGTTGCGCACTTTGTTCGCTGGGAGATGGGTTCCGGCATTGAAAAGAAGAGCGAGGACCTTTCGGAAGAAGTTGCCAAGCAGGTCGCCGCAATGAAGAAGAACTAAAAAACACCAAATAAATGAAGCCGCCGCGCACACAGTGCGCGGCGGCATTTGCTTTGCACGCCGTTTGACTAAACATATACAGGGGGCTTTACAGCTCAAGTTCAAAATACACCATGTCCCTTAGCAGCACTCCGCCTTCGGTTATGGGGTGGTCGTAGTTCTGCGTGAAAAAATCCTTTACCACCCGTGCCCGCCTGAAGCCGCAGGCTTCGTAGAATGGCACGGTGAGCGGGCTGTCGCCCGTGCCGACCTGCAGGCGGGAGTGCGTGCCGCGGCATACACCCTTTATGAACTCGACCATGCGCCTGCCGCAGCCCGTGCGCCGATACTTGGGCGCGACGGCAAGATTCTTTATTTCGGCTGCGCCGCCGCCCTCGTCGGTGACTATGCACACCGCGACCGCGGCGCCGCCTTCATGCATGGCGTACATGTCGCCGCGGTGCAGGTATTTTAAAAGCATGTCGTACTGCTCGTCGGCGAGCAGCAGCAGGGGGAGATACCGCTCCCTGTTTTGAGTTATTTTAATAATTTCCATGGCATTCCTGTTTTACTGCCGTCCGACGGCGGCAAGAGGCAAAAAGCAGAAAAGCCGTGAGCACATAGTGCTCTCGGCTTGTCATGGATCCGCCCTGCGGCGATATGGAGGCGCCACCCGGATTTGAACCGGGGAGTCAGGGCTTTGCAGGCCCATGCCTTACCTCTTGGCTATAGCGCCGAGAACTTCACTTGTTTGAAAGTGAAGGCTGCACCCGCTCAAGCCATCCGGCTGCTGTTGCGGCGTTGCAATAAAAAAATAGTGCGGTTGAATTGGTGGAGCGGGAAACGAGATTCGAACCCGCGACATTCACCTTGGCAAGGTGACGCTCTACCACTGAGCCATTCCCGCATGATATTCATACGCACTATTTATTGGTGGGAGCTACAGGGCTCGAACCTGTGACCCACTGCTTGTAGGGCAGTTGCTCTCCCAACTGAGCTAAGCTCCCGTAACGCTTTAATAATATACCAAATAAAAGCGCAAAATGCAAGCATTTTTTATAGGAAATTTAAATTTTTTTTATTTGATGAGGCAACAATATTTGGGCGAGCGGCGCACCACAACATATTGTGGTGCGCCGCTCGCCGATACACATGCCTTATGAAAACAATGCTCAGTTTTTGCACGTTTTACACAGAATGTGTTGACTTTGCAAATTGCAGATGATAAAATATATTTGCCTGCGACTGACAAAGAACAGTCAGCGACATATTGCTAACAAGGAGAAAGGATAATGAAAGGCAAAAAACTTTTACAGAAACTGCTGGCAGCCGGCGTGAGCGTATTTGTGGCGCTGTCGTGCATGGCGATGTCGGCATGCGCAACGCCGGACAAGGCGCCGGACGGCGAGCATAGCGGACAGACCCCCGAAGAGCCCGACGACGGCGAACAGGGCGGGCAGACCCCCGAAGAGCCCGACGACGGCGAACAGGGCGGGCAGACCCCCGAAGAGCCCGACGACGGCGAACAGGGCGGGCAGACCCCCGAGGACCCCGACGACGGCGAACAGGGCGGGCAGACCCCCGAGGACCCCGACGACGGCGAACAGGGCGGACAGACCCCCGAAGACCCCGAAGAGCCCGAACATGTTTCTACCCCGCTGCCCGCAGAAAACAAGATATACGTTGTGGGCGATTCTACGGTGTGCGACTACGAGCTCAAACAGGGGCGCCTTGACAACTACTACATGCCCCGCTACGGCTACGGCACGCAGATCGTTGAATACTTCAACGTGACGAGCGAACAGGTTGTAAACCTTGCGCTTTCGGGCAGGAGCTCTTTGAGCTTTTTGCAGGAGGACGAGTACACCGAACTTAAAAATTCCATATCCGATGGCGACTACCTGATTATAGGATTCGGGCACAACGACGAAAAGGATGACGACGCAGCCCGCTACACCAACCCCAACAAGAGCTACACGGACGACAGCACGGCGGACGGACCTTCGTTCCAATACACGCTGTACCAAAACTACGTAAAGCTCGCCAAGGACGCCGGCGCCACGCCCATACTGTGCACGCCCATTGTAAGATATGCCGCAGACGGCGACTATACCGGCAGCGAGGCGCACATAACCGACATAGGAGACTATCCCGAGGCGATAAGGGAGCTGGGCGAAGCCACAGGCACTACGGTGATAGATTTGACCGAACTGACAAAGGCGGTGTACCTTGCCGATAACGAAGGCGCCGCCATGTACCACGCGCACACCTCGTACGAGGGCGAAAAGCCCGACGAAACGCCCGCGGGCATAGACACCACGCATATAAACAAATATGGCGCGCAGATGGTGGCATACGAACTTGCCGCCGCCCTGCTTGAAACTGACAATTCGCTTGCGGCGCACGTGAAGGACGGCATAGCCGCACCCACCGATTGGACCATAGCCATTGACGAAGATTTTGAAAAAGCCGACTACATTGCACCCGACCTTGACAACATGACAGCCATTGCCACCATCGGCAGCGGTGAAAACGAGAGCGTATGGTACAAGACGACCATGGGCGACATAGGCGGCAACGATAAGTTGCCAAACTTCAGCACCACATATGCAGACGGCGTATTCACCGTCAGCAATCCCGGCGGAACAAACGGCAAGTTTGCCTCTAAAACCGACGGCATGACCGCCGCGTTTATGCGCGTAAGCAAGGACGATAACTTTACGATATCGGCAACGGCTACGTTAAAATCCATAGCCGGCTCTGCCGGAAACAACCAGACGGGTCTGGGCATAATGCTGCGCGACGACATGTATATCGACGTCAACTCCAAGCTTGTAAACAGCAACTACGTTGCCGCAGGCGTTATCATGGACGGCACGACGATATTCAGCCGCAGCGACCCCGCAAAACTTACAAAGGGCGACAAGACGGGTGAACCCGCCGAAGGCGACGTGTTTGAACTTACCATAAAAAGATTGGGACAGGTCGTCACCGTAACGGTAGTAAAGGGCGGAACGACTTATACCGAGACATACACCGACTTCGACTTCACCGCCGTTGACAACGACTATATGTATATATGCCTGTTTGCAAACCGCGGTATTACCGTGGAATATTCAAACGTCACATACACTTACGACGGCGTTTCGCAGGGCGCCTGAACAATTTAAATCCACACAAAAAACCGGCGGGGACGCATTGAAATGCGTCCCCGCCGTCCGTATACTAAAATCATACAGGCGCTAAACAATAATCATACAGGCGTTAAACTATAACTCCGCCGCCGAGACAGCGGGTGTCGTCGTAGAACACCGCGTACTGCCCGGGCGTTACTGCGCGCTGGGGCACGGCGAAGTCGACGTGCGCACCTTTTTCGGTCAGGGTTACCGTTACATCCTGCTCCGACTGGCGGTAGCGGAACTTTGCGCGGCAGCCAAAGGGCGTTGAAGGCGGCATATAGCCTATCCAATTGAGGTTTTGCACCTCGCAGCAGGGGGTATACAGGGGGCTTTCGTCGCCGTGCGAGACGTAGAGGATATTGTTTTTAACATCTTTTTTTACGACGAACCACCTGCCGCTTTCGCCCTGCTTTCCGCCGAGACTGACGCCCCTGCGCTGTCCCAGCGTGTAGTGCATGAGCCCTATGTGCTCGCCGACCTCTTCGCCCTGCAGGGTGAGTATTTTGCCGGGCTTGTTGGGCAGGTACTGCGATAGGAATGCGCGGAAGTTGCGCTCGCCTATAAAACAGATGCCCGTCGAATCCTTCTTTTTTGCGGTGGATAAGCCGTTCTCTTCGGCGAGCCTTCGCACCTCGTCCTTTTTGAGCGAAGCGAGGGGAAAGAGCACGCGTTCGAGCTGGGGCTGCGTGACCTGGTTCAAAAAATAGGTCTGGTCCTTGCCGGCGTCCGCCGCCTTTAAAAGGTAGTGATTGCCGTCGGCGTTGTGGTCTATGCCGCAGTAGTGACCGGTGGCGATATAGTCGGCGCCCATTGTGAGGGCGTATTCGCGGAAGGGACCGAACTTTATTTCGCGGTTGCACAGCACGTCGGGATTTGGCGTTCTGCCCGCGGCGTATTCCGAAAGAAAGTAGGCAAACACCCTGTCCGTGTACTGCTTTGCAAAGTTGACGGAATAGTAGGGGATACCGAGCAGCGAGCACACTCTCTTTACGTCCTCGAAGTCGCTTTCGGACGTGCATGCGCCGTTTATATCGCTCTCCTCCCAGTTGAGCATGAACAGACCTATTACGTTGTAACCCTGTTGCTTAAGCAGCAGAGCGGCGACGGAACTGTCTACGCCGCCGCTCATGCCCACAACGACAGTCTTTTTTTCCATAAAAATATTATAACACAACCTTTTGCCGTTTGCAATTAAAAATAAATGTGGTATAATAATGAAGAGTTCAACTCGGGCGGTGCGCCCGAGTGCGCCGCCAAAGACAAAACGGACACAAAAATTATGCAGCTACCCGAAGATGATTTTATCGCGCTTTCGTACCTGAACACAAAACTGCGCGACGAATACTGCTCGCTTGAAGAGTTCTGCCTTGAAAACGACGTCTGCATGCGGGATATATGCCTGCGGATGGCGGATATAGGCTACGAATACGACGGCGACAAAAATACTTTTACGAGGAAATGATGAAATGTGCGACGTGCTTGAAAGATTTTTGAGATATGTGAAGGTGGACACGCCGAGCGACGAGGCCAACGCCGCCGTAACGCCTTCGAGCAAGTGCCAAAAGGAGCTTGCAAAGCTTTTGTATGAAGAGCTGAAGGGCATGGGCATAGAGGCAACGCTGACCGACAACGCCTATGTTTACGCCAAGATACCCGCCAACGCGCCAGCAAAGGCGGCGGTGGGATTCATTGCGCACATGGACGTCGTAAGCGAGCCCAAGGGCTGCGGCGTAAAGCCGAAGATGATCAAATACACGGGCGGCGACATAGTTATAGGCAACGGCGCCGAAATACGCGAAAAGGACTGCCCCGCGCTTAAAAACTACGTGGGCATGGACATTGTCACTTCGGACGGCTCGACGGTGCTGGGCGCCGACGACAAGGCGGGCGTTGCCGAAATAATGGCTATGGCGGAGTACGTGACGAGCCACCCCGACTTTAAGCACGGCGACATAGGCATAGCCTTTACCCCCGACGAGGAGATAGGTCACGGCGCAAAGCTGTTCGACGTAAAGGCGTTCGGCTGCGACTTTGCATATACAGTGGACGGCGAGGAGATAGGCGAACTTTCCTACGAGACGTTCAACGGCGCGGCGTTCACGTTTGAAATAGAGGGCAAAAACATTCACCCCGGCACGGCAAAGGGCAAAATGGTCAACGCCGTCACGATAGGCAGCGAGATAGTTTCACGCTTTCCCGCAAGCGAACGCCCCGAGACCACCGAGGGCAGAGAGGGGTATTACTTTATCAACTCAATTGAAGGCAATGTGGAAAAGTGCGTGATTTCGGGCATAGTGCGCGACCACGACAGCGCCGCGTTTGCCGGCCGCAAGGCGTTTGCGCGAAACATTGCCGATACGTTTGCCGCGGCATACCCCGGGCGGATAAAGTTTGACATACGCGACCAATACTATAACTGCGCAATGGTCATTGCGCCCGCCATGTACATAGTCAAGGCGGCAGCCGACGCGATGAGAGAGGAGGGCGTTGAGCCGAGGATAGAGCCCACGCGCGGCGGCACCGACGGCAGCAGCCTTTCGTTTATGGGGCTGCCCTGCCCCAATATTGCCACGGGCGGACACAACGCGCACGCCAGGAACGAATTCATCCCCGTGCCCGTGATGCAGAAGTCCGTAAAGATAATTTTGGGGATAATTTCGCACTTCGTGAAGTGATATCCCACCATATATGCGCCGTTTGACAGCAATTTTACAAAACGCTTAAAGGGCGCAAACTTTTAAAAACACAAAAAAACGGGCGGCATTTCCGCCCGCGACATGCACCTGTAGCTCAGTTGGATAGAGCACAGACCTCCGACGTCTGGTGCCGATGGTTCGAATCCATTCAGGTGCACCACGGCGCCGCAAGGCGCCTTTTGCAGCAAGCCGAGTAACAACTCGGCTTGCTTGCCTTTTACGCCTGCGTGGTCGACCGGGCAATGCAGTTAGATTTCTCGACTGCGCTCGAAATGACAGGGTGGGAGAGTCGACCGGCTGCATTTTTTCACTTTTGTTATCCGCCGTTTCTCCCCATTTTGTCATTTCGACCAAGCGAGGCTGTAAGCCGAGCGCGTGGAGAAATCTCGCAGCACCGGCGACGGACAAAAGGCAGCGTTCCGCTGCACTATGCTCCGCGAAATTGCCGCAGCGCTTTTACGCTGTCGGTGCGCGGACAGCCGATAAATTTTAATCATTTTCACCGCAGTGCGCAATTCATTTAGCGGCACAGCCGCTAAAATTCATGGAGGGCTTGCCCGAGAATTCATGAAAACAGCGAAGAAGTTTTCAGTTCATTTTATTGCACTGCTCGCTGCTTTTTGGGCGCCCGGCGCAGTTCGCGCTCGAGCTCGGCGCACGTCTCCTGCAGAGCCTCATCGGTTTTGAGCTCTATTCCGTCCAGAATGTTCTGCAGGCGGTACTCCTTATTCAGATACTTTATGGTCTGGAATCCTATCACCGCCGTCATGGTGCCGTTGGCGAGGCCCTGAACCGAACTATCCACAAGGGCAGATATGGCGGTGCCCAAAAAGGGTATGCCCTTGGCGGCGTCGCCCATAGTCTTTACTATGCCGTTGCCCAGCTTTACCGAGCCCAGCCCGTAGGCTATGAGCGCGTTCTGCACCACTGCGGCGAATATCTTTACCAGCCGGGCTTCCGAAGGGCGGAAGCCGTAAAGAAAGACTATATCCTTTACGAGCTGCAGATTGACCACGACGACTATGGCGGCGTCTATGCGCGAGCTCTGCGAGAGCGCCGAGTACGCCGCCGACTTTAATGAGCTCCTGAGTATTATGTCCTGCGCCGTTCTCTTTACTTTGCCCTTGTACATGGCAGTGAGCGCGCCCTTTAGCGCGAGGTCGTCGTTGTCTTTGAGCGCCGACTGCATTTCGCCGATGAGCTTGTCGTCGTACCAGCCCGCGCCGTCGACGCCGCTGTTGAAATCTATCATGCGGGCGGCGATATTGCGGCGAGCGCGGCGGTTGTGGCGCTTTGCTCCCGCGGCGCGGCGGGAATTGACGTTTGTTATAAAGTATTCCGAACGGCAAATCTTTACGACGGGCACGACATATATGGCTATGAACACCGCTGCCGCGACCGCGGCGGCCGCGTAGCCCGCGTAGACGTTGAGATCGTATATCTGCATGACTATGGAGAGCAGGCACCACACCAAAAAGACGGCGATGAGCCCCGCGAGCACGAACAGCACCAGCCTTGCCCCGCGGGAATTTTGCCTGCGGACATATTTTTCTTCGTAGTCGTATATGCTGAGTTTTTCGTTGTCCTTTCTCTTGTCGTTTTCCATTGTTTTCTCCCGTAAATAACCGCCCAAAGGGCGGGCGTTACAAATCTATCGTCCGGCTGTACACCTCGTTTTTGGGCACGCCCCTGTCCTTTGCCGCCTGCTTTACGGCGTCGCGCTTATCCATGCCCTGAGCCATGTAGTGCTCTACATGCTCGCGCACGGTGAGGGAATTGAGGGCGCACTCTTCCTGCTTTGCCCCCTCGACGACGAGCACATATTCGCCCCGTTTTTCGCCCGGCAGACCCGCGGCGAGGCTGAAAAAGACGCATTCTTCGTGCACCTTTGTTATCTCGCGCACGGCGGCGGCGCGGCGGTCGCCGAACACGGCGAACATATCGGCTGTATACCTGTCGATATCCTGCGGAGCGGCGTGGAAGCACAGCGTTAGATCGAGCCCCGCATAGCGCTGCAAAAAGCGCCTGCGCTCGCCCTGTTTTTCGGGCAAAAAGCCCAAAAACGCAAACCTGTCGGCGGGCAGAGCCGAAAGTATGAGCGCGGACAGGAAAGCGTTCGCGCCCGGCACCACCGTGTAGGGCAGACCTGCCGCCCTGAGTTCGGCGCAGACTATGTTGCCGGGGTCGGAGATGACGGGCATGCCCGCATCTGAAATTATTGCCACCTCCCTGCCCTGCGCCGCTTCGGCGATGATGCGCTCCGCGGCGCGGCGCTCGTTGAATTTGTGGCAGGAGAGGAGGGGCTTTTTGATGTCGTAGGCGTTCAAAAGCTTTAAAGAGTGCCTGGTATCTTCGCAGAAGATGACGTCGGCAGACTGCAAAACTTCAATGGCGCGCAGCGTGATGTCCTTAAGGTTGCCTATGGGCGTTGAAACGAAATATATCATAATGCAAATTTGTTAGATCTCTCCGTGCGCCGCGGCGGGCAGAGCCCGCCGCGGCTTAGTCGAAATGGCAGGGCTAACAGCGGCGGGACAGCTATGCGCCTGCGGCATTTACCGCGGGGGGAAGGAGCTCCAGCCCGGGCTTGCCGCCCTTGGTGCTCTCTATAAGAATGAGGTAGGGCTTGCCGCCGGGCGTGCCCGAAACGAATTGCAGGCGCTTGGGTTCGAGCCCGTGCGACTTTAAGAGATAGATCGCTTCCGCCAGGCGGTCGGCGCGGTTGACGAGCGCAAACCTGCCGCCGTACTTGAGCTTTTTATACGCTGCCGAAACTATTTCGGGCAGGGTGATGGTTATCTCCTTGCGGCAGACAGCCTTTTCGTAGGTAAGGTTCTGCAGACCGCCGCGCTCGTAGGGAGGATTGCAGAGGACGAGCGAAAATTTATCGTCGTACTCCCTGCCGATATCCTGCAGGCGGCAGCACACCGCCAAGGCGTTTTCAAAGCCGTTGAAGGCTATGGTTCGGGCTGCCATATCGCTTAATGAGGGCTGCATTTCGAACAGCGTTACCCCCGATATATGCCCGTTCAAACACAAAAAATGCAGCCCGACTATGCCGCTGCCCGAACAGAAGTCGGCAACGACGTCGCCATACTTTGCGCGGGCGAAGCGGGAGAGCAGTATGCTGTCGGAAGTGAAGCGGTATAAGTTTTTGTTCTGTATTATTTTTTTGTCCCCGCAAAGCTCTTCAAACGCTTCGCCGGGGAGAAGGGATATCTGCTGCATGATAAGAATTAGTCAATGGCTCTGCTTAAACGGCGCATAAGATAAAGGCGGCGATATGAATGACATACCGCCGCCTTTGTCTTTTTAATAAATGCTTATTCGGGCTTGATAGCGCCGGTGGGGCATCCGTCCTCGCAAGCACCGCAGTCGATGCAGGTATCGGGATCTACAACGTACTTATCGGCGCCCTCGGAAATAGCGGACACGGGGCAAACGGCGGCGCATGCGCCGCAGCTTACGCATTCATCGGAAATAACGTGTGCCATTGGCTGGTTCCTCCAAAAATATTTTAACATTGCGGCTGTTTTGCGCCACACGCATATTATAGCATATATTTTTTTACGTGTAAAGAGGTTGCCGCAATTTTTTTTTGCGCAATCGCAAATAATGGCGGCGCTTCACGCCGTGAGGCGGGGTGAGCCCGCACTTAATCGATAAGCTTTTTCAGCTCGGCTTCGGCAAGCTCTTCCTCCTTGGTGGGAGCCGCCGGCGCTCCGCCGCGGCGGAACTTTATTTTGTCTGCGGGGAAGTCGCGGTAGGTGACGGCGTCCTTTTGCTCTATCCTGACTTTGACTTCCATTTTGAGCATGTTTACGCTCACGACGTGCGCCCTGCCTTCGGGCGTGTCCACTTCGGCACCCACCTTGGGCACGTTTTTGCACGCTTCGGCATAGTATTCGTTTTCATACGAAAGGCAGCACATCAGCCTGCCGCACAGCCCCGATATCTTGCCCGGATTGAGCGAAAGACCCTGGTTTTTTGCCATCTTTATGGAAACTTTTTTAAAGTCGGGCATGCAGCTCGAACAGCAGCACTCCCGCCCGCAGGGGGCTATGCCGCCTATGAGTTTTATTTCGTCGCGGATGCCTATCTGCCTGAGCTCTATCCTCAGCCTGAACGCCGAGGACAGCTCCTTTACGAGCTCGCGGAAGTCCACCCTGCCGTCGGCGGTGAAGTAGAACACCACCTTGCTGCCGTCGAAGGCAAATTCGCAGTCGACTATCTTCATTACGAGCCCGCACTTTTCCGCCTTTTCGCGGGCGAGCTTCATTGCGTCCGACCTTTTTTCTTCGTTGCGGCGCACCGTCTCCCTGTCCTTTTCGGTGGCAATGCGCAGCACGGGCTTGAGGGGCGAAACTATTTTGTCTTCTGCCACCTCTTCGAGGGGCAGCACCACCGTTCCGCATTCGGGTCCGCGGGAAGTTTCGACAATGACTTCCATGCCCTTGCGGTATTCATCATTGCCGGGCGCAAAGTAGTAAACTTTGCAGCTGTTTTTGAATTTTACGCCAACAATTTTTTCCATTTATCGTTCTCCGTTATGATGCGCGAGACGAGCGTGAACAACAGCGAGGAGAAGTTGGCGTTGAACCTTACGTCCTCCAGCGCGCCGTTGACAGCGCTCACGGCATACAGCAGCGCGGGGCGGCAGAGTTTTTCATCGCCGTCACAAGGTGATGACAGGCAGGCTTTGAGCCTGTCGAAATATATGCGCTGCACAAGTTTTAAAAGCTGAGTTTTTTCCCTGACTTCGGCATACTTTAAGCTGACTTCGCCCGCGCGGGCGAGAGTATCTGCCGAGCAGATGTCGCGGGCGGCTTGCAAGAGCGATGAAAACCATCCGCCCGAGAGCATTGCTTCCGCCTCGCCGAATATGCCGCCACAGCTTGCCGCCGCGAGCGAGGCGATATCGCCCTCGCTGCCCTGTCTTTTGAGCGCGGCTGCTACTGCGTCCGCAGGAAAGGGAGGTATTTCGAGCAGGCGCACGCGGGAGAGTATTGTGGGCAGCACGGGCGCGAGCGACGTTGCGCCGAGCAGCAGGTACACGCCCTGCGGGGGGTCTTCCAAGAGCTTTAAAAGCTTGTTCTGCACCACGGGCATTGCCTGGTCGAAGTCGGTGAATATATACAATTTTTTGTCGCCCTCAAGGGGGCGCAGCACGCTGTCGGCGAGGATGTCGTCGGCATCGGATACCGAAGGTTTTTTGCCTTCGGCGGGGTATATCTTTACGTCGGAAAAGCTTTCGCCCATGATGAGCGAGCCTTCGCGGCGGCTTTCATCGGTGGAAAAGAGCGCAAGGGCAAAGTATTTAAGCGCAAAGCGCAGGTACGCACCGTCGCCGAAGCACAGCATGCCTGCGTGCGAGACGGTGCCGTTTGCCGCATCACGCGAAAATATTTTGTATGCAGTGCTGCCGCGGAGCAAAGTGCGCATATTACCCCCGTACTATGCCCTTTTGAACAAAGAGCTGCCAGATATTTGCATTGGTTTGGTACTTGCTGCCCGAACAGTCGACCGGGCATATTTCGGGATAGTTTGCCATGAGGGCGCAGTAGCCCGAATAGACCTTTTTATGGAATTCCAAGCCGAGCTGTTCCATTCTGTCGTCCCTGTCGGCGCCGTGCTTGCGCTCGAATGCGCGGTCGGGCGGGATGTTCAAAAACACCGTGAGGTCGGGTCGGCAGTTTTCTATGGCGAAGCGGTTGATTTCTGCCACGTACTCTTCGCCCAGTCCCCGCGCATGGCCCTGATAGGCGAGGGAGGAGTGGACGTACCTGTCGCAGATGACGAGCTTGCCCGCCTGCAGGGCGGGGAGTATCTTTTCCTTGACGAGCTGTATGCGGGCGGCGGCGTATAAAAGGGCTTCGCACTCATCGCACATGTCGGTATTTTTGCCGTCGAGGATGATTTCGCGTATGCGCTCGGCGATGCGGCTGCCGCCCGGTTCGCGGGTGAGGATATAGTCGACGCCCGCGGCGTCGAGCTTTTCGGCGAGCAGCTTTAACTGCGTGCTCTTGCCCGAGCCTTCGCAGCCTTCAAAAGTGACGAACTTACCCCTCATTTTTCTTTACCACCTTTATTTTTCCGCCGACGAGACCGAACGTGGCGGGGCTGTTTTTTATAAGTTCGACCGCCTGCGCGGTTATTATTTCGCCCGCGACCACTACGGGTATGCAGGGGGGAGTTATGCCGACGTTTTCGGCGCACATGCGGCCGACGCTTTCGGAAAGTTCAACGTATTCGCCGGGCGCCCTGAGGGCGTACAGGTAGGAATAGGTGCGGGGCGCGGGGGGAAGAAAGGCGCGCTTGCCGATGTAGCTGTCGCGCAGTTTTTTTGCGGACACCAGCCCGACGAGGGCGAGCGCGAGTTCGTCGAGCTGCCTTTTGGTGGTCATGGGCGAAAGATAGAACAGCAGGTATCTGCCGTCGTTCATTTCGGCATATATGCCCTTCTTTTGCAGTTTTTGCTCGGCAACGGCGGGGGATATGCCCAGCGGTTTGAAGTCTATTGCTATCTTTGCCCAGTCTGCCGAGGGATAGAAAGTGAACGAAGAGAGGTTGTTTTTGAATGCGACGGCGGCTTCGCGGGCGCGCCTGTAGAGGTCGGGACGGTTCTTGAAATATTTGACGCCGTACTCCACCGAAGCCATTATGGGGTAGCTGGGCGAAGTGGTGCGGAATATGGACAGCGCCTCTGCCGCGGCGGGCAGCAGTTTTTGGTTGTTGACGAGCACGCAGGCGCCCTGGGTGAGCGTGGGCAGCGTCTTGTGTGCGCCGTCTACCCACATATCGGCATAGGCGCCGCAGTAGCCCGCTCTGTCTTCGGACAGGGCGAGATGCGCACCGTGTGCGCCGTCGCAGAAGAGCAGCCTGCCGTTGGACCTGAGCACGGAAGCGTACTCTTCAAGGGGGGCGATATTGCCGTAGTAATCGGGCGAAGAAACTATCATGCCGGCTATGCCGACGTCGTTGACGACGAGCCGCTCGATCAGCCCGGGGTCGGGGGGGAGGAGCACGCCTTCAAACTCTTCGCCCTGCACTATCACAGGCTCGACGCCCAATATGCGGCAGGCATTGAACACGCTCTTGTGGCTGTTGCGGGGGACGATGAGCTTGTTGCCGAAGCGCGAAGCAACGTATACGCACGCCATCACGCCCGAAGACGAGCCGTCGGTGGTGATGAACGCCTTTTTTGCGCCGACTATTTGGGCAATGTCGTTCTCCGCGGAGGCGATTATGCCCGAAGGACACTGGAGGTCGTCCGAAAAGGGCAGCTCGGTTATATCCTTTTTGGCAATGGGAAAGCTGCGGCAAAAGGAGCCCGCAGCCTTGTGCCCGGGCATGTGAAAGCGGTACCTGTCGATGAGGGAGTACTTATTTAGCTGGGAGAGTATGTGATATTTATACATTAGTTTTGACGTGCGCGTTTGGAAGGCATGCGCCGCGGAGTGGCGCGGCGGGTATTTTATACTGCCTCTACAATATAATAACACATTATGCGCCAATTAGCAATTATTTTTTATGGCACTGCGGCAAGCGGAACGTTAAAAGGCGCCCGCGGATCACTGTCAATATCCGCGGGCGGTAGCAAAGTAACTATTACAATTTTTTTGCAAGAAAAATGCGGTGAACGGTCGGCTCCCCCGCCCTGTCATTTCGAGCGCATGGAGAAATTTAACTGTATAGTTCGGTCGACGACGAGCCTCCCCTTAGCAAGGACGAGCACGGAGTTTTCTAAACAGCGGTCATCCGCTGTTTAGCCGTGCGAGATGAGCGAGGGCATCAGGTCGCCCGAGCGGTGACCGAGCAAGGCGCTTGCCTTGCGCCTTGCGAGACGTTTACGAAGTGCAACGCAGTAAACCGGTAGGGTTTGCCCCCACTGATATGCGGTCGGAATTTTAGAAGCACTGCTTTCAGATAATCCTACCTTATCCCTTAAGGGCAAATCCCCCCTTTAATTCCCCCCTTTGCTAAAGGGGGGCTCGTAGAGAGGTCGGTCGACTTATACGCACTGTCATTTCGACTAAGCGAGGCGTAAGCCGAGCGCATGGAGAAATCTAACTGTATAGTTCGGTCGATACCCTTTTGTCCGTCGCTGACGCTCCGAGATTTCTCCGCTCGCTCGTCGCGGCAAACTGCGCTCTAAGCAAGCCGCACACAACGCGGCTTGCAACTTCGCTCCGTTGCCGCTCCTCTTTCGCGCAAATACTACGGTTTTGCGCGAGTGCTAAGGAGTAAATTGTGCTCCGGTCGAAATGACAAAAGGGGGAGGGTAAAGTCGAAATGACAAAATGGAAACGCGGCGCTTATGGACGAAAATTTATTTTTTAGGTTTCATGGTCGGGAACAATATTACATCCCTTATCGTCGCGCTGTCGGTGAGCAGCATCACCAGTCTGTCGACGCCCATGCCCAGACCGCCGGTGGGGGGCAGACCGTATTCGAGGGCGGTGACAAAATCTTCATCGACCTGCGCGTTGCAGCCGGGTTCGGCGCGGCGCTTTTCTTCTGCCTGCTTTACGAAGCGTGCCTTCTGGTCGATGGGGTCGTTGAGCTCCGAGAAGGCGTTGCCGAACTCGTGGGCGCAGATGAAGTATTCGAACCGCTCAGTGAAGGCGGGGTCATCCGCCTTGCGCTTGGCAAGGGGGGAATTTTCTACCGGGTAGTCGTAAATTATCGTGGGCTGGATGAGGGTATCTTCGACAAAGTGTTCAAAGAGCGCTATGAGCACGTGACCCTTTGTTGCGGAAGCGCCTTCGGGCACCTCGCAGCCGAGGTCTGCCGCGCACTGCCTTGCCGCCGCGGCGTCTGCCCAGGCGTCGTAATCGGCGCCGCACGCCGCCTTTACAGCCTCTTTCATGGTCAGCCTCTTCCACTTGCCGCCCATGTCTATGGCAGTGCCCTGGTAGGTTATCTGCGTGGTGCCGCAGACGTCCATGGTTATTTTTTTGTACATGTCCTCGATGAGGTCCATCATGCCCTTGTAGTCGGTGTAAGCCTGATACATCTCGACGGACGTGAATTCGGGGTTGTGGAAGGCGTCCATGCCCTCGTTGCGGAATATGCGCCCGACTTCGTAGACGCGCTCGAGCCCGCCGACTATAAGCCGCTTTAAATAGAGTTCGGTCTCTATCCTTAAATACATGTCGATATCGAGTGCGTTGTGATGCGTCTTGAAGGGGCGGGCGGCGGCGCCGATTTCAAGCGTGTTCAGAACGGGCGTATCCACTTCAAGATAGCCGAGGTCATCGAGATAGGCGCGTATGCCGCGCAGTATCTTTGAACGCAGTATGAAGGTGCGGCGCACTTCGGGATTGACGATGAGGTCGAGGTCGCGCTGGCGGTATCTTATGTCGGGATTGGTAAGTCCGTGCTGCTTTTCGGGCAGGGGAAGGAGAGCTTTTGAGAGCATTTCTATATGCGTGCAGTGCACGGATATCTCGCCCGTCTGCGTTTTGAACACAAAGCCCTTTATGCCGACTATATCGCCTATGTCGTAGTCCTTTTTGTAGGACATGTAGTCTTCTTCGCCCACGTCGTCGCGCTTGACGTATATCTGAATGAGCCCGTCGCGGTCGGATACGTGCGAAAATGAAGCCTTGCCCATTATCCTGCGGGACATGAGCCTGCCCGCAATGGAGACGGTCTTGCCTTCGAGCTCTTCGAAATGCGACTTGATATACGAGGAATTTGCGTCGACGGCATACAGCGTCTTTAAGTAGGGGTTATTGCCCTCGGCGGTGAGCTTGGCTAATTTTTCTCTGCGGATGCGCGCCTGCTCGGCGAGCAGTTCGCGCTCTTCTTCCTCTGTGATGTTGTTGACGTTGTTTTCTTCCATAATAACCTTTTATAGTAAAATTTGCAAAAGCGACAAGCATTTAAGGGCGATTTGCACTTAAGAGATAGGGTCAAATCATCTGAAAGCAGTATTTATGAAGCTCCTGCCGCATATCTGTGGGGGCAAACCCTACCGGTTTACTAAGTTGCACTTCGTAAACGTCTCGCAAGGCGCAAGGCAAACGCCTTGCTCGGTCACCGCTCGGGCGACCTGATGCCCTCGCTCATCTCGCACGGCTAAACAGCGGATGACCGCTGTTTAGAAAACTCCGTGCTCGTCCTTGCTGAGGGGAAGCTCGTAGTCGACCGAGCTTTATAGTTAGATTTCTCCGTGCGCCGCGGCGGGCTCCCGTCCGCCGCGGCTTAGTCGAAATGACAGGGTGGGGGAGCATACCGTGCGCAGGCGGATCAGCCGAAGTTACAGAGCTGTATCTTTAAACCTGTCTCGGCTCACCTTATGCTCAATATCTTCAGCTTATATTCGCCTTCGGGCGAGGCGACGAGCACTTCTTCGCCCTTTCTGTGGCGCATGAGCGCCGCGCCGACGGGCGATTCCGAAGATATTTTGTTGTTCATTACGTCGACGTCGGTAACCGAAGAGATGGTATACGTCTCCTCTTCGCCGAATTCTTCATCGTACACGGTGACCACCGAGTTGAGGTGGACGTAGGAATTATCGGTTATCTCCTCCTGCACGACGGCGTTCTTTATCTGATATTCTATTTCGGCTATCTTGCCTTCGTTTGAGCGCTGCTCTTCGCGGGCGGCGTCGTATTCGGCGTTTTCCGAAAGGTCGCCGTGCGAACGGGCTTCGGCAATGCGCTCGATAATTTCGGGACGCTTGGTCTTTACGAGATATTCAAGCTCTTCCTTTAAATCATCGAGATTCTTTTGGGTCATTACAAACTGTTCCGACATCTTTTTTAACCTCTTATTGATATTGATTGCACAAAATAAACAAAGATATGCGGCGGGCATGAGCCCCGCCACATATCCGTTTGATATATTATATATTTTGCCTTTGTCTTTGTCAAATATTTAGCGGGGCGCGGGGCAACTTAATTGATTTTGCACGCACCTTTACACGGTTATGTTCTCGAGCACGAGCCTGTCGAATTCGACGTGTTCGGCAAAGTCGCGGGGGAGAAAGCGCACCTGGTTGAACTTGGCATAGTTGAAGATGTGCGTTTTGAGCAGCACGGGCGTGGCTATGTCGAGCTCTTCGCAGATGTCGGCAAGGTAGTTGAAAAACGAGGAGTAGGCGAACTTATCCACCCGCTCGTACGTGACCTGTCTGACTATTTTGCCGTCCTTGATTATCTTTCCCCAAATCCTGAACATACACATATTTTAGCAGAAATTTTTTGCGTTGTAAACGCTTTTTACAAATAACATTGACAAACGGGCGCATAAGATATAAAATAAATATAAATATTTTTGCGGGGGCAACACCTATGGAAAAGACAGAAAGAGATATTATAACTATTCTGACCGCCGATTCCCGTGCAAGCGCACAAAAGATAGCCGCAATGCTGGGGATATCGCAGGCGGAGGCAGCCGAAAAGATAAAAAAGCTCGAGCGCGAAGGCGTAATAGTAAAGTACACCGCCATAGTAAACGAGGACGCGTTCGACGAAGAGAACGTGGAGGCGCTGATAGAGGTAAAAGTTACGCCCCAGCGCGGCACCGGATTCGACAGGATAGCGCGCGAGATAGCCGAACATTCCGAAGTTAAAAACCTTTACCTGATGTCCGGCGCGTATGACCTTGCCGTCATAGTTTCGGGGCGGTCGCTGAAGTCGATTTCGAGATTTGTTTCCGAAAGGATATCCACTTACGACAACGTGCTTTCGACGGCGACGCACTTTATTTTGAAGAAGTACAAGGTTGAAGGCGCACTTATGGGCGGCGACGAGAGCAACGAAAGGCTTTCGGTGCAGCCGTAAGGATGCGAGGCTGAAGGGTTTGCCCTCACCGATATGTGGTCGGAGTTTTAGAAGCACTACTTTCAGATAATCCTGCCGCATCTCTTAATGGCAAATCCCCCCTTAATCCCCTGCTAAACGGGGGCTCGTGGCGCGGTCGACTCACCACCCTGTCATTTCGAGCGCAGTCGAGAAATCTAACCGCAATGCTCGGTCGACCGAAGGAATGCTCAGTGCTCGTCCTTTGTTAAAAAAGGAAGGGCTCGCAGAGGGTTAAACACTACCCGCTCGGTCGCCTATATTAAGCGACGGCATACATACGGTAATATTATGCGAACATTTATAAACAGGCGCTCGGCAGAGCTGAAGCCGAGCGGAATAAGAAAATTTTTTGATATAGTTTCTGAAATGGACGACGCGATATCGCTGGGCGTGGGCGAGCCCGATTTTGTTACGCCGTGGTCGATACGCGACGCCGCGATACGTTCGGTACAGCGCGGACTGACGCAGTACACGGGCAACCGCGGTCTGCCCGAATTGCGAAAAAACATATGCCGATACCTTGAGAGCCGTTTCGGCGTGCACGCCGACCCCGAACACACGATAGTCACCGTGGGCGCGAGCGAGGCGATCGACCTGGTACTGAGGGCGATATGCGAGGAGGGCGACGAAATTCTGGTGCCCGAACCCTGCTATGTTTCGTATGCGCCTTCGGTCAGCCTTTCGGACGGGACGCCCGTGGGCGTCAAGTGCCTGGCGGCGAACGACTTTGTGCTGACGCCCGAATTGCTGGAAGAGGCGATAACGCCCAAAACAAAGGCGCTGATACTTGCCTACCCCAACAACCCGACGGGCGCGGTGATGACGAAAGAGCAGCTGGAAGCCATAGTGCCCGTCATAATAAAACACGATATTTTGGTGATATCCGACGAGATATACGCCGAACTGACGTACACGGGGAAGCACACTTCGATAGCTTCGTTAAAGGATATGGCGGAGCGAACGGTGGTGATAAACGGTTTTTCGAAGGCGTTTGCCATGACGGGCTGGCGCATAGGCTTTGTATGCGCCCCGCCCGAAATAGACGAGGCGATGTTCAAGATCCACCAATACACGATAATGTGTGCACCGAGAGTGAGCCAGCACGCCGCAAACGCGGCGCTCAGCGAAGGGCTGGCGGACGGCTTTGCCGTGGTCGAAGAGATGCGTGAAGAGTATGCGCGCCGGGGCAGATTTTTGGCGAACGCGTTCAACTCGATGGGCTTGAAATGTTTTTTGCCCAAGGGGGCGTTCTACGTGTTCCCTTCGGTGGAGAGCCTGGGGCTGACGGGCGAACAGTTTGCCAACGGTCTTTTGAAGGCGCAGAAGGTGGCAGTGGTGCCCGGTTCGGCATTCGGCGAGGCGGGGCTGCGGCACGTGCGCTGTTCGTACGCCACTTCGATGGCGCAGCTTTCGGAGGCGATAGACAGGATAGAAACTTTTATAAAGAGCATTGAAAAGTGAAAAATCCCCGCCGTGCGGCGGGGATTTTTTTGCGTTTTGCACAAACTGTGCACATGAAACTTTCGTGCATGTTATGCTCTTTTGTGCTGATTGCGCTGGGCATATGCGGCGGGGTGTACGCGCTGACGGGGTTTGACCTGCTGTTGTTCCTGTGCTTTGGCAGCCGCGCCGCCGCCCGCGCCGCAATGGGCGCGGGCGGCGTATGCGGGCTGTTTTCGGCATACGCAGCAGCCGCGCTCAAACCTTTTTCAAGGCTGCGGTAGCGGGCGGTTCAGCTCCACAATTTGTCGAGGTCAAAGCCGTTGACCTGAACTACTTCGAACAAGTCGCAGTTGGCTATGTTTTTGGGCGTGACGACGGGTCCGCCCGTACTGTCTATATCGTAGCCGAACGCCTTATACGCCAGCCAGACGAGGTGGGCGCACTGCGTGGTCTGCACGTCGGCGGTCTGGTCCTTGGCGTTGAAAATGCCCGTGAACAGCGAATAGGGCACGCCTATCAGGTTTTGCTGAGCCCAGCCGGCGATGCCTTCGGCTTGTTCGCGGGATATCTTTGGGCGGAGCACCATGAAGTTTGAAGAGCGCCTGAACCAGGCGGTGCCCTGACGCTCGGAGACGGTGCCCACGGTTATAGCCTGCACGGTGCTTGCCGCCGCGGCGCTGCCGCCGCGCACGACTATTGAGGCGTGGCCGTTGCTCCAGCCAAGCGTGTGCACCGAAGAGGAGAGCACCACGTCGCCGCGCTCGAGCGGGACCATGGTCATGTATTTATCGTCAAAGCAATCGTGCGAGGCGCCTATGACGGGCGATTCGTGCGAGATGTCCTCGTCATAAAACAGGTCGCGCTGGCAGTTGAGCACAAACGTGCGGTTGACGGCATCGCTGCCGTCGAAGTAGACCTTGGTAAGCCCCGTCTGGCGATAGACGAAGGCGTAGTCTTCATCTGTCCAGCCGTCCTTGGGTTTTTCAAGCACGGCTATAAGACCGTCCTCGTCCATGGCGTAGTCGGGCACGACGCGGGCGTGCGAGTGCGCGAAGGCGTCGGCGATGAGGAAGAAGGACAGTATGAACACGAGCGCGAAGAGTATCGAAAGTATTATTATCAGCGCCCTCTGCCACGGCGGGCGATATTTCTTTAATCTTTCCTTGCCCAAAATTGATCCTTCAGCCGTATGTTGCGGCGATTTTAGATATTATATACCCGTTGAGTGAAAAATACAACGCCCGTACATGTAAGGCGGGTGAAATTATGCGCACAGGCGCAAGCGGCGCGGACTGCACCGCAGTCCGCGCCGCACATGCTTAAAACAAACGTGCTTTTAAATTATTTGCAGTTTTTTTTGAGCTCTTCAAGGCAGTCGGTAAGCTCGGCGGGGATGCGCGTCTTTATGGTGCCGCTGTAGTAATTTTCAATCTCTTCGGCTTCCTTTGCCCACTTTTGCTTATCTACTTCTAATATGCCCTTTAAATCCTCTATGCCGAACTTGTGTCCGGGGGCGATTTCGTAATCAAGACCTTCGAGGTCGATGTCCTGGGGCTTGGGGACGTAGCCTATCGCCGTCTCGTCGGCGTCGACGGTGCCTTCGCAGCGCTTGAGTATCCACTCGAGCACGCGCATGTTGTCGCCGAAGCCCGGCCAGATGAAGTTGCCGTCCTTATCCTGCCTGAACCAGTTTACGTTGAATATCTTGGGAGGATTTTTTACCATCTTGCCCATATCTATCCAGTGGCCGAAGTAGTCGCCCATGTGATAGCCGGCGAAGGGCTTCATTGCCATGGGGTCGTGCCTGAGCACGCCCGTTGCGCCTGTGGCTGCGGCGGTCGTTTCGGAGGACATTGCCGAACCTACAAACACGCCGTGGTTCCAGTCGCGCGACTGGTATACGAGGGGAGTGGTGGTCGCCCTTCTGCCGCCGAAGATGATGGCGGAGAGGGGAACGCCCTCCTTTGAATCGAATTCGGGCGAGACGCAGGGACAGTTCTTTGCGGGCGCGGTAAAGCGCGAATTGGGATGAGCCGCGTACGTGGACTTATCCTTTTTATCGAACTTTTCGGGGTACCAGGGCTTGCCCGTCCAGTCTATGCAATGTTCGGGCAGTTCCTTGTTGAGCCCTTCCCACCAGACAGTCATGTTGTCGGTATCGAGCGCGACGTTGGTGAATATGGTGCCGCGGCGGGTGGCTGCCAGCGCGTTGGGGTTGGAGTGGTCGTTGGTGCCGGGCGCGACGCCGAAGAAGCCGTTTTCGGGGTTGACCGCCCACAGCCTGCCGTCGTCGCCGACGCGTATCCAGGCGATGTCGTCGCCGACGCACTCTATCTTATAGCCCTTTTCAAGGTAGTGTTTGGGGGGAATGAGCATGGCGAGGTTGGTCTTGCCGCACGCCGAAGGGAATGCCGCGGCGACGTATTTTTTGCTGCCGTCGGGGAAGGTGACGCCCAGAATGAGCATGTGTTCTGCCATCCAGCCCTCGTTTTTGCCGAGATAGGAAGCTATTCTGAGCGCAAAGCACTTTTTGCCCAGAAGCACGTTGCCGCCGTAAGCAGAGTTTACGGAAATTATGGTGTTATCTTCGGGGAAGTGCATTATATAGCGGTTTTCGGCTTCGACGTTGCACTTGGCGTGGAAACCCTTTATGAAGTCGCCTTCGGGACCTATGGCTTTGAGCACGGCTGCGCCCACCCTGGTCATTATGTCCATGTTGAGGACGACATATATCGAGTCGGTCACTTCTATGCCGTAGCGGGCAAAGGGCGAGCCTATGACGCCCATGGAGTAGGGGATGACGTACATCGTTCTGCCCTTCATGGAGCCGCGGGCTATTTCCGAAGCCAGCTCGTATGCCTGCTTGGGGTCCATCCAATAGTTTACGGGACCGGCATCCTCCCTGTTCTTGGTGCAGATAAAGGTCCTGTCCTCTACGCGGGCTACGTCGTTGACCTTTGTTCTGTGCAGATAGCAGTCGGGCAGGATGCTCTGGTTGAGCTTTATGAGTTCGCCGCTCTTTACGGCCTCGCTCCTGAGTTCGTCGAGCTGGTCAAGTTCGCCCGTTATCCAAACTATCTTGTCGGGCTGGGCAAGCTCAGCACTCTCTGCCACAAAGTCAAGTACTTTTTTATTCTTGGTAAGTGCCATATATCTGTCTCCTTAACATTTTAACCGTTGATGGGGCGCGGGCGGAGCCCGCGCGGTGGGGAAACGAAAAATAAATCGTCTCCCGTATAAAAGTATATCAAAAATTGCCCGACATTGCAACAAAATAGAGTATTAATTATAAAATTAGTGAGGGCGCGCGGGGTACAAACGCCATTAAAGCATATATTATTACATAATGACGCAATAAACGCGCCGCGGCGCATGATATAATACAACAAAAAGGAGGGTGCAATGGCAGGTTACGTCAAGCGCATAGCGCTTATAAAGACGCTGAGGCAGGGCTTTTCCGCCGACGGCGGAAAGCTCGGCGGCATAGTGCGCTGCGAAGCGTATGCGGGATATTTCAGGGCGGAGACGGCGCTTATAAACTTTGCGCCCCTCGCCGAGGGCTGCTGGCGCGTGGGCATAACCGACGGCAATGCCGCGGCGGTGTTCGACCCGCCCGTATACGAGTGTGAAAAGCCGTTCGATATTTCTTCGGGCTTTGCCTGCATAGTGGCGTTCTGCCGCGGCGGCGAGGCGGTGCCGGTGGCTTACGCGACGTGCGGCGAGGGGGAGGGCATGCTGGCACTCGTTGCGCGGGCAATCACCGATAATGAAAAGCCGCCCGCGCCGAGCTACGACGACGATGCCATTGCCGAGGACAACTATTATGGAACACAGACCGACGAGGATAATAAGGGCGACCTGCCTGGCGGGCAGGACGAGGGGCAACGAGCTGCTGAAAATGAAGATGACGCTGGCGCTGGCAAAGGCGAAGAAGGTGCTGCCTTCGGCGGGGACGCCGACGCGGACGGACAGAGAGAGGCAAATTATGTAAAGAGCGCCGACGAGCAGCCGGGCACAGGCGATGCGCCCGCAGCGGACTTTTACGAGCGCATGAGCGACGACGTTAAAAACATATTTTCGACATATCCCGGGCTGAGCGCTCTGGAGTGCGCCGTAGAGGGATCGCGCTGGGCAAGGATAACTTACGGCAGCGGCTCACACTACGCATTCGGCGTAATATATTCGGGCGCGAATGCAAAATACCTGTGCTACGGCGTGCCGGTGGAAGAGGGCGCGCCCTGCCCCGAGAGCCTGAAGGGACGGGCGGAGTACGTGCCCGTTGAGGGGGGCGGATACTGGGTGATGTACCAGGACGCCGCCACGGGATCAAGCCTTAAAAGGGAGTAGCGGGCGCGCCGCCCGCGCGGGCGTGTTTTAAGATTGCGCCCGCAGCCGCCGCAAGGTCTGCGGCGGCTGCGGGCGCAGGTTTTACCGTGCAATGTTTTGTTTACATGCCATTTACAAGCTTTTACTTTACATGTAAACGGCACATTGCGCTTTATTTTTTAGCACAAAAATGGCGTACGGAATTTTCCGTACGCCTTGAATGTCGTTAAAACTGCCCGCCTCTGCGCGTGGCTACGCGCCTTAAAGCGAACCTGAATAAATTGTGTGGCTTAAATTACTTGTTTACGCCGGGTACTTCGACTTCGTCGAAAACGGGATCGTCAAGGAATTCTGCCATGGTCATGCCGAGGGCACTGCATACTCTGTAAAGAGTAGTCATGGAGATAGAGGGGGTGGACTTAGTTCTGAAGATGTTGCAGATACTCTGTCCCTTGACTCCGGGGAGTTCCCTGAACTCCTTCTTCATCATGCCTCTTTCCTTAAGGATTCCGCCAAGTCTTTTTGCCACTGCTTCTGTAATAGTCATACCTTGCTCCATAAAATTTAAATTTTTTTAGTAGCCCATCTCTACTTGTAAATAGTATAAATAACTTTGGGATTTTTTGCAAGTGTTTTTGTCGATTTTTTTGTAAATATTATTAAATTTCTTTAATATTTTGCTATTTAATAGTCAATTTGTCTTGTGTGCCTCTTTTTTGACCGCGGGCGCACACTGACAGAAGTTGACAGCCGGGAGCATTACCCTGACGTTTTTTTGTATGAGCCGCTTTATTGCAAGATACAGCGGCAAACCTATGGCGAGCGACCACACGCCCTGGGTCAAGATCATTGAACCGAAGAATACCCAATAGGGGTCGCTGCCGCCGCCGAGCATGCTGACCGCGGGGATGACGAAGGCGTTGATGACGGTGTTGAAGATCACGCAGAGCGACAGCTTTAATACGTCGCTTTTAAACAGCCTGCCCGCCGCATACGACAGCGCCGCCGCGGCAAGGGTGGCAAGGCTGCCCAAAAATATGTCGTACGCGCCCCAGCCCGAAAACAGGTTTGCCAGCATGCAGCCGACGTACAGCCCGGGCACGGCTTCGATATAGAATACCGAAAGAACTATCAGCCCCTCGGCGGGGCGGATCTGAAAGGGTCCGTAGGCAAAAGCCGCCAGCGCCCAGGTTATGACGGCGTACAGTGCGGCTATCAGCCCGGCGCGGCTGACCATGAGTGTGGTGAACTGCAGTTTTTTGTTGTGCATTGTGTGTTGCTAAGTGCGCACGGCTTAAAAAAAGGGACGGCCGAACCGTCCCTTTGAAGAAAATTTTTACGCACTTTCTCCTTGTTCGGTTTTTTTATGCGGTAGTGTTGAGCCGAAAACCTACCTTTAAAATCGTTCACGTCGTGCAGTAGCGCGCCGTGTAACGAATTTTTAATTTTTGTCGGAAATTGCTTAACGCGGGAAATAAATCCCCGCTTGCAATGGGTCGAAATATAATGCCCTGTCATTTCGAGCGCAGTCGAGAAATCTGACTGTAAAGCTCGGTAGACGACCTTTTGTCGGGCACTATGTGCCCAGATTTCTCCACGCGCTCGGCTTACAGCCTCGCTTGGTCGAAATGACAAAAGGGGAACACGGCGAAATGAATTCGCCTGCATTGCCTGCGACATTTATTTATGCGCAAATACTACAGTTTTGCGCGATTTTTATTGAATTAGTCGAAATATAATACCCTGTCATTTCGAGCGCAGTCGAGAAATCTAACTGTATTGCCCGGTCAACACCCTTTTGTCCGTCGCTGTCGCTCCGAGATTTCTCCACGCGCTCGTCGCGGCAAGCTGCGCTCTAAGCAAGCCGTGTAAACGCGGCTTGCAACTTCACTCCGCTGCCGCTCCTCTTTCGCGCAAAAGCCACGGTTTTGCGCGAGTGCTAAGGAGAAAACTACGCTTGGTCGAAATGACAAAAGGGGAACGCTATGTCGGCGCAAGCTCAGACCGCTGCTATTACAAAATCAGTCCTGATCGTTTTCTTCGCTCTTGCCTGCGCCGCTGTTGCCGAGGAAGGTGCCGAAGCGGATTTCGCGCTTTGCCTTGGGGGGGCGGGGAGAGCGGGGCGCCGAGGAGCGGTCCCTGTCCCTGCCGCCGCGGCGGTCGGGCGAGAACTTTCTGTCGCCGCGGAAGGAAGTTCTTTCGCGGTCGGAATACCTTCTGTCGCCGCGGGGACGGCGTTCGAAGGTACGCATGTTCGAAGGGATTATAACTACGTATCTGTTGGGCTCGTCGCCTTCGCTGACAGTCTTTACGTCCTCCCTGCCTGCGAGCGCGGAGTGGATTATTCTGCGTTCGTAGGGGTTCATGGGCTCGAGCCTGTACTTTTTGCCCTTTTCCACAGCCTTTTTAGCCAGCTTTTCGGCGAGAGACGTAAGCGTGTTGCGGCGGCTTTCGCGGTAGTTTTCGCAGTCGACAACTACCTTTTTGTAGTCGTCGTTGCCTATGTTTGCCACTGCGCCGGCTATGGTCTGAATGGCATCGAGCACTTCGCCGTGATGACCTATGACCTGGTGGGAGTTTGTAGTTTTAACGTCGATTTCCACCTTTTCGCCGTCGGAAACAATTTCGGATACGGCGTTGATCTTTAAGATATCGAACAGACCGTCGATGAATTTAACGGCACGCTCGCCGTCGGTGGCGCGATTTTCTACCTTTACCTTTGCCTTGCTGCCGCCGATGCCGAATATGCCCTTTTTGCCTTCATCCACAACGGTTATCTGTGCGTCCTCTTTTTTAATGCCGAGGGCGGCAAGCGCCGTTTCTACTGCCTCTTCCACCGTCTTGCCGGTGAATATGTTTTGTGTATTTTCCATTATTACTCCTTGTGTTGCGCCGGCGGGCGCACATGTTTGATTGAGTTTGGGTGCGGAAGTATTATTTGCCCCTCTTTGCCATGCGGTCGTGCTCGGTGCGCTCTTCGCGCCTGGAGAACCATACGTTCATTGCCTTGTTTATGATGAGGGTAGTTATTATAGAGTATATGGTGTTTGTTATCATGTATATGGAGAACGCCGATGAATACATGAATGCAAACAGACCGTAAATTATGGGCATCATTATCATCATCATCTTTGTGGTGCGCTGGGCAGAGCCGTCGACGGAGCTGAGCTCGTTGGTGGCTTTGTTGGAGCGCATGGCGATGAACTGCTGCAAGAGCATTACGCCTATCGAGAGTATGATGAGTATGAAATAGCCGTTATACTGTTCCTTTTGCTGAACGAGGTCGGCAGTTACTTTGTTGTAGGATTCTTCGTAGCCGGCGTCGATATTGAGCCTGGACGCCGCCTGGCGGAAGGTGGAGAAGTCGGGAACTTCGCGGCTGAGCACGGAGTCGGGATACCAGATGTTCTTTACCCACAAAAAGCCGCTGCCTTCGCCCGACTGCTGTTTTGAAATGTAGTCGTCGGCGACTTTTTGCGCTGCGTAGCCGTCTATCACATAGGAAACGAGGGTCATTCTGACCGCCTCGCGGGTGGACGCGTCCGAAGAATTTTCGGCGCCTTGGGCTATGACGGTGCCCGTCTCTTCGCTGTACTGCTTTACGAGGGCGGAATATACGCCTTCTTCGGTGAGGGCGAGGTTGTTCTGCTTGTTATATGCCTTGGCGAACGCCGAAAAATCTACCTTGTAGTCGTATGCCGCGCCTTCGGCGGGGGCTTCTTCCCCGCTGTATACCTTCCAGCTGCCGTCTTCGGAATAGTAGACCTTCTGCAGGAAGCCTTCGCTGTTCTCTTCGGTCAGTTCGTACCTTTCAACTACGCTGTTGTACGAGCGCACCATGTCGTTATAGCTTTCGACTGTGGCGTACTGCGAGTATGCCGAGAACGCCTGGAAGACTATGATGAATATTATGAGCGATACTATCATGGGCACGCACGCGCCGAACATGGAGTAGCCGCTCTTTTTTTGCAGTTCGAGTACCTTTTGCTGATAGAGCTGCTTTTCGTTGGCGTACTGCTTTTGCAGTTTTTCCATCTGCGGCCTCATCTTTTCCATGACGAGCGCCTGCTTTTTGCTCTTTATCCTCGAATATATGTCGAGCGGAAGGACTATGGTCTTTAAAATGAGCGTAAAAATGATTATTCCGACGCCTATCACGCCCACACCTTCTATAAGCCAGCGGATGACTTCGCCCAGCCAGTCGAGCATGGACTCCGTGGGGAGGGTGGTTATGCCGTAGCCGAGTACGCCCTGTGAAAGATTTGCTAAAAGATTCATTTATTCCTGCGATGGCTCAGTATATCCATCTTACCTTGAAATAATTTTCGGGGGCGGGGTCATAGCCCCCTTTGGAAAAGGGGTTGCAGCGCAGTATGCGCCAGATGCCGGCTATGACGCCGGCGATAACTCCTATGTTGTTTATTGCGCGGAGCATGTACTCCGAACAGGTGGGTTCATAAAGACAGGTGTGCCGCGAAAGTGTGCGCTGGTAGAGCACTATGAGCCTTGACAGCGCCATCTTTATGTACGGCCTGAAGATATAGCGGCGGGCAAACTTTATTATACCTTTCATTTGCCCATACCTGCATCTATCCTTTTAAAGCAGGACAAAAGCTCCCTCTTTGCCACGGCATAGCTTATATCTTCGCCCGGCTTGGGCAATATTACCACGCTGCAGGTGGTGGCAAGACAATTTAAGCTGTCGGCATACGCGGCGCGAAGAACTCGCTTCAAACGGTTGCGCCTGACTGCCTTGCCGTGCTTTTTTGAAAGCGCTATGCCCATCACGGGCACGGGCGAGGGTGCGTAAAGTAGTGTGATGTGAGGGGAAAAAACTCTTTTTCCCCTCTTGAAAAGCTTTTGAAAGTCAGTATTCTTTTTAAGTCTTAAATAACGCATAACGCGCCGAAGGGTCAGGCGCTGATGTGCTTGCGACCCTTGTTCCTGCGCCTCTTCAATACCTTTCTGCCTGCGGTGGTGGACATTCTCTTTCTGAAGCCGTGCACCTTGCTTCTCTGTCTCTTTTTGGGCTGATAAGTTCTTTTCATTTTTTTATTCTCCGTATTTAAAATATTGTTTTATTAAACATTAAACTGCCGTTACTATATATAAAGGCGAAATTTACACTCTATCATTATATTTTTTTAATGGTGCGGTGTCAAGCAATATTGCTTGTCCTGACGGGTAAAATTAAATACAGACCGTCATTTTTGTCGACGTTGCGGCAGATGAAGGGCTGTACGCTGTTGTTGAAGCACAGCAGCATGTAGTCCTCGTCGAGCGCGTTTATGGCGTCGATTATGAATTTGGAATTCATGGCTATCTTTAAATCGGTGCCCTCCATGCTCGCCTTTACCGGTTCCTGCACGTTGCCTATTTCGGAATTTGAAGAAATTTCTATCTTATCCGAAGTTATATCCAATATTATGAGGCTGTTTTTGTCGCTCCTTACGAGTATTGCAGCGCGCTCGATTGAGGCTTTTAAAAGATTTCTTTCCACCTTTACCTGAGTGTGGAAGGAGCGGGGAATGATGTTCTCCTTTTTGATGAAGTCGCCGTTATAGAGGCGGGAGGTGAGGATGGTATCTTCAACGCATACCAATATTACGCCGCGGCTGAGTTTGAGCTCGGTTTTGCCTTCGCCTGCGGGGAGCATCTTTTCTATTTCGTTGAGCGTCCTCGCGGGGCAGACGAATTCGATGTGCTCCGAAGAAGAGCTTACCACCTTGCCCGTTGCCGTGGCAAGACGGAAGCCGTCGAGGGCGGTAACGCATATTTCGCCGCCTTCAACAACTATCTGGCAGCCCTTTAAAATGGGACGGGCGTCGTCGGTGGCGCAGCAGAAAGAGGTGGAAGTTATCAGCTTTTTGAGTTCGTCGGTGGCGAGCACTATGCTGTTTTCGTCTATCTGCGTATCCACCTTGGGAAAATCGTCGGCGGGCAGCACCTGCATTGCCGTCTGGCTGTCGGCATAGGTCAATTCCATCATTTTATCTTCGACGGAGAGCGTTATCTGTTCGCCTTCGAGCTTTTTAATGAAGTCTGAAAAATATCTGCCGGGAACGCAGATATCGCCCTCTTCGTAAATTTCGGCTTTTATTGTCTTGGTTATGGAAATTTCGCCGTCGGTGGCGGTGAGGGTGAGGCTGTCGTTGCGGGCGGAAAGTTTTATGCACTCCATTACGGGAACGGTGGTCTTGTTGGCGCATGCCTTTACCACCTTTAAGACTGCTTCCGAAAGATTTATGCCTTCGCAGACAAGTTTCATATATTTACTCCTCGCATTATATTATATTGCCGCGGGTTTTCCCCCTGCGCGGCTGCAATTGCCTTGATGTTGATTATTTTTTATTAAAAGATTGATAGTATAATTATTAGTAGGCGCGGTGCAATTGTTGATAAATTTAAAAAAATGCGCCGCGACGGGCAAATTACATAAATATAATAGCAAAACAGCGCCGTAAATGCAACAAAATTGAGGGCTCGGCACTGTTTATAAAGGGGGAATTTTTTGTTTGCAACGCTGTTTATAAATTGTGCAAAGGTGCATTGAAATGATGATAGAATAATTGCGTTTTTAATTTTGAAGGATAAAAAACGGGAGTTGTAGACAAATGCACCGCGTAAACGTATCGGGGTGCATAACTTTATCAACATATATAAAGTCGGTTGAAATATATTTTTATATGTGCTATAATGTATGCGATATGAATATTGAATACTATAGGCAAGCCGTATTCGGGCAATTTAAGGAAAAATTTGAAAAATTGTACGAAATGCTGGTAAACGGCAATAAAATGTACAATCTGACGGCTATAATTGATAAAGATGACGTATTTATAAAGCATTTTTTGGACAGCGTAGTCGGAGAAAAGTATTTTATAACTAACGCCAAAGTGTGCGAAGTGGGCTCGGGCGGGGGATTTCCGTCCATTCCGTTGAAGATATTAAGGGACGATATTTCGCTTACGCTGATAGAGAGCACGGGAAAAAAGTGCGACTATCTTAAGTCGGTTGTCGATAACTTTGCTTTTTGCGGTGTACAAGTTATGAACATCCGCGCCGAAGACGGGGCGAGAATGCCTGAGTTGAGGGAAAAATTCGACGCCGTGACCGCAAGGGCGGTGGCGAGGCTGAACACTCTGTGCGAATATTGCCTGCCGTTTGCCAGGGTAGGAGGAAGGTTCATTGCCTATAAGGGCAGGTGCGAAGAGGAGCTGGAAGAGAGCCTTAACGCCGTAAAGACGCTGGGCGGAAGGGTGGAGTGCGTGGAAAAATTTGAACTCAACGGCGAAAAGCGCACTATCGTAGTCATTGAAAAGGTTGCTCCCACGCCGCAGAAATACCCTCGGGGCAGGGGATTGGAGAGGAAGAGACCGCTGTAATGCGAATTTTTTAAGGGAGAACGAGCATGGTATGCGCATTTACCGGTCATAGAGCGATGAAATGGCCGATAGACGGGGAGCTGTTTGAAAGGAGCCTTGTCAATCTGATTGAAAATTTCGAAATTTATACATTTCTGGACGGAATGGCGATGGGGTTCGACCTGTTTGCCGCACGAAAAGTAATCGAGCTCAAAAAAAAATACAGGATAGAGCTGGTGGCTTGCATTCCGTACGGCGACCAGATAAGTTCGATGAAGGGCGATGACAGGCAGCTTTACGAGTATGTGCTTGAAAACTGCGACGACGTGCGCATAATTTCGGCGGAGTATTATCCGGGCTGCCTGTATGCAAGGAACAGGTACATGGTGGACAATGCCGACTGCGTGTTCGGATATTATCACGGAGGAAAGGGCGGAACGAGATACACTTTGGACTACGCCGAAAGGTGCGAAAAAAAGATGATAATCATTTAAAACAGCCGTTGAACGGCATAAATTGCGGGGTAAACGCCTTTTTTAATGATTTAAAAATGCCGTTCAACGGCACATAGTATGGGGGCAATCATTTTTTTGATTGAAATTAAGCGATATTTTTCACTTTATTTTTAAAAGTATTTTTTGCCTGGTATGAGTTATAAATTCAATGTAGGCGCGGCGATTTTTTATGACTTTTTTAAATAATTATGTGTCGTTCGATTGCTTGAATTGAATGCGGGCAAAATAATTGAGCCTGCGGCGGAAACTCAAAGTTTCCGCCGCAGGCTGTTTTTTAAGAGTGATTGAGTTTAGATAAATTAATATTGGCATAGCCAAAAAAGTCTTTGTAAAGATCACATGCTCTGCATCCCGGGGCAGTCGGTCAGACATTCGCACATCAGCTGTATTATTCCGCTGCTTATCATGTCTGCCATCTTTACTACCATATTGAGCCGCGTGCCCGAAAACAGCGAGTAGTTCATCACCGATTTTTCTGCCACTATTCCCATAACGGATACGTCGCCCACTTTTGTCAGTTTTTTATTGGCTCCGCTGCCGGGGTTGAGCGGTGAGGAACAAACTTTTATCAGTCCCACGTCGCCGGCGCTTCCGACTGCGGCGTCGATCGCAATCACCGTCCTGCCCGGATGGGCGCACTTTAAAAATTTTTGCATGTAGTTGACTTCGTGCGCGGTGATGGGTTTTGCAAGCGTGCCGTATACGAACACGTTGTGATTGTGCAGCTCCCTTTTTAAAATGCTGCCGACGATTGGTCCCAGCGAATCTCCAACCGAAAGATCGCTGCCCAC
The DNA here is from genome assembly GCA_944327465.1 of uncultured Clostridia bacterium. Lineage (GTDB taxonomy): Bacteria > Bacillota > Clostridia > Christensenellales > Borkfalkiaceae > Coproplasma. The sequence continues at coordinate 73,651 of CALVHH010000001.1, read as the reverse complement.
GCATAGCACCACGGGCGGAAGGCAGTCGCTCGGCAGCATTCTTTTAAGGGCAATATAGATCCCGTCGGGTGCGAGGCTGTTGTACAGATTGAATGAAAACATCATAGCCTATTTATTATTGACAGCTTTTTAGCCGGTTATCACAAAAAATTCAAACGTGCAGGGGCGTATATTTTCAGCCTTTGCATATACTTATAAATGACGCGCTTTCCGCCGAAATGCGACAAAATTAGTAATGATTGTAAGGATTTCCTTAAATTCATTACTAAATAATATAAAATTATATATAAAATATCAAATTTATTTAAGTTTTGACCCGGCTGCACAAGTTTTTAATAATTTCCGATAATTTAAAGCTGTATTACTTCAAGCTATCTGTTATCGATTAAAATATCAAGTGCTCCCGCCCGATATATTATTAAGAGAAAATTGGATTTTACTTGTTTTTTAGAAGTGATATAAAATCAATCACAATTATTTGTGATGCTGCACGCGATGCAATTTTTTGTCGTTTGGGCATTTTGGCTATCATGCCTTCAGAGAGTGAGTGGAGAAAGTGTCTTAATATAATATTACAACAAAGGGATGTGCTAAGCGTTATTGTTCAGGCTCATTCAATTTAATATGTCGATGTATTGTCCGTCTGAGATAGCTGCAGAATGCAGCCGGTAGAGTTTGATCGTTTTGAGTGGGGACATATTTAAAAAACCGCCGTTGAGTTGTGCCTGCATTCAAAGTGCTGTATGTTGCAATCTGCTGTAACTTGCCATGTCCGCTTGCATTTTAATAAATTTTAATTCAAATAATGGCGCAAAAATTATTTTGTGGCGCATGTAATATAAGTCGGCGCTGAGATTATTTATTGTTAATAATGTTATCAAATTTTTTTGCCTATGTTATTTGATAGGTTTTTAATTGTGAGTATGGCGCAAGAAAAATTATAAGGCATAAATTGATATTTATGCGCTACACTGCGGCAATTTGACGTAAGAGATATATAAATTGTGTATCCAATTATAAGAGTTTCATTAATTTATCTACAATTTGCTTTGAATTTATATTATTTTCTTTAGATTTTATATAAATGTGGATAAAGTTCAATCAAATTATGCACATTTTTATTATTTATCAACAATACTAAATTTTTATATAATTTTCTCTTGTCTATAAAACTGTCATTTTTAAAGCGTTTCGGTTTCACGTGAAACATTATTTACGTCAAAAAATTTTGAGGAATGTTTCCCGTGAAACTATTTTTAAGAAAAATGCGGTATAGCGCAATCTAAATTTATTGATAAAAATGATAATATAAACAATAAATTATTTCACGTGAAACCAAAGAAAGCAGGCAGGGGTAAGAGGTGGAGGATAGAGAACTTTTAAAGTGAAAAAGCAATAAAATTTGAGTGATACATTCAAAATCATTGCACAATCACTTGAAATACTATTAATTATATGGTAAAATAAATCTATCGTAAATAATAAAATTTTTAGGTCTTTGGATCTGAACAAAAAGAGGTACGATTTTGAATAAAAAGAGCAGAATTATCACTTGGGTGGTGATCGTCTTGCTTGCGTTGGCGGCAATTGCGATAATCGTCACCACGACGCTCAACGGAGGGGCTAAATCGGTTTCTTATGACGAGTTTGCTACCTACGTTGAGAACAGCAGGTATTATCATCCTGAAGGCGAGCAGAGCAGCCTCGTCTACTACGATGACGATGAAGGACAACGACAGGTTGCCGAAGGTTATACGTTCGTAAACGGACAGATAATGGATGGCGACCAGGCGCTTATACAGATTGTCAAGGTGGAGTTCAACCAGTATCAGCTGAAGGGCTACGTGATGAAAGGAGATAGGCAGGTACTTGCATATACTTGCTACGGACCTTCGTTCTACACTGCGCCTACCACCGATGGAGTGCTGCAGCAATGGCGAAGCTACGGCGTAGATGTGTCGTTCGGGAATCCAAATTCCGGCAGCATCTGGGGCACGGTATTGCAGTTCGGACTTATAATTGTAGTTTGTGTAGTCTTCTGGCTGATAATCAGGTCGACGGCAGGGGGAGCGGGCAAGGCGATGTCTTTTGCCAAGACCAAGGCGAGAGTTTCAACCAATATCAAAGTGCGCTTCACAGATGTTGCGGGCGCAGAAGAAGAAAAGCTTGAACTTGCCGAAGTAGTAGAGTTTTTAAAACAGCCCAAGAAGTTTGCAGATTTGGGCGCAAGAATACCCAAGGGCGTTCTTTTGGTAGGTCCTCCCGGAACGGGTAAAACGCTGTTTGCCAAGGCTGTTGCAGGCGAAGCGGGCGTACCGTTCTTTTCGGTCTCCGGTTCCGACTTCGTTGAAATGTATGTCGGTGTAGGCGCCTCGCGTGTGCGCGACCTGTTTGAGATGGCAAAGAAGAACCAGCCCTGCATAATCTTCATCGACGAAATCGATGCGGTGGGAAGGCACAGAGGCGCAGGACTCGGCGGCGGCAACGACGAGCGCGAACAGACGCTCAACCAGATACTCGTCCAGATGGATGGCTTTGAATCGAACGAGGGCGTAATTGTGATGGCGGCAACTAACCGCGCCGACATCCTCGACCCCGCACTGATGCGTCCCGGACGCTTCGACAGACAGATATACGTCAATCTTCCCGACGTCAAGGGCAGGGAGCAGATCCTCAAGGTACATGCGCGCAACAAGCCCATGGCGCCCGACGTAAACTTTAAGACAGTTGCAAGAATAACTTCGGGCTTTTCCGGTGCCGACCTTGAAAATCTTTTGAACGAGGCAGCCATTCTGGCAGCCAGGGCGAATAAACACTTTATCGGCAATGCCGAGCTCTACGAGGGCGTAAATAAAGTGCTTATGGGTCCCCAGAAGAAGAGCAGGGTGGTCACCGAGAGCGACAAACGCATCACCGCATACCACGAATCGGGTCACGCAATAATCGCACGCCTGTGCGAGCACTGCGACCCCGTACAGGAAGTTTCGATAATTCCCCGCGGCAATGCCGCAGGCTACACCATGACCCGCCCCGATAACGACGACGCCCACATGAGCAAGAACAAGATCCTCGACTTCATATGTATGGCGCTCGGCGGACGCGCTGCCGAACAGCTCGTCATCAAGGATATCACTACAGGCGCATCAAACGACCTTGAGCGCGTTACCGAAATGGCGAAGCGTATGGTAACCGAGTGGGGCATGAGCGAAAAGCTCGGGCTCGTGACCTATGGTTCCAATTCGCAGACCGTGTTTTTGGGTCGCGATATGGAGTATCACAACACTTATTCTGACGATACGGCTAAACTTATCGATGAAGAGATGCACGCTATCGTCGAAGGCGCGTATGACCGCGCAATCAAACTTCTGACCGAATACAGGTCCGTTCTCGACAACATGGCAAGGGTGCTCATCGAAAAGGAGACCATCTACACCGAAGAGGTAGACCTTCTTATGGAGGGTAAGGACTACAAGGAAGTGCTCAGCTTTATGGACGAGCACGACAGCGAGAATTCGGATAACCCGTTCAAGAGGTTCGAATGATTTAGTGATCAGCCATTGCGCTGTAAATAATTTTTACAGCGCAATGGCAAAAAATATAATGTTTCTCGTGAAACAATATATTTTAATGAACCTATATACTTCAGCATTAAAATTTTAAGGGGAGCGTAGGCAGAAGAAATGGGAAAAGTTATATCATTTTCAAACAAAAAGGGCGGCGTAGGAAAGACCACGACGATCGTAAATATGGCTGCATACTGTGCCGACTTTGGCAAGAGAGTGCTCCTTATCGACCTCGACAGCCAGGGCAATGCCACGACAGGATTGGGTTTTTCGAAAAATGCTCTTAAAAAGTCGGTGCACGCAGTGCTAATAGACGACGAAAAAGTTTCAAACAATATACTTCCTACCGAGGTCCCGCTTTTGGATATATTGCCCGCGAACGTCGATTTAACGGGAGCGGAGGTGGACCTTGTATATAAACGCGGCCGCGAGGCAATACTTAAAAATGCGTTAAAGGAAGTTAAGAACAATTACGACTACATATTTATCGACTGTCCGCCGTCCTTGGGGCTGCTGACTATAAACGCCTGGGTCGCTTCCGATTCGGTGATAATTCCGCTGCAGGCGGAATATTACGCCTTGGAGGGCGTCAGCCAGCTGATGAACACCATTTCGATGGTAAAGCAGCACCTGAACCCCAACCTCGTCATCGAAGGCGTTGTCATCACCATGTACGACGGCAGGGCAAATGTTTCGCGGCAGATAACTGCCGAAATCAAGAAATTCTTTAAAAATAAGCTGTACGAGATAATAATTCCAAGAAATATCAGACTTTCGGAAGCACCCAGCCATGGCAAACCGATAATGCTTTACGATTCAAAGTGCGTCGGGGCAAGGGCATATAAGGCGCTTGTGGAAGAGTTCTTATCTAAGCAGTAAAATGCGAGCGCACAGCAAACTGCGCACAAAAAAATCATTTGTGGAGGGACAAGATGACAAAGGACAGCTCAAAAGGTCTGGGCAAGGGGCTCGAAGCCCTGTTTGAAGAGACAGGCTCGGCTTTTGCAAACGTATACGAAGGCAAGTCGGCTTTTACCTCATATACCGAGGAAGAGCGTAAAAACGCTTCAGAGATGAATATTTCGGATATCTACGCAAACCCCAATCAGCCGCGTAAGAATTTCGATGACCAGGCGATGCGCGAGCTTGCCGATTCAATAAAGAAGCATGGCGTTATTATGCCCATAGTCGTCAACGACGACGGAACGGGCAGGTACATGATAATCGCCGGCGAAAGGCGTTACCGCGCAGCCAAGATGGCGGGACTCGAGAGCATGCCCGTCGTCATCCGAAATTATAATCAGCGGCAGATAAAAGAGATATCGCTCATCGAAAACCTGCAGAGGGAGGATTTGAACCCCATAGAAGCTGCAAGCGCAATGAAGCAGCTTATGGTCGACTACAAGCTGACGCAGGATGAACTTGCCGAGCGCATAGGCAAATCGCGTCCTGCAGTGGCAAATACATTGAGGCTGCTTTCGCTTACGCCCGAAGTCACGATGCTGGTTGCCGAAGGCAAACTTTCGGCGGGACATGCCAGAACGCTTGTGCCGCTCGCTCCCGACGACCAGATCTCATTTGCAAACGACGCCGTGAAGAGCGGGATGTCGGTCAGAGAGCTCGAAAAGAAGGTACGTACATACAATATCCCGCAGGATGTGCTCGACGAGCGGAAAAAGAAGAAGCGTGCAATAGCTTCGGTGGAGCTCAAGGATTTAGTAGAGAGAATGAGGTTTGCATTCCGAACCAAGGTCAGCCTTATCGGCAATGACAAGAAGGGCAGGATATACATCGATTACTATTCACGCGACGATTTAGACAGAATTTCTGAAATTTTGGATATAATCGGCAAACAGTAAATATTCGGGCGGGCAGATCATTTTGCCCGCCTTAATTATCAACACAAACTTAAAAACTGTGGCGCAAAATACTACTTTGCGCCTACCTCTGAGAAATTTTTCAAAAATAGCGAAATTCCTTGATTTTTGGCAAATTTCAGATATATTTTTTAACTGTTATGGATATAAATTTTAAAAAACTTACCGTAAACGACATAATTGAAATGCAGCCTTACTTTGAAGCATGTAACCTGAGACTGAGCGATTATTCCGCCGCCTTCAAACTGATGTGGCAAAAGCATTTTGCACTCGACTTTGCCTATGTCAACGATTGCGTTGTCTTTCGTGAATACTACCAGGGCAAAGTGTATTTTCACTTCCCGATGGAGTTAGAGGCAGGCAAGAGCGAGTGCGCCATGGATTCGATTGAGCAATACTGCCGCGAAAACAACATACGCATACACTATACATGTGTTTCACGTGAAAAAATGGATACAATGATAGTGCGCTACGGCATGGAAATGAGGATAACAAATCACAGAAGGTGGAGGGACTATCTGTATAACGCCGAGGACTTCAAAACATACTCGGGCAAGAAGTTTTCGGGTCAACGCAACCATGTCAACAAGTTAAAGAAAAATTATCCAAATTATTCATTCAGGGAGTTGAACGAAGCAGATATCCCGCAGATTGAAAACTTTTTAAAAAAGTACGAAAAGCGTCAGCTTGCCAAGGGAACTGTCATGGCAAAGGAGGAGATGGAGGGGGTATACGAGCTGCTTGAATATATTGCGCCGCTCAAATTGAAGGCGGGAGCACTGTTCGTAGATGAAAATATGATAGCGCTCTCGATAGGCGAGCGATGCGGCGAGCAGCTTATAATACATGTTGAAAAGGCGCTGACGGAGTACGAGGGCGCATATCCGGCAATTGCGCAGGAATTTGCAAAGCGCTTTGCCGCAGACGGCGTTAAGTATATAAACCGCGAGGACGACGCCGGCGACGCGGGGCTTAGAAAGAGCAAGCTGCAATACAACCCCATAAGCCTTGTGGATAAGTACGACATTTTCCCGCGCAGGGCGGTGGACAGGGTGAGTCACATACCCATGATAGTCACCCAAAGGCTGACGCTGCGCGAAATAACCGAAATGAACGCGCTGGAGTTCTTCAGGCTGGAATACGATGCCGAGCGCAACAAATATTGGGGCTATAACTGGCGCGAACATTACAGCGGCGAGCCCACGCCGCAGTTCTTTATGCAGGGCATAAGAGAGGACTTCAACAACCGCGAAGAGATGCCCATGGGTATTTTTCTCGGCAAAAATCTGATAGGCGAGGTGGTGCTGCACAACTTCGGGTACCGCAACGACTGCGAAGTCGGGGTGCGCCTGCTGCCCGAATATGAGGGCGCAGGCTATGCTAAGGAGGCTGTGTTGGCTGCAATGAACTATGCGTTCTTCGATATGAATATCGAAACTGTGCTTGCAAAGTGCTTCAAGCCCAACGCGCGCAGCCGCGCAATGCTGCTTGCCGCAGGAATGAGGCAGTGCGGCGAGGATGAAACTTATTATCACTTCCGCAAGACGGCTGCAATGTAAATGAAAATTTGCGACATTAATTAGTTGTTGACAAATTGTTCATAACTTTGTACATTTTATTGCCAAAATGTAGTATATACTACAAAATTGCATACGCCTGACGAGGAAAAATTTTCCGCGCCAGGCGTATTTGACTGTTTACAGTACATCTGTTGACAATTTGATAACATTTGAACACTCTATCAACAGAGTTTATCTACAATTATACAGTGCAATTGTCAATAACTTTTCACATGATTTGTAAAAAATTTGTAAATACGCCACAAAAAAGCCCGAATTGTGCATAAGATATCGACAATTGTGCATAACTTTCGTTAAAATCGATTGAGTGCCACAAAATCAATACGTTTGTGCACAAAAATGCACAAAAGTGTTTAACAATTTTTTGTCGAGGAGCTAATTTGGCATCGGGTATTGAAATCGGCAAAAATATGTGTTATAATGATTACGATGCAGATAAAATATTTTTAAGGCGAAAAGTAAGTAATATCGCCTTGAAAGAGGGAACAGATGGAGAACATTTTAGAATGCAGGCATATCACCAAGCTGTATGGCAAGTTCAGGGCGCTGGACGACGTCACGTTTTCGGTGCCTAAGGGCGGGGTTTTAGGGCTGCTCGGACCCAACGGCAGCGGCAAGACTACTTTTATAAAGCTCGCCATGGGCATGCTCAGATCCGACGCAGGCGCCATAAGGATAGCGGGCGAACTGCCCTCGCCCGCAACAAAGGCGATGACGGCATACCTGCCCGACGCAAACTACCTGGATGAACACCTCAGGGTGGAGAGTCAGATAAAATATTACGCCGATTTCTTTAAAGATTTCAACCATGAAAAGTGCGATATTCTGCTCGAAAGGCTGGGAATATCCCGCAAACAGCGCATAAAAACGCTTTCCAAGGGCAACAAGGAAAAGCTGGGGCTGATACTTACAATGTCGCGCGATGCAAAGCTGTACATACTCGATGAACCCATAGCCGGCGTAGATCCCGCCGCCCGTGACTTCATACTCGATACCATAATTAAAAACCGCGCCCCCGGCTCCACAATACTGTTGTGCACGCATTTAATTGCCGATATACAGTCGGTGCTCACCCACTTCGTCTTTCTCGACCGCGGCAAAGTCGTCATGCAGTCGTCGGTGGAGGAGACGACCAAAAGGGAGGGCAAGACGTTGGATGAACTTTTCAGGGAGGTGTTCAAATGGTAGGCAAGCTTATAAAGTACGAGCTAATGCGCATCGCCCGCATTGCCGCTGTACCCGCCGTTGCCGTACTCGGTCTGGCTGTCATATTCAGGATATCGCTGATTGGATTTACCGATTTTGACGCTTTGAGGGCGGTTTTGCTGGCGTTTTACATATTGGCAATCGTTGCCACGCTGGTGGTGTGTGGCTGGGTGGGCATAGTGCGCTTTTACAGAACGCTGTTCACGGGCGAAGGGTACATGACCCTTTCGTTGCCTGTCACCTGCGATCAGCTGATAATAGCAAAGCTTATATCCTCTCTAATAGCCGTCGTATGCGGTATCGTGGTGTGCATATTTTCGGGCATCATACTTTTTTTAGGGCAGAGCATAAGCGTCTCCATGATCGTCAATGAATTTTTAAGATTTTTCGGCGAATTTATCCCCGCACTCACCGAGCACTACAGCGCAATGATCGTTGTGGAATACGTACTGCTCGCCATAACAGGCATACCGCAGAGCATGCTCATATTCTATCTCGTAATGTCAATTGCGCAGCTCGCAAACAAAAACCGGGTGCTCATTGCCGTTGCGCTTTACTTCGGCGGCGCATTTGTGCTCAGCACATTGTCCACAATGACAGATCCTCTGGTGTACCACATGTTCAAGTTTTCGCCCCACCTGTATATGTGGCTGCTGATAGCTCTTTCGGCGGTGGTGGATATCGCATGCTATCTGGCGGTCAGACACATAATAAAAAACAAGGTCAATTTACTTACATAAAATTGTATTGCCCCGGCAATATGCCGCAGCGAACGCAATTTTCGGGGCAAAGCAGGGCGCGGCGCGAAGCAAAATGCTTCGCGCCGCGCCTTTTGATTTATAAGCAAGTTTTACAATACAGCCCTGCCCTGGGCGGTGCCTATAACGGTGAGCACCTGCACCTCTTCGCCCGTGCGGGCGTCGACGTACACAAAGTATTCCCTGCCGTCGAAAGTGCCGTTGAATTCGTGGCAGAGCAGCTCTTCGCCGTCCAGCGGAATGAGCGCAAGGCGAGTGCCCCTTACTTCTATCCTTCCGTCGATAGCGCTTTCAGCCTGTTCGCTCGTAACGGTTGCCCCCGCAATATGCCGCGATGAATGGTTTTTTACATAGCTCATCGCCTCCATGCCCGTCACGATGCCGCGCTCTTCGCACACCTTAACTTTTATCATGTCGGGGTAGAGCACCACGCCGTTCTGCTCGGCGCAGAAGTTGATGTTGCACGTCGTGCCGTTTTCGCTCATCCACACGGGCGTCAGCCCTTCGTAGCCTGCCGCAGCCAAAAAGTCCTCGGCTATCGCTCTGCACCGCTCAGGCGAAAAGTTGTGCCCGTCGCAGGGCTTGTAGCTGTCGAACATTACAAGCTTTGCGCCTCGCTTTGAAAGCTGCGCCAGCATTTCGCCGTCCCCGGTCGTCAGCGCTACGTTGTAAAACGCCGTGCCGCCGTGCGCCGCCTCGCCCGTGCACTTCGCCCCCGTCACGCCGTAGTCGGCAAACAGTTTTTCCGCCTCGCGCACGGCGTCGGCGGCGCTCGATTGAGGCAACGTTTCAAAATAGGAGATGTTGGTCTTTTCCGCGCCCTCGGCGAAGGGACCGTCGAATATTCCCTTGGGCTCTTCTATGACGTTGTTTTCCAGCTCCTGCATGCCGCCGGCAAAAATGCTCTCCTTGCCGCGCACGAGCGCCAGCATGTCGTCGGGTGTGGAGGAGGAAACGATGTCGTTCAGCGCCTTTTTTATCTTCAGGTTGTTGCGGTACATGTATTCGAGCCCGCTCAGCTGCCATTCCTCCCAGTCCCCGCCCGCGGCGGCGGTGTGCAGCATGCTCTGCGCGCTGTCGCCCATCTTGTTCAAAAACGCAGTCAGTTCGCCCGTGAACTGCGTTTCAAGCGGCATGCGCTCAAGTATGACTTCCGCCATCTCGCTCTCTATGGCGATGTCCGAAAGCAACTGCGTGCGGTCGCGGGGTGAGGACGCCACCCTCGCCTTGGACAGGTTCGAATCGAGGTTGTCGACTATCGAGTTGAGCTCGTACAGCGCCTCTGTCTGCATGCCCGCCATCGCCTCCTGCATGGACGAAATGTTCAGCCAGCCGTAGGTGACTACGGCAGCCAGCGCCAGGCAGACCGCGCTCAGCGATATCACTGCGGCAAGCCAGCCGCCGAAGCCTGGCGCCCTGCCGTCATTCCGCCTGCGCCGACCGTGGCGGCGACCTTCGCCCCCTTCATACACGCTGTTGCTGCCAAGCTCTTCGATGTCGGCGGTGTCGTCGTGCATAGTGTCATCGTTCGCCCTTTCGGGCTCGTTATTCATCAAATCGTCGCTCATTTTCTTCCTCCTATATGGCAAATACGTGCTTGCCTATGACGGTGACCGTCTCGCGTCCGAATATCCAGCTGCTCGTGGCTACGGCGGGGTTGTAGTAATACAGACAGCCGTAGGTGGGGTCCCACCCGTTCATGGCGTCCGTCGCCGCGTTTATCGCCGTGCGGTCGGGTTCAAGGTTTATCTGCCCGTCGTTTACCGCCGTGAACGCGTTCTTCTGGTATATGACGCCCGCAATGGTGTTGGGGAACTGGGGGCTGTCTACCCTGTTCAGTACCACGGCGCCCACAGCCACCTGACCGGTGTAGCTTTCGCCGCGGGCCTCGGCATAGATGCATTTTGCCAGCAGGTAGACGTCCGAACTCGTGTAGTTGCTGCCGCCCGTGTAGTTTTGCTCCTTTTCCAGCGCCTTCACGCTGTCGTTCATGCCCAGGGCGGCAAACGTGGCTTTGCCCGCCACGCCGTCGGCTGTCAGCCCGTTCTTGCGCTGAAAGTATTTAACTGCCTCCACGGTCTTGCTGCCGTAAATGCCGTCTACCGCGCCCGAATAGTACCCCCACATCTTCAGCCTGCGCTGAACTTCCTTAACTTCGCCGCCGCGGCTGCCCTGCTTTAAAACGGCAGCCTCATAAACTTCCGCCACGGGGCAGGCTTCGGGCTGAAACTGCAAATTGACCGCGGCATATCCCGCAAACAACGCCGCCGCTGCCGCAATGGCTATGCCCGTTTTTAGTGCTTTTTTCATTAAAAATTCCTCCGAAAGTGTGCATAAAGTGGGGGGCGGAGCCCTCACGTCTGCTTAAAAAATTTATCTATTATGTCGTGTATTATGCTGCGGTACCTTATGTCTGCCGTGCCCGAAGTGAAGCACAGCGGCGGGTATATCACGCACCACCAGTTGTCGCCTTCGCCTTCGCCCAGCTCAATTATCAGCGCGTCGTAATATCCCGCCCCGAGCGTCAGTCCGTCGTATACGCGTGTGGGAAAGTATTCCCGCCTGACTTCCGCGTGCGAAGAATATGCCGCGCCCTCGCCGGCAAGCGCCCTGTCGCATACGTCCTCTATTCTACCGGTGATGCCCGAAATTTTGTCCATGGCTGCGGGCAGGCTGTCGCACTGCGCCACGTACGGCGTCAAAAAAGCCACCGCCTCGTCCCTGACCGCGTACTTTATCGCCTGGTCGCGTTCGGAATTGGAATTCGCCCGCACGTGTATGCGCAGATATTCCGTCTGTCCGCCGCACGCCGACTGCGTGCCCGCCGTCAGTGCCGCTGCAATTAAGATGAGTAAAACACAAAAAGTTATACAAATTTTTTTCATGGCGAAGTTATTGCCCGCCGTGAAATAATTTATACTAAAACGTACATCCCGCTTGGGCTGCCTTTTGTCATTTCGACGGACTTTTCACCTTTTGTCATTTCTTACTGCCATTTTTTTATCTGTCGCCCTTGATTTTGCTCAGCGGCGGGTGTATAATATACTAAAAGTCAGTCACTTTTTCGGGAGGCAGAGCACATGGAAAAACAGGTCTATAACCCCTTTTTGCCGCTGTGGGAATACGTCCCCGACGGCGAACCGCACGTCTTCGGCGACAGAGTGTATCTCTTCGGCAGCCACGACCGCTTCGGCGGCGACAAATTCTGCATGAACGACTACGTCTGCTGGTCGGCGCCCGTCGACGATCTGAAGAGCTGGCGGTTCGAAGGCACAATATACCGCAAGGAGCAGGACCCTTTGAACGCGGACGGTTCGCACATGCTCTTTGCGCCCGACGTCTGCCGCGGCCGCGACGGGCGGTACTATCTGTTTTACGCGCTCGATTTTGTTTCGGTCATTTCGGTAGCCGTGTGCGACACTCCTGCGGGGCAGTACAAATTCCACGGTCACGTTCACTTCCGCGACGGGCATCTGCTGTCGAGCCGCGCAGGCGAGCCGTATGCGTTTGACCCTGCAGTATTGCGCGATGAAGGCGTAAATTACCTGTACATGGGCTACTGTCCGTACCCGCCCAGGCACCTGATGGAAGTGCCCAAAACTTATACCTATGCCTGGGTATACAGGCTGGATGACGACATGCTCACCGTCCTCGGCGACCCCGTAGAGGTGGCGCCCTCCTTTTCAAACTCGGCGGGCACCGGCTTCGAAGGCCACGAATTTTTCGAAGCTTCGTCCATACGCAAGGTGGGCGACAAGTTCTGCTTTATCTGGTCTTCGTACTACGGTCACGAACTGTGCTACGCCCTATCCGACGACCCCGAAGGTCCCTATGAATTCGGCGGCACCATAATTTCCAACGGCGACATCGGCATAGACGGCATAGAGGATGAAGCCGACTGCAACAACTACATAGGCAACAACCACGGCTCCATAGAGCAGATAGCGGGCAAGTGGTACGTGTTTTACCACCGCCACACCAACCGCACCTCGTTTTCGCGCCAGGCGTGCGCCGAGCGCATAACCGTGCTCCCCGATTGTCACATTCCCCAGGTCGAAATGACGAGCTGCGGGCTCAACGGCGGACCGCTCAGCGGAAAGGGCAGGTACCCCGCCACGATAGCCTGCGTGCTCAAAAGCCGTTCGGGCACGATGCGCGGCGAAGTGCCCTTCCGCGGAATACATCCGTACATCACCCAGGACGGCGCCGACGGCGAAGAGGAGGCATACCAGCACATTTCAAATTTCCGCCGCGGCGCGGTGTGCGGCTATAAATACTTTTCGCCCGCGAAAGCCGCATCGCTCTCGGTCACCGTGCGCGGCAGCGGCAGGGGCTGCATGATCGCCTCCGACGGGCTCAACGAACTTGCGCGCATAAACTTGCTGCCCTCGCCGGGCTGGCAGACCTTTACCGCGCCCTTCGCCTGCCCCGGCGAAAAATTTGCCCTGTACCTCACCTTCGAAGGCGACGGCGCCATAGACATCCTCGCCTTCGAGCTGAGCTGAGCGCCTCGTCCGCAGAATCGCATTTTGACGCATAAAAAGAAATTGGGCGGCACATATGTGCCGCCCAACGGTGGTTTTATAGGTTTTTTGTCATCTCTTGAGCGCCGTAAACGCACCTGCCAGTCCGCTCAGCGCGCCGCCTATCGTCAGCAGCCATGCGCCTGCCGAAGGCGCGGTGTTGAGAAGCTGGTTGCCGAACGTGTCGTTGCAGAACGAGTATGTGCATATAATGGTTATCACCGCGCACACTATCGCCGCCGCGCCGGCTATTGCGGCAATCAGCTTTATGAGCTTAAAGTTGAGCACCAGCGAAGCTATTGCGCCCACCACCGTAGCCGCGGCGGCTATTATGGTTATGATAGCAAACGCGCTCATGGTGTCGGCTATCGCCATGTCGAACTTGGTGCAGTCGCTCAGCGAAGTGGGTACGCTCTCGCCAAGCAGCTCCGAAGCCACCCAGTTTTCAAGGCTTATGCCCACTATGGCGAGGATGAGGAACACCAGCGAAGCTATTGCGCCCACCAGCAGCGGGGTGCTTATTTTTTTGGATTTTTTTGACATCATTTTTCCTCCATTTTTTTTTCGGGAGGTCGCCCGCCCGTATCATAAGTGTAGCACAGCCCCGCCCGTTTGTCAACAGCGGGTTTTAAATTGCCCGCGCGTGCGCCAGAATCAGACGTTTTTTGGCAACTTTTACCGCTTAAGTATATATAATAGCGTATATGCACATGTAAAATCGTTTAAAATATTATTTTATTCGTTGACAGACGGCAGGCATTGTGCTATTATACCTATGCGAAAAATGTGTTTATTTCGTGAAAAATAAGTAAGGAGTAAAATCAATGGCTAAAAACTATCAGGATTGGGACATCGATTCGCTGAAAGAAGAGCACAAAAAATATCAGCGGATGCTCATCCCCGCAAACATCGTTGCCATAATCATTGCGATAGTCGCCATAATAGGTCAGCTCTTCATGCCCATGCTCAGCGTGGACGTCACCGTTACGGGCGACAATTTTTCCGCCGTGCTCGAATACATACAGGATAACGGCGAAGGCGCTGCCGAAGATGACGAAACTTTGCAGATGCTCGAATACGTCAGCAAGGACGTATACACCAAGGTAGAGCTGAACGTAGACCCTCTGGGCGCATTAATGCTCGGCGTTACGCCTCAGCCTCAGGAAGTGCGCGACTACATAGCTTCCAACGCAGATAAGCTCGAAGAGACGGTGGACGGCATGCTCGCGCAGATGATGCCCCGCATGACGGTGTACATGGTCGCACAGGCTACGCAGGACCAGCTCGAGGACGCCGGCATCAACTTCGAAGAGCTTGAATCGGTCGACCTCGAACAGGTGGAGGCGGTCTCGGAATCGCTGTCAAGCGGCAACTATGAGCAGGCAAAGGAGCAGTTCGGCACAGCAGCCGACAGCGTCGCCGAAGAGCTCGGCTACGACCTCACCGCCGAAGACAAGGAAACTATAATGGGCTACTTCGATGAAGCCGTCGAAGCGGGCAAAAAGGATGACGGCACGTTCTCGTTCATCCAGGCTATCGAGACCTTAGCAGAAAAGTACGGCTTCAACCTCGACGACCTCAACCCCGACAACCTGCCCGAAGATATTCCCTCCGTCACGCCCTCGTCGGCTCTCGGCAGGGTAAACGTCGCCGCTTCGGATACCTCGTCTCCCGAGGGCGAAGGTAGCTCGGGCTCCTCGCTCGACCTCAACGAGATGCTGCAAAACTACATTGCCGAAATTCCCGATGAACAGGCGTCCGTGATAGGCACCGCGCTCTTTGCCGTAGCTGCCGCAACTATAGGTCTCACATCGCTCATGTGGGCGATCATGGCAGTCATCGCGCTCATCAAGCTGTTCTGCCCCAACAAGCGCTTCACCATGTGGTACGTAAAGCTGCTGTGCTGGCTGCCCTGCGTGCTGTTCGTGCTGGCGCCCTTCTTCGCGCTCACGCTCGCGCCCCAGCTTCTCGCGGGCACGGTCACCGGCGAAGCTGCCGAGATCCTTACCCTCGCAACGCAGATACCTATGTCGTTCGGCGGTTCGGGCATAGTTTCGGGCATCTGCCTTGCAGTGCTGTGGCTCATCTCCATATTCTGGTTCTTCCCCATCAAGCACAAGATACGCAAGATAAAGAATTCCATGGACAACTGATCTGACTGCCGTTTTCACGCGGCATAACGGCGGTGCCCGCGCAATGCGCGGGCACCGCCTGTCTTTTATGGCGTGCAATTGTTGACAGTCGGCAATCGCAACTGTATAATTGAATATGTAAGTTCGAGCGCGCTTAGAAATCTGACAGTAAAGCGCGGTCGACGACCTTTTGTCGGGCACTATGTGCCCAGATTTCTCCACGCGCTCGTCGCGGCAAGCTGCGCTCTAAGCAAGCCGCGTAAACGCGCCTTGCAACTTCGCTTCGTTGCCGCTCCTCTTTCGCGCAAAAGCAACGGTTTTGCGCGAATGCTAAGGAAAAAAACTATGCTTCGGTCGAAATGACAAAAGGGCGTGTGAAATGATAAAAAGAAAAAAACGGTCGAAATACATCGCCCTGTCATTTCGAGCGCAGTCGAGAAATCTAACTGTTTGGCGCGGTCGACCGGAGGGGGGCTCGTAGAAGGATTAAGGGCAGAGCCCCCCTCGGCTCGCTGTCGCCCTCGTCAGAGGAGCATGGTGCGGCGGAACGCTGCAATTTAAACAAAGAGGCTTTTACATATGATCAAACTTTTGCACTGTGCCGATATCCACCTCGGCTCGCCGCTTGCGGGGCTGCCCGCCGACATGCGCGAAGAGCGCCGCCGCGAACTGCGCGCCACATTCGGCCGCATGGCGGACTACGCCTCCGAGGGCGGATTTGCCGGCATACTCATCTGCGGCGACGCCTTCGACAGCGACCGCCCGCTCAAAAAGGACAAGGAGTACTTTTACAATATAGTAAAACTGCACCCTTCGCTCGACTTTTTCTATCTCCGCGGCAATCATGACGTCGGTCAGAGCTATACCGAATCGCTGCCCAACTTAAAGACGTTCGGCACCGAGTGGAGCTACTACACCTACGGCGACGTGGTGGTGGCGGGCATAGAGCTCTGCGAAAGCAACCGCCTGTCCATGTATTCTACGCTCCGCCTCAACCCCGCCAAGACAAATATCGTCATGCTGCACGGTCAGCTCTCCCGCGGGCATGGCGACGAGGACATAGATATCTCCAAACTGCGCTGCCGCAACATCGACTATCTCGCCCTCGGGCACATACACTCGTTCAAGAGCGGCAGGCTGGATGAGCGCGGCGTGTACGCATACAGCGGCTGTCCCGAAGGCAGGGGGTACGATGAGTGCGGCGCCAAGGGCTTTGTCGCCCTGCAGGCGGGGCGCACGGTTTACAGCGCCTTTGTTCCCTTTGCCGCCCGCACCGTGCACGACGTCTGCGTGGATATCTCTGCCTGTGCCGACTGGCTTTCGGCTGCCCGTGCGGCAAAGGCTGCCTGTCCGCCTTCATCAAAGGATATGGTGCGGGTAACGCTCAAAGGCGAGGCGTGTTTCGATTGTCCGTCCCTCGCCGCCGATGTGCAAAAGGAGCTCGAACCTCACTACCGCGGCGTCTCCGTCAAAGATGAGACTCGTCGCCGCATCGACCTTTCAGCCCTCGCCGCCGACCCCACGCTCAGGGGCAGATTCGTGCGCGAGGTCATGGATGCCGAAGGCTACACCGAGCCCGAGCGGCGCATGATAATAGACGCCGGACTGCGTGCTCTGGAAGGAAGGGAGGAGGAACTGTGAATATTCTGCGCTGTCATATAGAAAATTTCGGCTCGCTCTGCGGGCTCGACTATGAATTCGGCGGCGGGCTCAACGCGCTCTATTCGCCCAACGGCGGCGGCAAGACGACGCTGGCATGCTTCATCAAGGCGATGTTCTACGGTCTGCCCGCCGACACCTCGCGCTCGCGTTTCAACGAGCGCCGCCACTTCGCCCCCTTTTCGGGCGGCAGGTACGGCGGCAACCTCACATTTGAATGGAAAGGCAAGGTCTACCGCATCGAGCGGTTTTTCGATTCGACTTCGGGCGACGACGCCAAGGTGTACTGCGGCGGTGCGCTCTGCCGCGATTTTGCGGGCGGAATAGGTCAACGGGTGTTCGGGCTGGACGAACAGTCCTTCGTCCGCGCACTGTTCATAACCTCGGAGCCCTCCGAACTGACCTCTACGGGCGGCATAAACGCCCGCCTCAGCCAATACGCCTCGCGTGCGGCGGGGCAGTACAGCCTGCCTCCCGCGCTCGCCGCGCTCGACAAAGCCTCAAAAAATCTGCTCGGCAGGGGAGGCAGGGGCGAGATACCCGCCCTCGAAAGCAAAATCAAAAAATTGCAGGCGCACATCTCCGATTTGGGCGCGGTGTCTGCCGGGCTGGATGAAAAGTACGCCAAGAGTTCGGCGATAGCCGCCGAGCTCCGCGCAGTCGAAGAGGCGCAGCGCCGCCTCTCCGCCGCCGCGGTGACCAACGAAAAGTGGTCGCGGCTGGAAGCCATGCGCACCGCCGTGCAGCAAAAGCGGGCGCGCATAGAGCAGATAAAGGCGGCATATCCTTCGGGCTTTCCCTCGCAGGAGGACATCGCCGCGCTCAACGCCGCCGCGGGGCTCGAATCGATAGTCCCGCCCGAGCCCCAACCTGCGCCCCAACCCGAGCCCGCGCCTCAGCCTCAACCTCAGCCCGAGCCGACGGCTCAGACAAAGCCTGCAAACGGCGGCAGGTTAGCCGTTTCGGCAGTCATATCCTTTGTGCTGTCGCTGGCGCTCATGGTGGCGGGCTTCGTGCTCATGCCTATGAGCAACTTTGCCGGCATAGCAGCGCTCGCCGCGGGCGCACTCTTTTTGATAGCCACCGTGTGCATAATGCTCATCGGCAGGCGCAAGCCCGCAGGCGCGGCAGTGCCCGCCGCCGAAGAAGCGGCTCAAGCGCAGCCCGAGCCCCAACCGGAGCCCCAACCCGAACGGCTCATTCCCGAGCTTCGGATGTCCGCCGTCGAGCGCGTCCGCGCCCGAGCCGACAAGGTGCTGGCAAAGATGGCTGACCCTTCGGGCGGCTATGCCGCCGCGGCTGCCCGCATAACCCGCGATTCCGCCGAGTACGCCTCGCTGTTCAGGGAGGCGGCAATAGAAGAGGACGCCGCCAGGGTGTACGCCCGCGACAACGGACTCGTCGAGCGCCCCGTCCCCGCCGAAAGCGGTCTGGCGACCCGCGCAGACGAGCTCAGGCGCGTGCTCGCCGCGCTCGACCGCGACATATCCGACGACGAAAGTGTCGTCGCCGAGCTCGAAGATGCCCAAATACAGCTGTGCGAAGCTCAGCGCGACCTCGACGGGCGCCGTGCAAAGCTCAAGGCATATACGGCGGCGGGCACGTTTTTAAAGTCCGCCGAACGCTCGCTGCGCGGCAACTTCGTCCGCCCCGTCACGCAGGCGTTCGAAAGGTATGCAAACCTTTTAAAGAGCGCCATCGGCAATGCCGTGCACATCGACGACGACTTTGTCGTCACCTACGAAGGCGGTGGCAGCCTTCGCCCCGTCGACCATCTGTCGGGCGGTCAGCGGGCGGTCGTCTCGCTCTGTTTCCGCCTCGCCCTCGCCGACAGTCTGTTCGGCAGCGAGCGGTCCTTCGTCATTCTGGACGACCCGTTCGCCGACCTCGACGAAGAGCACATGGCGCACGCCGCCGCGCTGTTGTCGTCGCTGGCGGCAGATAGGCAGATAATTTACTTTTACTGCAACAATTCGCGCAAGCCCGGCTGAGCCGAGCGCGGATAAATAAAGCAGCCGCCCGCCGCGGGGTATGCCCCGCGGCGGGCGGCTTTAAAATCGCCTTAAATTGTATCGGCGGGCACATATATGCCGCTCAATCGTCCTTTCTGTGCCGTTTTTTCCATTCTGTTATGCGCTCCAGCCTGTCCTTGAATTCGCCCTCTTCGCCCTTGCCGTCGGGGCGGTAGTACCGCCTGCCTTCAAGGCTGTCGGGCAGGCACTGCATAGCCGTCAGCTTGTCCTTTGCGTCGTGCGCGTACTCATATCCCTTTCCGTAGTCCAGCTCCTTCATCAGCTTTGTCGGCGCGTTGCGTATCACCAACGGAACGGGCTCCGAAAGCTGCGTCAGCGCGTCCTTTTTGGCGCTCTCGTACGCCATATACAGCGCGTTGGACTTGGGTGCCAGCGACATGTACACCACCGCCTGCGTCAGATGCACGCTGCACTCGGGCATGCCTATCAGCCTGCATGCTTCAAAGGCGTCAATGGCGATAGAAAGCGCCCTCGGGTCTGCCAGCCCCACGTCCTCGCTTGCAAACCTCGTCACGCGGCGGGCGATATATACGGGGTCTTCGCCCGCTTCAAGCATCCTCGCCAGCCAGTACACGGCGGCGTCAGGGTCGGAATTTCTCATCGACTTGTGCAGCGCCGATATCAGGTTGTAGTGCTCTTCGCCCTTCTTGTCGTACAGCAGCGACTTGCGCGAAGTGCATTGCTCTATGTTCTGTGCGGTCACGCGTATGCCGCCCTGCCCGTCGTCGTCGCCGTTCAAAACAGCCATCTCCAGCGTGGAGAGCGCCCCGCGGGCGTCGCCGTTTGCAAAGTTGGCTATCGCCGCGATAAGGTCTTGGGCTATTTCCACCTTCTGACCGCCGAACCCGCGCTCGTCTTCAAGGGCGCGCTTTAAAAGTTTTACGATATCTTCCGCCGAAAGCGCGTGCAGCACGAACACCTTGCAGCGCGAAAGCAGCGCCCCGTTGACCTCGAACGAAGGGTTTTCGGTGGTGGCGCCTATAAGTATTATGCTGCCTTTTTCAACGTACGGCAAAAACGCGTCCTGCTGCGCCTTGTTGAAGCGGTGTATCTCGTCCACGAACAGTATGGTCTTGCGCCCGTAGCGCCGTGCGCTCTCGGCGTTCTCCATTACGCCCTTTATCTCCTTTATGCCGCTCGTCACGGCAGAAAAGTCGATAAATTTTGCCTTGGTCCTGTGCGCTATTATGCGCGCCAGCGTCGTCTTGCCCACGCCGGGCGGACCCCAGAATATCATCGAGCCCACCGCGTCGCTCTCGATCATGCGCCGCAGCACCTTGCCTTCGCCCAGCAGGTGCTCCTGCCCGCAGAATTCGTCCAGGTCCCTCGGCCTCAGCCTTTCGGCGAGCGGCTGAGGCACTCCGCTTTCGAACAGCGTCGGCTGATAGTCCATCATTCACCTCCCCAAGACCGCCAATCAACTGCGGTGCAGTTTTTCAAAAAAGATGTCGTCTTTCAGGTACGCCCCCGCGCCCAGCCCTGCGCCCAGTGCACACATCACCTTGGTCAGCGCGCTCTCTGTGCACTCGTCGTAGGCGCATATCACGCTTTCGGGCAGCCCCACGGCGCTGGCGTATACGTTCGAGCGGCTGTCCACCGAAGCTATCACCACCTCGACGCCCCTGTCCTTGCAGTAGGCTGCAAACTGTTTAAAGTTTAGGTTGCGCCCCGAAGTGCACACCGTATCGCTGTGGTATGGCTCCAAAATGACTGCCCGCGGCGCACGCCTGTCGAAGTCGTACAGCGAAAAATTCAAAAGCGAGCGCGCCGTTATAAGCATTACGTCGCGGCATATATCGGGGGCAACCGCCTTTTTGCCGCCCGCGGCGAGCTCTTTGCGCGAAGGCAGCGATTGACCTTTAAGGTACTTCACTTCGCCGTTTTCCACAACGGCAAGGCTTTCGCCCAGCACGCTCCTGTACCAGCCTGTGATCTGGTCGCAGAACATCAGCCTGCCCGCAAGGTGTATTTCGGCAGGTGCGTTGCCGTTGGCAAACGCCACGAACACTCCGCGTGCGTTGCCCTTTTCGATAAAGTCGACGGCGGCGATAAAATTTTTGAGCCCGTTCTGCCTTGCGTCCTCCAAAGGGTAAAGCGAGGACACGAGCACTATGGGCAGACCTATATCGCACAGCGTCAGCGAAAAGTAGTGCGCGTTTATGCACAGCGAATCGGTGCCGTGCGTTATTATTATGCCGTCGTACTCAGCCGCGTCGACCGCCTTCACCGCGGTGTAAATGTCGTGCAGCTGCTCTTCGTGCACGTTTTCCGACAGCATGGAAACGGGCTCTTCGCAGTCGAACGCCACGTCGTCGCCGCGCTCAGCGCGGTACATGTCCAGCAGCCTGCGGTTGGCGCCGCCGTCCAGGTCTACCTTGCCGTCTATGGCGGCGCTGCCTATCGTGCCGCCCGTAAATAAAACTTTTATCGCCTTTTTCATCTCAAGTCGCTTCCGCCAATAAATTTTTCGCATATAATTATACTTTGCCGCGCAAAAACTGTCAACTGCCTGTTGATTATTGAGCCCGTTTAATGTATAATGAAATTACAATTTTATTTCGGGGGAAAATTCAATGTTCGATTTCCAATATTTTGCGCCCACCAAAGTGGCGTTCGGCAGGAACAGCCTGCAAAAACTGTCCTCGCTGATAGCCGAACAGGGCTGCAAAAAGGTGCTTCTCCACTACGGCGGCGGCTCTGCCGAGCGCAGCGGGCTGCTCTCCGTCGTCCGCGGCGCCCTCGCCGCGGCGGGCGCAGCTTTCGTTGAGCTGGGCGGCGTAAAGCCCAATCCCCGTCTTTCGCTCGTGCGCGAAGGCATAGCGCTCGCAAGGGCAGAGGGGGTCGACTTCCTGCTCGCCGTCGGCGGCGGTTCGGTCATCGACAGCGCCAAGGCAATAGGCTACGGTCTTAAAAACCAAGGCGACGTGTGGGATTTTTACGAGGGCTTGCGCAAGCCATCCGCCTGCATGCCCGTGGGCGTAGTGCTCACAATCGCGGCGGCGGGCAGCGAAATGAGCAACTCTTCCGTCATCACGAACGACGAGGTCGAAGGTTGGCTCAAGCGCAGCTGCAACACAGACTACGCCCGTCCCCGCTTTGCCGTTATGGACCCCGCGCTGACGTTCACGCTGCCGCCCTACCAGACGGCGTGCGGCTGTACGGATATACTCATGCACACGATGGAGCGCTACTTCACTTCGGGCGGCAACATGCAGATAACCGACTCGCTTGCCGAAGGGCTCATGCGCACGGTCATAGCCAACGCCAAGCTGCTCGTAAGCAATCCCGCCGACTACGACGCCCGCGCCGAGGTGATGTGGGCGGGCGCGGTATCGCACAACGGGCTGACGGGCTGCGGCAACAACGGCGGCGACTGGGCGGTGCACGGCATCGAACACGAGCTGGGCGGGCTGTACGACGTAGCTCACGGCGCGGGGCTTGCCGCGGTGTGGACGGCGTGGGCTAACTATGTGTACAAGGACTGCCTCACGCGCTTCTATCTGTTTGCCGTCCGCGTAATGGGCGTCCGCCCCAGCGGCACGCGCGAAGGCGTCGCGCGCGAGGGCATCGAGCGCTTCACCGCGTTCCTTGCCGATATCGGCATGCCCGTAACGCTTTCCGAACTGGGCGTTTCGCCCTCGGATGAGGATATCGCCCGCATGGCCCGACTGTGCGCAGCCACGGGCGGCGGCAAAAAGGGCAGCGCAAAGATACTTTACGCCGCGGATATTGCCCAAATATTAAAAAACGCCGTCTGAACCGACGGCTCGCACTCAATAGAGATCTGCCGCCCGCCGCTGCGCGGCGGGCGGCGGCAAGCATTTTTTAAAGGAGATATGTTATGCAGGAAGAACTTCCCACACAACCCGTCAGCCGTCGGCTGCCCGTAATATTCAGGCTGCTCTCCGTCGTGCTGCTGCTCATCACGCTGGCGTGCCTGATCTGCGCGCCCGTATTCCATGCCGACCTGGGCGAATACATGCCCGCCACGCAGGAAGAGCTCGATGAACTCTTGAAAGAAAACCCCGACGCAGAGGAGGTAATAGATAGGATCAGCGTCGATTATTCCGCGCTCGACATCATTCTTGCCGCCAAGCCCGAAGCCGACCTTGACAACGAAATGACCGTCACCGTGCCCAACGCGGACGGCGACGGCACGCATACTGAGCGTCTGCCCGTCGTCACCGAGCCTGTTGACGCCAACAACTTTTCCAACGCTCTCTCGGTCATGGCGTTCAGGTACTATCTGGACAGCATGAAGAGCTGGGTCGAAGGCGGATTCAGCGGCGACATGCCCGTGTTCGACCGCCATGCCGATAACCTTGCCTCAAATTATTTTTTATTTGATATTATGATTGGGTTTGCAGTAGTTGGCATAGGAATAGCTTCTACCATATTGGTGATTTGCAACACTTTAAGATTGGTTTTTGGCAAAAAGCTCAAAAAGAAGCGCGATATGTACGTCACCTGGACCGTATTCAGCATTGCGCTGTTTATTGCCGTGATGGGCTTTTTTCTGTTTGCAGCAAATGCTTTCGCCGTGCCGCCGGCGTTTTCG
Organism: uncultured Clostridia bacterium; assembly: GCA_944327465.1. Lineage (GTDB taxonomy): Bacteria > Bacillota > Clostridia > Christensenellales > Borkfalkiaceae > Coproplasma. The sequence goes on along the minus strand of CALVHH010000001.1, from coordinate 49,762 downwards.
GGCATGGCGGTGCTGCCCGTGATATTCGGCGTGCTCGCCGTCGTCGCGGAGATAGCGTATAAAATAGCCTATTCAAGACTGCTCAAAAAAAATAAATGCGCGGTGAGCCCGCGCACTGCCAAGGCATAAAAATCGTGCGCCCGTACGGGGCGCACGATTTTTATAGCTCCGCCCTGTCGGGCGGCAGATATCCTTCGCCGTATATCTCCTTTGCCGATGAAACTATCATAAACGCCTTTTTGTCCTCTTCGCGCACAATGTCGCGCAGGCGTGGGTATACTATTGGCTTTACCACGCAAAGCAGCATCTTTTTGTTCTCGCCGCTGAACGCGCCGCGGGCGTCGATATACGTTGCGCCTGCGTCCAGGTCCTTGAGTATCCTTTGGCATATCCTTTCGGCGGGCTCGGTCTCAGAAATTATGAATACCATCTTTGCCGAATTTCCGCCGTACAGCACCCAGTCGAACATGAGCGTGAACACCACTACGGAGAGCACGGTGTAGAACAGCATTTCAAGCTTGTCGCCTTCATACACGAACGCCGCGCACACTACGATTATTATGTCGCTGGTCATGGTGATAATGCCCGTGCTTATGTGCCTGAACTTCTTTTTGAGCACCTTTACGGGTATATCGGTGCCGCCCGAAGAGGAGCCGCACCTGAAAATCAGCCCCATGCCGCAGCCGAATATCGCGCCGCCCGTAACGGCGTTTATGAGCTTGTTGGTGGTAAAGGGCACAAACTCTTCGCCGTAAACCTGCGGCAGCACTTCAAAGAACACGTATTCGGTTATCCACATCAGCAGGGACGAAAGCCCTATCACATACAGCGTGGATATAAAAAATTCCCTGCCGAACACCTTCCAGCCCCACAGCAGCAGCGGCACGTTTATAACAAATGCTATTATACCCGTGCTCACGCCCGTCAGGCGGTTGATTATCAGCGCGATACCCGTCGCGCCGCCGCCGCCCAGACCGCCTGCCTGCAAAAACAGCACCACGCCCGCGGGGTACAGCACGCAGCCCAGCGTTATCAGCAGATATTTTTTTATGAAAGCTTTAATTAATTTTTTCTTTGCTTCATCCATGTCTATATTTTACGACTTTAATCGCCACAAGTCAAGTTAACGCGGGCGGCGTTCCGCTGCACCGCGCTCCGCGGACATGCCGCAATTCATTTAAGCACTTGCCTTCGGGCAAAAGCCCGGCATTACTTCCTGTATTCCCTCGGGGTGACGCCGTACTTCTTTTTAAAGGCGTCTTTAAAGTAATTGCCGTCCGAAAATCCGCACCGAAAGGCTATTTCGGTCACGGTGTGGTCGGTGGAAACGAGCTCTAAAGCCGCCCGCTGCAGCCGTATGAACGTAAGGTATTCGTGCACGCCTATGCCCGCGGCTTCGCGGAATTTCCTAGTCAGATAGTTGGGGCTGTATCCCGCTTCGGCGGCTATATCCGCGGTGGAAATGTCGTCCATGTAGTGGCTGCTCATGAACCGCGCCGCCCTCACTATGGGCATATCGGTGGTGTGTATGTCCTCGGGCATGACGTCAAGGTATGCGCACTCCCTGCCGCACAGCAGCAACAGCTCGTGCAGCATTGCCCGCAGCAGCAGCGGGGTGCGTTCGTCGCTTATCTTTTCCTCCCTCGCCATGCCCGAAAACAGCCCCGCTATCTGCTCGCGGTAGCCTTCTGGCACCTGCAATATCCTCGGCTCGTCAAAAAACCGCCTTCCGCCCGGCATCAGCGCCCTTATTTCGTCGGTCAGGTCGCCTTCGCGGAAGAACACGTTGCTCCTGCGGCAGGCTGCGGGGTAGCGGGTAAAGTGGAACACGTCAGGCGGCATTATCAAAAGGTCGCCCGCGTGCAGCTCGTATACGCCGCTGCCCACAAAATAACTGCTGTGCCCGCTCTCTATATAAAATATTTCGTAGTGCGGGTGGCAGTGGGGGGAGGACATCACAAATCCCGCCTCTTTTAACTGATTGTCGGCGTGTATCCTGTCAATTGTGCGGTCGACTATGCTCTGCGGCTGCTGCTCTGCCATAAAAAATCGACTCCTGTGTTGAAAAATCAGTACTTTTTAATAATTATACACCATAAACCCGTTGAAAATCAAGAAAATCTGTTGTAAAATATTATGCGAAAAAAGAAACAGTCAAAGATATCAAAGGGAGGCATGTGCATTGCGGACGGTGCAAAAGGTCAAAAAGCGCTATTCGCTGTTTACAAACAAACAGCTCCTGTGGCTGATAGCGCCCATAGTCATCGAAAATATATTCTCCACGTCGCTGGGCATGTTCGACGGCATAATGGTTTCGTCGATAGACGAGTTCGGTCACGCCAGCAACGCGGTCGGCAACGTAGACTATATAAACAATCTCGTCATTCAGCTCTTTTCGGCGTTCGCCACGGGCGGAACGATAATAACTTCGCAGTTTCTGGGCGCCAAAAACATAGAATCGGCAAAAAAGAGCGCCAAGCACATGCTGGTGATAGTGCTGGTGTTCTCGCTCGTCATAGCCGGGCTGTGCCTTGCGCTCAATCCCTATCTTCTGCAGCTCTTCTATCCCGACGTCGAGCCCGACGTAATGGAACTGCAGCGCACTTACTTTTATATAACTGCGGCGTCATTTCCGCTCATCGGCATATTCAACGGCTCCGCCGCTCTCCTCAGGGCTCAGCGCAGAAGCCTCGTCACCATGACCAGCGCGGGCATAAGCTGCGTTGTAAATATAGGTCTGAACGCTGCCTTCATATGGGGTCTCGACATGGGCGTCGAGGGCGCGGCGCTCGCCACGCTCATCGCCCGCGCCATACCCGCCGTGTACATGCGCGTGCTGCTCATGTCCGATAAAAACCTGCTGCCCGTCAAGCTGTTCACAAAGTTCCGCTTCGAAGGCGCAATGGTAAAGCGCATACTCTTCATAGCCATTCCCAGCGGCATCGAAAGCTGCCTCTTCCAGCTCGGCAAGCTGATGACCAATACCTTCGTCAACGCCGGCTGCTACGTTCAGTACGACGCCGCGCTCGATAAAAACATAAACATACAGGCAAACGCCAACACAATAGCCAACAACTTAAACAACATCGCCTCCGTCGTCGGCGGCGGCATAGGCACGTCCTGCCTGACGGTCATCGGTCAGTCGGTGGGCACGGGCGACGAAAACTGCGTCAAATACTACATAAAAAAGATGTTTGCCATCTCTTTCGTCGCCAACGCGATAACCGTGGCGCTGATAATGGGTACGAGCCACTGGCTGGTATACCTTTGGGACTATCCCGAAGCCGCTTACCCCATAGCGCTCAAGTGCCTGTACTTCTGCCTGTCATTCCAGTTCGTCACCTACCCGCTGTCGTTTACAACGCCGGGCATACTCAAAGCCACTTCGGACGTGAGGTACGTGATGTGGTCGGCGATATCCTCCATGATTATCGTGCGCGTCGGGCTGTGCTTTTTGTTCACCGACGACGCGTTGACCCCCTGGCTGATGTCAACTTTCGGCTTTAAGCTCGAACTCGGCGCCATGGGCTACTGGATAGGTATGTGTTCCGACTGGGTGGTGCGCTCGGTGCTGTTCGTTTCGCGCCTGCTCACCGGCAGGTGGAAGAAGGCTTCGGGTCTGCTCCGCGCCGGCGCAAAGGCGGAAGAGCTGTCCGCCGAAGGCGCCCAAGAGGGCAATGATTCAAATATATGTGCCGATGAATGTGCCGGGGACGCGGGCAAATGAGCGCTGTCGTCCGCAGCAAAAGGCGATATACGCTCTTTTCAAACAGGGCGCTCGCCGTACTGATAATCCCCATAGTGATCGAATCGGCATTCACCATGTCGCTCGGCCTTGCCGACTCGTTCATGGTGCAGTCGGTGGGCACGGGCGATGAGGACTGCGTAAAGTATTATATAAAAAAGATGTTTTCTATCTCGCTCGTCGGCAACGCGCTGTGCGTCGGGCTGGTCTGGGCGCTCTCGCCGCTGCTCGTGGGCATATTCTCGCAGAACATCACCGCCGAAGCCGCAGCCATGGCTACGGGCTGCATAACGCTGTGCTTTTCAGTGCAGATATTCACCTATCCGTTCTCGTTTGGCGGCTCTGCCGTGCTCGAAGCCACCAGCGACGTGCGATATACAATGATTTGCGCGGTATCTTCCATGGCTGTAATGCGCGTCGGGCTGAGTTTCATACTCTGCACGCCGCTCATTCCCTAGCTGCATATAGGCGCCTACGGGCTGTGGACGGGCATGGCGGCGGACTGGTGCGTGCGTTCGGTGCTCTTCGTTTGGCGCATTCTGTCGGGCAAGTGGAAAAAGGCTTCGGGCATGTTCCAAACCGCGGCCGCGCGCCCGCCCGAAAGCAAATAATTTAAAGAGGAAAACAAAATGTCACAATTTCGTCAGATGTTCGAAGAAAAATACATGCGCTTCCCCGGCGGGCTTTCAAAGGCGGTCACGCTCAGCTACGACGACGGCGTGCACGCCGATAAAAAGCTCATGCAGATAATAGATAAATACGGGCTGAAGTGCACATTCAACCTCAACTCCCTTCTTTTCGACTGCCGCAACTGGCACGACAGAATGGACGAGGAGGAGACCTACGCGCTCTTTTCCGACTCGCGGCACGAAGTCGCGCTGCACGGCGCAAGACACATATTCTTAAACAAAGTGCCCCTGCACGAGGCGATAAGGGAGGTTGCGCTCAACCGCGATTGGCTCGAGCACAAGTTCGGCAGAATAGTCAACGGCATGGCGTACGCCTACAACGGCTATAACGACGAGGTAAAGCGCGTGATAGGCGACCTCGGCGTGCAGTACGCCCGCACCACGCGCTCCACGCACTCCTTCGGCTTGCCCGAAGACTTTCTGGAATGGCACCCCACCGCTCATCACAGCGAGGACTGCCTGCCCGAACTCACCCAAAAATTTTTGCTCGGCTCGCCCGAAGATGAGTTCAAGCACCGCGAACCGTGGCTGTTCTACCTCTGGGGACACAGCTACGAATACGACGACGCCGACAACTGGAGCGTGCTCGAAGACTTCTGCAAGAGTGTGGGCGGCAGGAACGACATCTGGTACGCCACGAACGGCGAGGTATGCAGCTACGTAAAGGCATACCGCTCGCTTGTATTTTCGCTCGACGGCGAAATGGCGTTCAATCCCTCATATATGCCGGTGTATATCGAAATACGCGGCAAAACATACAGCATACTTCCCGGAAGGAGCGTACTTTTCGGCAAAGAATAGATCGACCGCACGGCGGCGGCAAGGGCGGGGCGCTTTTAAGCGCCCCGCCCTTGCCATTTCGAGCGCAGTCGAGAAATCTAACAATAAAGCTTGGCAGATTGCCCACCCCTTTGCAAAAACAAAATCAGAACTTAATTTCAATTCCCCCTTGATTTATTTAATTTTATGGTGTAAAATATTGGTATGTCGGGACGGGTGCGGCAGAGCGCCGTTCTGCACGCAAAAAAGGGAGGAATACATAGATGATTTTGGAACAATTCAGCTTAAAGGGCAAAGTTGCAATAGTCACGGGCTCCAACACGGGTCTGGGCCAGGGCATCTGCCGCGCCTATGTCGAAGCGGGCGCAAAAGTGGCGGGCGTGTCGCGCAGACCGTCCACCGAGACCGAGGAGATGCTCGGCAGCGAAAATTTTTATAACATCATTGCCGATTTGTCCTCTGTAGACGTCATACCAGACGTCATACAAAAGACGCTCGAACGTTACGGCAGGATAGATATACTTGTCAACAACGCGGGCATAATAAAGAGGCAGGATTCTATAGAGTTTTCCGAAGAAAACTGGGACAGCGTAATTAACGTCAACTTAAAGACGGTCTTTTTCCTCACGCAGGCGGTTGCCAGGCAGTACATAAAGCAGGGCACGGGCGGCAAAATAATAAACATAGCTTCCATGCTCTCCTATCAGGGCGGCGTAAGGGTGCCTTCGTACACGGCTTCCAAGTCGGCTATCCGCGGCATAACCATGTCGCTCGCCAACGAATGGGCAAAGTATAACATCAACGTAAACGGCATAGCTCCGGGATATATGGCTACCAACAATACTCAGCAGCTCAGGCAGGACGAAGAGCGCAGCGCCGACATTCTTGCCCGCATACCCGCGGGTCGCTGGGGCACCCCCGCAGACCTCGAAGGCGCGGCGGTATTCCTCGCTTCGGCGGCTTCGGACTATGTCAACGGCTTCACTATAGCCGTCGACGGCGGCTGGCTGGGGAGGTAAATAATTTAACGGCAAGCCTTGCCTTGCGGCGGCTGCGACTTGCCGTTGCTTAGGTTCCCTTTAGCAAGGACGAGCACGGAATTTTCAAAAGGGGGGGGCTCGTAGAAGAATCAAGTCGCCACCTTTTGTCGGCACTTCGTGCCAGATTTCTCCACGCGCTCGTCGCGGCAAACTGCGCTCTAAGCAAGCCGCGTAAACGCGCCTTGCAACTTCGCTTCGTTGCCGCTCCTCTTTCGCGCAAAAGCCACGGTTTTGCGCGAATGCTAAGGAAAAAACTATGCTTCGGTCGAAATGACAAAAGGTGAAAAATCGAAATGACAAAAGGCGGCGCACGGTCGACCTACCCACCCTGTCATTTCGAGCGCAGTCGAGAAATCTAACCGTATGGCACGGTCGACGGAGCGCCCTGAGCATTGAATTGCGGCAATTAAGAATTGCCGCATGAATTTTAGCGATAACTCGCTCAATAGATGGAGCGGGCGCATATACATGCAAGTAAAAACATATCCGCGGACTGCAAACGCAGTCCGCGGATATGTTCTATTTTACTGTCAAGGCTCAGCCCTTTCTTTTCCTTGCTATCAGCCTTTCTATAAGTTTTTGCATCTCCACGAGGGGGATTATGGCAACTGCCACGCCCACGGATACCAGCCATTCTACCCACGACAGCATGAAGTCGTTTCCCGCGTCCTCTATGAATATAGTCTTGACGCCGGGCGTAAGCACCACAAACAGCGTCAGCGCTATGCCCACGAGCGCCGAAAGGTTGAGGGGCTTGTTGGAGAAGAACTTGGAATTGAGCACGCTGTTGCGCTGCGAGCGCAGGTTGAAGGCGTGGAACAGCTGTATAAAGCACAGCGATATGAACGCCATCGTCATGGGCTCTGCGTGATGTTCCACGCCGTCGGTTATGACGTACTGTCCCAAGAGGTACGAAAGCATTACCAGCGCGGTCTGCATTATGCCCTGAATTATAATGTCCTTGCCCATCTGCCCTGCAAACAGCGAAGTATCGCTCTTTCTCGGCGGCTGCAGCATGACGTCTTTTTCTGCCTTTTCGGTGCCCAGCGACAGTGCGGGGAAGGAGTCGGTCACAAGGTTTACCCAAAGTATCATGATGGGCGAAAGGAAGGTCTGCGGCTGTCCCGAAATGAGCGAGATCATTTCTACAATGAACAGGCACAGCACCTCGGCAATGTTTGCCGAAAGCAGGAATTGTATCGCCTTGGTTATGTTCGAGAATATCTTTCTGCCCTCTTCAACGGCGCCCACTATGGTGGCGAAGTTGTCGTCGGTGAGCACCATGTCGGCGGCTTCCTTGCTTACCTGCGTGCCGGTTATGCCCATGCCTATGCCTATGTCGGCTTCCTTTATTGAGGGCGCGTCGTTTACGCCGTCGCCCGTCATTGCCGTAACTTTGCCGTTGGAGCGGAACGCCTTAACGATCCTCACCTTATTTTCGGGCGAAACGCGGGCGAATACCGAAAATTTCTGTATGTTTGCGTACAGATATTCGTCTGTCATCTTGTCCAGTTCCGCGCCGGTCGCGGTCAGGTCGCCGTCGCGCAGGATGTCCAGCTCTTTTGCTATGGCGCAGGCGGTATCCATGTGGTCGCCCGTTATCATCAGCGCCTTTATGCCCGCCGTTCTGCACTCGGCAACGGCAGCCTTAACTTCGGGGCGGGGCGGGTCGATCATGCCCGTCAGGCCTACGAATATCATCTTGTCTTCCGAAACGTCGTTGCCGTCCTTATAGGCGGCTGCAAGCACCCTCAGCGCCCTGTGCGCCATTGCGCTGTTGGCGTTCCTTATCGCCTCTTTGTCGGCTTCGGTAATGGGCGCCACGCCCTTGGCGGTCAGTATCCTGTCGCATTTTGCTATCAGCATGTCGGGCGCGCCCTTTGTGTAGCTCTCGGTCTTGCCCGCGCAGGTGTGCACGGTCGTCATGAGCTTTCTGCCCGAATCGAAGGGCTTTTCGTTTATGCGGGGATAGTCGGCGACGAGCTTTGCATAGTCGCCGCCCTGATTGATGTAGTAATCCACCAGCGCCGTCTCGGTCGGGTCGCCCTGCAGACCCGTCTTTGTCGAAACGGTGTCGTTGCACAGCGCCATTATGCGCTTTAAGAGCTCGTCGTTGCCCGAAGGACAGTAGCCGTCCTTGACGGTCATCTTGTTGAGCGTCAGCGTACCCGTCTTGTCGGAGCATATTATCTCGCAGCAGCCCAGCGTCTCTACCGAAGGCAGATTCTTTACTATCGCGTTGCGGCGGGACATCTTCTGCACGCCCATGGCAAGCACTATCGTTACGACTGCGGGCAGACCTTCGGGTATCGCCGCAACGGCTATCGCAACCGCCGTCATGAACGCGTCCATGAACACCTGGGCGTCTATGCCGGTCGATATGTGTGCGCAGATATTTACTATGAATATTATTATGGCTATGCCGAGCACGAGGAAGGAGAGTATCTTCGCCGTCTTGCCCAGCTGTTTGTTGAGGGGTGAGGGGTCCTCCTGCACCTCGGTCAGCATCTGGGCGATCTTGCCCATTTCGGTGTTCATGCCTGTGGCGGTAACAATGCCGCGGCCGCGGCCGTAGGTCACCGTCGAGCCCGAAAACGCCGTGTTGTGCCTGTCGCCCAGGGGCGCCTTTTCGTCGACAATGGCGGTGTGATCCTTTTCAACGGGCACGCTCTCGCCTGTCAGCGCGGCTTCCTCTATCTTGAGCGAGGCAGACTGTATCAGCCTCATGTCGGCGGGCACCACGTCGCCCGCTTCGAGTATGACCACGTCGCCCACTACCAGCTCTTCCGAAGGTATCACCTGCTGTTCGCCGTCGCGCAGCACTTTTACAAACGGCTTATTCTTGGCTTTGAGCGCTTCGAGCGCGTTTTCCGCCTTGTTCTCCTGCACAAAGCCTATTATGGCGTTTATGACGACTATGAGCAGAATGACGCCGCTGTCGATAAGTTCTATGGGTTCTTTGTTTACGCCCGCCAGCACGGCAGATATGACCGCCGCCGCCAGCAGCACTATGATCATCGGGTCGGTAAACTGTCCCAAAAACTTTAAAATAGCGGGCTTCTTCTTGGCTTCGGCAAGCGCGTTTTTGCCGTTTTCGGCAAGGCGCTTTTGCGCTTCCGCGGTGGAAAGTCCGCTCTCCGAAGAGTCTGTCAGCTTACAGGTCTCTTCAATGCTCTTGTTGTGAAACATCTCTTTGTTTTCATTTCTCCTTATATTATTTTTATACATTATCCCCCGCATATGTGCGGGGGAATGATTGCAAAAGAGTGTATTTTTCCCGTGCTTCAAGGGGCGCAAATTTAAAAAAGACTTTCAAGCCGTACGCTTAAAAGTCTTGTTACCGAAAGTTCACGGTGGCGACGCCGGGACGATTATCCGTGCTGACGGCGGCGCTCTTGCAACTACTCCCTTTTAAAATATTAAACCTAGTTTACTCTTTAATATTAGCACACATCCGCGCCCTTGTCAAATGTTTTGGGCTCATTTTCCCCGTTGGCTCCCAAACATTTTTACATGTCCGAAAAATCCATAAATTAATCCGATTTATATATAGACATGTCAGCCGTTATTATATATAATAATAGCGCATAACAAATAATGCGCAAAACTAACAGCAGGAGAGGTAAACAATGACAGTAAAAGAAAAGCTCGACGGCATTGTCGAACAGCTGAGCTGCATAGGCATAGTGCCCGTAATAAAGCTCGATAACGTAGACGACGCCGAAAATCTTGCCAAAGCCCTGCGTGAAGGCGGCATAAACTGTGCCGAAGTCACCTTCCGCGCAAAGGGCGCGGACGAAGTTATCGCCCGCATGGTAAAGGCATATCCCGACATGCTCGTCGGCGCGGGCACCGTGCTCACGTGCGAACAGGCAGATGCGGCTGCGGCAGCCGGCGCAAAGTTCTGCGTGGCGCCCGGGCTCAACCCCAAGGTCGTAAAGCACTGCCTCGAAAAGGGCATACCCTTTGCGCCCGGCCTCTCTTCCGCCAGCGAGATAGAGCAGGCGATAGAACTCGGTCTGGATTTCGTAAAATTCTTCCCTGCCGAGCAGGCGGGCGGGCTGCCCTACATAAAGTCGGTGTGCGGACCTTATACTTCGATGCGTTTCATGCCCACCGGCGGCGTCAGCGCGGACAACCTCAACACCTATCTTTCTTACAACAAAATAGTCTGCTGCGGCGGCAGCTGGATAGTGCCCGCAAAACTGCTTGAAGAGGGCGACTGGGCGGGCATAACCGCGCTCTGCCGTCAGGCCGTGGACAAGATGCTCGGCTTTGAAATGGTGCACGTGGGCATCAACTGCGCCGACCCCGCCCAAGCCGAGAGCGTGGCGGATATGTTCGACAACGCCTTCGGCTTTGCCAAAAAGGTGGGCAACAGCTCGGTATTCGCGTCGACTTACGTCGAGTGCATGAAAAAGCCCTTCAAGGGCAAAATGGGTCATATAGCCGTCGCCACCAACTCGGTAAAGCGCGCGATGTATCAGCTCAAGATGCGCGGCTATACCATCGACGAAAGTTCGGTAAAATACGACGCCAAGGGCAACCCCAACGTGGCATATCTTGCCGACGACTTCGGCGGCTTCGCCGTGCACCTCGTGCTCAGGAAGTGAACCCGAAGGGACGATCTTCGTGCGGCTGCGCCGCGAAAATAAAAATTCGAAAAATTTTAATTAAAATTTCAGGAGAAATATAGCAATGAAAAAAATCGTAACCATGGGCGAGATAATGCTCCGCCTTTCCACCCCCAACAATGAAAAGTTCATTCAGGCAGACGAGTTCGATATCAACTACGGCGGCGGCGAAGCCAACGTGGCTGTATCCTGCGCGAACTACGGCCACAAGGCAGAGTTCGTGACCGCTCTCCCCGCAAACGAACTGGGCGACTGCGCGATAGCCGCGCTCAACAAGTACGGCGTGCAGACAAATCACATCGCCCGCTGCGGCGAAAGGCTGGGCATATACTATCTTGAAACCGGTTCGGCAATGAGGCCTTCCAAAGTCGTCTACGACAGAGCTCATTCCTCCATAACTACGGCAACCGCCAAGGATTTCGATTTTGACGCCATCTTCGACGGCGCAGACTGGTTCCACTTCACGGGCATCACCCCCGCCGTATCCGACAGCGCCGCAGTGCTCACCGAAGAAGCTTTAAAGGCAGCCAAGAGGCACGGCGTCACCGTCTCCGTAGACCTCAACTTCCGCAAGAAGCTGTGGTCCAGCGAAAAGGCTCAAAAGGTAATGACGGGTCTGATGAAGTATGTAGACGTGTGCATAGGCAACGAAGAGGACGCCGAACTCGTCCTCGGCTTCAAGCCCGCCAAGACCGACGTCACCAGCGGCAAGCTCAATCTCGAAGGCTACAAGTCCATCTTCGAACAGATGGTAGATAAGTTCAACTTCAAGTACGCCGTAAGCTCACTGCGCGTATCCCACTCGGCATCGGATAACGGCTGGTCGGCATGCATATATAACGGACAGACGGGCGAATTCTATCACTCCAGGGAATACAGGATCTCCCCCATCGTAGACCGCGTCGGCGGCGGCGACTCGTTCGCGGGCGGCGTCATCTGCGGTTTCCTCGACGGCAAGGACTTCAAGTCCGCGCTCGAATTCGGCGTTGCGGCATCGGCGCTCAAGCACACCATCCCCGGCGACTTCAACCTCGTTACCCGCAAGGAAGTCGAAGCTTTGGCAGGCGGCGACGGTTCGGGCCGCGTTCAAAGATAATGAAAATAGCATTCCGCACGCACGACCTCGGCGAAAAGGGCATTGACGGCGTAATATGCCGCACCCAACAGTACGGGATATCCGCCGTTCAGCTCGTCGTATACAAGTTTATGGACGAGGTAAAGCAAAAGCCCGGCTCGCTCACGCGGGAGATGGCGGAATATTTAGGCACGGCATTCAGGGGGGCGGGCGTCTCCGTTCCCCTGATAGGCGCCTACTTCAATCCCGTCCACTCAAACGGTCAAAAGGTAGCCGACTGCGTCGGCGCATTCAAGGACTATTTAAAGTACGCAAAGCTGCTCGGCAGCGATATAGTCGGTAGCGAAACGGGTTCGTACAACGACGACAAGTGGACGTACAACCCCCTCAACCGCACGGACGAGGCGCTCGAAAGGGTGGTAGAAACCTTTAAAGAGCTCGCCGACTACGCCGCGGAACAGGGCGTAAAGATAGGCATGGAGGGAGCCGCCGGACACTGCTGCTGGTGCGTGGCAAGGCTCAAACAGGCCATAGACTGCATAGACCGCCCCAACGTCAGGGTGATATTCGACCTATACAACTATCTCGATATATCCAATTACCAAAATTACATGGATATCCTCGACGAAGGTCTGAAAACCTTTGCGGGCAGCATAGTCGTGTTCCACATGAAGGATTTCGTCGTGGAAGAGGGCAAGCTCAGGCAGGTCCCTCCCGGCAGCGGCATGTTCGACTATCCCGCCATACTCAAAAAGATAAAGGCGTACGATAAAGATGCCGTGCTCGTGCTCGAAGGCACGTCGGGCGAAAACATCGCCCCCGCTATAGAGTTCGTGCAGACGACGTGGGACAGCGTTTAAGCCGCTCTCGTCTTTCCGTCTTTACGGGCAAAATTCAAATAACATCGCGGAAATTTCCGCAGGAGACAATAGTATCAATCATGAAATTCGATGTAAGATATGCCAATCATCCCGATGATTCCAAGCATTACGACACTTCCGAGCTTCGCAAAAAGTACCTCATCGAAAAACTTTTCGAAGCCGACGACATTCTGCTCACCTATTCGCATCAGGACAGAATAATAGCCGGCGGCGCAATGCCCGTCAACAAGTCGCTCTCTCTGGGCACTTTCAAGGAGCTCGCCACCAACTATTTCCTCGAGCGCCGCGAAATGGGCGTCATCAACATCGGCGGCGCGGGCGTCATAGAGCTCGACGGCAAAAAGTACGATATAGGCTTCAAAGAGGGCATATATATCGGCAAGGGCACAAAGGAAGTCACCTTCAGCTCGGTCGACGCCTCCGAGCCCGCAAAGTTCTACATCAACTCCAGCCCCGCGCATAAGGAGTACCCCACAGTCAAGATAACCAAACCCGTCGAGGGCAAGGAACCTCCCGCGGGCACAAAATACTGCATCCAGCGCCATCTGGGCACGGTCGAGGGCATGAACAAGCGCACCATCAACCAGTTCATCATCGGCGGCGTGTGCGAAAGCTGCCAGCTTTCGATGGGCATGACCGAACTCGACGTCGGCTCGTCGTGGAACACGCTTCCTTCGCACACCCACGAAAGGCGCATGGAAGTTTACATGTACTTCGAACTCCCCTCCGACCAGGCGGTGTTCCACCTCATGGGCACCCCTCAGGAGACCCGCCATATCGTAATGCACAACGAACAGGCAGTCATTTCGCCCTCGTGGTCCATCCACACGGGCGTGGGCACCATGAACTACACTTTCATCTGGGGTATGTGCGGCGAAAATCAGACCTACGACGATATGGACAATATCAAGACGGAAGATCTGATGTGACCGTCTGAACACGTATGCGTCCCTTGGGGCGTCAAAAAAATAAAAAAATATTTAACGCCCTACGGGGCAGAATAAGGGGAACAGTAAAATGGCTCAACTCAAATTTGTCAACGTAAACAAGGTATATCCCAACGGATACCACGCCGTGCACGACTTCAACATGGAGATCAAAGACGGCGAATTCATCTGCCTGGTCGGCGACTCCGGCTGCGGCAAGTCGACCACCCTCCGCATGATAGCCGGTCTCGAAGAGATAACGGCGGGCGAATTCTACATCGACGGCAAGCTCGCCAACCAGATGTCCTCGAGGGAGAGGGGAATAGCCATGGTATTCCAGTCCTATGCGCTCTATCCTCACCTCACCGTCGCCGAAAACCTCGGCTTCGGTCTGACGCTCGAAGGCATCGATATGGACGTCATCGACAAGCGCGTCGCGGCAACTGCAGAGATACTTGGTCTCACGCCCTATCTCGACAGATTCCCCCGCAACCTTTCGGGCGGTCAGTGCCAGCGCGTCGCCGTCGGCCGCGCACTCATAAGAAAGGTCTCCATATTCCTCATGGACGAGCCTTTATCCAACCTCGACGCCAAGCAGCGCGTTACCATGCGTTCTGAAATCAAGCAGATCCACCGCTCCGTCGGCGCGACCACCATCTACGTCACCCACGACCAGACCGAGGCAATGACCATGTCCGACAGGATAGTCGTAATGAAATCGGGCGGCTACGTTCAGCAGATAGGCACCCCCTACGAGCTGTACTTCAACCCCGCAAACCTCTTCGTCGCGGGCTTCATAGGCGAACCTCCCATGAACTTTTTGAGGGGCGAAATAAAGAACGGACACTTCGTCAACGACACCGTAGACTACGATGTTGCGCCCATTATCGACGACGTCGCCTCCGTCGAAGGCAAAAAAGTGGTGTTTGCATTCCGTCCCGAAGCCATTCGCCTGCCCAAGAACGGCAAGGCGGCTGAAGACGAATACCTCGTCACGTCCAACGTCGACCTCACCGAGCTCCTCGGCGATACCACCAACGTATATGCAAACGTCGGTTCGGTCAACGTAATACTTAAAGTCAATCCTCACGACGCGCCCCACATGGGCGACGAGTTCGACTTCGTCGTTCCCCACAAGGCAGCGTATCTCTTCGATGCCGAAACCGAACAGGTCATTCCTTCGAGCATAAAGAGGAACTGATTGTACCCGCGGAAGTTTTCCGCCGGGCGACCCTTCCGCCGCGCCGCATGGCGCGGCGAATATGAAGTGTAAGGCAAAATGTGCGTTGAACGGCGCATATGTGCGCGTCAACGCCGCGTGAACACAAATTTTCAGGAGTTTTCAGCATGGAAATATTAAGCAAAAAAATGTATAACAAGCCCGAAAGGCCCATAAAGATAATGCAGTTCGGCGAAGGCAACTTCCTTCGCGCCTTTGTCGATTGGATAATTCAGGACCTCAACGACAACGGCGCCATAAATTCATCCGTTGCGGTCGTTCAGCCCATGCCCATGGGCAGGGTGGGCGACCTCGCCGCCCAGGACGGTCTGTACACCGTTCGCCTCGAAGGCATCGACAAGGGCGAAAAGGTCAAAAAGAGCCGCATTATCGACGTCATCGGCGACTGCGTAAATCCCTTTGCCGACTACGAGCACTTCCTTTCGTACGGCGAGAGCGAAGACCTTCAGATAGTCGTCTCCAACACCACCGAAGCCGGCATAGCGTTCGACCCCACGGACACCGATTTTTCCAAGTGCCCCAAGTCCTTCCCCGGCAAGCTGCTCGCCCTCTTAAAGCGCAGGTACGAGCACTTCAACGGCGACATGACCAAGGGTCTCGCCATCGTTCCCTGCGAACTCATCGACAACAACGGCGACGAGCTGTATAAGTGCCTCACGCAGCTTGCCGAACACATCGGCTGCGACAAGGCGTTCATCGAGTGGCTGCAGAAGGCAAACCACTACACCTCGACCCTCGTCGACAGAATAGTTCCCGGCTATCCCAGGAACGAAATAGACGCCATCCGCGAAGAGTGCGGCTATATCGACAACAACGTGGTAAAGGGCGAAATATTCCATCTGTGGGTGCTCAAAAAGGAGGGGTACGTGCAAAAGGTATTCCCCGCCGACTCCACGGGGCTCAACGTCATTTTTGCCGACGACATCAAGCCCTACAAGCAGCGCAAGGTAAAGATATTGAACGGTTCGCACACCGCCATGGTGCCCGTGGCATATCTGTGCGGCATCGACACCGTCGGCGAGGCGGTCAACGACCCCACGATAGGTAAATTCGTGCGCGACTTCGTGTTCAACGAGGTCAACCCCACTATAGATTTGCCGCAGGACCAGATGGTGGCGTTCGCCAACTCGGTAATTGAAAGATATCAGAACCCCTATATCCGCCACGAACTCATGTCCATAGCGCTCAACTCCACCACCAAGTTCCGCACCCGCCTTCTGCCCACGCTCGAAGACTACGTGCGCATCGAAGGCAAGCTGCCCCTGCACCTCGTATTCTCGTTTGCGGCGCTCTGCCTCTTCCACAAGGGCAAGAGGGGCGATGAAACGATCGCGCTCAAGGACGACCCCGCCCTGCTGGAACACTGGACGCAGATGTGGACCGAGTGCGGCACCGACTATAAAAAGTTCGCAAAGCAGGCTCTCTCCTGGAAAGAGGCGTGGGAAACAGACATGAACGCCATTCACCCCGCCCTTGCCGATACTGTGGCAGGATACATCGAAGCCATGGAGAAAAAGGGCATGCGCGCAGCCGTAGAGGAATTTGTAAATGGCTAAAAAATCTATAATAATCAATCAGCTCGACAACGTCGCCGTGGCGCTCGCCGACCTTGAAAAGGGCGGCATATATGAGGGTGTAACGCTTGCCGAGGATATAACAAAGGGTCACAAGTTCGCCCTTCGTCCCATAAAGGAGGGCGAGGACATAATCAAGTACGGCACGCCCATAGCGCACGCCACGCGCGACATCGCCGTCGGCGAGCACGTGCATACCCACAACGTCGCCACCAACCTGAACGAAAATCTCGAATACGTCTACCGCCCCGTCGACTGCACCCTGCCCGCGGGCAAAATGCGCAAAATCAACGTCTATCGCCGCAAGAACGGCGAAGTAGGCATCCGCAACGAGCTGTGGGTCATCCCCACGGTCGGCTGCGTCAACGGTCAGGCAAAGGAGATAGTCGATACGTTCAAAGCCGAATACGGCACCGAAGGCTTCGACGGCATATTCACCTTCCCCCATCCCTACGGCTGCTCGCAGCTCGGCGATGACCACGAAAGGACAAAATTCATGCTGCAAAAGATGGTGCGCCATCCCAACGCGGGCGGCGTGCTCGTGCTCGGTCTGGGCTGCGAAAACAACCAGATGGCGGCATTCAGGGAGACGCTCGGACCCGTCGACGAGAGCAGGGTCAAGTTCCTCGTCTGCCAGGAAGTCGACGACGAGATAGAAGCGGGCGTCGGGCTGTGCAGACAGATAGCCGAACAGATGGTAAAGGACAGGAGGGAGGAGACCGATATCTCCTGCCTCAAAGTCGGGCTCAAGTGCGGCGGTTCCGACGGACTTTCGGGCATCACCGCCAATCCGCTCGTCGGGCTGTTCTCCGACTATATCGTGTCGGTGGGCGGCACCTCTGTGCTTTCGGAAGTTCCCGAAATGTTCGGCGCCGAACAGCAGCTCATGAACCGCTGCAAGGACAGGGCGACGTTCGAAAAAGCCGTAAAACTCATAAACGACTTCAAGGACTATTTCCGCGCCAACGGTCAGCCCGTGGGCGAAAATCCCTCGCCCGGCAACAAGGCGGGCGGCATAACCACGCTCGAAGACAAGTCGTGCGGCTGCACGCAGAAGTCTGGCTCGGGTCCCGTCACCGACGTTGTGTTCGATGACGGATACGTCACCGCAAAGGGGCTCAATCTCCTCAACGGTCCCGGCAACGACATGTGCGCCGTCACCAACCTCGGCGCCGCGGGTTGCCATCTCGTGCTCTTTACCACCGGTCGCGGCACGCCCTTCGGCGGGTTCGTGCCCACGCTCAAGATAGCAACCAACAGCGAGCTCGCGCAAAAGAAGTCCAACTGGATAGATTTCAACGCGGGCGCCGTGCTCGACAGCGACTTTGCCACCCAGCTCGAAAAGCTCATCGACCTCATCGTCGAAGTTGCGGGCGGCAGGCAGACCAAGAACGAAATAAACAATACCAGAGAAATCGCAATCTTTAAAACGGGGGTAACCTTATAATGAAAGCTTTTATGGATAAAGACTTTTTGCTCGACACCGAAACGGCAAAAAAACTCTATCATGAGCATGCCGAGGACATGCCCATAATCGACTATCACTGCCATCTTCCTCCCAGGGAGATATACGAAGATAAAAAGTTCCGCAACCTCACCGAAGTGTGGCTGGGCGCGGGCGACAGGTTCGGCGACCACTACAAGTGGCGCTCGCTGCGCGCCAGGGGATACGAGGAAGATTCCATCTCCGGTCCCGACGACGACTACAAAAAATATCTGCAGTTCGTTGAGAGCATGCCCTATTTCGTGGGCAATCCCCTCTATCTTTGGTCGCATCTCGAAATGCAGCGCTATTTCGGCATCGACGACATAATAACGCCCAAGAATGCCGAAAAGATATGGAAAAAGGCAAACGAAGTGCTCGAAACGCTGACCGCCCGCAAGATGATGGAAAAATTCCATGTAAAGACGGTCTGCACGACGGACGACCCCGTCGACTCGCTCGAATGGCACAAGAAGATGAAGGAGGACCCCACCTTAAAGGTCGATGTCCGTCCCGCGTTCAGACCCGATAAAGCCATAAACGTAGAGCTTTCGTGGTTCAAGGACTGGGTGGCTCAGCTTTCGCAGGTCGTCGGCAGGGAGCTCGATACGCTTGAAAAACTGTGCGACGCCCTCGCAGAGCGCATAGCCTTCTTCGATTCGATGGGCTCAAAGCTCTCCGACCACGCCCTCGACGTCGTCCACTACGCTCCCGCCACGTACGAGGAGGCGGACGCCGTCTACCGCAAGGGTCTCAGGGGCGAACCCGTATCCGAAGAGGAGCAGGACAAGTACAAGGGCTACATACTGCTCTTCCTGGGCAAACAGTATTCAAAGTTCGGCTGGGTACAGCAGTATCACATAGGCGCACTGAGGAACAACTCCAAATCCATGCTCAAAAAGATAGGTCCCGATACCGGCTTCGACGCCATCGAGGACGCCATCTACATGGAAAAGCTCTCGGCGCTGCTGGGTGCGCTGGACGAAGCCGACGCCCTCCCCAAGACCATTCTGTACTGCCTCAATCCCCGCGACAACTACGCGCTCACCGTCCTTGCGGGCTGCTTCCAGAAGGAAGGCGTCAAGGGCCGCGTTCAGGTCGGCACCGCGTGGTGGTTCCTCGATCAGCTCGACGGCATGAAGCAGAACCTTGAAACGCTCATGCAGGTCGGTCTCGTGGCACAGTCCGTGGGCATGCTCACCGACAGCCGTTCCTTCCTGTCCTATCCCCGCCATGAGCTCTACAGAAGACTGCTCTGCCGCATGCTCGGCAACCTCGTTGAGGGTGGGCAGTACCCCAAGGAGGAGCTGGAAACGCTCGGCAAGATAGTCGAAGACGTCTGCTACAACAACGCAAAGGAATACTTCGGCTTCTGAAATAATATCTGAAAAAATCAACTAAAAAGCGCGTTGAGGCACAGCCTCAACGCGCTTTTACGCTTATCCGTTGGTATTATAGTGCCGCCCAATGCTCATGGAGGCGCGTCCAAACTTCCTTTTTTGTCGTTTCGCCATAAATGCGCACAAAGTGCGCAATTCATTTATAGGCTGTGCCGCTAAAATTCATGCGGCAATTCTCAATTGCCGCAATTCATTAAAGTATTGCAAATGTTTTCAGTTCATCGCGCAGGGCGTTTGCGGCATTTTAACTCGTTGCCCCGCATATATATGCGGGGCAACGAGTATAATATGGTGAATTACCGGTATTTTTCGGCGTGTGCCCTCCACAGTTCGAGCGCACTGTCTGTGTCGCGCCCGATTGCGGCGCGTTCGTCGTCGCTCAGCCGTCTGCTCCAGGCTACGGGGGCAAGGGGTGAATCGCTCTTCAGTCCGCCGTCGGCAAAGCGGGCGGTGTGGTCGCGGTACGTGTCGTTCCACTTGTCGTACAGCAGGGGAGATATGTGGCTGCCCAGCGTGCAGTCTATAAAGTCGCACTTGCCGAAGTCTCGCCAAGGCCGCGCCAGATACACGCTCTTGTCGGCAGCGCCGCCGCATTCGAACGCGCAGCCCGCAAACACGTAGCCGCGCTTCTGTTTTAAACTGTGCGCGGGCGCCGCCACGAACCCGTAGTGCCTGCTGTCGGCAAGCGATATCAGCCTGCAGTTCAAAAAGTAAGCCTCGGCGCAGCCGAAAATAAAGTCTACGTTGCCATATATGCGGCAGTTATCGTATATCTGCACCGAACCGCCCTGCATGTACAGCTGCTCTTTTGGTATAAATCCGTCGTAGTATGCGGGGTCGTCGGTCAGCCCCGAATAGCGCACCACGAGGTCGTCGGGGAAGGGCGCGGTGAACAGCGTGTCCTGCTCAGATACGAGGTCTACGTCCTTTGCAAAAAACAGCGGCGCGTTGACCGAAAGAGCCACGCACTGCCCCACCTTTTTGGCGTCGGTGTTGGTGTTCGATACGGTCAGGTTTTCCAGCGAGCAGCCGTTGCCCGTCACGCACAGTGTGTACGTGCGGAAAGTGTTGTACTCTCCGCCGTCGGAATGGGTTTTTCTGGCATAGTCGTCCCAGGCAATGACCGTTGTTTCACGGTTGGCACCCACGAGTTTTATATTGTCGTTCTTTATCCACAGTTTGCAGCGATAGGTGCCTTCCGCCAAATATATTGTGGTAGGCGCCGTCAGATCATCCAATATCTTCTGTATATCGTCTGCCGGTGTCAATTTTAAAATGTCCATAAAACGCTCCTTTCGTTTAGTGATTATATTGTATCACAACTTTTTTTGTGAAACAATAAAAAATTTGCAAAATATGTATTGATTTTTTAAAAAGTGCATGTTATAATATGTGCGTTAAATGTAATAATGTAACACAAACTTCATTTGCAAAGTGTGTAAAATAAAAGGATATGCGAAAAAACGGTTCAAGGGAAATTTCATTCAGCCAGTACCGCACGACCGATTTGTTCCTTTTCGCAGTCATAGTTGCCGTTGCCGAACTTTTTGCGTTCGCGGCGACTGTGTGGTTCCCTGAAGAAGCGATATTCTCATTTTCGTTCATGCTCCCGCTCGCCCTGACGGTGATGATGCGTTGGGGCTGGCCGTCTGTTTTTTACGCGGTCGGCAGCGGGCTGATATATTGTGCGCTGCATTCGTGCAGCTGGCAGTACTTTCTGGCATGGTCGGTCGGCAATGCGTCGATAATCGTCGTGCTCGCCTATCTCATCCCGATAGGCAAGGAAAGGGTGGCAAAGTCGTGGCTGCTTTCGCTGGGCATGGTGCTCATAGCCTGGGCGGCGATGGTGCTCGTGCGCAGCGCGGTGTTCGCCGCGGCGACGGGTGCGGGATATGTACAGGCTTTGGCGTATTTCTGCGGCATAAGCACCGATTCGGGACTGCTGACGTTGGTCATGGGCATGCTCTCGGTCATAGTCATCCGCCGCTTCGACGGTCTGTTCGAAGACCAGAAGGCCTACCTCGTGCGCATCGGCAAGATGCGTGAAGAGCAGCGCAAAAGGGATACCTTCGGCGAGGAACTTGCGGAGATAGACGAGGAACAGCTCTCGATACTCAACAACGACGACGGCGAATTGTATTGAGCGGCTTGCCGCTTTCAATAAAATAGCCTGCGCGGACAAGCGCACGGCTGCCGCGCAGCGGCGCGGAAAGAAGTGTGTATATCGGCGGAAAAGCCGTTTACAGTTATTCACATTATAAATTAATGGTAATGGAGGGATATAATGCAGTTGTTCAAACTCAAATGCGACGACTTCCTTGAGCGCGACGCGGACGGCAATTACTATATGCCGGCCGAACAGCAGGTCAGGGACGAAGCCGAAAAGACGCATTGGAAAGAGGTTGGATTCACGCTGTTGAAAGACTGGCGTCTGTATCTGATGCTCGTGCCGATGATAATCGTCTATCTGCTGTGGCGCTACATGCCCATGACAGAGCTTTTGTCGGCTTTCAAGGACCAGAACACGCCCGGGGCGGCAGGCGATTCAAGCATGTATGACTGGTACGGGTTGACCAACTTTGACGCACTGTTTTTCGGAGCACAGTCCTCTATGTTCTGGGCGGCGTTCAAAAACACGTTCGTCATAGCCTTCTACGGCTTGTTGTTCGG
Organism: uncultured Clostridia bacterium; assembly: GCA_944327465.1. GTDB lineage: Bacteria > Bacillota > Clostridia > Christensenellales > Borkfalkiaceae > Coproplasma. Next base: position 27,625 of record CALVHH010000001.1, on the reverse strand, counting down.
TTTCCCGTTCCCCATAATCCTGGCGCTGTTCTTCAACGAAGTCAAGTCGAACATAACGCGCAGTATACTGCAGGTGTGCGTATATCTGCCCAAGTTCATGTCGACGGTCATCATAACCACGCTCTTCATCGTGCTCTTCCGCGGACCTCTCGATCCTACGGTAAATGCCGAAGAAGGTCTCGGTCTCGTTACGCAGTTGTTGCTTGCCATCTTCCCCAACAATGAGCAGTTATACAACGCGGCAACAAGCTCGACCGGCGGTCTGGTAATGTCGAACGAATACTTCCGTGCGCTGTACCAGATATCGGGCATATGGGAGCACGGCGGCTACGACAGTATAGTATTCTTTGCCGCGGTCATCGCCGTTTCGCCCACCTCTTACGAGGCGGCTCAGATAGACGGCGCGGGCAAGATGCAGCAGATGCGCTATGTGGTGCTTCCCAGCATACTCTCCACCGTCGTCATAATGCTCATAATGAAGGTCGGCACGCTGCTTTCCGTCGGATATGAGAAAGTTTACCTGATGACGTCGCCCACCAACTACGACGCAGGTCGTATAGTTTCCACCCTCGCCAACGAGTGGCAGCAGGCGGGCAACAATACCATGGGTATTGCGGCAGAAATGACGAACAACCTCATAGGTATGATACTCGTCATCGGCGCGAATGCGATAGCAAGAAAAGCTACGGATGTCGCTTTGTATTAAGGAGGATATCGGTTTATGAAAAGAAGAATGGAAATATCCGAATTAATATTCAAAATCATCTCGTATGCGTTTTTGATTATTTTTGCGGTAATGTGCATATATCCTTTCATATATGCAATAAGCTCATCGTTCAGCCTTGCCGATGCGGTTGACGGCGGCGAAGTCATTCTGTGGCCCGTAGGTTTCCAGACCGATGCTTACAGATACGTATTCACGAGGAACATATTCTGGATATCGTATGCAAACACGCTGTTCATGGCTTTCGTCGGAACGCTGTGGTGCATGCTCTATACAATGATGGGCGCATATGCGCTCTCCAAAAAGAGGTTGATGGGCAGAAAGGCTTTCAACTTCTTCCTGGTGTTCACCATGTGGTTCTCGGCAGGTATTGTTCCCATGTATCTCAACTATCTCGATACGGGTAACATACTCGCCGGCATACTTGCCCCCGGCACTACGCACGGCGATGCACAGTACGACCAGAAATGGCTGGTAATCATAGCCATGGGTATGAACGCGCAGAACGTCATCCTTTTGAGAAACGCTTTCGAAGGCGTTCCCGCCGAAATCGAGGAGGCGGCAAGGATAGACGGCGCCACCGAAATGCAGGTGCTCTTCAAGGTATATATCCCCATGAGCAAGGCAACAATTGCAACAGTCGCGCTCTTCTTCGGTATCTCCCGCTGGAACGGCTACTTCTGGGCAATGCGCATGATGACTCAGCAGCCTTTCTCGTGGCCCGTGCAGGTCTATATCCGAAACTTCATCGACCTGTACTCGGGACTCATCAGCGCACCGGGCGAAGGCAACGAGTGGTTCAACCAGATACCCGGCAACTTTGATATAAACACCCTTTCGGTAATGTCCGTCGTCTATGCGATGGTCATATGCGCCGTGATCCCCATCCTCTGCATATACCCCTTCATACAGAAGTATTTTGCAAAGGGCGTCAATATGGGCGGCGTAAAGGAATAATGCGTTATCAATTGCAAAACTGCAATTAAATCTTCCGCATAAAAGCGTTCCCATGCATCGGAAGATGAACATATCGGTGGGGGCGGAACAATACTAAAAAAATCAAAAAAATTAACAAGGAGAAATATAATGAACAAAGAAAAGACTAAAAAGCTTGCCATAGCAGCAGTCGCAATGGTAATGGCGGGCTCCATGGCTTTCTCGATTACCGCGTGCCAGCCTAAGGCCCCCGGTCCCGACGGCGACGGCACCGGCGATTACGAGCAGGGCTATGCCCCCAAGCTTGACGCGGACGGCAAGCTCGACTATGCCGAAGGCACCGAGCTCAGAATGAACGTAGGCTATTACAACAGCGACCAGACCAAAGCCGCAAGAATGACCTATAATTCATCCGAACTTACTACAAAAGTCACGCTGCCCGACGGCAAGGACTATTCCTCCGGTTCGCTCAAGCCCGCATGGCAGGCAATGCAGGACGAGCTGAAAGTAAAGTTTACCGACGTATTCCAGAACAACAACAATGAAGAGCAGATAACCCTGCCCAAGAACGACGGCACCATGAACGAGTATGACCTCATCACTTCGTCCGCCGCCGCAATGACGCAGAATACCGACGTTCTCCTCAACCTTGAGCCCTATCTCGATGTAATGCCCAACTACAAGCATTTCCTCGATAGCAACCCTGCACTGTACTATTCGCTGACTTCCAATACCACAAACGGCGACATGTACTATGCTCCTTACTTCGACGGCTTCAACGACATCGAAAAATACACCCTTGCCGAAAAGAACTGGCTCGACGACGTTCTCAACGCTTCCGATGAAGACCTCGCCGCAGTCACCACCACTTTTGCCGGACAGGGCGCAAAGAAGGGTTCCGAAGTCGACGCAACAAAGGCTTCCGTAAGGTCCTATATGGGCACTACGGGCAGCTGGGAAGTTGACTCCACCGACCCCGACGACGTAACAAAGCTCGTAAAGGCAAAGGTAGACTACGACGCAGCTCTGGCGGCAGCCAAGAGCGCCAACGGTCTCGGCGCAGCAATAAGCGCAGCAAAGGGCTCGGCTTACACCGGCGACAGCGGCAACATCGTCGACATAATGAACGACGTCATCACTGCCACCAAGGGCGATGTGACCGGCGGCGAGCTCATAAAGATACTTCAGGAATATATCGACGTTGCATATACTCTTGACGGTGCAGCATATGAAAACCGCGCCGACGTATTCAACAGCGTATCCGCCGCATGGGACGTCGACCTCATGGTCGCAGCAATGCGCTGCGTAGTCGCTTCCCCCGCGCTTATAGGCGAAGACGTAGCAAACATCGGCAACCTCTATGGTCTTGCAGGTCGTCAGCCCTCCACGCAGCGCCGTACCGACCTCACTGCAATGGCAGGCGAATTGTACGGCATCCGCGGCATGGAATCCCGCTATGAATACCTCTACATCGATGATGAAGGCACCATACAGGATGCAAGACTCAAAGCCGAAACATTCGACCTTGTGGACAGAATGTCCGAAATGGTAGATGAAGGCTTGCTCTATATCGGCGAATCCAATGTTCAAGGCGCCCGCGATACCTCCAAGGGTCCTTCGCCTCTGTTCATGCACGACTATTCGCAGACTCAGACGACTACCGGTTATACCGATGAAACTTACAATGTTTCCCCCATCGTCAATGCAGTTTCCAGATGGGATACCGATGACGACGGTTCGCATGAAACCATAATGCGCTTCACCGAATCCTGGCGTTCCGTAAAGAATACCGGCTTCTGCGTTTCAAAGGCAGCCGTTGCCAACAACCCCGATAAGCTGTCTGCAGTGCTTGCATTCATCGACTACCTCTTCTCCAACGACGGTCAGCTCATCATGACCTACGGCGCTCAGTCCACCAACGGCGATACAAATCCCAACGGCTGGTGGTATGCAGACAAGGCTACCGACGTAACTTTGGAAGAAGTTGCAGAACAGGTCGAAGGTTCCGAGCAGTGGACGATCAAGGCAGAATACGAGACCGATTACTTTGTATACAAGAACACAGTTTACAAATCGATGGTAGACTATGTAAGGGCTATACCCAAGCTCACTACTGCCAACATAACCTTATTCGAAGGCGGCGAAGTCAACGGCTTCAAACTCGACGGCGTTGTAACCAACCAGACGGCTTCGTACAGCTACACCAACTATGCCCGTTACATCATGGGTGCAACATTCCCCATCGGTAACAAGGACCAGGGCTTCGAATATCAGTGCACCGCACAGTGCGCACTCGACGGCGCAGGTATCGTTTCGCAGGCGCTTGCAAACGGCGCTATCAAGCACGTAACACTCTCCATTGCTGAAGGTCAGAGCCTGTGGTACATGATAGCTCCCACTTCGCTGGCTCTTGACAGCAACCAGCAGGCAAACCTCACCAACGACGAGCAGTCGATGTTCACGACTTATTACTTCAAGAACTCTTCCGACACCAAGACTCAGACGAGAAACGTCATGATAGATATCGCGTTCTCCGGTCTGGGCGCCAGCGGAAATTACACCAACACCAATACTCCTTATCACAAGACCGGTGCAGAACTTACCGCTTGGCTTGTTTCGGCAGGATTGGAAACCCGTATCAATATATTCCGTCAGGCTTGGGAGCAGACCGCTATCTACTTTGGCATTATCTGATAGCATGATAATGTAGCGCTGATAATTAAGTTGTTTTCCCGCCCCCGCGGGGGCGGGAAAACAAAAATTATCATTATTTTATTGTCTCTGATAAGGGGATAAGCACAAATATTTGGGGAAAGAAGAAAATGAAAACTCAAATTAAATTTCAGAAAACCCTTGCATTGATAACGCTTATCGTTGCTGCAGTTGCCTTTGCATTTTCTCTCTGTTTTTTCAGCGGAAATCTTTCCGACGTAATGTCGTACAGACTTTCGTTATATAACGAGACATACAGCGGTCGTATTGAAATTGACGGGATAACACAGGTAATAAGAGATGTTCCGACGGCTGATTACCTTAGTCCTGCCAACGACTGGGTATTGTTGGCTCAGTCATTGCTCGGCACGATCGTAACGCTAGGTATAATTTTCTTTGTTGTCATAGCTTTTGTTTATATAACCTGCACGCATTCAAGAAGAAACTATTATGTTTCCAACTATGTCATGACAGGTATTATTGTTCTGTATGCCGCCGCTCTTGCCATATTCGGCTTGATTTCCATGGTGGTATTGATGGGACAGTTCATGTCGCTTACGTTCACTTATGATTCGGTTGAATTTATGGTGCTCAACAACAACATCCAGCTGCCCGAAGTGAGCTACTCTCCGCTGATGTTTATTCTCGGCATCGCCGTATACGTTCTCGTTTTGTGCGTCGCTCTTGCCTGGGTATACAACCTCCTTTGGAAGAAGAAGCTCATGAGCGGCGAAAAGCAGTTGCTGGGCGGCGCCGTATCGCAGGAGGTGGCTTAATATGGATAACTTAAAAGTATTAAAGCGCGATACTCTCCGTTATAAAAAGAATTCACTGCCCGCAAACCTTGCTCTGCTCGGTCTGTTGTTCAATTGCTTATATTTCTGTATTTTATACGGATTCAAGACTTCGACAATGAGCATTGACGGCGAAACACAAACTACGTGGTTTGCAACTATACTCATTGGTGCGTCGGTCATACTCACGCTCGTTATGCTGCTCGTAAACTTCCTTGCGAGCGAAGGCATCAAGGGCTATAAAAAGCATTTCTGCATAGTGCTTCTCGTGCTGGCGGCAGTGCAGATAGCAAGGATATTTATATATCCGAGCTATGTGTTGAAGTACAGCGAACAGTTTAATCTCACGTATTTCTGGATACCCGGCGACGGTACTCTTCCCGGAATAATGATGATAGTTTGGCTGTGCGCTTCTGCGGCATGCCTTATTGCTTCTGCAATAATAGGCTATATTAACTGCAGGGAGCTTGAATCTCATCTCGCCGAAGTCGAAAGCGGAAAGGTCGATATGGATGAACTTTTCGCAAGGGACAGGGATGAAATCGTTGCTTCTACTTCCGCAGATAATAGTGTTAAGGAGGTAGAGTGAGATGCCCGAAGTTAATATCAGACACTTAGATAAAATATATGACGGCGGAGTTCAGGCTGTCTGGGATTTCAACCTCGATATCAAAGACGGCGAATTCATCGTCCTTGTAGGACCTTCGGGCTGCGGCAAGTCGACAACGCTCCGCATGGTGGCAGGTCTTGAAGACATAACAAAGGGCGAGCTTATAATCGACGGCAAGGATTGTACGCGCCTTCCGCCCAAGGACAGAGACATAGCCATGGTTTTCCAGAACTATGCACTGTACGGGCACATGACCATTTACGAAAACATGGCGTTTTCGCTCACCCTTCGCAAGGAAGATAAGCTTGTCATCCACCGCAAGGTCATGGCTGCAGCCGAAATACTCGATTTAAAGACTCAGCTCAACAAAAAGCCCAAGCAGCTCTCCGGCGGTCAGCGCCAGCGTGTTGCAATAGGTCGTGCAATAGTCCGTAATCCCAAGGTCTTCCTGTTTGACGAGCCCCTTTCCAACCTCGACGCAAAGCTGCGCGGTTCAATGAGGCGCGAGCTGATGCTCCTTCATAAAAAGCTCAATGCCACCATAATATACGTCACCCATGACCAGACCGAGGCATTGACGCTCGCCGACAGAATCGTCTGCATGTCTATGGGTCACGTGCAGCAGATAGGCAAGCCCATAGAGCTCTACGAAAAGCCTGCAAATACATTCGTTGCTACATTCATAGGGCTTCCCCCCATGAACATGTTCGACGGCAAGATCGAAAACGGGCACTTCGTATGCGACCTCTTCGATTATCCCCTCAACGATGAGCAGAAGGGATATTTGAAAGATTACGAGGGCAAGGAAGTTATTCTGGGCGTCCGTCCCGAAAACTTCACCCGCGACGGGCACATCAGTTTCACCGTCACAAACAACGAAAATCTCGGCATGAACACGCTCGTTCACGGCAAGATAGAAGGCAAAAAGATAACCGTTTGCAAGTTTGCCGAATGGTGCAACTATAAGTTCGGCGACGAGATATCCCTCGGCTTCCAGGAAGACAAGATGCATTTCTTCGAAAAGGATCCCGAAGGCAGACACGAATACCAGAAGGTCATTAACTGAGGAGGTGTTGATATATGGCTGAAAATGAAAACATTGTTGTAAATCAGACTCCCTCCGAAGAACAAAAGCCCTCTTTCCTCAAGCGTGCCGGTGCCGGTCTCAAGGAGTGGTGGCGCAAGCAGATAGTCACTTTAAAGCGCTTCCCGCAGCGCATACCCCTCATTATCACGGTCATCAGCTCCGTGCTCTGGCTGCTTTGGCTGTTCACTTTCTCGCGTTCGGCTTATGAGGTTTCGGGCGTCAACGTCCTGGGCTTGATAATATTTGTTTCGACGCTGTTATCTATACTCGTTTTACCTCTCTTCCTCAACGCATTCCCCAAGAGAAGTAAGCCCAAGGTTGCATTCATAGTGCTCGTATTTGTATTCTTCGCGGCATTGGTTGCGTTGGATGTTGTATACTATATGCTCAGCTATGATTTCTTGTATGTGCAGGGCGGACAGGATGAAGCATGGATAGCTGCCAGACCTTATATAGGACAGTCGTTTACATATGCCATCGTGCATATAGTATTCGTTGCGTTGAGCGCCATTTCGCTTGCGCTTCTGCCCGTATACACGCCGCTCATCAGAAAAATCAATACTTCCAAGGAAGTTGAGAGCAACGATATACATGAAGCTATCGATGTTGAAGACGAATAAAATAACGCAATAACAAAATAAAGGTCAATAACCGGCAAAATTTTATTTTGTCGGTTATTTTCCTAAAAGGGTAACATGTCAAAGAAAAAAAAGAAGCAACAAAAGGAAACGACCATCGAAAACTTTTACGACCTCAAAGTCGACCAGGTGGACGAGCTCGTTTCCATATTGAAGGGTGAAGACACCGCCACAGATAAAGAGGTGGTGACGGATATAAAGGAGATAACCGGCGAAGAGGTGAAGGGCAGGAGCCAAAAGGCGAAGAATTTCGACCCCTATAAGCGCGATAAGCTGGCTATGCTTCCCACGTGGCTGAAGGCAATCTTTATTAAATGGTGGTTTTCAGGCTGCGTCTGCTATTTCATAATGTGGGGCTTGGGCGAGCTGCTCACAAGCGAGCTCGACTTTGTCAGGGCTATAATTCTCGGTTTCATCATGGGTATGGTCGTCGACCTGTTGGTAAATCCGTCATTCAGATATCTCGATTCCGACAGGCACGAGTTCAACAACTACATGATGTTTCCCTTCCCCTTCAAACAGTTCTGGACGTTTTTTGCCAATATAATTTATTATATAGCCGTCGTCTGGATAGTCTACTACGTATATATGGGCTTGAATCTGCTTATTGACCTGGCAAATCCCGAAGGATTTATCGGCGTCGAGCCGCTGCTGTTCGGCACGATATGCGTGATAGTCGATATGGCGTTCATAGGCATAAAGGATGCAATTGTATATTTAGTCAAAAAAAATAGAAAGAAAAGGAGCGAGGAGGTATCCACGGATGTTTAATCAACTTTTTGTTTCAAGTGTCTCTGCGTGCTTCGAGCTGCAGAACACTCACCCCTATTACAGCCCCGAAAAATACACGGTCTATCTCAACGGCGCTGCGGTGGAAGAAAAGGACAGCAACGTCTTTTCGCTGTTCGGGCTTGAGCCCGACACCGAATATACGGTAGCAGTATCCTGCTGCGAAGGCGAGCTCAGGTTCAGAACGCTGCCCGAAAGCGGCTGCGTAAACGTAAAGGAGCTCGGTGCCAAGGGCGACGGCGTGTCCGACGACACCTACTACGTTCAGATGGCCATCGACAGCTGTCCCAAGAACGGCAGAGTGGTCATTCCCGAAGGCTCTTACTACGTTCGCCCCATCGTGCTCAAGAGCGATATGACGCTCGAGATAAAAAAGGGCGGCGAGCTGTTGGGCGACATCGTCGAAGAGCACTACCCCTATGTGCCCGCAAAGATAGAATATGACGACGGCACCGAGGACATCCTCGCCACATGGGAGGGCAATCCCTATCCCTGCCACCAGTCGTTCGTTTCGGCATATAAGCAGAGCAACATAAAGATAGTCGGCGAAGGCGCCATAAACGGCAATGCCGATAACTCCACCTGGTGGGCTACGCCCAAGGGCAGGGCGGTGGCGCGTCCCCGCCTCGTCACGCTGAACAAGTGCGAAAACGTATCGCTCCACGGCGTCACCTGCAAGAACTCGGCGGCGTGGAACCTGCATCCCTTCTTCTCAAAAAATCTCGGCTTCTACGACATCCGCGTCAAAAACCCCTATACCGGACCCAATACCGATGGACTCGACCCCGAAAGCTGCGACAAGGTCGATATAGTCGGCTGCGTATTCTCCGTCGGCGACGACTGTGTGGCTATCAAATCGGGCAAGATATATATGGGCTCCAAATATAAGACGCCCGCCACCCGCCACACTCTGCGCAACAACCTCTTCCAGGACGGTCACGGCGCAATAGTGCTGGGCAGCGAGATATCGGGCGGCGTAGAGGAGCTGTCCGTCTGCCAGTGCGTGTTCAAGCACACAGACAGGGGACTGCGCATAAAATCGCGCAGGGGCAGGGGCAAGGATTCCATAATCGACGGCGTGCTCTTTGAAAACATCAAGATGATAAACGTCATCACCCCGCTCGTCATAAACATGTACTACTTCTGCGACCCCGACGGTCACACCGAATACGTCTGGTCGCGGGAAAAGCATCCCGTGGGCGACGACACCCCCTACATGGGCAAGTTCACCTTCCGCGATATCGACTGCGTCGATTGCGAGTGCATGTGCGCATATTTCGACGGTCTTGTAGAACAGCCCGTCAAGGAAATAGTGCTTGAAAACGTATCGTTCCACTTCAAGGCGGATGCCAAACCCTTCAAGCCCGCCATGCTCGAATTCTGCCGCGACTACTGCAAGGAAGGCATCTATATCGACAACGTAGAAAAAGTCACGCTCAAAAACGTCACTTTCGAAGGCGTCGAAGGCCCCGAAATAATCGAAAAGAACTGCGGCGAACTTGTCCGCGAGTAAGGAGGACGGCATGGATTATTCGATAATCGACAGGTATATCGACAGGCTTATAGCCGATACCAAGCCCGAAGCGCCCGTGTGGAACATTGAAAATATCCGCCACGGCAAGCCGCCCGCATGGAACTATATCGATGGCTGCATGATGACTTCGCTCTATTCCATCTATCGGAGCACGGGTGATAAAAAGTATCTCGACTTCATTGAAAATTTTGTCGACTATTACGTCTTTGAAGACGGCTCGATCCGCGGCTACGACCTTGAAACTTATAACCTTGACAACATCAACGAGGGCAGAATACTCTTCGACCTGTACAGGGAGACGGGCAAGGAAAAGTACGGCAAGGCGATAGAGCTGCTCTACAGCCAGCTTAAAAGTCAGCCCCGCATAGCCCTCGGCAACTTCTGGCACAAAAAGATCTACCCCAACCAGGTCTGGCTGGACGGTCTGTACATGGCGCAGGTATTCAGCACCCGCTATGCCTGCGAACGCGGCGGCGAGGACTATTCCGACGTCGTAACGCAGTTCACAAACGTATATAACAATATGTACGATAGCCAAAAGCGTCTGTATTATCACGGCTGGGACTATTCCAAATCGGCGTTCTGGGCGGATAAGCAGACGGGGCTTTCAAAGTCGTTCTGGCTGCGCGCCGACGGCTGGTACACCGTTGGCTTGGTGGACGCCATAAGCTACATGACCGATGCCGTGGCAAAGGAAAAGCTTTCTGAAATTTTCCGCACCACAATCGAAGGGCTCGAGCAGTATATCGACCCCGTAGAGCACATGTTCTATCAGGTGATCGATAAGGGCGGAAGAGAGGGCAACTACCTTGAAACTTCGGGCTCGGCAATGATTGCCTACGCAATGATGAAGGGCGCAAGGCTGGGCATAATAGATAAGCGTTTTGCCGAAGTCGGCAAGAGCGTTTTCGACGGCATATGCACAAAATATCTCGGCGAAAGCGCGGATGGCAAACTCAACCTGGGCGGCATATGCCTTGTTGCGGGACTCGGTCCCGAAAACAACCGCCGCCGCGACGGCACGTTCGAATACTACATCTCCGAACCCGTCGTCGAAAATGACGCCAAGGGCACCGGACCGTTCGTCATGGCATATACCGAGGTCAAACGCATAATTTAATGGCAACGCGCCATGCGACGGGGAGCTTTTGCTCCCCGTCGCATTGTAATATCGGGCATTTGCCGACCGCACTATACCATATCGTTAGATTTCTCCATGCGCCGCGGCGGGCAAAGCCCGCCGCGGCTTAGTCGAAATGACAGGGAGGGGGCGAACGGGCTCTGGTCCGCCGCGGCTTAGTCGAAATGACAGGGTGTGGAAAGTCAACCGCACCCTTCTTTTGTCATCCCGACGTCCCTTGTCATTACGACCCTTTCCCCTTTTGTCATTTCGACCGGTTCCTACCTTTTGTCATTTCGACCAAAGCGTAGTTTTCTCCCTAGCACTCGCGCAAAACCGTGGCTTTTGCGCGAAAGAGGAGCGGCAGCGGAGTGAAGTTGCAAGCCGCGTTTACACGGCTTGCTTAGAGCGCAGCTTGCCGCGACGAGCGCGTGGAGAAATCTCGGAGCGACAGCGACGGACAAGAGGGAGGGTGAATGAATTTCGCTGCGGCAATGCAGCAATACGCGGGCGCCGCTTTCAGCGGCGCCCGCGCAAATTTCATTTCAATATTGTGTTTTGTCGCCCGCCCAAGAGCGTGACGCGACCGTGCGCCGCTTATGCGGCAAGGATGAGGTGCCCTGTAAGGGCAAGGTATATAAGGTCAACGATGCAGAGTATCCAGCCCCAGCCCACGAGCAGGAATATTATAAACACCACAATGTGCACAATGCTCTGCGTGCGCAGCATCACGCTCAGGCGCACGAGGCATTCAACTATCCAGCCCACTACGGGTATGAGCAGCAATATTATCTGAATGAGCCTGCTCTGCGAATTGAACCACTTGTCGAAAGCCATATTTTCTTAATCTCCTTAAATAATTCGTGCCCGCTTTCGGCGGGCACTTTTTTCACGTCATTGCAGGAAGAGTTTCTTGAACAGAAGCACCCAAATGCAGTCGAGCCAGCCGACAAACAGACCGCCTATAGTTACCACAAGGCAGATTATAAGTCTGACGACTCCGCCCTTTTTAAGGAATGTCGACCATCTCACGATGATTTCGACTATCCAGTTGACAACGGGTATGAGCAGAAGCAGTATCTGAACGATTCTGCTCTGTCTGTTGAACCAGGTCATCGTTTATCTCCTTTAATTTTATTTGCGGGGCAGCCCCGCGCACCGCGCACAGGCGCGGGTAGACTTTCATATCCTGTAAATATTATACCACACTTTGCCGATAAGTCAAAGTGTTTGGCGCAAATTGTTGTCCGGCGGCTCATATAGAGCGCGCATCCTTTATTATGCCGTTAAAATCCTTGAATTTGAATATGCCGTCGGCGTAGATTATATACCCGTTCCAGCTGTCCTCCTTGGGCAGCGAAACCGAGCCGGGGTTGAGGTGGATGTACCCCGTGCCCTCGACGGCGTTGAGCGGCACGTGCGTGTGCCCCGTCAGGTACACGTCGCCCTTGCACATGGGCGGGGTGGGACGGTGCCCGTGCGAAAGGTGCATGTTTATGCCGTCGGCAAACAGTACTCCGTAGTCCGAAGAGCAGTTGAAGGGCAGCACCATCTGGTCGACTTCGCTCTCGCAGTTGCCGCGCACGCAGGTTATCCTGCCCGCATACGGGCTCAAAAGTTCTACTACCTTTTTGGGTGAATAATCCTGGGGCAGGGGGTTTCTGGGTCCGTGATAGAGTATGTCGCCCAGCAGTATCAGCCTTTCGGCGTGCTCGCTTTCAAACGCCTCCGTGAGCTTTTGGCACCAGTATGCCGAACCGTGGATATCGGAAGCTATAAGTATCTTCATAGCTGCATTAACTCTCCTATTTTCTTTATTACGCTGTTTTCGCGGTTGGAGCCTATCTCCTCGCCTATCTTTGCTTTGAGCGCAGGGAAGGCGTTGGCGGTGACGTATGCCCTGCCTGCGGCGCACAGCATCTCGTAGTCGTTCATGTGGTCGCCGAAAGCCACGCTTTCGGCTGCGTCCACGCCCAAGTACCTTAAAAGCGCTTCAAACGCCCTGCCCTTGTTGGCATGCGGGGCTGAAACGTCCATCCAGTCGTAGCCCGATATCATGGCGCGCATGCCCTCCAAAAGCGGCGGCAGCACAACTCCGCCGTGCTCTGCGCAGGGCAGGCTGTCCCACACCGAAATTTTTAAAACGACTTGGCTGTCGGCAACGGCTTTAAGGTCGTCTACCCGCCTTGCCGCGGAGTACGACTTGTTCAGCACGGTGACGAATGGTTCAAAGCCGCTCGAATAGTACGCGCAGTCGGCGCAGGAGAGCAGGGGGTACAGCCCCTCGCAGCCCGCAATCACGTCCAGCGCATGCTTTACGTCCTCTGCGGGGGTGGGGTCGCTGAAAATAATTTTGCCGTCCGCCCAGGCAAGCCCGCCGTTTTCGGCTATTATGGCTATGTCGTCCAGCACGGGCGCGAACAGATTTTTAAGGTTGGGCAGCTGTCTGCCGCTCGCCGGGGCGAACGTGACGCCCATCTTTTTCAGCTTTCTGATGTAGCCGAAAGTTTCTTCGGGCATTATCTTTGTGGGCGGCAGCAGCGTGCCGTCAAGGTCGCTTGCAATAAATTTTATCATTCGTATATGTTGCGGTGCTGCGCAAAAAGTGCATTGCCTGCGGCATATGTGCCGTTCAATGTGCAAAAGCCGCTGCGCAGGATGTGCATCCTGCGCAGCGGCGCACATTAAAATATGAGCTTTATGATGTTCATTTTGGTGCCGTGCGCAATGTCGGTGAGCATGCCGCCGAGCAGCGCCGAAGGGTCGTATTCCGACATCTCCTGCTTTTCGAACATGCTCAGATCTATCGCGCCGTGCAGAATCATGTTTATTGCCGATTCGGTGTATCCGAAACCGTCGGTGACGGTTATCACGCGGATATTGTTGCGGAAGAGGGGCAGGGAATCGAGTTTGAACCTCAGCGACGCCATGCCCTCGAGCACCAGGGTCTTGTCCCTCGCCAGCACCCGCGACGCCACGTCGGGCGCCATGCGCGAGCAGGCAATGTATATCGAAGCGTCGCACTTCAATCCGCTCGTCGCTTCGGCAATGCTGCTGTCCAGCTCCTCGTCGTTGAGTATGGTGTAGTACACGCCCGCCCTTTTGAACTTTTCAATGAGCGCGGGGCTGTCGTCAATGACCACGGGCACGAGTTTGTGGTACATCGCTACCTGCGCAAGTATCAGCGCCATGGCGTTGCCGCCCACGATCGCCACCTTGCTGCCTGCGGGCAGGCTGAGCTGGTCGTAAATATTTTCGGCAAAAGCCACGTGCTCTATGCACAGCGCGTGGATATGGTCTATATCTTCGGGCAGCACGGCAACCCTGCGGTAGTCGCACACCACAAAATCGCGCAGGAACCCGTCAAAGTCCTGACCGGCGATCTGAATGTCTTCGCAGTTGTTCGTGTCGCCGCGGCGGCAGTGAAGGCACTTTCCGCACGGTCTGGCGCCCTTTATGAACACGCGTGAGCCCTTCTGCACGCCGTAAACCTTTTCGCCGCAGTCGGTAACGATCCCAACGGCAAAGCGGCCTATCGTCTTGGGATAGGCTACGGGCAGGTCGCCCGAATAGCAGAGCGCGTCGAAATTAGATAAAAGCACGTACGTCACCTTTATCTTCACCTGTTCGGGCGCGAGCGAAAGTTCGCCCTGCGGTCGGTTGTTCAGGGTCTTGGGACCCATCAGTATCCAGTTATCCATATATTCATATTATACGACAATCCTCTCTTTAAATCAACCCCATTTCCGATAAAAGTGCAATTTTTATTTAATTTGCTCGCCCGGCGCAAAAAATTTGTTTTGCGGCAATAAAATAATTGACTTAAATTAAAAATTTATATATAATGATTTAGCATAATAAGAATATCAGCGAGGTGAATATAAATGAAGCCTGAAATACATCCCGACTATCACGAGGTGACGGTCGTGTGCGCATGCGGCGCAACATTCAAAACGGGCACTACTAAAAAGGTCGATACGTTAAAGGTAGATATCTGCAACAAATGCCATCCCTTCTTCACGGGCAAGCAAAAGCTCGTAGATACCGGCGGTCGCGTAGATAAATTCAAGAAGAGATACAACATTTAACGTCTTCAGGCTTCAAAACTCAGTTTGAAGCCTGTTTTACAAAACTTCATCGAACATTCCGGGCCCCGCTTTTGCAATTTCCTGCGGGTACAGCCTTGATTGTATTTTACTCCAAACCCCGCGAAAGCGGGGCAAGTACATACGCGCGCGTGCGTGCGCACATTGGTATTAAAGGATATCAAACACATGTCGGCACGCGCGCTTTATATATTTATTCAAAAAAATGTCACAGGCACAAAAATCAACGCAAAAAAGATGCACGTCTGTCGGCGGTCAGGCGGTAATGGAGGGCGTAATGATGCAGGGCGCCACAGCCTACTGCACCGCCGTGCGCGACCCCGAAGGCGCCGTTCAGGTAGAACGCCTGCGCCTCAACCGCTCTCCTTCGGCGCAGAAGGCGGCAAAGATACCCTTTGTCCGCGGCGTGGTGAACATGTTTTCATCGCTCGTCCGCGGCACAAAGACGCTCATGCGCAGCGCCCAGGTCTACGGCGGCGACGAGGGCGAACCGGGCAGAGTGCAGAGCTGGCTCGCCGAAAAATTCAAAGTCGACATAATGGAGATAGCCACGTTCATCGCGGCGCTTATAGGCGTTGCGCTCGCCGTCGTGCTCTTCATGATATTGCCCCAGCTGGCGATATCCGGGCTGACGGGGCTCTTCCCCTCGCTCACCGGCAGCGTCTGGCAGTACCTTTTGCTCGGACTCTTCAAGCTCATGATCTTTCTGGCGTATCTCGGGCTCATACTGCTCATGCCCGATATCCGCAGGCTCTACCGCTACCACGGCGCCGAACACAAGACAATAAACTGTTACGAAAAGGGGCTCGACCTCACGGTCGAAAACGTGCAGTCCTGTTCGCGCATACACGACCGCTGCGGCACGTCCTTTTTATTCATAGTTTTAATAATCAACATCGCAATATTTTCGGTGGTCGCGTGGGCAATAGGCGTCGATACGCGCATACAGAACCAGGTTCTGCGCTTTCTCGCCCGTCTGGGCATAGAAGTCGTCCTGCTGCCCGTCATAGCAGGCGTCGGCTATGAAATTTTAAAGCTGCTCGCCCGCTTCCACGGCAAAGTCTCCATGGTGCTCAAGAGTCCCGGCATACTGCTGCAAAAGGTGTTCACCACCCGCGAACCCGAAGACGACATGGTCGAAGTCGCCATAGCCGCCTTCAACGCCGCGCTCGCAATGGACGCCGACCCCGCCATGGAGGAGACGCACTTCGTCATCGGCGGCATACTTTCGCCGATGCTCGCCGAAACAAAGCACAGATTTGCCGAAAAGGACATAGATGAGAGCGACGCCGAGTGGATATATTCGCTCGTGCTCGACATTCCGCGCAGCAAGCTCGAAGAAAAGGAGCGCGTCGTAAAGCCCTCCGAAGCAAAGCAGATAGAAGAAATCGTCCAAAAGCGCCTGACGGGCAGACCGCTTTGGTATGTGATTGGCGACACGCAGTTCTACGGCTGCAAAATAAAGGTGGATGAGCGCGTGCTCATTCCCCGCCCCGAAACGGAGATACTCGCCGAGCAGGCGGTAAAGACGGTGGAAGAGGGCGATAAGGTGCTCGATTTGTGCACGGGCAGCGGCTGCCTTGCCGTGGCTATAGCCAAGAGCTGTGCGCAAAAGCACGTAAAAGTCACCGCTTCGGACGTATCCGACGCGGCGCTTATGCTCGCAAAGGAGAACGCCGCAC
This sequence comes from uncultured Clostridia bacterium, assembly GCA_944327465.1. Taxonomy (GTDB): domain Bacteria; phylum Bacillota; class Clostridia; order Christensenellales; family Borkfalkiaceae; genus Coproplasma. The sequence goes on along the minus strand of CALVHH010000001.1, from coordinate 10,893 downwards.
TCAACGGGGCGGAAGTCAACTTTGTGCAGAGCGACCTCTTTTCAAAGATACACGGCAGATTCAACCTGATAGTCTGCAACCCCCCCTATATCCGCACGGACGAACTCTCCTCGCTCCAGCGCGAAGTGCGCGACTACGAGCCGCGCATCGCCCTCGACGGCGGCGAGGACGGGCTCGAAGTCTACCGCCGCATCGCCAAAGAAATTTCCCGCTATATAGCCAGGGGCGGCATGCTCATGCTCGAAGTGGGCGAAGGTCAGGCAGAGGAAGTTTTAAAGATGTTCGAAAAGCGCGACTACGCAATGGTCGTCAAGGACTTTTCGGGCGTGGACAGGATATTGAAGATAGCCTTTTAACTTTGCCCCGGCTTGCGCCGCGGCAGACAATCCGTATATAAAAGATGGCAGATATCATAACCAGACTCAAAGATATATACGATAAATACACCGCGCTGTCCCAAAAACTTTCGGACAGCGCGGTCATAGCCGATACGGCAGAGTGGTCAAAACTCGCCAAGGAGCAGGCGGAGCTCTCCGAACCCGCCCAAAAGTATACCGAGTATATGTCCGTTGCCCGCCGCGCCGAGCAGGCAGAAGAGGAGCTTAAAACCGAAACCGACCCCGAAATGCGCAAGCTGCTCGCCGACGAGGCGTACTCGTGCAGGGCGCAGCTCGAAGAGCTGAAAGAGGATATAAAGATAATCCTGCTGCCCAAGGACAAGAACGACGAGCGCAACTGCATAATGGAGATACGCGCAGGCGCCGGCGGCGAGGAGGCGGCGCTGTTCGCCTACGAGCTGTACAGAATGTACGTCAACTACTGCGAGCGCCACCGCTTCAGGATAGAGGAAGTGGATAAAAACGATACCGAGCTGGGCGGCATAAAGGAAGTCGTGCTCAACATCTCGGGCAGGGGCGCATACAGCCGCCTCAAGTTCGAAAGCGGCGTGCACCGCGTACAGCGCGTGCCCGAAACCGAATCGCAGGGGCGCATACACACCTCCACGGTCACCGTCGCCGTGCTGCCCGAAGCCGAAGACGTCGACGTGGAAATACGCGACGAGGATATAAGGGTAGATGTCTACCGCTCGTCGGGCGCGGGCGGACAAAAGGTCAACAAGACCGAAACGGCAATAAGGATAACGCACTTCCCCACGGGCATAGTCGTCACCTGTCAGGACGAAAGAAGCCAGCTCAAAAACAAGGACAAGGCGTTCAAGGTGCTGCGCTCCAGGCTGTACGACTACTATTCGGGGCTCAGCCAGTCCCAACAGGACAAACAGCGCAAAAGCCTCGTCGGCAGGGGCGACCGTTCCGAAAGGATACGTACCTACAACTTCCCTCAGGGCAGGGTGACCGACCACCGCATAGGGCTTTCGCTGTATTCTTTGGACGGCTTCATCATGGGCGACATCGATGAGATGATAGACGCCCTCGCCGTGGCAGAGCGCGAAAACGCCCTCGCCGCTCAGGAAAACGACTGAGCTCTCCCCTTTTAAACACATGGTGGAATTATGAAAACTTACAACCGCTCAAGCGAAGATTATCTCGAAGCCATACTGCTTCTGTCCGATGAGGTGGAATTTGTCCACCGCATAGATATCGCCCGCAAACTGGGCGTTTCGCAGCCTGCCGTGCAAAAGGCTATAAAACTGCTCATCGAAGGCGGCTACATCACCACCGACGGCATGCACATATACCTCACCCAAGCCGGCAAAGAATACGCCTCTTCGGTGTACGACCGCCACTGCGTCATACGCACGTTTTTAATGCTCCACGGCGTAAACCGAGCCGACGCCGACTCCGACGCCTGCGAAATGGAGCACGTCGTGTCCCAAGCCACGTTCGATATGATGCGCGCCTATGTGTCGGAACACGGCGCCTCAAACGGCAATTGACTTCGGCATATACAGCGGCAAAATAACAGCGCCGCCCGCATTTGCATGCGGGCGGCGCTTTGAATGTTGGGCGCAATATATTATTAAAGGCGCAGCGCGGCAGACCGTTCGGTCTGCCGCGCTGCGCCGTAATGCAGACTAAGAGAGAAAATTTTTTAAATTATTTTATTAACTAAGGTTAATTTCTGTTGACAACGCCAAAAAAGTTAACTATAATTAAGTCTGTAAAAAGGGCGGGGCGAAAAGCTCCGCAAAGGGAGGCAGGGCATGCCCGTTACGTTGGCGCCTACAAACATTCCGGTAAGGGTAATAAGCATAGCCGCGCAGGGCAGCGTGCGCAGGCATCTTAACGAACTCGGCATAGCCGAAGGCGGCAGCATAACGCTCGTTTCGTCCTCGGCGAACGGGGTCATAGTCGTCGTAAAGGAGGGCAGGCTGTGCCTCGACGGCGGCATTGCCTCAAAGATACTTGTGGCTTAAAGCCGTCCTCCCGCCTTGCATAGAGCAATAATTTATATAGTATAGGAGAAAGAATACATGACAACTTATCTGAGCGATTTTGCCATCGGGCAGAGCGGCAGGATAGTAAAAGTCAACGGCGACGGCGCCGTGCGCCGCAGGCTGTTCGACATGGGCGTCACCCCGGGTGCGGAGGTGACGCTGCGCAAGAGGGCGCCGCTGGGCGACCCCATCGAAGTCACGCTGCGCGGCTACGAGCTGACGCTGCGCAAAGCCGAAGCGGCGTGTGTGCAGACGGAGGTGACGGCATGAAGACTTTTGCGCTTGCGGGCAACCCAAACTGCGGAAAGACTACGCTGTTCAACGCGCTGACGGGCTCAACCGCCCACGTGGGCAACTGGCCGGGCGTCACGGTGGATAAGCGCGAGGGCGTATACAGATCGGGCGGTGAAAAGTTGGGAATAATCGACCTGCCCGGCATATATTCGCTGTCGCCGTACACCCCCGAAGAGGTCATTTCGCGCAACTATATCCTTGAAGAAAAGCCATACGGCATAATAAATATAGTCGACGCCACCAACCTTGAGCGCAACCTGTATCTCACCACCCAGCTGCTGGAAACGGACGTGCCTGTAATAGTGGCGCTGAACATGATGGATGAGGTCGAAAGCGCAGGCGACAGCATAGACGTAAAGGCGCTCGAACGCGCCATAGGCGTGCCCGTGGTGGCAATTTCCGCCCTCAAAAAGAGGGGCATAAAGGAGCTCATGGACAGGGCTGCGGCAATGAGCGCCGTCCGCAAGGGGCGCACGGTGCTGGGCGGCGAACTTTCGCAGGCGATAGAAAGCGCCCGCGCATACTACGAGGCGGAGGGCGTGTCCTCGCCGCTGTTCCACGCCGTAAAGCTCGTCGAAGGCGACGAAATAGAGCTCAAACGCAGGGGCGCTGCCGAGCTGCACAAGTCGCTTGCAGCGGGCGCCGATACCCAGGCGGCTGTGGCAGACGGCAGGTATAAGTACATATCGGCGCACTTCTCTTCGGCAAAGCGCAAGGGCTCTTCGGCTGTGCTCACCCGCTCCGACAGGGTAGACAGGGTGCTGACGCACAGGATATGGGGTCTGCCCATATTCGCCGTCATACTCTTTGCTATATTCCACCTGACGTTTGCCGAGGACCTGTTCTACATAAACGCCATATATTCGGCAGTCACGGGCGGCGGTGCGCTGCCCACGTTTGAAGATATCGGCTACGCCGTGTCCGAAGGCACGGGCATGTACGAAAACTTCGGCATAGCGCTCGCCGCGTGCTTTTACGACGGCGCGGTGTTCTCGCCGGGCGTAATATTTACAAATCTTTTAAACCTCGTGCTGGGCTACGTTACCTACGGCATAGGCATGGGTGTAGAAGCTGCCGGCGCCGCCGAATGGGCGGTCAGCCTCGTCAACGACGGCATAGTCGGCGGCATAACGGCGGTGCTGGGCTTCCTGCCCCAGATACTCACGCTCTTTCTGTTCTTCTCCGTGCTCGAAGACACGGGCTACATGGCGCGCGTGGCGTTCATTCTCGACAGGATATTCCGCCGCTTCGGGCTTTCGGGCAGGGCGTTCATGCCCATGATAATGGGCTTCGGCTGCTCGCTGCCCGCAATGATAAACACCCGCACGCTCGCCGACGACAGGGAGCGCACCGCCACGATAAGGGTCATACCCTTCTTTTCGTGCGGGGCAAAGCTGCCCATACTCACGGCTATAGCCGGCGGCATGTGCCAATACTTCGGGCTGCCCGGCGTGGAGCTGATAACTTTTTCAATGTACATCCTCGGCATAATCACCGCCATAGTCAGCGTGGTGGTCATGCGTTCAACGGTAATGCGCGGCGAAGTGCCGCCCTTCATAATGGAGCTGCCCGCATACCATATGCCCGGCTTCAAAAATCTTATGCTCCACCTCTGGGATAAGACAAAGCACTTCGTAAAAAAGGCGTTCACCATAATTTTTGTATCCACCGTGCTCATATGGTTTTTGCAGTCCTTCCGCTGGAACTGGACGTATGTCGGTGCGGACGGCATGGACCAATCCATTCTCGCCTCGGTCGGACAGCTCATTCAGCCGCTGTTCACGCCCCTCGGCTTCGGTTCGCAGCTTTCGGGCTACGGCTGGGTATTTGCCGTCGCGGCGATAACCGGTCTCATCGCCAAGGAGAACGTAATAGCCACCTTTTCGGTGCTTGCCGCAATGTTCGTTGCGGGCTTCGAAGGCACCGAAGAGGGTGTAGAGGAGGCTGTGGTCATGATAGCCAACACGGGCATGACTCCCGCCGCATGTATAGCCTTTATCATGTTCAACATGACCACGATACCCTGCTTCGCGGCGGTGGCTACCGCCAAGGCAGAGCTGCCCAAGGGCAAGTTTAAGGGCACGCTCGTGTTCTGGCTGGTCACCTCGTACATCGTCGGTTCGGCGATATACACCGTGGGTCAGTGGTGGTGGACTGTGTTCATCTGGCTGGCGGTCGCCGCGCTCGCAGCAACGGGCATAGTGCTCTTCAACAGGGGCAAGATATCCCTGCCCTTCAAAAAGCGGGCATAGGCAAGCGCGATTCATTCGGAACGCTGTCCGCGCACCGATATCGTAAAAACGATGCGGCAGGTTCGAGGAGTGAGATGCGGCGGAACGCTGCCGCAAATTGCTTAAAGGAGGCATATCATGGGTGCTTTTGAAATTTGTCTTATAATTTTTTGCTGTCTTGCGCTCGCCCTCATCATTGGCGCCGCAATATACCGCAAGCTGAAGGGCAAGCCTTCGGGCTGCGGGTGCGGCTGCAATGGCTGCCCGCACGCCTGCGGCTGCGGTAAAAAAACTTCTGCGGACGGCAGATAGTCAGGGGCAGACATCAAAAATTTATGCTTTTAATATTGCTTACACAATAAACACTCCACAAAATGACGGCGGGGCGCTTCGGCGCTCCGCCGTCATTTTGCGCTCTTCGGTGCGGGCGGCGGCGTCCCGCACATTATGTGCGGTTTCTCTCCATCAAACATGTCAAAAACGCTTTACATTCAAGTGTCTTTTATGATAATATAATGTTGCAAACTTTCATAATTTTATAAAGTTTTTCGGTTGTCTTTTTGCATATTGTCATATGCAAGGAGAGCGGCGCTCTGCGCCGCCCCGAAAAAGCTTATCCGCCCCGCACGCGTGCGCGGGCGTGAGTACACGGGGATATCACGCGGCTTGCTCCGCGAGATAAATAAAATTATCAGGGGAAAGGTAATGAACAAAAAAGGATTTTTAAGTCTGTTGTTCGCGGCTGTCTCTGCCGCTTCGCTCGCCTCGGCGATATCGCTGGCGGCGTGCACGCCTGCAGAGGACAAGCACGAACATCAATGGTCCGCCGAATGGTCTTCGGACGGCGCCAACCACTGGCACGAGTGCTCGGGCTGCGACGAAACACAGGATGAATCTGCGCACACCTGGGGCGAGTGGGAAGTTACAAAGGAAGCTACCGCCACCGAAGCGGGCAGCCGCCAAAGGGAGTGCACCGTCTGTGGCTACACCCAAAACGAAGTAATTCCCGCCACGGGCGAACAACCCGGCGAGCACGAACATCAATGGGCTGCCGAATGGTCTTCGGATGAAACGGCTCACTGGCATGCCTGCTCGGGCTGCGACGAGGTCAAGGACGAAGCCGCTCACGAATGGGGCGAGTGGGAAGTGACCAAACCCGCCACCGAAACACAGGAGGGCTCCCGTCAACGCGCCTGCGACGTCTGCGGCAAGGAGGAAGTAGTCACTATCCCCGCATTGGAATATGAAACAGTATCTACTACGGTAGACTTCAACGCCTTCTCAGATATTATCGGGGGCACAGGTGTAAAACCTTCCGAACCCGTAACGATCGGCAAGGTCACTGTTGCTGCCGGCACTTATATCGACAGCACAGGCCATTTTAACGGCGAAGGCTCCAACTGCGTCAATACACAGGGACAGGAAAATGCCATCGTAATATCTCTCTCCGGCCGCGTAAACTCCATATCCTTCAAGGTAAGGGGCGCGTCGGGTTCAGTAACCAAAATCGAACTCCTCAAGGAGGACGGCACGGTCATCAAATCATGGCCTTGTGTAAACAATGAGAATGCAGAATATTCGTATGGCCTCGCCGAGGGTGAGGACCTGCCCGCAGGCACATATATAATTCAGTCCGACAAGTCTGCGCGCGTGGGCAACCTCGTCTATACAGAAGAACTTGCACAGTCCGCCCCCATAAGCATATCGGTGAGCGGCGCAGCGTCGTCCTTCCTTGCCGGCAGGGAGTTCAATACTTCGGGACTCAATGTAATGCTCAACTATGAAAACGGCAGAGTGGACGCATTGACGAGCGGTTACGAAATAGATTCAAGCGCCGTCAAAATGGACACCGCAGGTATATATACCGTAACGGTAAGCTACACTGCAGAGGGCGCTTCCGAACCCTTCACGGCTTCATATGAAGTTTCGGTCTATGCAGTTGACCATATTGAACTGTCCGACCATTCGCTCAGCTCAAGCAGGGTAACTCTCCCCGTTCAGAAGCTGTTCAACGTGGGCGACACGTTCAATTCAGACAATCTCGCCGTTCAGGCAATCGTCAAGACGGGTGAAGATTCAGAGGAAGTATTTATTCTCAACTCCTCGGAGTACACCATATCCACGGTAGATATGTCAACGGCCGGCAAAAAGACCGTAACTGTCACCGAGACCAATTCAAATAAAACTGCTTCCTACGATATCAACGTGGTAGACCTCTCCTCCGCAAGCAAGACACAGGTCAACGTTGTTGCGAACGGCACCGTGGGCGTGAACGACGGAGTTCTTACCGTCAATTCAATCAACGACGCGATGAAGTTTTTCGAGCTCATGGGCACCGAGGATTCCGCCGTCAAGACTATCAATGTCGGCGCAGGCGAATACTACGAAAAGGTTGAGATAGATGTTCCCAACGTAAAACTTATAGGCGCCGACGCCGATACTACCGTCATATGGTACGATGCGCTCAACGGGCTCACTGACCCCAGCGGCACAAGCTCATATTCCACCGATGGCTCCGCTACCGTATCCATACGCGAAAGCGCCACCGGATTCTATGCCGAAAACATCACGTTTAAAAATTATTACAACACCGACGAGTTGTATGAACAGTCCAAACTCATTGCCGGCAGCGGAACTCAGGCGGTGGCATGCCTTGTTCAGGCCGACAAGGTATATTTCAAGGACTGCGCGTTCACTTCATATCAGGATACATTGTATGCAATGACCGGTCGTCATGTGTATGATAACTGCTATATCGAGGGCAGAACAGACTATATCTTCGGTTACAATGCAACCTGCTATTTTAAAGACTGTACAATACACACTATCAACGGCAACGACGACAAGAACGGTGGCTACATTGTGGCAACAAAAGGCGTTGATAACGGCGGTGATGATGTTAAATATGGCTATATATTTGATGGCTGCACACTCAGCGCGGATGAACAGGTGGTCGAAGGTACCGTGTCTCTCGCTCGTGGCTGGGATAAGTATATGACTGTTGCATATATCAACTGCGATATGTCCGCAGCTTATTCAAAGGAAGCGTATGGCGATACTCAGAGCAATAAAAATGACCGCTATACGACCATGAATGCAGAACCCAATGCCGAGCTGCTGTATGAATATGGCAATACGGGCGCAGGCGCTCTCACCGTTACGACGCCCGGGCTCATTGAAGATATATGCACTATCCTTACCGATGAACAAGCTGTAGAATTTACAACGCTCACAACGATATTTGCCGCACAGAACGGCAATATGAAGTATGCCGACGCCTGGGATGGTCAGCCCGTTATCGGGTCGTAAATAAAATTTTGCAATCTTCGGGCGCCCGCGGCGAAAGCCGCGGGCGCCTTAACTTTGCAGGGGCGAATTATCGTATCGAGCCGCACTGCCGCCAAATTGCAGTTCGGCTTTTGCTGCGGCGGGCGCACATGCGCCCGCCGCAGCAAGTACACTTGCGCGGGGCATGAGCTATTTGCCTGTTTTATGTTATCTCCGCTCAAAAATATACGCTATTTTAATACTTTTTCAAATATTTGCAAATTTATGAATAAAGGTGTATAATATACGCGAAAATAAAATTTTGCAGCGGCGTCTGCCGCCAAACGGAGTGTTAGACATGATAAAACTTACCAAAAGAGTGAGCGAGATTTCGCCCTCCATGACCCTTGCCATGTCGGCAAAGTCTGCCGAAATGAAGGCGGCGGGCGAAAAGGTCATCAACTTCGGCGTCGGCGAACCCGACTTCATCACCCCCGAACACATCATTCAGGCAGCCAAGGACGCAATGGACGCGGGCTACACCAAATATGTCGCCGCGGCAGGCCTGCCCGCCCTCAAAAAGGCGGTCTGCAAAAAGTTTGCCCGCGAAAACGGTCTGGAATACGACCCCTCGCAGATAGTCATCTCCAACGGCGGCAAGCACGCCATTCTCAACGCCGTCGCAGCCGTTGTCGAAGAGGGCGACGAGGTAATAATCCCTTCGCCCTACTGGCTCACCTATCCCGAAGTCGTGCGCTTCTTCGGCGGCGTGCCCGTATATGTGCCCACCACGCGTGAAAACGGCTTTAAAATGACAGCCGAACAGCTCGAAGCCGCCATCACTCCCAAGACGGCCATGCTCATATTCAACAGCCCCTGCAACCCCACAGGCGCGGTCTATTCCGAAGAGGAAATAAAGGCTATAGCCGCCGTCTGCGAAAAGCACGAGCTGTGCGTCCTTTCGGACGAAATGTACGAAAAACTCATATACGACGGCTTGAAGCACTATTCCATAGCTCAGGTCTCGCCCAAGATGAAGGAGCTAACCATCCTCGTCAACGGCGTATCCAAGTCCTATGCCATGACGGGCTGGAGGCTGGGCTACCTCGCCGCATCGGCGCCCGTCGCCAAGGCGATAGGTTCCTTCCAGAGCCACGCCACGTCAAACGTAAACACGATCACCCAGTACGCGGCGCTCGCCGCCCTCGAAGGCGACCAGCAGCCCCTTGAGGACATGGTCAAGGCATTTGCCGGGCGCCGTCTGAAGATGCTTGAAATACTCGACGGCTACAAGGACCTGGGGCTCGACTACGTCAAGCCCGAAGGCGCGTTCTACGTTATGCTTGTCGTGGACAAGTTCTACGGCAAGAGCTGCGGCGCAAAAAAGATAGAAGGCTCTATGGACTTTTCAATGGAGCTTCTTGCCGAACAGAAAGTTGCGGCTACCCCCGGCATATGCTTCGGCGACGACAGCTGCATAAGGCTCTCCTATGCGCTCTCGCTCGAGGAGATGGAAGAAGGCCTCTGCCGCATAAAGGATTTCTGCCTGGGGCTTAAATAATGCCGTGCGCCGCGGCGGAATGTTCCGCCGCGGCGCCGATAAATAAAAAAAATATAAAAATTTTCAAAAAAGTATTGAATTTATTCTCGTTTGCTGGTAAAATAAGATAAACATAGTATAAAACTATGGGCAAGGAGGAATAAATCACAATGATAAAAATTATTTGCGGCGGCAAAGGCGCAGGCAAGACCAAGCAAATCATTCAGGCAGCCAACGGCAACGTGGCTTCGGCAAAGGGTTTAAGCGTCTTTATCACCGACACAAAGCGCTATATGTACGACATTGTCCGCGACGTAAGGTTTATCGACGTAAACGACTATGCCGTTGCCGGCGAGGAAGCGTTCTGCGGCTTTGTCAAGGGCATAGTTGCGGGCAATCACGACACCGAATACGTTTACATAGACGGCATTGCCAGGATAACGGGCAAAGAGCTTTCTCAACTTGCCGGAACATTCTATATGCTCGATAAGATCGCGGCGGAAAGCTCGCTTGTCATCACGGTGACATGCAGCTGCGAAAGGGAAAACCTCCCCGATTTTATTGCAAAGTATTGCTAAAAGCTTGATGTTGAACGTGCGGCGCGAACATAAATTCACGCCGCACTTAATTTTATTGCAGAGCATTCCTGCATTTTTCATTTCGACCGCGCCATATAGTTAGATTTCTCGACTACGCTCGAAATGACAGGGCTTTTTCTTTCGACCACCCTTACTCGCGCAAAACTGTAGTATTTGCGCGAAGAGAAGCGGCAACGGGGCGAAGTTGCAAGACGTGTTGTGCGTGGCTTGCTTAAAGCGCAGTTTGCCGCGACGAGCGCGTGGAGAAATCCGGGCACATAGTGCCCGACAAAATGGCGTCGACCGCGCCATATAGTTAGATTTCTCGACTACGCTCGAAATGACAGAACTTTATATTTCGACCACACATATTCGCGCAAAACTGTAGTATTTGCGCGAAGAGAAGCGGCAACGGAGCGAAGTTGCAAGACGCGTTGTGCGCGGCTTGCTTAAAGCGCAGTTTGCCGCGACGAGGCAGCGCCCTCAACTAACGGCAAGTTGCAGCCGCCCCAAGGCAAGACATGCGTTGCTAAATATTTAACGTGCGCAAGGCGGATTCATTCCGCCGAAAAGCGCGACCCAATT